>NZ_JBIWNI010000003.1:495850-622598 GCF_044767145.1 Streptomyces sp. NPDC101490
TAACCCGCCTCGTCCGCCCACCCCCGGCAGGACCCCCCCCCGGGCGTACCTGTTGGTGGAGATGGCGCGCTGCGCCGCGCGGCGGGGCGTACCTGTGCCGCGGCGCCGGCCGCGGGCGACGCTGTCGCCCGCGGCCTTCGCCACCGACTGGCTGGGAGTGTCCACAGCCATGAGCCGGCCTGCCTTCTTTCTTACTTCCAGTCCTTCAGGAGCTTGCGGTAGGAGTCACCGATCGCCTTGGCACCGGCCTCCGGCGTGCTCTGGCCGGTGAGCACCTTGGTGTACTCGACCTTGACCGGCTCGAAGAGGCTGCCGCCCTCGGGGATCCACGGGCGCTGCACGGCCTTGTCCACGACGGGCTTGAAGAAGGTGATCATCTCGTTGGTCGCGACGTCCGGCTTGATGTAGACGGACTGGCGGGTCGGGAGGAGGCTGAGCTCCTTGGCGACCGTGGCCTGGGTCTCGGCCGAGGTCATGTACTCGGCGAAGGCGTAGGAGGCGTCGAGGTTCTTGGAGCCCGCGTAGACGGCGAGATTGTGGCCGCCCTGCGGGGCGCCCTGTCCGGCCGATCCGGCCGGGACCGGGGCGATGCCGAGGTTCGCCCTGTCGGCGAACTCCTTGCCCGCGTAGGTGTCGGCGACGGCCCACGGGCCGTTGATCATCATGGCGACCTTGCCGTCCTTGAAGGACGACTGCATGTTGTCCCAGCCGTTGGTCGCGTCGGTGATCGCGGCCTTCGAGTCGACGAGGTCCTTGACGGTCGCGAGCGCCTTCACGCCCTTCTCGTCGTCGATGACGATCTTCTTCTGCTCGGCGTCGACCAGGTCGCCGCCCTCGCCGTACAGGAAGGAGAGGAACCAGTACGGGTCGTCGCCGCGCAGGTACAGACCGGTCTTGCCGGTCTTCTCCTTGATCTTCGCGGAGACGGTCTTGAGCTCGTCGATGGTCTTGGGGACCGCGACGCCCGCGTCCTTGAAGATCTTCTTGTTGTAGAAGATGCCCATGGAGTCGATGACCTGCGGGACGGCGTACGTCTTGCCGTTGTACTTGGTCGAGGCCGCGGCCTGCTCAAGGAAGTCGTCGGCGCCCTTGAGCGCGGGGGTGCCGTCGAGCGGGGCGAGGTAGCCGAGGTCGGCGAACTCGGGGGTCCAGGCGACCTCGGAGCGGATGACGTCGGGGGCGCCGGAGCCGGACTGCGCGGCGTTCTTGAACTTGTTCTGCGCCTCGCCGAACGGGACGTTCACGTACTTGACGGTGACCTTGGGGTACTTCTTCCTGAAGTCCTCGGCGACCTTCTTGAAGACCTTGTCCTCGGAGCCGACCGTGGAGGTGTCCCACCAGGTCACGGTGCCGGAGAGCTCGCCCGAGCCCGTGGAGCCGCCGCCGTTCGAACCGCTGTCGCTCCCGCACGCCGCCAGGGTCACGCCGAGGGCCGCGACCAGCGCGGTGGCCGCTATGCCACGCCGCATGTGAACTCCTTCAACTGATCCCGGGGGACGAGGGTCTGGAACCTTCCTCATGCGACCGCTCCCTTGCGGCGCTCCGGGTTGCCAGGAACGTAACAGGGATGAAAACGAGCCGAAAGACCTTGCGGGAATTTTCTGCAAGGACCGGCGATCGTTACATCCACGTGTCCCTAAGGTTGCCGTCGCATCGCTTGACAGCAGCTGAGAGGGGGGTTCTGGGTGCGTTCCGGCCGCTTGTGCGCACCTCTCGCCCCCTGCGGGTGCCCCGCAAGAACTGCAAGACCTTGCGGGGTGGCTTGCACCAGCTGTCCGGTGGGCAATACGCGCGGTGACCGGTACAGTCCATCCACATGACCGCGCGGCTCTCCGACATCGCAGCCCAGGCGGGGGTCAGTGAGGCCACAGTCAGCCGCGTGCTCAACGGCAAGCCCGGTGTGGCCTCCGCCACCCGCGAATCCGTCCTCGCCGCGCTCGACGTGCTCGGCTACGAGCGTCCCGTCCGGCTGCGGCAGCGCAGCGCGGGGCTCGTCGGCCTCATCACCCCCGAACTCGACAACCCGATCTTCCCCGCGCTCGCGCAGGTCATCGGGCAGGCCCTGACCCGGCAGGGGTACACCCCGGTCCTCGCCACCCAGACCCCCGGCGGGTCCACCGAGGACGAGCTCACCGACATGCTGGTGGAGCGGGGCGTCGCCGGGATCATCTTCGTGTCCGGGCTGCACGCGGACACCACCGCCGACATGACCCGCTACGACCGGCTGCGCGGCAAGGGTGTCCCGTACGTCCTGCTCAACGGCTTCTCCCCCAGGGTGCGGGCGCCCTTCGTCTCCCCCGACGACCGGGCCGCGATGCGGCTCGCGGTGACGCATCTGGCGGCGCTCGGCCACACCCGGATCGGGCTCGCCGTCGGGCCCAAGCGGTTCGTGCCGGTGCTCCGCAAGATCGAGGGCTTCCAGCAGGGCATGGCGGAGCGGTTCGGCCTCTCCTCCGACGAGTCCGAGGCGCTGATCCAGCACTCCCTGTACACCCTGGAGGGCGGCCAGGCCGCCGCCGGGGCGCTGATCTCCCTGGGCTGCACGGCGGTCGTGTGCGCCAGCGACATGATGGCGCTCGGCGCGATCCGCGCGGCCCGGCAGCAGGGGCTCGACGTGCCGAGGGACGTCTCGGTCGTCGGTTTCGACGACTCGCCCCTCATAGCGTTCACCGATCCGCCGCTGACCACCATCCGGCAGCCGGTGCAGGCGATGGGGCAGGCCGCGGTGCGGGCGCTCCTGGAGGAGGTCGGGGGCACCCCGACCCCGCACTCCGAGTTCGTCTTCATGCCCGAACTGGTCGTCCGCGGCTCGACCGCGTCGGCCCCGTCATCCTCCAGGCCTCCTTCCTGAGACGGACCCGGGTGCGTCCCGAACCCGTCCGAGGGATGATCGGTCGGGGGGAAGGGATCTGGCAGACTCTCTCCCTATGGGTGAAGCGACCGTGAAGAGTGTGGACGACCGGACGACCCCGTCGCCACCCATGGTGGGCGACGGACGGCTGGCGCGCCTGCGCGCCCGGGTTCCCCGGCGCCCCACGATCTGGTTCGAGATCCTGCTCATCGCGGTGAGCTACTGGGTCTACTCCCTGATCCGCAACGCGGTGCCGGAGCAGAAGGCCCAGGCGCTGAAGAACGCGGACTGGATCTGGCAGGCCGAGGAGTCCCTCGGCCTGGCCTTCGAGCACACCGTCAACCACGCCGTGAACTCGGTGACATGGCTGATCGTGTCGATGAACTACTACTACGCCACGCTGCACTTCATCGTGACGATCGGTGTGCTGGTGTGGCTCTACCGGTGGCAGCCGGGCCGTTACGCGGCGTTCCGCACGGTCCTGTTCGCCACCACCGGTGTGGCCCTGGTCGGTTACTACCTGTACCCGCTCGCGCCGCCCCGGCTCATGAACGGCCAGGACTTCATCGACACCGTCCTGGTCCACCACACCTGGGGCTCGATGGCCTCGGGCAACCTCAAGCAGGTGTCGAACCAGTACGCGGCGATGCCGTCGATGCACATCGGCTGGTCCCTCTGGTGCGGCGTCACGATCTTCCTGCTCGCCAAGGCGCCCTGGGCGAAGATCCTCGGCCTGCTCTACCCGACGGCCACCCTGGTCGTCATCGTCGCCACCGCCAACCACTTCTGGCTGGACGCGGTCGGCGGCATGATCTGCCTGGCCTTCGGCTTCCTCGTCTCCTACTGCTGGTACGGCTCCCGGCCGCACCGCCTGCCCAAGCTGGTGGAGCCCAAGGCGGGCCCGGTGGCACGCGGCGGCCCCGCCCCGGCACGTACGGGCGACACGGGCGACACGGACGACTCAGGCGACACGGACGACGCCCACCGCACGCCGGAGAAGTCCGGCTCCGCGCAGTCCTCGGTCGGCTCCGGGCGCTGACCGGCGCGGCGACCGGCCCCAGGGGCCCGGCGCCCGAAGACGGGGGCCCGGCGCCCGAGAGCCGACGGCCGCCGTCCCACCGGTCCGCGCCCCCGAGGGCTACGCCCCGTAGAACAGCTCCTCGACGACGGCCCTCGCCCGGCGGGTGATCCGCCGGTAGTCGTCGACCATCTCCCCCACGTGCCCGGCCTCGTACCCCAGGTAACGGCCCACCGCCGCCAGCTCCCTCGGAGCGGTGGGGAAGGTGTCCCCGGCCCGGCCGCGCACCAGCATCACCGCGTTGCGCACCCGGCTCGCCAGCACCCACGCCTCGTCCAGGGTCGCCGCCTCCTCCGTCGGGATCAGCCCGGCCGCGTGCGCGGCGGCCAGCGCCCGCCGGGTGCGGGTCGTCCGCAGCCCCGGCTCCGCCCAGCCGTGCCGCATCTGCAGCAGCTGGACCGTCCACTCGACGTCGCTGAGCCCACCGCGCCCCAGCTTGGCGTGGAGCGTCGGATCGGCGCCGCGCGGCAGCCGCTCCGACTCCATCCGGGCCTTCAGCCGCCGGATCTCGCGGATCGCGTCCTCGCCGAGGCCCTCCGCCGGATAGCGCAGCGGGTCGACCAGCTCGACGAACCGCTCCCCGAGGTCCCGGTCACCGGCCATCGGCTCGGCGCGCAGCAGCGCCTGGCTCTCCCAGACCAGCGACCAGCGCTGGTAGTAGGCCGCGTACGACTTCAGGGTGCGGACCAGGGGACCGCTCTTGCCCTCCGGCCTGAGGTCCGCGTCGATGAGCAGCGGCGGGTCGGCGGTGGGCAGCTGGAGCAGCCGGCGCATCTCCGCGACCACCCGGTTCGCGGCCCGCGCCGCCTCCTGCTCGTCGACGCCCTCGCGGGGCTCGTGCACGAACAGGACGTCCGCGTCGGAGCCGTACGCCAGCTCGTGCCCGCCGAAGCGGCCCATGCCGATGACCGCGAACCGGGTCGGCAGCTCGTCGCCCCACTCGGCGCGCACGGCGGCCCGCAGCGCGCCCGCGAGCGTCGCCGCGTTCAGATCGGTGACGGCCTCGCCCACCCGGTCCACCAGCGCCCCCGGATCGGACTCCCGGGGGCTCTCCTCCGTGCCGTACGAGCCGATGAGGTCGGCGGCGGCGGTCCGGAACAGCTCCCGCCGCCGCACCCCGCGCGCCGCCGCGACGGCCTGCTCGGCGTCGTCCGCGCGGCCCACCGCCGCCAGGACCTCCTGCTCCAGGTGCTCCCGGCCGCGCGGTGTCAGACCGCCCGGGTCGCCGAGCAGCGCGACGGCCTCGGGGGCGCGCAGCAGCAGGTCGGGGGCGAACCGTCCGGCGGACAGCACCCGGGCCAGGTTCTCGGCGGCGGCGCCCTCGTCCCGGAGCAGCCGCAGGTACCAGGGGGTCTTGCCGAGGGCGTCGGAGATCTTGCGGAAGCCGAGGAGTCCGGAGTCCGGGTCGGCCGAGTCCGCGAACCAGCCGAGCAGCACCGGCAGCAGCGTCCGCTGGATCGCGGCCTTCCTGCTCACCCCGGAGGACAGCGCCTCCAGGTGCCGCAGGGCGGCGGCCGGGTCCGCGTACCCCAGCGCTTCGAGGCGCTGTCCGGCCGCCTTCGGGCTGAGCCGGATCTCGCCGGGGGCGAGCTGGGCGACCGCGTCGAGCAGCGGCCGGTAGAAGAGCTTCTCGTGCAGCCGCCGGACGACGGCCGCGTGCCGCTTCCACTCCTTGTTCAGCTCGGCGACCGGGTCGGTGCGCAGTCCCATCGAGCGGCCCAGCCGCCGCAGATCGGCCTCGTCCTCGGGGACGAGGTGGGTGCGGCGCAGCCGGTACAGCTGGATGCGGTGCTCCATGGCCCGCAGGAAGCGGTACGCCTCGTCGAGCTGGGAGGCGTCGGCCCGGCCCACGTACCCCCCGGCGGCGAGGGCGGCCAGCGCGTCGAGGGTGGTGCCGCTGTGCAGGCTGGGGTCGCTGCGGCCGTGCACCAGCTGGAGCATCTGGACGGCGAACTCGACGTCCCGCAGTCCGCCGGGGCCCAGCTTCAGCTCCCGGTCGACCTGGGCGGCCGGGATGTTGTCGACGACCCGGCGGCGCATCCGCTGCACGTCGGTGACGAAGTTCTCCCGCTCGGCGGCGTGCCAGACGAGCGGGGAGACGGCGGCGATGTACTGGGCGCCGAGCTCCGGGTCGCCCGCCACCGGGCGCGCCTTCAGGAGCGCCTGGAACTCCCAGGTCTTCGCCCAGCGCTGGTAGTACGCGAGATGGGAGGAGAGCGTGCGCACGAGGGGGCCGTTGCGGCCCTCGGGGCGGAGATTGGCGTCGACCGGCCAGATGGTGCCCTCGACGGTGGTCTCCGAGCAGATCCGCATCAGATGCGCGGCGAGCCGGGTCGCGGCCTGGATCGCCTTGCCCTCGTCGGCGCCCTCGACCGGCTCCCCGACGAAGATCACGTCCACGTCGGAGACGTAGTTCAGCTCATGGCCGCCGCACTTGCCCATCGCGATCACCGCGAGACGGCACTGGGCGGCGTCGGCGGGCGCGGCGGTACGGGCGATGGCGAGGGCCGCGCGCAGGGTCGCCGTCGCCAGGTCGGCCAGCTCGGCGGCGGTCTCCGACACGTCGGTGGTGCCGCACACGTCCCGGGCCGCTATGGCCAGGAGGCAGCGGCGGTAGGCGATCCGCAGGGCCACCGGGTCGTCGGCCGCCGCGAGCTCGTGCTCGAACTCGGGGACCCCCGGGTGCAGGTCGGCCGCCTCGTAGGTGACCAGGGACTCCCAGTCGCGGGGGTGCCGGGCCAGATGGTCGCCGAGCGCCTCGGAGGCGCCGAGCACCCCGAGGAGCCGGTCGCGGAACGGCTTCGCGGAGAGCAGGGTGGCCGTGAAGGTCTGCCGTTCGGTCTCCGGCTGCGCCTCGACCAGCCGGACCAGGCCGCGCAGGGCGAGGTCGGGGTCGGCGGTGGCGCCGAGCGCGTCGAGGAGGACGGAGTCGCCGCGCAGCGCGGACAGCTCGGGCACGTCCAGGAGCCGTTCCGCCCCGGACGGGTCGGTGAACCCGTGCCGCAGCAGCCGTGAGAACGTGCTGCTCCTGCGTCCCGGAACCGTCATTCCGCCGCTCCCTCCGAGCAGTCCGCCCCGGGGTGGAGCCGGGGTGGAGCGAGCCTATCCGGAGCGGACCACCGGAGTGCGCGGGCCGTGGCTTCACAGCGCGTCACGGGGTGGCTCGGTGCGGCCGGGACGACCGGGGTGTCAGCCGGGGTGTCAGGGGGACATCGCCGGGGTGCGGTCGGGGTGGCCCAGGAGGTGGCCGGGGGCAGGGCACGGAAGGGGCTCCCGGCACATCGCGTTCGAGGCTTCGCGGCCGGAGCCTCGGGTCCGGTCTCCGGGTCCGGTCTCCGGGTCCGAGGCGCGGGCCCCGGGCCGGGCCTCGGGGGCGCGGCTCCCGTGCGGACGCCCGGCGCTGACACGAATGGGCCTGTGGCAGACCACGGACGACACTCACGGCGTGTCACCGAACGGGCCTCAGGCGAGGTCGTGGAGGGGGCGGAGAGGGGGCAGGGAGGGGTCCGACCTCAGGGGCCGCGGACCCGCACCGCGCCACCGCCGGGGCCTGCGGCACGTCAACGGGGCGGGTGCTCGTCGTGGGCCGTGGCGGGGTGCTGCGGCACACCCTCCGGCGGGGCTCCCGGCACGTCGGGCGGCGGGCCCGTACGGGTCAGGGGCGGGGGTCACAGCGCGTCACGCGTGACGTCCGGCACAAAGGTGGCTTTTCGTGTCGGATGAACCGTATCCCTTGAAAGTTCGTCTTGCTCAGGGCGGATGGCTCAGTCCGCCGAGCCCGACCTCTCCGAACCCGCCGGCCCCTCGGGCCGCCCACCCTACAGAACCGTCTCCTGACCGCCCGACCGGCGCCCCCCGTCCGACCCCGGTCCCCGTCGAAAGCGCCATCGACCATGCCCGTACGACTTCGCCGCCGCCTCCCCCTCCCGTCCCGCCGCGGGACCGTGTCCGTCGTCGTGACGGCCGTCCTGGCGGGCGGCGCCTTCGCCGGACTGCTCTCGGTGACGGGCACGTCGAGGACTCCGGAGGCGCACGCGGCACCGGAGGCGAAGGGCCCGGGGACCCGGGTGACCGGTGTGGAGGCGGGCACGGACGCCGGTCCCGTGCGGCGGACGGGCCCCTGGACCGTGACGCCGAAGCAGCCCGGGAAGGGCGGCACCTCCGTCCTCCAGATCGTGGCGCACCCCGACGACGACCTGTTCTTCATGAACCCGGACACCTCCCAGTCGCTGCGCTCCGGCAACCCGCTGACCTCCGTGTACCTCACCGCGGGCGAGTCCGACGGGGTCAACGCGCGCCCCCGCGACATCGCCACGACCACGCCCGACAAGGCGGGCTACGCCGAGGCCCGGCAGAACGGCATCCGGGCCGCGTACGCGGAGATGGCGACCGGTGACCGGACCAGCCCCTGGGACCGGGTCTCGATCCCCACGGCGGGCGGCGGCGCCGCCGAACTGGACACCCTGCGCGCCCTGCCCCGGATCAGGCTGGTGTGGGTGCAGCTCCGCGAGGCCGGTTCGACCAGCGGCGACCGCCCGCACAGCATGAACGGCCTCTGGCACGGCCGGATCGGGACGCTGGAGTCCCAGCGGTCCGCCGGGACGCCGGTCGCGGCGGACTTCACGTACACGAAGGACCAGGTCGTGGCGACGATCACCGGGCTGCTCGACCGGTTCCGGCCGACCTTCGTCCGCATGCAGGACCCGACACCGGGCACGGACCCGAAGACGGGCCGGGCGAAGGACCACCAGGACCATCTGTACGGGGCCCGGTTCACCCAGGCGGCGCTGGCCCGGTACGCGGAGCTGCCCGGTCGCCCGCGCATCGGCGTGCAGAACTACCTGGGCTACCCCACCAGCGCCCTGCCGCACACCCTCGACCCCGAGACGGCCGGGGCGAAGCTGAAGACCCTCAAGACGTACGCCTGGCTGGACGGCGTCCGGTACTGCGGCACGATCGCGGGCTGCGGGGACCTGAAGGTGGCCGCCCGGCCCGCCGGGCGCGGCTGGGCGCAGACCGTGCGCTACGCCCGGGGCACCTCCACCTCCTGGGTGCAGCGCGACGGGAGGGGCGGGCTGAACGCCTTCTCCGTGCTCGACGGGCAGCTCGCGGCCTGGCGGATGCCCGCGCGCGGCGGCTGGCACGGCCCGACGCTGCTGCCCGGCGGCGGAATGGACAGCGGGGTCACCTCGGTGGCGCTGCCCGACGGCCGGATCGCGGTCTACGGCACCCGGACGACGCAGACCGGACTCACCGGGACGGGCACCGGCGGCTACCGCCGGGAGGTCGTGACCACCGCGCAGACGTCCCCGGGCGGCCCGTTCGGCCCGTGGCGCCCGCTCGGCACCCCCGAGCGGGACGACGCGAGCGGCACCTCGGACATCAGCGCGCCCGCCGTGACCGTGGACGGCGCGGGCCTCGCGACCGTACTACTGCGGGACAGCCACCACCGGCTGACCGCGCGCGAGCAGCGCGCGGACGGCAGCTGGGGGCCGTGGGCGGTGCTCGGCGGCACCGACGTGTACGGCGACCCGGTCGCGGCGACGGACGGCGAGGGCCGGAGCTACGTCTTCGCCAGCACCCCCCGCACGGTCCTGGTGTGGGCCCGGCCGGAGCCCGGCGCCCCTCTGAAGGGCCCGGTCAGGACCGGGCTCCCGGCGACGACGCTCGCCCTGAGCGCGAGCCCGGCACCGGACGGCGAGGGCGTACGGCTCTGGTTCCGCAAGCCCTCCTCCGGTGATCTGCGCAGTGCCGACTTCTCGGGCGCGGCCCCGGTCTCCCCGTTCACCGAGCTGCCCGGCGGGGTCGCGGGCTTCGGCCCGGTGAGCGGCGGTGACGGCATCCTCGCCGTCCGGTCGAGGACCGGTTTCCTGGCGACGGCCCCGCACGGCAGGACGGCGTCGGGCCCGGTGTGGACGCTGGAGCGGTTCCTGTTCTCGGGGGCGCCGGACGCGGGCCCGGACGGGGTCGCGGCGATCGGTCTGGACGGCCGGCTGCACTGGACCCCGGCGGGACCGATGAGTACCGCGCCGTAGCCCGCTATCAGGGGGGCGGGGGCGCCCGGCGGCGCGCGTGGGGGCGCGCGTAGTGGGGTGCGAGCGCGCGTTGCGGCCCGAAGTGCGGGACGGGGCGGTCCTGGGGGATGGTGGGTACGGCCCCGGTGTCCACGGCCGCGCCGCGTCCGGCGTACGGCTCCGCCCGGGGCGCGGCCGTACGGGCAGGACCGTCGGCCTCGCTGAGGAGACCCCCCATGAACTGGACCCTGGAAGTCGTCACCGTCCCGGTCACCGACCTGGACCGCGCCAAGAAGTTCTACGCCGAGAAGTGCGGCTTCACCATCGACGTGGACCGGGAGGTGGCACCGGGTCTGCGCGTCATCCAGGCGACCCCGCCGGGCTCGCGCTGCTCCATCTCGATGCAGACCGGGATGCCGAGGATGCCCCGGGCGGCGGAGATGGCCCCGGGCACGCTGAGCGGCCTCCAGCTCTGCGTCACGGACATCGAGGCGGCACGGGCCGAACTCGCCGACCGGGGCGTCGAGGTGTCCCCCGTGCTGCACGTGGGGGCCACGGGCTGGGAGGAGGGCAGGGGCGACACCTGGAACTCGTTCCTGTCCTTCGAGGACCCGGACGGCAACAGCTGGGTGGTCCAGGAGGTCCCGGCGGAACTGTCGGAGCGCTGAGGCGCGTTTCGGAGGTCCCGCCTGCGTGGCGGCGTCTGGCCTGCCCCCGGGCAGACGGCGCTCCTTTTGAAACACCCCCTGGGACCTGTCCGGCCCCACGCGTCGTCGCCTGAAGAGGGCGGCCTCGCGGGGCGGGGCCAGGCCGTCAGAGCGCCAGGTGGTGGTGGCTGAGGCCGTCGGCCTCCGCGACGCGCAGGAGGCCCGCGGCCTCCATGACCCGGTGCGAGGCCACGTTGTCGAGGTCGGCGTCGCCCTTCACCCCGGAGGCACCGGCCCGGCGGGCGAGGCCGACGAGCCCGCGCAGGGCCTCGGAGGCGTAGCCCCGGCCGCGCGCGCCCGGGACCAGCCCGTATCCGACGGTGACGACGCCCAGTTCGTCGGGCGGCCCGTGGAAGCCGATCCCGCCAATGGTCGCACCGCCGTCCCTGAGCCGTATCGCGTACGGCCGGAACACCCCCGGGTCGCCGCGCTCAGTGACCCCCCGCAGGAACCCGGTGCACGCCCGTACGTCCCCGTCGCCGGGATATCCCTCGGCCCACAGGTCCCCGTCCCCGGCGTCCCGGGCGACGGTCCGCCGGGCCTCGGCGACGCTCAACGGGTCCAGCAGGAGCCGCGCGGTGGTGACGCTCTCGTTCCTCACCGCCGCAGTGTGAACGCCCCGGGACCCCGGGGCAACGGAGTTTCCGCGGCCCCGGACCCCGGCGGAACCGCTACAGCACCGGCAGGTTCTTCCGCAGCTCGAAGGCGGTGACCTCGGAGCGGTACTCCTCCCACTCCTGCTTCTTGTTGCGGAGGAAGTGACGACCCGTCCCGGTCGCCTGTCGCGATCCCAGATGCTGCATGTGAGGACGCTCCTCGGTTGGTGGTTGTTGGCGGGTCTCAGTGGCCCTGGGCCGCCCTCGGATGGCCCAGGGACGGCCCAGGCCACCCGAGAGCAGAGTACGTTCAATCACTGCAGGCCCCAGGCCAGCCCTACGTAGAGGACTCATACGGTTCAAGACGAGCACGGCCTACCACGAGGGCGTCGCCTCCACTGAAAGCACGCCGCCAAGGGGAACGAAGAATTCACCCGACCGAACTCCATTGATCGTGCGCATCCTTGGCCACCTCCAAAAATATTACCTTCAACGCTTCGCGATTAGATCCACGTTCCTTCATTGCGTGACAGTTGGGACACAGGGCAATCATCTGAATTGGATGATCTCGACCACCTTCTGCAATACGCTCAACGTGATCCACTTCCAGTATCGCCTCACCGCTGTCTGTCACATCAACGGGCTGACCTCCACACGCGGGATTCTCGCAGGCCCCTTGGCAACGCAACAGCACCGCTTCACGGGCCTTCCTAAGACGGACCGGATCCCGACTTTCACTAACGCGTCGTCGCCCATAGGTATTCCCTTCACGTCGCTCGACACTCTCCACGAGTTTTCTGTACCTAGCGGATTCCGAGGGCGACGCCAAAAGGGAGAGCCCCTTCCCCGCTGCGACAGCTTCATTGTTCTCGGCGCGAATATTTTCACATCGCTGGTGCCGTACGCGTCCCCCAGTGACAGGTTTCTGGCACACAGGACATGGCAGGGTCGCCGTCTGAGGAACCCGCCCAAAGGAGGACTGGTCGCGGCTCGCTAGAGACCGCAGAGCTTCTTGCTCGACCCGCCCTTGCCGGGGCGGACTGGCGGCGCCCGAATCGATCGCCCCCAACGAAGGCGTGACAGCCGTGAGCGGGATTGGCCAGCTCGACGGCGGAGTCGCAGCCTTTCGGGGCAATTTGCCCCCCAGGTCGGGCTCTGGACTTTTCGCTCGAACCATCATGGCACGAATAGAAATTGACTCGCTCGCCACCGATCGACCTAGCCTGTTGAAGGTTTCCTTGATCCATTCCCTAGTGCGCTTAGCAGAATAGGCGTACGACTTCTCACTAGCCCCCGTCGATATCCATCGAATGGGTTGCGGGTGGATAACCCTAATGGTGGCCCGGCTCCTATTGAGTCGCACCTCGGATCCGAATTGCTCTTTAAGCTCCCCTTGTTCACTTCGAACTTGCCCGAATATCTGCGATAGGAGATCTTCAGGGATTCCGGACTCGAAAGAAAAGACTACCGCCACATGCCCATCCCCCGTCACATCGACAGTGGCCATGTACCACTTCTTTCGACTCTTTCCAAGGACGACGTTATGGCCGTGCACTGCCCACTGCCTACTGCCCTCCTTGACGAAATCGAGAAATTTCTCCCTTTCAATTCTTGTTGGTGATCGCATTCACCCTCCCCTATCGAAAGCCGCCCTGCCCCGTACTGGCTTTTTCCTTAGCGATGAGGAACCTGCCGGAAGCTGAGCACCTTGGCGACTCCGCCTCTTCGCCACTGGCAGTGACCAGCAAGCTTCCGGCGATGCCCCAACGCCGTCCTCCGCCGAACGAACAGGGATCTCTGGACCCCAAACGCTGCATGCATCTGAAAGCTGCTATGAGGCACCCAAGGCGCCTACCCCTCCATCGCCACCCGCCCACCGCAGGAGCCAAGAATTGCCGATGATTGAATCACCCCTCCAGCACAACCACACCCACCACTACGCTGGCAAGCACAATCCGCCAGCCAGGGAGTGTGCGCCCAAGGATGGGTCCCAAGACGCAGAGGGTCTACGAGACGATCCGATCCTGGATCGAGTCGGGGCGTTACCGCCCCGGCGACAAGTTGCCGTCCGAGCGGACACTGAGCACCGAGCTTGAGATCGGCCGTACCGCGCTGCGTCAGGTACTCGTACGTCTGGCCAACGAGCACTTCATTAAGGCTCACGACCGCCGCTCCTATCGGGTCCTCGGCGGCGAGAGCGTCCCCACGCCAGCGGAGATGGAGCCCTGGAAGATCCACGGCTCTCGCCATGTCTACGAGAACCGCTGGGTGAATCTGGACCTGGTCGACGTGGAGCCGCCCGGCGTCGAGCGCTTCGAGCATCACGTCGTTCGGCTCTTCCGTGTGGCCATCACCGCTGTGATCGACGACCAAGACCGCGTGCTCATGCTGTGGCGCTACCGCTTTGTGCCAGAGCAGTGGGGCTGGGAGCTGCCCGGTGGAATCGTGGACGCAGACGAGGATGCCGCTACCACTGCGGCCCGCGAGACCGAGGAAGAGACGGGTTGGCGTCCCGGCCCTGTCGAGCACGTCGTCAGCTACCAGCCGATGATCGGCATGGTCGACCCGCCGCACGAGATCTTCGTGGCGCGTGGCGCCGAGAAGGTTGGCGAGCCCACCGATGCCGAGGAGGCGGGCGAAAGCGCCTGGATCCCTCTCGGCGACATCCCGCGCCTCATGTCCGAGGGCAAGCTCATGGGGTCGGGCACGCTTGTGGCCCTGCTCCACATCCTGGCGTCGCGAGCTAGAGGCGACCGGTAAGGAGTTCCACTCGCAGGCGGAACCGCACGGAGCCCGTGCGGTTCGCCAGCAACCTGGCCTTCTGGAGATGGGACCGCGCGTCGTCCAACTCTCCCCGGGCAAGGTGCGCCTGGGTGAGGTCGCAGTACAGCCCGGAGTTCGCGCGTACAAAGGAATCGTCGGCACTGTCGAGCGACGCGTACAGCTCCTCCATCGCTGAGGCGTCGCCGAGCTTGGCGAGGACGTTCCCGCGCCACCGCGTCAGGTGACCGATGTTGAGGAAGATGCTCAACATGTCGGCGTCACGCGTCTCGCCGTCATCGGGGAGGAGCTCGGTCGCCCGCTCAAGTGCCGACCGCGCAGCCGGCCTACACCCATCCGCTTCAAAGCAGCGAGGGGCGGGCCCGCGTAGCCATGGACAAGGTGTACTTGGGCCGCCCGTCCGCGCTTGACGGCCCACAGACGGCCCAGAGCTGATCAGGACTGCGGGCGGGTCGCTTCGGTTGAACCGGGCGACCCGTCCTCACCGCGTTCCCTAAGTCCCTGACCTGCGGTTACAGCACCGGCAGGTTCTTGCGGAGTTCGAAGGCGGTGACCTCGGAGCGGTACTCCTCCCACTCCTGCTTCTTGTTGCGGAGGAAGAAGTCGAAGACGTGTTCGCCGAGGGTCTCCGCGACCAGTTCGCTCTTCTCCATCAGGGAGATCGCCTCGCCCAGGTTCTGCGGGAGCGGTTCGATGCCCATCGCCCGGCGCTCCGCGTCGGAGAGGGCCCAGACGTCGTCGTCGGCGCCCGGCGGGAGTTCGTAGCCCTCCTCGATGCCCTTGAGGCCCGCCGCGAGGAGGACCGCGTAGGTCAGGTACGGGTTGGCGCCCGAGTCGATGGAGCGGACCTCCACCCGGGACGAACCGGTCTTGCCCGGCTTGTACATGGGGACGCGGATCAGGGCGGAGCGGTTGTTGTGGCCCCAGCAGATGTACGAGGGGGCCTCGCCGCCCGAACCCGCCGTGCGGGACGAGCCGCCCCAGATGCGCTTGTACGAGTTCACCCACTGGTTGGTGACGGCGGAGATCTCGCCCGCGTGCCGCAGCAGACCCGCGATGAACGAGCGGCCCACCTTGGAGAGCTGGTACTCGGCGCCCGACTCGTAGAACGCGTTCCGGTCGCCCTCGAAGAGGGACAGATGCGTGTGCATCCCCGAACCCGGGTAGTCGGAGAACGGCTTGGGCATGAACGTGGCCTGGACGCCCTGCTCCAGCGCGACCTGCTTCATGACCAGGCGGAACGTCATGATGTTGTCGGCGGTGGAGAGCGCGTCGGCGTAGCGGAGGTCGATCTCCTGCTGCCCGGGGGCGCCCTCGTGGTGGCTGAACTCCACCGAGATGCCCATCGATTCCAGCATCGTGATGGCCTGGCGGCGGAAGTCCATGCCGACGTTCTGCGGGGTGTGGTCGAAGTAGCCCGAGTTGTCCGCCGGGGTGGGCCGGGTGCCGTCGAGCGGCTTGTCCTTGAGGAGGAAGAACTCGATCTCGGGGTGGGTGTAGAAGGTGAAGCCGAGGTCCGAGGTCTTGGCGAGGGCCCGCTTGAGGACGTAGCGCGGGTCCGCGAAGGACGGCGAGCCGTCCGGCATCAGGATGTCGCAGAACATCCGGGCCGTGCCGGGGGCCTCGGCGCGCCAGGGCAGGATCTGGAAGGTGCCCGGGTCCGGCTTGGCGATCATGTCGGACTCGTAGACCCGGGCGAAGCCCTCGATCGCGGAGCCGTCGAAGCCGATGCCCTCGTCGAACGCCTGCTCCAGTTCGGCCGGTGCGACGGCGACCGACTTGAGGAAACCGAGCACGTCGGTGAACCACAGACGTACGAAGCGGATGTCGCGCTCTTCGAGCGTACGGAGCACGAATTCCTGCTGCTTGTCCATTTCCACACCCATCCTCGCTGGTCAGGCCGCCTGCTCCCACCGCCTCGGGCAACGTCGGGGGGCACCTGAGCATCCCACCACATGGTTTCGCGCACGTTGCACACCCATAGTGCCCGCTCGGGTGTGACTCAGGTAACGGGAGAACACCCGTGCCCCGGTGCCGTACGCCGTCCCGCCACCGTCCCGTCGGCACCGAGAGGTACCCCGTTCGGCCCACGGAGCGTCCGCGCCCACTACGATCTGCGCACATGGGAGCCCCACGGCTCGAACGCCCGTCCCGGCACGCGCGTCCCGTGGCACTGATGAGTGCCGTGGCGACGCTCCTCGCCGCGCTCTTCTTCTGTCTGGGCGCGGGACCGGGCGCGGAACGCCACCACGGCGCCCCCGCCGAACGGGCCCCCCGGGCGGCCACCGCCCCGGCCGGGGTCTTCGCCGGGGTCTCCGCCGCCGAGTACGTCTGTCCGTACGACCGCGGCGGCTGCTCCCTCTTCCCGTCCCTCTCCCCCGCGGTGCTCAGCGCGCCCCCGCTCGATCCGCCGCACGCGGCGGACGGGCCGCCGCGCCCCGCGCCGTCGGCGCACGAGGGCCGGGCGGTGCGTTCGGCCGCCCAGCCCCGCGCACCCGACCTGTACGTCCTTCAGGTTCTCCGGACGTGACGGCGGCGGGCCCCCCGCCCCGCACGTCCCGCACCGAACTCCACCCCACCCCCGAAGAAGGACGACACACCATGGCCGCCAACCGCTCCACCACCGCCGACCGCCGCGCCCGAATAGAGGAGATGCGCCGCGCCGAGCAGGCCCGCGAGCGCCGCAGCCGGCTGATCACGATCGGCATCTCCGGTGTCGTCGTGCTGGGCCTCGTCGGCTTCGGCACCGTCGTCCTGATGAAGAAGTCCGACGAGCAGGACGCCAAGGACGCCGCCGCGAAGGCGCCGATCGCCGCCGAGAAGTCCTGGGACGCGAAGAAGCTCGGCCGCAACCACGTCGAGACGGCCGTGAAGTACGACATGAAGCCCGCGGCCGGCGGCGACCACCACCCGGTCTGGGCGAACTGCGACGGCGTCGTCTACAAGAAGACGATCGCCGAGGTGAACGCGGTGCACTCCCTGGAGCACGGCGCCGTCTGGGTGACGTACAACAAGAAGGCCTCCCCCGGTGACGTGAAGAAGCTGGAGGAGAAGGTTGGCAAGACCAAGTACACGATGATCAGCCCGGTGGACGACCAGGCCGGGGCGCTCATGCTCACCGCGTGGGGCAAGCAGGTCACCGTGGACAGCGCGAGCGACCCCCGGATCGACGCCTTCTTCACCAAGTACGTCCAGGGGCCGCAGACCCCCGAGCCCGGGGCCGCCTGCACCGGTGGCGTCGGTGAGGACGGCATGGGCGGCGCCGGGATGGGCCAGTGAGGCTGAACCGCACGCAGGGCGCGGCGGTCACCGCCGTCGCCCTCGCGCTGCTCTTCGCCGGGGGCGCGGTCACCGTCGCCTCGGGCGGTGAGGAGGCGCCCCGTACGCCCGCCTCCCTGTCGGCGGACGCCGGGTTCGCCCGGGACATGTCCGTCCACCACCAGCAGGCCGTCGAGATGTCGTTCATCGTCCGGGACCGCACCCGGAACGAGGAGGTGCGCCGTCTCGCGTACGACATCGCCAACACCCAGGCCAACCAGCGGGGCATGATGCTCGGCTGGCTGGACCTGTGGGGGCTGCCCAAGACCGAGTCCGGGACCGAGCCGATGGCCTGGATGGGCATGGGCGCCTCCGGTGACACGGGTCCGCTCGACGGGGCCCTCATGCCCGGGATGGCGACCAACGCGCAGCTGGACGAGCTGCGGAAGGCCGAAGGCCGTGCGGCCGAGGTGCTGTACCTGAAGCTGATGACCGAGCACCACAGGGGCGGTGTCCACATGGCCGAGGGCTGCGTCCAGAAGTGCTCGGTGGACGTCGAGCGGAACCTCGCGCAGGGCATGGTCGACGGGCAGCGGTCCGAGATGGCGCTGATGGCGGACATGCTGAGGAAGCGCGGCGCCTGAGGCCCCGCGGACACCGGCGGCACCGGTCCGCGTACGACGGGGCCCCCGTGACCACTGCGGTCGCGGGGGCCCCGTCGCGCGCCGAGAATGAGGGTGCTCGGGGACGTACGCCTGACCGCGTCCGACGAAAGGTGCTCCCCCATGACCACGGCGAAGGACATCATGCATCCCGGGGCCCAGTGGATCCCGGCACACGAGACGCTCGACCGCGCCGCCCAGCTGATGCGGAACCTGGACGTGGGCGCGCTGCCCATCGCCGACGAGAACGAACGCCTCTGCGGCATCCTCACGGACCGGGACATCGTGGTCGGCTGTGTGGCCATGGGGCACGATCCGGCCAAGGTGACCTGCGGGGAGATGGCGAAGGGCACCCCGCGCTGGGTGGAGGCGGACGCGGACGTCGGCGCCGTCCTGGAGGAGATGCAGAGCCATCAGATCCGGCGGCTGCCGGTGATCGAGGAGAAGCGGCTCGTCGGCATGATCAGCGAGGCCGATCTGGCGCAGCACCTGTCGGACGAGCAGATCAAGGGGTTCTGCGCGAGCGTCTACGCGGCCTCCTGACCGGACCCGCGGGATTCCCCCGACCCCGATCCGGACCCGGACCGGCCCAGCCCCTCCGGACCTCCCGGTCCGTGCGGTCCGTGCGGTCCGTCCGGTGCGCCGACGCGCAGGACCGCGTCCGCCACCGCGTCCGGGCGGTCCAGCATGACCAGATGGCCCGACGGCACGGCCGCCTCGTAGCGGGCGCCGAGCCGTCGGGCCAGTGCGCGCTGGCGGGCCTCCCAGCGGGCGGAGCCGTCGGGTGCGGCGAGGACGGTGACGGGCAGGCCGGGCGGGAGCGGGTGGGCGGCCCGCAGGGCGTCGAGTCCGGCGGCGACGGCTCCGTAGCGCGAGTTCTCCAGGAGGGTGCCCCGGAAGACCCGTGAGGTGCGGTAGACGCGGCGGACCAGCTCGGCGGGGGCCGGGTCGTGGCGGACGGCCGCGCGCCGGAGCGCGGGGCCGAGGGCGGCGGGCAGACCGGCGGCGGCGAGTACGGCCCCGAGGGCGCGCGGCACGGCCCGCGGCAGACGCGCGGGGCGGGGGTGCTCCTCCACGGAGGAGTCGACGAGCACGAGGGCGGCGGTCCGGCCGGGGTGGAGCCGGGCGAAGCCCTCCGCGTGGAACCCGGCGATCGAGTGCCCGACGACGGTGACGGGTCCGGGGTGGCCGAGCGCGTCGAGGAGGGCGGCGATCCGGTCGGCCTCGCCCTCGGCGGTGGGCGGCGAGGCGGCGGGGGCGGAGAGGCCGTGTCCGGGCC
The DNA here is from genome assembly GCF_044767145.1 of Streptomyces sp. NPDC101490. Taxonomy (NCBI): domain Bacteria; kingdom Bacillati; phylum Actinomycetota; class Actinomycetes; order Kitasatosporales; family Streptomycetaceae; genus Streptomyces; species Streptomyces sp. NPDC101490. The sequence continues at coordinate 515,077 of NZ_JBIWNI010000003.1, forward strand.
GGTCGAAGCGGACGACGGTGCGGTGCGGGGCGAGGAGCGGCACGACCGGGTCCCAGTCGAACCAGCTGAGGCCGAGGCCCGCGGCGAGGACGCAGACGGGTCCCGCGCCCTCGACGGTGACGTGGTGGACCGTTCCGGCGATCCGGACGAAGGTCATGGCCGCTCCCGGCGGTCCTCGGTGGCCAGCGCGTACGCGAGGACCCCGATCCAGACGGCGACCAGGAGGACCTGGAGCCGCTGGCCCGCGCCCAGCGACCAGATGCCCTTCCCCGCCTCGAAGGCGGCGACGGCGACGAGGGTCCAGGCGGTGGCGGCGAACTCCAGGACGACAAGGACGGGACCGGTCCTGGCGAGGGGGCGCAGACGTCCGTGGCGGCGGGCGGCGACGGTCAGGGCGACTATGGCGACCAGCGCGCCGGTCATGGCGAGACTGGAGCTGACCGCGTGGGCCGTATGGGTGGCGGGCACGAGCCCGGCGGTCTCACGGGCGGCGCACGCGGGGTCCACGGTCGGGGCGCAGCTGAGCGGGAGGCGGGAGTCGGCGACGGTGGCGGCGCCGAAGAGCGCGAGGGCCGCCCAGCCGACGACCTCCCAGGGCCGTCGGCGTCGGGGCGGGGAGCCCTCGGGGCCCGCCCCGGCCCGGGGTGCCGGGCCGACCGTGGCCGCCCCGGCCCCGGGCGCCGACCCGGCTGCGGTCGTTCCGGCCCCGGGCGGGGAGCCGACGGCGGTCGTCCCGGCCCCGGCCCCGTACCGCCGTGTCGTGGTGAGGAGGCCCGCGAGCGCGCCCGCCAGGACGAGGGCGCCGGCCGCGAGGTCGGTGGCGCGGAAGAGGCCGCCGAGCGGCTGGTCCTGGGCCGCGAGTTCGGAGACGTACGTCCGGATCGGGTCGAGGCCGGTCTGGACGACGACCTCGACGACCCAGGTGGTGTACGCGAGTGCGCCGAGGGCGAGCAGGACGGCGGCGGCGCGGGTGACCTTTGCGGGCATATCGGGTGGGACGTCAGATCGCGTCGGAAGGTTGCCTGTGATCCGGATGGATCCAGCCGGGCTTGCGGTACTTGAGGAGCGCCGCCGGGATGACGAGCCCGAGGACCAGCAGTCCGCCGCCGACGATCAGCAGATAGCGCCAGAGCGGCTGGCCGCCGAACTGCTCCGGCGGAACGAAGCCGATGGCGAGCGCGGCGACCGAGGCGACGAAGCCGGTGCCCGCGACCCAGGCGACGGCGGGCACGCGGAAGCCCCGTTCGACGTCGGGCCGGGTCCTGCGGAGCTTGACCACGGCGACGAACATCAGCAGGTACGCGATGAGGTAGATCTGCACGGTGACGACGGAGAACATCCAGTACGCGCTGGAGACGTCGTCGCTGAAGGCGTAGAGGACGCCGATCAGGGTGGTGACGACGCCCTGCGCGACCATGATGTTCCGGGGTGCGCCGTCCTTGTTGAACTTCTGGAGCGAGGGCGGCAGATAGCCCTCCTGCCGGGAGAGCAGGACGAGCCCCTTGGCCGGTCCCGAGAGCCAGGTGAGCATCCCGCCGAGGGCCGCGCAGACCAGCATGACGCCGACGACCTTCGTCATCCAGCCGATGGAGAAGTGGTCGAAGAACGCCTGGAACGCCTGCATCAGACCGGCGGTCAGGCTGAGCTGCGAGGACGGCATGACCCAGGCGATGGCCAGGGCCGGGAGGATGAAGATCAGCAGGACCAGGCCGGTGGCCAGGAACATGGACCTGGGGTACTCGCGCCCGGGGTCGCGCAGCGAGGAGACGTGGACGCCGTTCATCTCCATGCCCGCGTAGGACAGGAAGTTGTTGACGATGAGGACCAGGCTCGCCAGGCCGGTCCACGGGGGCAGCCAGTGGTCGGGGCTCATGGGCTGCGCGGAGGGGTTGCCCTGGCCGAGGAAGACGATGCCGAGGGCGACGAGGAGCACCCCGGGGACGAGGGTGCCGATGATCAGTCCGAAGGAGGAGAGCCCGGCGATCGTCCGCGTGCCGCGCGAGGAGATCAGGACCCCTGACCAGTAGACGACGACGATGACGATCGCGACGTAGAGGCCGTTCTCGGCGAGGGAGGGGTCGATGACGTACGCGAAGGTGGAGGCGACGTACGCGAGGAGGCTCGGGTAGTACGCGATGGTCATGGCGAACTGGCACCAGACCGCGAGGAAGCCGAGCGGTTTGCCGAGCGCCTCGCTCACCCAGCGGTAGATGCCGCCGCTCCAGCCGGAGGCCAGCTCGGCGCCGACGAGGGCGGTGGGGAGCAGGAAGACGACGGCGGGCAGCAGATAGAGGAAGATCGCGGCGAGGCCGTAGATGGCCATGGTCGGCGAGGGCCGGAGGCTCGCGACCGACGCGGTGGTCATGAACGCGAGGGTCAGCCAGGAGATGAACTGCCTCTTGGTGCCGTCGCCCTGAAGGTCCGCCGGGCCGGCCCCGGCGGACCGCTCCGACTCCGCCGGATCGTCCGTGGTCGTCATGGGGCCATGATCGGCGGGGCCCGTCCGCCCCGCATGTCGAACGGCGGGGGCGGCGGCGGGCACGGAGGCGAGCCCGGGGTGGGCGGGATGTCGGATACGACCCGGTGCGGGGCCGGGGCGATCGGTCGGGGGCGGTCGGGCGCCCCGGCTCCTCGCCTTCGGCCGGTCACGATGCCGCATCGGCGACGAATCCGCTGGCCAGACCCTGTGCGGGCGGTCTAACGTCGGATCTTCTGACCAGCTCGGAGGACTCGCATGACCACGCCCACGCACACCCCCGGACCGCCCGTCTGGGGTCCGCCGCCGCCGTTCCAGGCACCGCCCGCCCGTACGGCGCTCGGGGTCGGCGCCATGGTCGTCGGCATCGTGGGACTGGTCTTCGCGATCGTCCCGTTCCTCTTCTGGCTCGGCGGGATCATGGGCGTCGTCGCCCTCGTCCTCGGCATCGTCGGCCTCGGGCGCGCCAGGCGGGGCGAGACGAACGACCGGGGGCAGTCCGTCGCGGGCATCGTCCTCGGCTCCGTGAGCCTGGTCGTCGCGGCGGTCTGGCTGCTCGTCCTCGCCCTGGCGGTGAACACGATCGAGGACGAGGGCGGGATCCTCCAGATCGAGGCGTCCGCCACGCCCGGCGGGACGTCCGCCACGCCCGGGACCACGCCCGCACCGGAGCCCGAGCCGACCGAGACCGGCCCCGCCGTGCTGGCGTTCGGGAAGACCCACACCTACGACGACGGGGTGAAGGTCACCGTCTCCGCGCCCCGCCACTACCGCCCCGACGCCTTCGCCGCCGGGTACGAGAAGGGCCAGAAGGCGGTCCAGTTCACCATCACCATCGTCAACGGCGGTGACCGGGCCCTGAACGTCACCTCGGCGCTGCCGATGGCGAAGGACGCGAAGGGCGCCGAGGCGGGGACGATCTTCGACGGGAGCCGGGCGACCGAGATGTTCCGGGGCACGGTGCTGCCGGGCAAGCGGGCCACCAGCGACTTCGCCTTCGCCCTGCCGGCCGATGCCGACAAGGAGATCCAGGTGGAGCTGGAGCCGGAGATTCTGCGGTACGACACGGTGATCTGGAGCGGCCCGGTGAAGTAGCCGCCGGTTCCGCGCCCCGCTTTCCCAGGACATCGCGTCGGTCTGACGATTAGACTGGCCGTGTGCCTCAACTACGCCTCGCGCTGAATCAGATCGACTCAACCGTCGGAGACGTCACCGGGAACGCCGAGGCGATCGTGCGCTGGACCCGGCACGCCGCCGGGCAGGGCGCGCACCTCGTCGCGTTCCCCGAGATGGCGCTGACCGGGTACCCCGTCGAGGACCTCGCGCTGCGGCCCTCGTTCATCGAGGCGTCCCGGACGGCGCTGCGCGCGCTGGCCCGCCGCCTCGCGGACGAGGGCTTCGGGGAGGTGCCGGTCGTCGTCGGCTATCTGGACCGGTCCGAGCGGGCCGTGCCCCGGCTCGGCCGTCCGGCCGGTTCTCCGGAGAACGCCGCCGCCGTGCTGTACGGCGGCGAGGTGGTGCTGCGCTTCGCCAAGCACCACCTGCCCAACTACGGCGTCTTCGACGAGTACCGCTACTTCGTGCCGGGCGACACCCTGCCGGTCGTCCGGGTGCGCGGTGTCGACGTGGCCCTGGCGATCTGCGAGGACCTGTGGCAGGACGGCGGCCGGGTCCCGGCGGCGCGGGCGGCGCGGGCCGGACTGCTGCTGTCGGTGAACGCCTCGCCGTACGAGCGGGACAAGGACGACACCCGGCTCGCACTGGTCCGGGGGCGGGCCCGGGAGGCGGGGTGCGTGACCGCGTACCTGGCGAGCACCGGCGGCCAGGACGAGCTGGTCTTCGACGGCGACTCGATCGTGGTGGACGCGGCGGGCGAGGTGGTCGCGCGGGCCCCGCAGTTCGTGGAGGGCAGCGTGATCCTGGACCTGGAGCTTCCGGCCGCCGCCCCGGACGCGCCGGAGGGCGTGGTCGACGACGGGCTGCGGATCGACCGGGTGGTGCTCTCCGAGGAGCCCCTGGCGCCGTACGAGCCGGAGCTGACGGGCGGCCTGGCGCACCGGCTCGACGACGAGGAGGAGGTGTACTCCGCGCTGGTCGTCGGGGTGCGCGCCTACATCGCGAAGAACGGTTTCCGTTCGGTGCTGGTCGGGCTGTCCGGCGGCATCGACTCGGCGCTGGTCGCGGCCGTCGCCTGTGACGCGCTCGGCGCGGAGAACGTGTACGGGGTGTCGATGCCCTCCGCGTACTCCTCGGCCCACTCGCGCGACGACGCGGCCGAGCTGGCCCGGCGCACCGGGCTGCACTACCGCACGGTGTCGATCGAGCCGATGTTCGACGCGTACATGGGGGCGCTGGGGCTGACCGGGCTCGCGGAGGAGAACCTCCAGGCACGGCTGCGCGGCACGACGCTGATGGCGATCTCCAACCAGGAGGGCCACATCGTCCTCGCGCCGGGCAACAAGTCCGAGCTGGCGGTGGGCTACTCGACGCTGTACGGCGACTCCGTCGGCGCGTTCGGGCCCATCAAGGACGTCTACAAGTCGGACGTGTTCCGGCTGGCGCGCTGGCGGAACCGCGCGGCGGCGGAGCGCGGCCGGACCCCGCCGATCCCGGAGAACTCGCTCACGAAGCCGCCGAGCGCGGAGCTGCGCCCGGGGCAGCTGGACACGGACTCGCTGCCGGACTACGCGGTCCTGGACGCGGTCCTCGCGCTGTACGTGGACCAGGACCGGGGGCGGGACGAGATCGTGGCCGCCGGTTTCGACGAGGAGCTGGTGACCCGGACGCTGCGGATGGTGGACGCGGCGGAGTACAAGCGGCGCCAGTACCCGCCGGGCACCAAGATCTCCGCGAAGGGCTTCGGCAAGGACCGGCGGCTGCCGATCACGAACCGCTGGCGGGAGAGCCCGGCCGGCTGACCGCCGGTCCGGCCACCCCGAGGGGGCTTCCCGCCACGACGCGGGAGGCCCCTCGGGCGTACGGCGGTCGAGGAGGCCCGCCGTGACGGCGGTCACCGGTGCGACGGCGGTGAGGCCCGCGCGGACCGGGGCCGGGGAGGTCCGGCTCCGTCCGGCGACGGCGCCGCCGCCCGCCCCGGTGTGGGCGGGTTCGCTTCAGAGCCGGACGCGGGCGGCGATCGGGAGGTGGTCGCTCTTCGTCGCCGGGAGCGCCCAGGAGGACATCGGCTCGACGCCCTTGACCATGATCTGGTCGATGCGGGCCAGCGGGGAGGAGGCGGGCCAGCTGAAGCCGAAGCCGTCGCCCGCCGCGCCCTGGGTGGAGCGGAGCTGGGAGGTGACGGCGTTCAGCGCGCGGTCGTTCATGGTGCCGTTGAGGTCGCCGAGGAGGACGATCCGCTCGTTCGGGTCGTGGGAGATGGCCTCGCCGAGGGCGTTGGCGCTGGTGTCGCGCTGGTTGGCGGTGAAGCCCGCGTTGAGCTTGACCCGTACGGACGGCAGGTGGGCGACGTACACGGCGATGTCGCCCTTGGGGGTGACGACGGTGGCGCGCATGGCGCGGGTCCAGCCGAGCCGGATGTCGACGGGCTGCGCGGCGCGCAGCGGCAGCTTGCTCCACAGACCGACGGTGCCCTGGACGGAGTGGTACGGGTACGCCTCCGCGAGTCCCTTGCGGTACGTGGGGACCATGTCGCCCTTCAGTTCCTCCAGGGCCAGGACGTCGGCGCCGGATTCGGCGAGCAGCCGGGCGGTGCCCTCGGGGTCCGGGTTGTCCGCGTTGACGTTGTGGGTGGCGACGGTCAGGTCGCCGCCGGGGACGGACTTGTCGGCGGCGAGCCCGCCGAAGAGGTTCAGCCACACCACGGCCGGGAGGAGCACGGCGATGAGGGCGGTGGCCGAGCGGCGGACCAGCGCGAGGACCAGCAGCAGCGGCACGAAGAGGCCGAGCCAGGGCAGGAAGGTCTCGGTGAGGCTGCCGAGGTTGCCGATCCGGTTGGGGATGTCGGAGTGGAAGACCATCAACAGGGTGAGGGCCACCGAGCAGAGGGCGAGCAGGATGCCCCGGCGCCAGATGCCCCGGCTGCCCCGGAGCCGTTCGAGGGTGGTCCGGAATCGGGAGGCGGCCGGGCCGTTCCCGGTGCCGCCGTGCTCGGTCTCCGTCATGTCCACCCGTGCCATCGCACTGTCCTCACTGCCTTGCCGCCGTGCTGTCTTGCCCCGTGACCCGGTGTCGACACTAGGCGATGACGGGTCCGTCGTACTCCCCCAGGGACGACACGGGCGCGTGGCGAGTTCCTGGGGACGGCATGAACAGCGGGGCTGTGACAGAACGCGCACATTCGTCCGGGTCCGTGCCGGGGTGCCGCCGGGGTCAGCCGCGCGGACGGAGTCCTTCCAGGACGGTGTCGACGACCCGTTCGGCCAGGCCGGGCTCCAGGGAGCCGCCGGGGCGTATGACGGTGCGCAGCAGCAGCGGGCCGGTGAGGAGGTCGTTGACGAACTCCAGGTCGAGGTCGGCGCGGATCTCGCCGCCCGCCATGCCGCGCCGGACGGCGTCCAGGGCGAGGCGGCGGCGGGGCTCGATGACGGTGTGGTGGTACGCGTCCCAGAGCTTGGGGTAGAGCTGCATCTGCGCGAACACGTTGTGGAGCAGGGTGGAGTTCCGCTTGGCGACCCCGCGCACGCGCATCGACTCCAGGAGGGCGACGAGGTCCGCCCGGACCGAGGTGCCGGGCAGCACCGGGTCCGGGGGCTCGATGGAGCGGAGCAGGTCGACGAGGAGTTCCTCCTTGCCCGCCCAGCGGCGGTAGAGGGTGGCCTTGCCGACCCCGGCGGTGCGGGCGATCCGTTCGACGGACAGCTCGGCGAGCGGCAGCCCTTCGTCGAGGAGCCCGACGACCGCGTCGAAGACGGCCGCCTCGACGCCCTCGCTGCGCGGCCTGCCCCGCCGGGCACCGGCCGTCTCGGGGAGGGCGTCGCACGGCGCGGCGGGCGGGGGCCCGGCCGGGGCCGGGCCGGGGCCTTCGGCGGACGGCCCGGACCGTCGTCCGGCGTCGTGGGGTTCCGGGGTCCCGCCGTCCTGCCGCGACACGTGCGCTCCACCTCTCGTTCGGTTACCGACGTCGGGCCGATTCTCCCGCCCCGGCGCCCGGCGCGGGCACCGAGGCCCCCGGGGCGCCGCCCTCCGGGCCGGTGGCGGCGGCGGTCGCCGGGGCGCGGCCCGGCAGGAAGGCGGCGACGACGGCCGCGCCGACCAGGCCGATCAGCGCGGAGGCGACGGCCGTGACGTGCATGGCGCTCAGGAAGGCGTCGTACGCGGGGGCGATCAGGTCGCGGCCCGCCGGGCCGAGCTTCTGCGCGACGGCGAGGGTGGCCTCGATCGACTCGCCCGCCGTTCCGCGCAGGGCGGCCGGTACGGCGCCGAGGTGCCCCTCGATCTCGCCCCGGTAGGTGGAGGAGAGGACCGAGCCCAGGACGGCCACGCCGAGCGCCCCGCCGACCTGCCGGAAGGTGTTGTTGACGGCCGAGCCGGAGCCCGCCTTCTCCCGGGGCAGCGCCTGCATGATCGCCACCGTGACCGGCGGCATGATGTGCGCCATGCCCACGCCCTGGACGAAGAAGACGGCCTCCATCACCCAGACCGGGGTGCCGGCGTCGAAGAAGGCGAACGCGGCGAGGCCGAAGGCGACCAGGAGCATTCCGGCGGTGCACACGACGCGGGCGCCGAAGCGTTCGACGACGAGCCGCGCGCGGGGCGCGAACACCATCTGCGCGACGGCCAGCGGCAGGATGAGCAGGCCCGACTGGAGCGCGCTGTAGCCGCGCACGCTCTGGAGGTAGAAGGCGGAGAAGAACGTGACGCCCATCAGCGCGAAGAAGACCAGCGCGATGGCGGCGACGGCGGCGGAGAACGCGGGCCGTCTGAAGTACGTCATGTCGATGGCGGGGTGGTCGCTGCGCCGCTCGTGGAGGACGAAGAGGGCGAGGACCGCGAGGCCGCCGAGGGCCGGGGCGAGGGCGGTGACGTCGGTGAAGTCGGCCAGTTCGCCGCCCCGGATGATCCCGTACACGAGGAGGACGAGGCCGACGACGGAGAGGAGTACGCCCGGTATGTCGACCTTGCCGGGGTTCGGGTCCCGGGAGTCGGGGACGAGCCAGGCCATCAGGACGAGGGCGAGCAGCACGACGGGCACGTTGATGAGGAAGATCGATCCCCACCAGAAGTGTTCGAGCAGGATGCCGCCGGTGATCGGGCCGATGGCGATGGCCAGGCCGACGCTGCCCGCCCAGATGCCGATGGCCTTGGGCTGCTCGTCGCGCTCGAAGACGTTCATCAGGACGGCGAGGGTGGCGGGCATCACGAAGGCGGCGCCGAGGCCCATGACGGCCCGGTAGGCGATCAGTTCGCCCGGGGAGCCGGAGAGGGCGGCGAGGGCGGAGCCGATGCCGAAGACGGTGATGCCGAAGAGCAGCACCTTCTTGCGGCCGAGGCGGTCGCCGAGCAGGCCGGAGGTGAAGAGGAGACCGGCGAAGACGAGCGTGTAGGAGTTGATCGACCACTCCAGCTCGCTCTGGGTGGCGCCGATGCCGGTGGGCGCGGGCGCGGCGATCGTCCTGACGGCCACGTTGAGGATCGAGTTGTCGAGGACGACGATCAGCAGGCTGAGCATCAGGACGCCGAGGACGGCCCAGCGGCGCCGGTGGACGGCCTCGGGGACGTGCGGCCCCGCCGGTACGGCGGGTGCGGTGGACGGTTGTGACATGAGCGTCACCCTAAGGTCCATTTCGATACGAGACCGTCTCGTATCGAAAAAGCTGACCGAGGTTTTACGTGGGGCGCCTCCCGCGCCACTCCCGCACCGCGCGAGACCGGAGCCGGTCCCGGCACCGGTCCCGACACCGGGGCCGTACGGCACTCCGGGGCGGGGGCGAGGGCCTGGGCCGGGGCCGGGGCGGGAGCCGGTCCCGACGCGGGGACCCCGACCGGGGTGGGCGCCGTACGGCGCCGGGGCCGTACGGCACGCCGACGCCGGGGCCGTACCCGCCCGCGACCCACCGGAGGACGCCCCGCGACCCGCCGGTGTGAACAGCGCCACTGCGGCCCACTTCCCCGGCCGCCGGGCGAGGTGCCACCATGGATGTGATCCGGGGACGCCGTCAGGGCGCCTCGAGATGACACGAGGAGCCGTTCGCCATGACGCTTCAGGCTGCCCAGAAACCGCCCGCCGACAGCAGCGGGGCGCTGTACGGCGGCAAGGGCACGCGCCGCATCACCGTCCACGACATCGCCGCCGCCAAGACCCGCGGCGAGAAGTGGCCCATGCTCACCGCCTACGACGCGATGACCGCCTCCGTCTTCGACGAGGCCGGCATCCCCGTCCTCCTCGTCGGCGACTCCATGGGCAACTGTCACCTCGGCTACGAGACCACCGTGCCCGTCACGATGGACGAGATGACCCTGCTCTCCGCCGCCGTCGTCCGGGGCACCCGGCGGGCGCTCGTCGTCGGCGACCTGCCCTTCGGCTCGTACCAGGAGGGGCCCGTCCAGGCCCTGCGCAACGCCACCCGGCTCGTGAAGGACGCCGGGGTCGGCGCGATCAAGCTGGAGGGCGGCGAGCGCTCGCTGCCGCAGACCGAACTGCTCGTCCAGGCGGGCATCCCCGTGATGTCCCACCTGGGCCTCACCCCGCAGTCCGTGAACACCATGGGCTACCGGGTGCAGGGCCGTTCCGACGAGGCCGCGCACCAGCTGCTCCGCGACGCCAAGGCGGCCCAGGACGCGGGCGCGTTCGCCGTCGTGCTGGAACTCGTACCGGCCGAACTCGCCGCCGAGGTCACCCGCTCGCTGCACATCCCGACCGTCGGCATCGGCGCGGGCCCCGACACCGACGCCCAGGTCCTCGTCTGGACCGACATGGCCGGGCTCACCGGCGGCAGGGTCCCGCGCTTCACCAAGCAGTACGCCGACCTCCGCGGGACGCTCGGCGACGCCGCCCGCGCCTTCGCCGAGGACGTCGGCGGCGGGGCGTTCCCCGCCGAGGAGCACACCTTCCACTGACCACCGCGGCACCACCCGGCGCCCGCCGACATCCCCCATCGGCGGGCCGCCGGTCACGGCCGGGGCCCGTACGCGCGGGCCCCGGCCGTCCGCCGTCCCGGCCCCCGGGGACGGGAGGCGGCGGGGACGGGGCGAGACGCCACGGGAAGCGACGGGACGGGGACGGGAAAGGGGCGGGAAGGGGACGGGACCGGACGGGACGGGGACGCCGTTGTCCGGCGGGGCGGCCGTGTGGAACGTTCACCACCGCACGCTCCACCCACCCCACTCCCCGGAGGACACCTTGCGCGTCTCCCCCGCCCTCCAGCGCGCCGCCGCCGTCGTCGTCGCGGGCACCGCACTCCTCGCCGGGCTCTCCGGCAGCGCCCAGGCCAACCCCGGCCACGACCTCCGGCACCCCATCGACAGCGGTTGCGCCGCGGACGCCATCACGGCCAGGTCCGCCGCCCTGTACGCGGACGGCGCCCGGATCGGCACCATCCAGCTCCGGTACAGCCCGTCGTGCCGCTCGGTCTGGACCCGGGTCTACTCCGACGGGCCCCGGGTGGATGGCTCCACCCACCGCAACGAGACCAGCACCTACTCCGGCCACTGCTACGGCACCCTCTGGGACTCGGCCCTGGGCCAGTACTACTGCTACACCCCCATGCTCGACGACGCCGGGTACACCTCCTTCGGCGAGGGCATCGCGAGCAACCGCGCGAACACCAGGACCTCGGTCTGGGGCGTCACCGGCTCCTACTGATCCCGAGGGCCCCGCCGACAGACAGCCGACAGCCCCGGCGGGGAGCGCCGGCGGGGCTGTCGGCCGTCTGTCGGGGCGTTGTCGGTGGCGCCGTGTTCCATGGGGGCATGACGCGATCACACACCAACGCCGTCGAGGTCCGGGGCCTCGTGAAGCACTTCGGCGCCACCAAGGCCCTCGACGGGGTCGACCTGGACGTCCGGGAGGGCACCGTCCTCGGCGTGCTCGGGCCGAACGGCGCCGGGAAGACCACTCTCGTCCGCTGTCTGTCCACCCTCCTCGTCCCGGACGCCGGGACCGCCGTCGTCGCCGGGTACGACGTGGTGAAGCACCCCCGCCAGCTGCGCCGCACGATAGGTCTGACCGGGCAGTACGCCTCGGTCGACGAGAAGCTGTCCGGCTGGGAGAACCTCTACATGATCGGGCGGCTGCTCGACCTCTCCCGCCCCGCCGCCCGCCGCCGGGCCGACGAGATGCTGGAGCGGTTCTCCCTCACCGAGGCCGCCAAGCGGCCCGTGATGAACTACTCCGGCGGGATGCGGCGGCGCCTCGACCTCGCCGCCTCGATGATCGGCAGCCCGGCCGTGCTCTACCTGGACGAGCCGACCACCGGCCTCGACCCCCGCACCCGCAACGAGGTGTGGGACGAGGTCCAGCGGATGGTCGCCGAGGGCGTCACCGTCCTGCTCACCACCCAGTACATGGAGGAGGCGGAGCAGCTCGCGAACGAGCTGACCGTCGTCGACCGGGGCAAGGTCATCGCCCGGGGCGGGGTGGACGAGCTGAAGGCCAAGGTCGGCGGCCGGACCCTGAAGGTGCGGCCGATCGACCCGGGGCAGCTGCCCGCGATGGCCGCCGCGCTCCGCGAGACCGGCCTCGACGGCGTCGCCGGTTCGACGATCGTCGCCGACGAGGGCGCGCTGTACGTGCCGATCCTCGCCGACGAGCAGCTGACGGCCGTGGTGGCGCTGCTCGGCGCGCGCGGATTCGGCATCGCCCACATCGGCACCCATCTGCCCAGCCTGGACGAGGTGTTCCTCGCGATCACCGGCCAGAAGACCGCCGATTCCGACGAGATCCACGAGGAGGTCGCCGCATGAGCACGACCACGGTCACCAAGTCCCCCGGCGGCTCCCCGGCCCAGGCTCCGGCCCCGGCCCGGGCGCGGCGCGCGCCCGTCGCGGAGGGCCGGATAGGCCTGCGCGGGAACCTGCGCCACATCGGCGCCCTGGCCCGGCGCAACGCGCTCCAGATCAAGCAGGACCCGGAGTCGATGTTCGACGCCGTCCTGATGCCGATCATCTTCATCCTGCTGTTCGTGTACGTCTTCGGCGGGGCCATCTCGGGCAAGGGCAACAACGAGGTCTACGTCAACTACGTGACCCCGGGCCTGATGGCGATGATGGGCATGAACATCGCGATGGCCGTCGGCGTCGGCATCAACGACGACTTCAAGAAGGGGGTCATGGACCGGTTCCGGACGATGCCGATCGCCCGGTCCTCCGTCCTGATCGCGAAGATCGTCGTCGAGGTCGGCCGGATGCTGATCGCCACCGCGATCCTGCTCGGCATGGGCTTCCTGCTCGGACTCACCATTCACACCTCGGTCCTGCACCTCTTCGCCGCCATCGCCCTGTCGATGGTCTTCGGAGCGTCGCTGATGTGGATCTTCATCCTGCTGGGTCTCACCGTGAAGACCGCCCAGGCGGTCCAGGGCATGGCGATGCTGGTCCTGATGCCGCTCCAGTTCGGCTCGTCGATCTTCGCCCCGCCGACCTCGATGCCCGACTGGCTGGAGACGTTCACCGACTACAACCCGCTGTCGAACCTCGCCGACGCCGCCCGCAACCTGGTCAACGGCGGCCCGGTCGCCCACTCCGTGTGGATGACCCTCGGCTGGTCCCTGGCGATCACGGTGATCACGGCGCCGCTCGCGGTGGCCAAGTTCCGCAAGAAGACCTGAGTCCGCCACGGGGGTGAGCGGGGGATCAGGACTCGGCGCGCCCACTGATCGCGTCGGCGGCGCGACCGAGCAGGGCGGCGGCCTCTTCGAGAGAGAGGCCGCCGCCCTCGGCGCGTGCCGCCTCGAAGTCCTCGTCACCGAGGGCGGACCGGACGGTCCCGGTGGCCCGCCGCAGGTTCTCCGCCTCGGCGGGCGGCAGCAGGTAGCCCGGCGGGAGCAGCCCGCCCCTGGCGCCGAGGAGCACCGCGCCGGTCCGGGCCCACGGCCCGCCGAGCCCGCCGAGCGCCCAGGCGGCGACGACCAGGTGGTTCGCGGGCATCTGCGGGGCGACCGTCATCGACAGGGTTTCGAGCGACCGCTCGTACCCCTGTACGGCGAGGCCGAGCGCGGTGTCGTACGAGCCGTCGAGGGCGTCGAGCCAGCCCAGGCAGCCCAGGGTGAAGCCCTCGAAGAGGGAGAGGGCCACGGTGTCGAAGTCCCGGCGCAGCGCGAGGAGGTGTTCGCGCGCCTCGGCGGTGCGGCCACCGCGGCCGAGCGCGAGTCCGAGGTACATCCGGGTGCCGAGCTGGATCTCGTGGGCGCGGCCCGCGGGGCCGTCGAGGATGTCCCGCAGGATGGTCTCGCCCTCGGCGAACCGCCCGGTCTCGATGAGGGTCCCGGCGTACCGGGCGCGCAGGAGCGCCGTCTGCGACTGGGCGCCGAGCCGTTCCGCGTAGCCGATGGCGGCGGCGAAGTCGGCGGCGGCCAGGTCGAATTCGAGCCGTCGTTCCCTGGCCTCCGCGCGGGAGGAGAGGGCTTCGGCCGCGCCCCAGGAGTCGCCGAGCCGGACGAAGATCTCCAGGCTCTCGTCGGCGTCGCGGATGGCTTCGGCGGCCTGGTCTCCCCGGTTGGCGAGCATGTTGGCGCGCAGTTGGAGGGCGTTGGCGAGGTCCCACTCGTAGCCGTATCCGCGGCAGGCGTCGACGCTGGCGTCGAGCAGCTCGTGCATCCGGCCGGGGTCTCCGACGAGGAGGACCGCGAAGAAGGTGAAGGAGCCGGGGAGACGGCAGGTCTGGGGCAGTCCGGGGTGGTAGCCCGCGGTCATCTCGCGGAGCCGGGCGGTGCCCTCGGGGGTGGTCCAGCGGCTGGTCTCGTGGTTCATGTTGATCAGCTCGACCAGTCGCACCCCGCGTCTGGCCTCCCAGCGCTGCTCGGTGGAGAGCGGCGGCGGGGTGGCCGTGCACGCCTCGTGGAGCGGGACGACGGGCGGGGCGGGCGGGGTGAACGGGTCGGGTCCGAGGGCGGCCACGGCCCGCGCCCAGTGCAGGGCGTCGGTGCGCAGGTCGCGCATCTGCCAGTACCAGAGCAGGGAGTGGACGAGGACCAGGGCCTCGTCCTCCTCACAGGCGTCGACGGCCCGGCGCAGGGCGGTGCGCAGGTTGCCGTACTCGGTGCCGAAGCGGGCCGTGGCGGCCGTCTGTCCGGCGCCGCGGAGTTCGGGGTCGGTGCGGCGGGCCAGTTCCCGGTAGTGGGTGAGGTGGCGGCGTTCGACCCCGGCGCGTTCCCCGGTCTCGGCCAGCCGTTCCCGGGCGTACTCGGCGACGGTCTCCAGGAGCCGGTGGCGCATTCCGGGGCCGTCGGGCGCGGAGACGACGAGGGACTTGTCGACGAGCGAGCCGAGGGCGTGCAGGACGTCGGTGCCCGTGTCGTCGCCGCAGACGGCCTCGGCCGCCTCCAGGTCGCAGCCGCCGGTGAAGACGGACAGCCGGCGCAGGACGGCGCGTTCGTCCTCGTCGAGGAGGTCCCAGGACCAGTCGACGACCGCGCGCAGGGTCTGCTGCCGGGGCAGGACGGTCCGGGAGCCGGAGGTGAGGAGCCGGAAGCGGTCGTCGAGGCGGTCGGCGATCTGGCGGGGGGTGAGGAGCCGGAGCCGGGCCGCGGCGAGTTCGACGGCGAGCGGGAGCCCGTCGAGGCGGCGGACGATCTCGGCCGCCGCCTCGGGGTCGTCGTCGACGCGGAATCCGGGTCGGGCGGCGGCGCCGCGTTCGCCGAGGAGCCGCAGGGCGGTGGCGGCGGGCAGCGGGCCGAGCGGCCGGAGGGTCTCTCCGGGGACGCCGAGGGGTTCCCGGCTGGTGGCGAGGACGCGGAGGCCGGGGCAGTGGGCGAGGAGGGTCTCGGCGAGTGCGGCGGCGGCGCCGACGAGGTGTTCGCAGTTGTCGAGGAGGAGGAGCATCCGGCGGTCCGCACAGTGCTCGACGAGCCGGGCGACGGGGTCGTCCCCGGTTCTGAGCTCCTCCGCGCCCGCGCCGCGCAGGACCGTCTCGCGGGCGTCGACGGCGACGAGGACGGCCTCGGCGACGGCCTCCGGGTCGGTGACGGCGGCCAGCTCGGCGACCCAGACGCCGTCCGGCCAGGCGCCGGTCCCCGCGCCGCGTTCGGCCGCCTCCTGGGAGAGCCGGGTCTTGCCCGCGCCGCCGGGGCCGAGGAGGGTGACGAGCCGGGCGGCCCGCAGGTCGTCCTGGAGGGCGGCGATCTCCTCGTCGCGTCCGACGAAGCTGGTGAGCCGGGCCCGCAGGTTCCCGGGCGGCGGGGCGGCGGGCCCCGGCGGGACGGTGTCCGCGCGGGCGGGCGCGGGTCCGGTGGGGGCGGCGGGCGGCTCCGGGGCCGCGAGCAGTTCGGCGTGCAGGGCGCGCAGCGCCGGGGAGGGGTCGGTGCCGAGGCGGTTGGCGAGGGCGCGGCGGACCGATTCGTAGGCGGCGAGGGCCTCGGCGGCGCGTCCGGTGTCCCGCAGGGCGCGGATGCGCAGGGCCTGGAGGGTCTCGTCCAGCGGGTGGGCGGCGCACAGCGAGGTCAGTTCGGGGAGGGCGGCGGGGGCCCGGCCGAGGGCGAGGGCGGCGCCGAGGGAGGCGCGGCGGGCGTCGAGGCGGCGGGCCTCCCAGCGGGCGGCCTCCGCGTCACGGTCCGGCAGGTCGGCGAGGGCGGGCCCGCGCCAGAGCCCGAGGGCCTCGTCGAGGAGGGCGGCAGCCTTCGCGGGGTCTCCGGCGCCGAGCGCGGTGACCCCGTCCGAGGCGAGGTGCTCGAAGCGGCGGGCGTCGACGTCCTCGGGCCGGGCGTCGAGCCGGTAGCCGCCGCCGTCGGAGACGATCCGGTCGCGGCCGAGGGCCTTGCGGAGCCGTCCGACGAGGGCCTGGAGGGCGGCGACGGCGTCGGCGGGCGGCTGGTCGCCGTGCCAGACCTCGTCGACCAGCTCGGACACGGGGACGGTCCGCCCGGCGCGCAGCGCGAGGACGGTGAGCAGCGCTCGCACCCGGGGGCCGCCGACGGGCACGTCGGTGCCGTCGGGCGCCTGGGCGAGGGTCGGGCCGAGAACGGAGTAGCGCACGGGCCCATTGTCCGTGAGCCGGTGCCCGGTTCCGGAACTCGGCCCGCGACCCGGTACGTTTCCCGCACATCAGGCACCGTACGACCCCGTCCCCTGGAGCTTCCGAGATGACCACGGCCACCAACCGGCGCCACGAGCGGCGGATCAGCCCCGTCTTCCTGGCGATCGTCGCCGTCATGGCCGTCACGGGGTGGGCGGTGTGGACGGACTTCGCCGCCTCGCCCGGCCTCGCGGTCTTCCTCTTCGTGACCTCGGCGTGGGTGGTGTCGCTCTGTCTGCACGAGTACGCGCACGCCCGTACGGCCCTGCACGGCGGGGACATCACGGTCGGCGCGAAGGGGTACCTGACGCTGAACCCGCTGGCGTACACCCACGCGGTGCTCAGTGTGGTGCTGCCCGTGCTGTTCGTGATCATGGGCGGGATCGGTCTGCCGGGCGGCGCGGTCTTCATCGAGCGGGGCCGGGTCCACGGCCGCTGGAAGCACAGTGTGATCTCGGCGGCGGGCCCGCTGGCGAACGTGCTGTTCGCGGTGGTCTGCACGGCTCCGTTCTGGCTGGGCGCGCTGGACGGGGTGCCGGTCGCCTTCCAGTTCGCGCTGGCGTTCCTGGCCTTCCTCCAGGTGACGGCCGCGCTCCTGAACCTGCTTCCGGTGCCGGGCCTGGACGGCTACGGAATCCTGGAGCCCTGGCTGTCGTACAAGGTGAAGCGGCAGGTCGAGCCGTTCGCCCCGTACGGCTTCTTCGTGGTGATCGCGCTGCTGTTCGTCCCGGCGGTCAACGGAGCCTTCTTCGACCTGGTGGACACGCTGCTGCGCTCGCTGGGAGTGCCGGAGCTCACCCGCTACTGCGGCTCGCAGCTCTTCCGCTTCTGGGAGTCGGCCCCGGAGTTCTGCGGGATCTAGACCGGGCTCCAGACGGTGCGGCAAGGGCTTCCCGGCCGAGCTGGTTGACGTGGGACCCCAGGCAGCCGCCTGCGCTCGGCAGAGAGGACGCTGACGCCTCGGACATGCGAGATCGGCCATCAACCATGGCGAACCCCTGCACCTTCACCCGTATCGAGGTAGAGGTGCAGGGGATTCTCATTTCCCACCTAGCGCAATGGCCCGTTCGGAAGTTCGCCGGGCAAGCGAATTTCCTTGATAGGGTGAAAGTAGAGACGGAATTGCTCCGATCTGTCCATCAATTCGCCCTGAGTGAATCGCTGGATACTCATCCAGAACGGCGCCCCAAGTAGCACATGCCGCTTCCAGGTGACCGATTTCAAGCTGCCTCTCGGCGAGTAGTGAGCTAAAAATAAGCTTACTCCGCTGCATGTCCGATGAATCCCGTAAACGGAAATGGTCGTGCAGGGATTCAACACTTCCCTTTACGTCACCTAAAGCATGTCGGACTTCCGCCGTGGAATACGCTAAGGTGGCCGAGCTGAAACCACCGAAGGTTCCCAGTTGACTCTCCGCCTGGTTGACCGCACGTTCCGCCTCGCGCAGGCTGGTGAGCGCGTTCGCCTTTTCTCCGGCGAGGGCGTGGGCGTGTGCCTGCTGTCCGGCCATGAACGCACGCATTCGAGGGGTGGACTCCGGCGCCGCTTCTGCGGCTGCGGTCGCGAGCCTCGCCGCCGGTACTCCATGCCCGAGGTTCGCGGCTTGTACGGACATGCCTCGCAGGACATGGCAGTAGGTGGTGTGGTCCCCGCCCGCACCCGCGAGTTCCAGGGCTTTCACGTAATACTGCTGCGCTCGCCCGTGGGCACCCTCGTCAACGGCCATCCAACCGGTCAGGTAGCAGAGGAACGCGGCAGCCGAAAGCATGGATTTCTGCGTCTCACTGGACGTGTCCGCCTTGAGGTACGGGGTCACGGTGTTGACCAGGAAGGCCGCCGCCATGGGCCGTGCATAGCGCCCGCCGAAATCGTCATCGAGGTCCGAAAGGCGTTCGGTCATCGCCTTGACCGCCTGAACCTCTGGTTGACCGATGCGCAGTCTCGGATTCTTCTTGATTGCCTCCATGCGCCCGACCACGTCTTGCCAACCTGGCACGGTCAGCGCGACGGAGAACAGTCCCGCGCCCAGGACGCTGCGGCGCGAGGGGTCCATGTCCTGACTCCCGAGGTCGATCAGGCCTTCCACGGTGGCCGGGCGACGGTTCGACTCTCCCGGGGGCGCGGGGAATCCCGCTTCGGTGTACGTGACGGGACGGAGCAGCTTTCGTGCGAACGCTTCCAGGACCAGGGGCCGGACGGATTCCTTCGGCAGGTGGCCGCTCAACCACTGGTGCACTGAGGGCTGTTGGTACCTGAGGGGGGTGCCGTGTTCGGTCCCGACGCGGTTGACCGCCTGGGCGAGCTGCCGCATGGTCCACCCGCTCTCGCGGAACAGGCGTTCAAGCGCGGTGTTCGGCTGTCGTGTCGTCACTGGCCCCACTCCCATGCATCAGACCCTCAACGCTCTTGTCCCCCACCCTCTTTCCAACGGTACCGCTGTGCGTAGTCGGACAGTTGCCCAGTGCGAGCACGAGACGGTGCCGCGACAACGTGAGGGGCAGGCCTGCCCTCCGGGCAGACGGCGCACAATCCGAACTCCGACGGCACTTCGGAAGCTCGTTGCCGTTTGGGGTGGGACGTGCGGGTCGTCGCGCTCACCCTTGGTGATGGCGAAGAGCCCAGTGCCGGTCGTTCGGCGTCGGCTGGGTCCGCCAGCGAGCTCGGAGAACTCCGTCGTCGTCAGGCATGACAGCGGTGAACAGAGGCACACGTTCATCCGCGGAGACGGGCAGGAGTGCGGCGGCGGGGGCACTGGACATCCGCGCGGTCAGCTCCGGGAAGTCGTCCTCGTCGGCGATGGCGCTGAGGATACGGCCGGCATCGTCCAGCCAGACGCCTTCGATGAGGCCTTCGGCGGGGAGTGCTCCCAGAACGGTTCCGACGTCGGGGGACAAGGGAGGCCATACCCCCAGGCGGGCCCGGGGAGCCAGTTCGGCGCGGACTGTGCTGAGGGTGTCGACGGCGAGATGGTGCCATCGTGTGGCACCTCCGAGGGGGTTCTCTTCCAGGACTCCGGCGACACCGTCGCGGACGGCCCGGTGCAGGCAAGCCCAGAAGTCGTCGTCGCCGGGCCGCTGGATTCCTTCTTCCTCGTCCTCGAAGCTGTAGGGGGAAGCGTCCATGGTTTCTGGGAACAGCCCGAGTTCGCGGGTCCGGGCCAGCGCCTCCGCGCATGGCCGACTGCTGCTGATGTAGAGGTACTGGTCCCACCCCACGTGGGCCGCGAAGGTGTCCTCGACCTCCAACCTGCACCACGCGCCGTTGTCGCGCAGCATGGCCCGCACCAGTTCCAGCCCGATATCGAGCGGCACTTCGGCCCCGTCGTGGAAGTCGGCCGGACCGGACGGGAAGAGCCCGTCCAGTCCGAAGCCGGCTACCGGAGGCTCGACGCCGAAGTGTGCCAGGGAGGGGACTTGCGGTTCGCGTACGGCCAAGTGATCGATTCCGGTGTCCCTGGCGAATGCCGCGACCGCCTGGAGATAGGCCGCCTCGACCTCGCCGTGATCGCTGGCGGTGTCCTCCGGGCCGGTGTAGGAACCGTGTTCGTCGCGGTCGGAGGGGTCGTACTTGGTGACACAGTAGAAGTAGCTCAGCACGGCACCATCCTCCAGGAAATGCCGAAATGAGACACCGGAGGCAGGGGCACCCGCTGGCACATCGGAGGCCTACTGGCCAGCAGGGCGCCTTGCGCCTTGCGCCTTGCGCCTTGCGCCGCAGGAACCTACGGCTCGATCTTCCCCGACCCGTCACCGCCCCCGAAGCGACCGCATCGGCCGTACGGCGCCCCTCGTACGGGGGACGGGTTCATGCGGACGTTCGAAGTGGGGGCCGGGGATCGTCCTCGGCGGGGCGGGGTAGCCAGCAGGCAGTCCCTCCCTGCTCAGGCACGACGAGGAATCCCATGCTGTACGGCATCGACGTGAGCGCGTTCCAGTCCTCCTACGACACCGCCGGTCTCTCCTTCGTCTTCATCAAGGCGACGGAGGGCCGTACGTACGTCAACCCCAGGCTCGCCAACCAGACCAAGACCGGCCGTGACGGCGGTCTGGTAGTCGGCTTCTACCACTTCCTCTGGCCCGGCGACCTCGCCGCCCAGGCCGCGTACTTCGTCTCCAAGGCGTCCGCGAAGGACGGCGACCTGCTGGCCGTGGACTGGGAGACCACCGGCGACGGCACCCGCGCGAGCTGCGCCGAGAAGGACGCCTTCCTCCGCGAGGTGAAGCGGCTCAAGCCGCGCAACAAGGTGGTGCTCTACACGAACCGCGACTTCTGGCTGAACGTGGACACCACGTCGTACGCCTGTGACGGTCTCTGGATCGCGGACTACGTGCCCGCCGGGCAGCCCCGCGTCCAGACGGCCTGGACCTTCCACCAGTACACCGACACGCCCCACGACAAGAACGTCGCGGCCTTCGCGGACGTCGCGGCCCTCCGCGCCTGGACGGCGGGCTGATCCGGCGGCGGGTCGGTGGGGTCTCCCCCGTTGGCGACCCCGCAGGTCAGGCGTCGGCAGGTCCGGCCGCGGCCTTCTCCACCTTCGCGCGGCGGATGTAGTACCAGGCCATGTTGGAGGAGAGTCCGGCGATCAGGACCCAGACGACGCCGAGGAAGCTGCCCTCGACGAAGGAGACGACGGCCGCGGCGACGGCCAGGGCGCAGACCACGAGGGCGTAGAGGGCGAGGCGGGGCATGGGGGTCGGCTCCTGTCCGGGTACGGCTGCTGTGCCCGTCCAGTGTCCCCCATGCGCCCCGCCCCGCCGGGACCGGCTCAGATGTCGGTGACGCGGAGCCCGGCGTGGGCCTTGTAGCGGCGGTTCACCGAGATCAGGTTGGCGACGAGCGACTCGACCTGGTGGGCGTTGCGCAGCCGCCCCGCGAAGACGCCCCGCATCCCGGGGACGCGCCCGGCGAGGGCCTGGACGATCTCGACGTCCGCGCGCTCCTCGCCGAGGACCATCACGTCCGTGTCGATCTCCTCCAGGGAGGTGTCCTGGAGGAGGACGGCGGAGAGGTGGTGGAAGGCGGCCGTGACCCGGGAGCCGGGGAGCAGCGCGGCGGCCTGTTCGGCGGCGGAGCCCTCCTCGGGCTTGAGGGCGTAGGCGCCCTGCTTGTCGAAGCCGAGCGGGTTGACGCAGTCGACGACGAGCTTGCCGGTGAGCTCCTCGCGCAGCGACTCCAGCGTCTTGGCGTGGCCGTCCCAGGGGACGGCCACGATCACGATGTCGCTGCGGCGGGCGCACTCGGCGTTGTCGGCGCCCTCGACGCCGTGGCCGAGCGCGGCGGCGGCCTCCCGGGCGCGGTCGGCGGCGCGGGAGCCGATGATCACCCGCTGGCCGGCCTTGGCGAGCCGGAAGGCGAGGCCCCGGCCCTGGTCGCCGGTGCCGCCGAGGACGCCGACGACGAGGCCGGAGACGTCGGGGAGGTCCCAGGGGTCCTTGGCCGCCGCCTTGGCGGGGACGGCGGGGGCGGCAGGGGCGGCGGGGTCGCTGGAGGAAGTCATGGGGCCGACATTACCGACCGGTCGGGTGCCGGGAGCCCCGTACGGGTGGAACCCGTACGAGCGCCCGCGCGGCGGCTCCGGTGCCGGGCAGAATGCGGGCGCATGGATGCCGTGAGGGTCGCGTTGCTGCGGGAAGTGCTGGCCGGGACGGAGTGGCCGGGGGCGGCCCGCCGGTTCGCGGGGGCGCTCCGGTCCTCGGTGGTCCCGCACCGGGGCGGGCTGCTGCTGGTCGGCACGGAGGAGTACGAGCCGTGGCACCTGACGGCGCACCTGGTCGACGAGGCCGCCTGGTCGGGTCAGCCGGAGCTGGCGCCGACGCTGGTGCGGCACCGGGTGCTGCCGGGCGCCCCGGCGCATCTGGCGGTCGGCCTGGGGCGGCTGGAGGCGGCGGGGCGCGGGGAGACGCTGCTGATGGTGGCGCCGGAGCGGCCGCACGAGGGGCTGCTCCAGCGGGTGCACGACGCCCGGCGGGCGGGGGCGACGGTGCTGTCGCTGGACGGCGGCGACCCGGAGGTGCGGGGTCTCGCGCACGAGACGCTGACAGTGGCGGAGGGCTCGGAGGTGGACCTCGACACGGTCCAGCACCTGGTGAGCGCGGCGGCCGGGGAGAACAGCCTGCCGTCACCCCGTGGCGCCCGCCGCTTCCGCGACCGCCTGGCGGACCTGGCGGACCGCCTGACGGCCCCACCACCGAACCGGTGGTGAGGGGGGCGGGCGGGGGCTACGGCCGGGGGGCCTGGGACGGAACCGCCCGGGACGGGCTGGGGGCCGGGACCGCCCGGGGCGGCTGGGGACCAGGGCCACACGGGACGGCTTGCGGCCGGGATGACAGCCGGGGTTCGGGTGGTGGGTGGGGCCTGGGTGGTGGATGGGGCCCGGGTGACAGCCGAGGCACGGGCCGCCCTGCGGAGCCCAAATGACAGCCGAGGCACGAGGTGACCAGCGGAGTCCAGGTGACAGCCGAGGCTCAGGTGACAGCCGAGGCCCAGACGACCGGTGAAGCACATGTGACACCTGAGGGACGGGTGACCCGTGGAGCCCAAGTGACGGGCGGGGTGCGACCCGGATGGCCCCTTAATCGGTTGCCGGGAGTGCCGGGGGATCGGAACATGGCCCCTCGTGTCCCCCGCGCTCGCCAAGCTCTCCGCCCTGCTGCCCGACCTCGCGCCCTGGCGCGCCTCCGCCGAGTTCCGGCTGCTGTGGGTCCAGGGCCTCGTCACGTACTTCAGCGGCGCCATGGCGATGATCGCCCTGCCGCTCCAGATCAAGGAGCTGACCGGCTCGCCGCTCGCGGTCGGCGCGATGGGCGCGGTGGAGCTGGTGCCGCTGGTGGTGTTCGGCCTGTACGGCGGGGCGCTCGCCGACGCGGTGGACCGGCGGAAGGTCATCCTGGCGACGGAGGCGGGCCTCGGGCTGCTCGCCCTGCTCCTGCTGGTCAACGCGCTGCTCCCCGAACCGCTGCTCTGGCCGCTGTACGTGGTCGCGGCGGGCGTCTCGGCGCTCGCGGGCCTCCAGCGCCCGGCGCTCGACTCGCTGCTGGCCCGGATCGTGCCGCACGAGCACCAGACGGCGGCGGCGGCGCTGAACTCGCTGCGCTGGCAGATGGGCTCGATCGCGGGCCCGGCGCTGGCGGGCCTGGTCGTGGCGTACGCGGGTCACGCGCCCGCGTACGGGGTGACGATCGCCGGTTTCGCCGTGTCGGTGGTGCTGTGCGTCAGGCTCTCCCCGGCCCCTCCGGCGCACGACGCGGAGAAGCCCTCGCTGCGGGGCATCGCGGAGGGGGCGCGGTACGCCTGGTCGCGGCCGGTGCTCCTGGGGACGTACGCGGTCGACCTGGCGGCGATGTTCTTCGCCTTCCCGAACACGATCTTCCCGTTCCTCGCGGACGAGCTGGACGCCGACTGGTCGCTGGGGCTGATGTACGCGGCGGGCTCGGTGGGCTCCCTGGTGCTGGGGCTGACCAGCGGCTGGACGTCCGGGGTGCGGCGGCACGGGCTGCTCGTGGTCGGCGGCGCCGCCGGATGGGGGCTGGCGATCGCGGCGGCCGGCTGGTTCGGGAACGTGTGGGCGGTGCTGGTCTGTCTGGCGTTCGCCGGGGCCGGGGACATGCTGAGCGGGCTGGGCCGGGCGACCATCTGGAACCAGACGATCCCGGAGGAGCTGCGCGGCAGGCTGGCGGGCATCGAGGTGCTCTCGTACAGCGTGGGTCCGCAGCTCGGCCAGGTCAGGGCGGGTGCGATGGCGGGCTGGACCGGCACCCGGACGGCGGTCTGGACGGGCGGTGTGGCCTGCGTGGCCTCGGTGGGCCTGCTCTGCCTGGCGCTGCCGAAGCTCCTCACGTACGACTCGGACACGGACGAGGACTCGCGGCGGCGCCGCGCCCAGCAGGAGGCGGCCCGGAGGCCGGACGGCCAGGAGACGCCGGAACGGCGGGGAGCGCCGGACCCCGTCTGAACGCGCGGGGCCGCCCGCCGGAACCGGACCCGGAACCGACCGGAACGACCGGAACGACCGGAACGACCGGAACGACCGGAACCAATAAACCACCCGGATCACCCGGGTCACCCGGACCGCCGGATCACCCGGAGGACCGCCCCCGGCGCCCTCTCCGTTTCCCGCGCGGGTCGGTCAGTCCGGGTCCCCCTCCGTGCGGTTCTTGTCGTGCCAGCGGGGGTCCGTCTCCCATTCCAGGTTCCGCTCGCGGGCGGTCTCCATGGCGTGGGCGGCCTCCTCACGGCTGGCGTAGGGGCCGAAGCGGTTCTTCGCCGGGCACTCGGGGCCCTCTTCGACCTTCTTGTGCTCCAGGCAGTAGTACCATTCGCCCGGTTTGCCCACGGTGCGCTTCTTGAACAGGGCCATCGTCGTCGGCTCCTTCCTTCGGGACCATGCTGCCCCAGACCCGGTCGTTAGACTCGCTGGCATGTCTGGCCAGTCGCTTCTCGTACCGGGGGAACTCTCCCCCCATCGTTCCGTCCCGGGCTCCATCCGCCGTCCCGAGTACGTCGGGAAGCCCGCCCCGACCCCGTACACAGGGCCCGAGGTGCAGGACTCCGACACCGTCGAGCGGATGCGGATCGCAGGCCGCATCGCCGCGCAGGCGATGGAGGAGGCCGCCAAGCACATCGCTCCGGGGGTCACCACCGACGAGCTCGACCGGGTCGCGCACGAGTTCATGTGCGACCACGGTGCCTATCCGTCCACACTGGGTTACCGCGGGTTCCCGAAGTCGCTGTGCTCCTCGGTCAACGAGGTCATCTGTCACGGCATCCCGGACTCGACCGTCCTGCGGGACGGCGACATCGTGAACCTGGACGTCACGGCGTACATCCACGGGGTCCACGGCGACAACAACGCCACCTATCTCTGCGGCGACGTCGACGAGGAGTCCCGGCTGCTCGTGGAGCGGACCCGGGAGTCCCTGAACCGGGCGATCAAGGCAGTACGGCCGGGCCGTCAGATCAACATCATCGGCCGGGTCATCGAGTCGTACGCCAAGCGCTTCGGCTACGGCGTCGTGCGGGACTTCACCGGGCACGGCATCAACTCGTCGTTCCACTCCGGTCTGATCGTGCCGCACTACGACTCGCCCCACCACACCACGGAGATCAAGAAGGGCATGACCTTCACGATCGAGCCGATGCTGACGCTCGGCACCCACGACTACGACCTGTGGGACGACGGCTGGACCGTGGTGACCAAGGACCGCAAGCGGACTGCCCAGTTCGAGCACACGCTCGTGGTGACCGACGACGGGGCCGAGATCCTGACGTTGCCCTGAACCTCGCACGGGGTAGTTCTTTTACCGACAGGACGTCGGGAACCAGTTGACTTAGGCAAGCCTAACTTGGCAGGATCGTCACTGGTTCCCGTCCCATCGGTCCCGGAGGCATGCCTTGGACACCCCTTTCTCGACGCTCATCCGCACGGCTTCGCACGAGCAGCACACCGAGGCGGAGACGTCGTCCTTCATGGGTGACCTGCTCGGCGGGCGGCTCGCCGTCGACGCCTACGCCCGCTACACCGAGCAGCTGTGGTTCGTGTACCGCGCCCTGGAGGAGGGCGCGGAGGCCCTGCGCACGGACCCGGTCGCCGGGCCCTTCGTCCAGCCCGAGCTGTTCCGCACCGAGGCCCTGGAGCAGGACCTCGCCCATCTGCGGGGCCCCGACTGGCGCGCCGGGGTCTCCCCGCTGCCCGCCACCGTCGCCTACGCCGAGCGGATCACCGAGTGCGCCCGCGACTGGCCCGCCGGCTACGTCGCCCACCACTACACCCGCTACCTGGGCGACCTCTCGGGCGGTCAGATCATCCGCGACAAGGCGGAGCGCACCTGGGGCTTCGACCGCAAGGGCGACGGCGTCCGCTTCTACGTCTTCGAGGGCATCACCAACCCCGCCGCGTTCAAGCGCGCCTACCGGGAGCTGCTCGACGGGGTGGACGCCGACGACCTGGAGAAGCAGCGGATCGTCGACGAGTGCAAGCGCGCCTTCGACTTCAACAGCGCCCTCTTCGGGCAGCTGGGCGGTGAGTTCCCGCTCAGCGCGTGAGCGTTCCCTCCAGGCGGACCCGTCCGCCCAGTTCCACGATTCCGTCAGGGCCGGGGGCAGTGAGCAGCTGCGAACCCCGGCCCTGCGTGATGTTCAGGGCCCGGCCCAGCTCCGCCGTGAGCAGCAGCGCCGCCGCGCCGGTCGCCTCGTCCTCGTCGATGCCGTCGCCGCGTCCGGGGAAGGCCCGCGCCCTGATCCGGCCCGCCGCCTCCTCCTCCCAGGCCCAGGCGTAGATCCACTCCCCCGGCGCGGGCACGGCGAGGGCCTCGACCTCGGCGGCGGAGCCGTACTGGCGCAGGGTCCTCGGCGGCGCCCACTCGGCGCGCGCCTCGATCCAGGTGAACTCGCCGTCGCCGCGCACCCACACCTCGCCCGCGGGCGGCTGGACGACCTCCAGGTCGAGCAGCCAGGCGGTGCCGACGAGCGGGTGTCCGGCGAACGGCAGCCGCAGTCCCGGGGTGTAGATGTCGACGATCCCGCGCTCCGGGTCGTCCACGAACACCGTCTCGCTGAAGCCGAGTTCCCTGGCGAGTGCCTGACGCGAGGTCTCGTCGGGGTGGGCGCGGGCGTCCCTCACGACTCCGAGCGCGTTGCCGTACCGGCCGTCGCCCGCGCAGAAGACCCGGAGGACGTCGATGTCGGTGGCGGTGCCGTACGCGGTCGTGTTCATGGCGGAATTGAAGCATCCAGGAGAAGGCGGCAGGGCCGCACCCGGAGAAACGGGTGCGGCCCTGCCGTGGCGGGGTGGTGGTTCAGGAGCCCTGCGCGCGGCGGCGCACGGCGACGACGACGCCCGCGCCGGCCGCCACGGTGAGGGCGGAGGCGGTGATGAGGAGGGTGGTCGGGACGTCCGAGCCGGTGGCGGCGAGGGAGCCGGAGCCGCCCATCGGGGAGGTGCCGCCCACGCTGCCGCCGCCGACCGTGCCTCCGCCGCCGACGGTTCCGCCGCCGAAGCTCCCGCCGCCCGTGGTGGCGGAGCCGTCGCCGCCGGAGGTGCCTTCACCGCCGGTGCCGCCGGAGCCGTCCGTGCCGCCGGTGCCCGGGGGCAGGGTGGCGTCGCCGTCGAGCGCGACGCTGACGGTCAGCGGGTCCAGCTCGGTGCCGGCCGGGTAGCCGCCCTGGCCGCCCGGGGCGGTGAAGGTCGCCGAACCGGCCTCGGTCAGCGTCGCCGGGATCCCGGCGAGGGTCACGACGCCCTTGTTCACGGCCCAGTCGGCCTTGGAGAGGTCGAGGGAGGCGAGGGCCACGCCCTTGCGGGTGCCCTGCGCGCTGGTGACGTCGGCGAGGAGGGTGCCGGTGGTGCCGGACGCCTTCACCTGGAGGCCGCCGACGGTCCAGTCGATGCCGTGCGCGTCACAGACGAAGGAGACCTTGCCGGAGAAGGAGGCGTCGAGCTTGCGGGCGTCGGAGTCGAGGTCGGCCTTGAGGAAGCCGAAGTCGTAGGCGGCGCCGTTCCGCTCCGCGCCGTCGGCCGCGGTGACCTTGCCGCCGCAGGTCCGGCCGACGTACCGCTGCCAGCTCTCCTTCACGCCCCAGGTCAGCTTGCCGTTGACCGTCGTGGCTGGGGGCTCGGTGGTGGGCGGGGCGGTCGTCGGAGGGGCCGTGGTGGGCGGGGGCGTGGTGGGCGGGGTCGTCGGAGGCGTGGTGGGGGGTGTGGTGGGAGGCGTGGTGGGCGGGGTCGTCGGGGGCGTGGTGGGCGGCTCGGTGGTCGGAGGAGGCGTCGTCGGGGGCGTCGTCGGCGGCGTGGTGGGCGGCTCCGTCGTCGGAGGCGTGGTCGGCGGCTCCGTGGTCGGCGGCGTGGTCGGCGGGGTCGTCGGGCGACTGCCGACCTTCACCGTGAGGGTCGCCGCGTCCAGCGCGTCCCCCTCCTTGTAGAAGCCCGCGAACGCCGCCGCGCCGTCCTTCGTCAGCTTCGCCGGTATGTCCTTGAAGACCATGGCGCCGCCCGCGCCCTGGCCCGGCCTGACCCGGCTCATGTCGAGGGCCGCGAAGTCGATGTCGTCGTGGGTGGTGAAGGAGCCGTCCTTCTCCTTGGTGACGACGTCGGCGACGATCTCGCCGGTCGGCGCGGCCGAGCCCTTCGTCTTCAGCCTGACGTCCGAGATGCGGATGTCGAGGGCGCCCTGGTGGGCCTCGAAGCGGACCGTGCCCTTGAAGGAGTTGGCGGTGCCGTGGGTACCCATGTCGTACGTACCGGTGCCCTCGACGAAGGTGAAGACGCCGTTGCCGTCGGCCTGGCGGGCGCCTCCCCCCACCGTGGTCTTGCCATGGGCGAACGGCTGGGCGAGGTACGAGCGGAACGACTGCTTGATGCCCCAGTCGAGCGTGCCGTCGACCAGCGTCATCGGCGGCGCGCTCTCGGCCGCGGCGGGCAGGGCGAGGGCGACGGCGCCCGCGCCCAGGGCGGCGGCCGTGGCGACGGCGGCGGCCATGGTGACGGATCGGCGCAGGGGGATGGCCATGACGGGTTTCTCCTAGTGGGGGACGCGGTGCGCGAAGGGGGGGCGCGGGAGGGGAGGTTCGGGGGGCCAGGGCGTGTTTCGAAAGTGGCGTCGTCTGCCCAGAGGGCAGGCCTGGCGGCGTCTGGTGCGTGCGATCGCAAGGCGGAGGGTCGCCCCGATACTGGATGTATCGGGGTGATCCCGACAACGCGGCGAGCGTGCGTGCCAGGCGTCGCCAGGCAGGCGGGACTTTCGAAACCCGCCCTAGGCCGTGGGGCTCTCGCCGCCGGTACGACGACGGCGTACCGCGACGAGGACGCCGAGTGCGGCCACGAGCAGGACGCCCGCGCCGATCGCGAGGTACAGGCCGAGGGACGGCGCGGAGGCCTCGGCGGCGGCGGGTGCCGGGGCCGCCGAGGCGGACGGGGAGGCCGGGGTGGCGGGGGCGGACGGGGCGGCGGACGGGGCGGCGTCGCTGCCGAGGTCCGGGAGCGCGGGCAGGGCGGCCCCGGCGTCGACGGCGACGGCCAGGGACACCGGGTCCATCGCGGTCCCGGCCCGGTACATCCCGCCGAAGGCCTTGGAACCGCCCTCGGTGAGGGTGGCGGGGGCCTCGGTGACGACGGCGAGGCCGTTCTCCGGGGTGAGGTTCCGGGCGGCGAAGGTGACGAGGGGGACGGCCCGGTCGGTCTTCCCTGCGCTGGTGACGTCGGCGCTGAGGGTGCCGGTGCCGCCGGTGACCTTCACCGTGACCTTGCCGAGGGTGAGGTCGAGGTGGGCGCCGGTGAAGCGGACGCTGCCCGCGAAGGCGGCGTCGAGGGTGCCCTTCCCGGGGTCGTACGCGCCCTTGCCCGAGGGGAAGCGGAAGAGCGCGCCGCCGTCCTGGGCGCCGTCGGCGAGGGTCCACCGGCCCTGGGAGACGGCGCCGGTGACGTACTCGCGGAAGGTGCGGCGGACGCCCCAGTCCACGGCGGCGGCGCGGAGGCTCCCGGTGACGGGGGCCTTGGTGGCAGAGGGGCTCGTGGAGCCGGTCGGGGCGGGCGGGGTGGTGGCCGGCGCCGTGCTGGGGGCCGTGGCCCTCGGGGTCCTGACGTCGACGGTGAGGCTGACCGGGTCGAGCCGGGTGCCCGCCGGGTAGTACCCGGCGAAGGCGGTGGCTCCCTGCGCGGTGAGGGTCGCGGGCACGCCGGTGAGGGAGACGGGGCTGCCGCCGCCGCGCATGTCGATGCCGCCGACGGCGAGGGTGGCGAGCGGGACCTGCGCGGAACTGGTCGTCCTGCCGCTGCCCTTGGCCTTGCTCGCCATGTCGGCGTAGAGGGTGCCTCGGCCGTCCCTGATCACGATCCGGGGGCGGCTGATGCTGAGGTCCAGTTCGTTGCCGCCGTCGGGCTTGCGGTGGCCGGTGAAGCGGACGCCGCCGGAGAAGGCGGCTTCGAAGGCGCCGGTGGCGGGGTCGTACGAGCCCTGGGCCGAGTGGAAGCGGAACTGGCTGCCGCCGACCGTGGCGGCTCCGCCGGTGAGGCCCCAACTGCCCTGGGCGACAGGGCCGGTGACATAGCTCTGGAAGGAGGACTTGATGCCCCAGTCGAGCCGTCCGCCCTGCACCGTACGGCTCTCCGCGTGGGCGGCACCCGCGGGAACGAGGGCGGCGAGCAGTGCCGTGAACAGGGTCACGGCGAGCACGCGGGCAGGTCTGGGCAACAACATGGAACCCCTCCGAGGACTGGTAAGTGAGGTAAGGCTAACCTAAGGTATATCCGGCCCGAGAGGGAGCCCTCCGGGGCGGCCAACCTCACGGCCCTACGAAGCGGAACGAAGACAGGACGGTGTCCGGTGCGCAGAACTCGCCTCGCGGGAGCACTGACAGCAGTGCTCGCGCTTGCCCTCGCGGCAACAGGCTGTGGCGGAGGAGGCGGCCAAGCAGGCCCGGACGGAGCAGGAAACGGAACCGGAGCCAGTACATCCGGTCCGGCTTCCACCGGCCCCGACCGGGTCGAGCCGATCACCGACCCGGCCACGCCCCGACTCCCCGTCACCGTCCCCTCCGCCGACGGCCGCCGGGTCACCGTCACGTCCACCGAGCGGGTCGTCCCGCTCAGCGGCTCCCTCAGCGAGATCGTCTTCACCCTCGGCCTCGGCGGGCACGTCGTCGCCAAGGACGTCACCGCCACCTTCGAACAGGCCGACGGACTCCCGGTGGTGACCCGGGCCCATGACGTCTCCGCCGAGAGCGTGCTCTCGCTGCGGCCCACCCTGGTCATCGCCGAGGGCACCACGGGACCGGCCGAGGCCATCGCCCAGATCCGGGAGGCGGGCGTCCCGCTCGTCGTCGTGGCCCCCGCCAAGGGGCTCGCGGACGTCGGCACCCGGATCGACGCGGTCGCCGCCGCCCTCGGCGTGCCCGGCTCCGGCGAGACGCTGAAGAAGCGCACCCAGCAGCGGATCGACGCCGTACGGAAGGGGATTCCGGCCCACGCCGAGCACCCCCGGGTGGCGTTCCTGTACCTCCGGGGCTCGGCCGCCGTCTACCTCCTCGGCGGGGCCGAGTCCGGCGCGAGCTCCCTCCTGGAGGCCGCCGGGGCGATCGACGCGGGCAAGGAGTCCGGTCTGACCAAGGACTTCACCGCCATCACCAGCGAAGCCCTGGCGAAGGCCGCGCCCGACGCGATCCTCGTCATGAGCAAGGGCCTCGGCTCCGTCGGCGGGATCGACGGCCTGGTGAAGATCCCCGGCATCGCCGAGACCCCCGCCGGGACGGACCGCCGGGTCGTCAGCGTCGACGACGGCGTCCTCCTCAACTACGGCCCGCGCACGGACCGGGTCCTGAAGTCCCTGGTCGCCCAGTTGTACGGGGAGTCCAAGTGACCGCGCTCCAGAAGACCCCGCCGGAACCCGGGACGGCGTCCCTGCCGGGAGCGGCCCCCGGAACGGCCACGGGGAAGGCCGCGGACCCCACCCCCGTACCGGCCACGGCGAAGTCCGCCGGACCCGCCCCCGGGAGCCGCGCCGCCCGCCGCACCGCGCCCCTCCTCACCGTCGGCCTGCTCGGCGTCCTGCTGCTGCTCGCCCTGCTCTCCGCCGGGATCGGGGCGTACGAGATCCCGCTCGGCGACGTCCTCTCCTCCGTGCAGCACCGGATCGGGCTGGGCGGGCAGGCGCTCGACCGGACCGCCGAGAGCGTCCTGTGGAACATCCGGTTCCCCCGGGTCGTCCTCGCCGTCCTCGTCGGCGCCTCGCTCGGCTGCGCGGGCGCCCTCATGCAGGGCGTGTTCGGCAATCCGCTGGCCGAGCCGGGCGTCATCGGCATCTCGGCGGGCGCGGCCGTCGGCGCGGTCGGCGCCATCTCGCTCGGACTGACCTTCCTCGGCAACTGGACGGTGTCCTTCTGCGCCTTCGTCGCCGGGCTCGCGACCGTGCTCCTGGTGTACGCGCTCTCCCGTTCCGGCGGCCGTACGGAAGTCGTGACGCTGATCCTCACCGGCATCGCGGTCAACGCCTTCGCGGGCGCCCTCATCGGCCTCTTCATCTTCTTCGCCGACAACGCCCAGGTCACCCAGATCACCTTCTGGCAGCTCGGTTCGCTCGCCCAGGCCACCTGGCCCAAGGTCCTCGCCGTGCTGCCGTGCGCCCTCCTCGGCCTGGCCGTCGCCCCCTTCTACGCCCGCAGGCTCGATCTGCTCGCCCTCGGCGAACGGCCCGCCCGGCACCTGGGCGTGGACGTGGAGCGGCTGCGGATCGCACTGATCCTGGTGGTCGCGCTGCTCACGGCGGCGGCGGTCGCGGTGGCTGGGATCATCACCTTCGTCGGGCTGCTCGTCCCGCACCTGCTGCGGATGGCGAACGGCCCCGGACACCGCTTCCTGGTGCCGGGCAGCGCGCTCGGCGGGGCGGTCGTCCTCAGCGCCGGCGACCTCGCGGCCCGTACGGTCGCGGCCCCGGCCGAACTCCCCCTGGGCGTCCTCACCGCCCTCATCGGCAGCCCGTTCTTCTTCTGGCTGCTGCGCAGGACCCGTCGCAGGCAAGGTGGTTGGGCATGACATCCGCAGCATCCGGAACGACCAGCACGACCAGCACGACCGGAACGACTGGGACGACTGGGACGACTGGGACGACCGGCGCATCCGAGACGGCGGCGACGGCCGAGACGACCGCGACGGCGGTGACGGCGGTGACGGCCCGGACATCCGTGACGCCCGAGGCACCCAAGGCACCCGAGGCGTCCGTGGCCTCCCTGGCGGCCGTACGGCTGCGCGCGCTGCTTCCCCAGCGGCGCACGCGCGCACTGCCCTCCCCCGCCGCTCCCGGCGAGGTGGTCGCCGAGGCGGTCGGCCTGCGGGTCTCGCTCGGGCGGCGGGCGGTGCTCGACGGGGTCGGCGTCCGGGTGCGGGCCGGGGAGGTGCTGGCCCTGGTGGGCCCGAACGGGGCCGGGAAGTCGACCCTGCTCGGCGCGCTGGCCGCCGACATCGCCCCCGCCGCCGGGGAGATACGGATCGGGGGCCGCCCCGCGGCCGACTGGTCCCCCGGCGAACTGGCCCTGCGGCGCTCGGTGCTGCCGCAGTCCGCGGCGCTCGCCTTCCCGTTCCCGGTCGGCGAGGTCGTACGGATGGGCCGGGCGCCCTGGGCGGGCACCGAGCGGGAGGACGAGGACGAGGCGGCCGTCGCCGCGGCGATGGCGGCCACCGAGGTCGAGGAGTTCGCCGCGCGGCCCTTCTCCGGGCTCTCCGGCGGCGAGCGGGCCCGGGTCGCGCTGGCCCGGGTGCTCGCCCAGCGGACCGGTCTGCTGCTGCTCGACGAGCCGACGGCGGCCCTGGACCTGCGGCACCAGGAACTGGTCCTGCGGGTCTGCCGGGAGCGGGCGGCGGCCGGGGACGCGGTGGTGGTCGTGCTGCACGACCTCGGGCTCGCGGCGGCGCACGCGGACCGGATCGGGGTGCTGCACGGCGGCCGGATCACGGCCGAGGGGCCCCCGTCGGAGGTGCTCGACGCGGAGCTGCTGAGCCGGGTGTACCGGCAGCCGGTGGAGGTGTTCCCGCACCCGGGGACCGGTGTTCCGCTCGTCGTACCGAAACGTACTTCCGAGTAACCGAAATCCGTACAATATCTGTCAATCCGCCCGCCCTTGACTCCCTCTTGACCCGGCCATGAAGACCCCGTGGAACCCCCGTTATCCCCTCGTGTCCGGTCTGTCGGAGCTGAGAGGTGAATCACTGGACGGGCGGGTATGGCTGAGGTAAGCCTCGGTTAAGTTAGGTCCGCCTCAGCCGTCCCGTGTTCCTGGAGTCCCCATGCGAGCCGTCCGCCTCTCCGTCGTCACCGCCGCCGCGACCGCGGCGGCTCTGGCCGCCGTCACGGGCTGCACCCAGAAGAGCGACGCGGAGGCGGGCGACGGCACGATCACCGTCGTCGCCAAGGACGACTCCTGCGAGGTCTCGAAGAAGGAGTTCCCGGCCGGGCACGTCAAGCTGTCCGTCGAGAACCGCGGCTCCAAGATCACCGAGGTCTACGTCCTCTACCCGGACGACCGGATCGTCACCGAGCGCGAGAACATAGGCCCCGGCACCAAGGCCAGCCTCACCGCCGAGATCAAGGCCGGTGACTACGAGATCGCCTGCAAGCCCGGCATGAAGGGCGACGGCATCCGCCAGCAGGTCACGGCCACCGGCGGCGGCGTCGCGGGCGGCCCCAAGCGCTCCCCCGAGATGGACGCGGCCGTCGCCGCCTACCGCCAGTACGTGCGGGCCCAGGCCGAGGCGACCCTCCCCAAGGCGAAGGTCTTCACCGACGCCGTGCGCGCCGGTGACATCGAGGCCGCGAAGAAGGCCTACGCCGAGTCCCGCATCGGCTGGGAGCGCACCGAGCCGGTCGCGGAGTCCTTCGGCGACATCGACCCCAAGGTCGACGTCCGCGAGGACGGTCTGGAGGAGGGCCAGGACCCGGCGAAGGACTGGACCGGCTGGCACCGCCTGGAGAAGGCGCTCTGGCAGGACAAGAAGATCGGCACCGCCGAGAAGAGCCTCGCCGACACCCTCGACAAGGACCTCGCGGACTGGGTGAAGCGGGTCGGCAAGGCCGAGATCACCCCGACCTCCATGGCCAACGGCGCCAAGGAGCTCCTGGACGAGGTCGCCAGCGGCAAGGTCACCGGCGAGGAGGAGCGCTACTCGCACACCGACCTCGTCGACTTCAAGGCGAACGTCGAGGGCGCGCAGAAGTCCTTCGACCTGCTCAAGCCGGTCGCGCAGAAGAACGACCCGGAGCTCGTCGCCGAACTCGACAAGCAGTTCGCCGCGCTGAACACGCTCCTCGACAAGTACCGGGCCGACAAGAGCGGTTACGACTTCACCTCGTACGACAAGGTCGGCAAGGCCGAGCGCAAGGAGCTGTCCGACGGCGTCAACGCCCTCGCCGAGCCGCTCTCCAAGCTCGCCGCCGCCGTCGTCAAGTAGTCGCCGGGTCGGCAGGGACGGGAAACGCGGACATGGCAGGGACTGCGGACATGGCAGACGAGACGGACGCACCGGAGGCGGCCGGGGCGCCCGCGCCCTCCCGCCGCAGTGTCATCGGCTGGGGCGGTGCCGGGCTCGCGCTCGGTGCCGCCGTCGCCGGGGGCGCCGCCGCCCTGGTGCACCGCGGGGACACCCCGGTGCCGGTGGCCGACAGCGGTGCGGCCGTGCCGTTCCACGGGGCGCACCAGGCGGGCATCGCCACCGCCGTCCAGGACCGGCTGCACTTCGCCTCCTTCGACGTGACGACGGAGGACCGCGCGGAACTCGTCCGGCTCCTCAAGGACTGGACCCGGGCCGCCGAGCGGATGACGGCCGGTGCCGAGGTCGGCGAGGGGGCGTACGGCGGACTGCCGGAGGCTCCCCCGGACGACACCGGCGAGGCCCTCGGCCTCAGGCCGTCCCGGCTCACCCTCACCCTCGGCTTCGGCCCCTCGCTCTTCGACGGGCGCTTCGGCCTGAAGGACCGCCGTCCCGGCGCCCTGGTGGAGCTGCCCCGGTTCCCCGGCGACAACCTCGACCCGGCCCGCAGCGGCGGCGACCTCTGCGTCCAGGCCTGTGCGGACGACCCCCAGGTCGCCGTGCACGCCATCCGCAACCTGGCCAGGATCGGCTTCGGCAAGGTCGCGGTGCGCTGGTCGCAGCTCGGCTTCGGCAAGACGTCCTCGACGACCCCGGACGCCCAGACCCCCCGCAACCTCTTCGGCTTCAAGGACGGCACCCGGAACATCGCGGGCACCGAGACCGGGCGGCTCGACGAGCACGTCTGGGTCTCCGGCGAGGACGCGCGGGGCGGTGCCGCCTGGATGGACGGCGGCTCGTACCTGGTCGCCCGCCGCATCCGGATGCACATCGAGACCTGGGACCGCACCTCGCTCGTCGAGCAGGAGGACGTCTTCGGCCGCGACAAGAAGGAGGGCGCGGCCGTCGGCAAGGCCAAGGAGCACGACGAGCCGTTCCTGAAGGCGCTGAAGCCGGACTCCCACGTCCGGCTGGCGCACCCCGACACCAACGCCGGGGCGACGATCCTGCGCCGCGGCTACTCCTTCACGGACGGCACGGACGGTCTCGGGCGCCTGGACGCGGGCCTGTTCTTCCTGGCGTACCAGAAGGACGTCCGGACCGGTTTCATCCCCGTGCAGACCTCGCTGGCCCGCGCGGATGCCCTCAACGAATACATCCAGCACGTGGGTTCGGCGCTGTTCGCGGTCCCGCCGGGAGTCCGGGACAAGGACGACTGGTGGGGCCGGGCGCTGTTCTCCTGACGGAGCTGACGGAGAAGGAGCACCGACGTGTTCGGTAACTATCTGATCGGCCTGCGCGAGGGCCTCGAAGCCAGCCTGGTCGTCTGCATCCTCATCGCCTATCTGGTGAAGACCGGCCGCCGGGACGCCCTGAAGCCGATCTGGATCGGCATCGGGGTGGCCGTCGCCGTCGCCCTCGCCTTCGGCGCGGGTCTCGAATTCGGCTCCCAGGAGCTGACGTTCGAGGCGCAGGAACTGCTCGGCGGCTCGCTGTCGATCGTCGCCGTCGTCCTGGTGACCTGGATGGTCTTCTGGATGCGGCGCACGGCCCGGCACCTGAGGTCCGAGCTGCACGGACGGCTGGACGCGGCCCTGCAGATGGGCACGGGCGCGCTGGTCGCCACGGCCTTCCTCGCGGTGGGCCGCGAGGGCCTGGAGACGGCGCTCTTCGTCTGGGCGTCGGTACGGGCCTCCTCCGACGGCACGTACGCGCCGCTGGCCGGGGTGCTCCTGGGCCTGCTCACGGCGGTGCTGCTCGGCTGGCTGTTCTACCGGGGCGCGCTGCGGATCAACCTGGCGAAGTTCTTCACCTGGACCGGCGGGATGCTGGTCGTGGTGGCGGCGGGCGTCCTCGCGTACGGCGTCCACGACCTCCAGGAGGCACGTTTCCTCGGCGGTCTCGCGGACAAGGCCTTCGATATCTCGGCGACGATCCCGCCGGACAGCTGGTACGGCACGCTCCTGAAGGGCGTGTTCAACTTCCAGCCGGACCCGACGGTCCTCCAGGTCACGGTGTGGGCGCTGTATCTGGTCCCGACGCTCGCGCTGTTCCTCGCCCCGATAGGGTCGGGTCCGTCCGCGCGGGTGAAGAAGCAGAAGGCGACCGATGAGACGGCTGAGGCTGGGGCGAACGCCGGAACGAGCGCGTGAGCGGTCGTCGGCGCGGCGGCACACACGGCTCCCGGGCGCGGCGGCCACGGCCGTCGTCCTGGCTCTGACGGCGGGCGGCTGCGTCACCGTCCACGGTGAGCTGGCGCTGCTGCCCCCGGCGACGGAGGCCGAGGCGGCGCGGGCCCTCGCCGACTTCACCACGGCCTACAACCGGGCCGACAAGGCCAACGACCCCGCCCTGTCCGCGAACCGGGTCACCGGTCCGCTCGGGGAGATCAACCAGGCGGGGCTGCGGGCGCGGGCGGCCACCCAGCCGGGCGGCAACACGGGCCACCGGCCCCTGGAACTGACGGACGCGCGGTTCGTCCTGCCCCGCAAGGCGGGCTGGCCGCGCTGGTTCGTCGCGGACACCGATCCCAACACGGACGTCGACCGGGGCGCGGGCGACCAGCGCTGGCTGCTGCTCTTCGTGCGCAACGGGCCCCGGCAGCCCTGGGAGGCCGGGCATCTGGTGATCCTCGGGCCGTCCCAGGTGCCCGCGTTCGCCGAGGAGGGCGGGTTCGCGGTGCCGGTCGCGGCGGACGCCGGGGGTCTGGCGGTCGCGCCGGGGAAGCTCGGCGCCGCGTACGTCGCCGCCCTCCAGAAGGGCGGTCCGGGGCCGTTCGCCGCCGGGCCCCACACGTCCCTGCTGCGGGAGCGGCGGCAGGGCGCGGCCCAGCGGCCGGGGCTCGCCACCCAGTTCCTGGACCAGGTCACGGACCGGGGCGACTTCACGCCGTTCGGGCTGCGGACGGAGGACGGCGGCGCGTTCGTCTTCTTCTCCACCCGGTCCTTCGAGCGGCAGACGGCGGCGGCGGGCTACCGGCCGAAGGTCGATCCCGACGTCAAGGCGCTGCTGACCGGTCAGGTCAAGAACACCGTCACCAAGGAGTGGGTCTCCGACCAGGTGGCCCTGGTGCGTCCGGCGGGCGGTGCCGGCCGGGAACAGGACGGGGTCACGGTCCTGGCCCGGCTCCAGGGCGTGGTGGGGGCGCAGGGCTCGTAGCGCGACGGTCACCGTCCACCGGACGGGCCGTGGACGAACCGTGCGCGCCGGTGGGCCAAGTGGACCGCGTGGACCCAAGTGGGCCCGGTGGGGTCAGGTGGGCCCGGTGGGGTCAGCGGGTCAGCGGGTCAGCGGGTCAGCGGGTCAGCGGCCAGGCGATCTCGTGGTCGGAGTGCCCGCCGTCGCCGTCCGCCTCGCGCTCGGCGACATGGCGGGCGCAGACGTCCTGGAGGGTCTCCAGGAGGTTCAGCGGGTCGGGCAGCGGGTGCTCGGGGCCCCGGAGCCAGGCGACGACCGGGTGGGCGCTCTCGTCACCGGGGAGGCGGGCCGGGGGCAGCAGCACATAGCTGCCCCGGCAGTGCCAGCGGAGTCCCGGATGCTCGTCCATGGTCTCCGGATGACAGTCCAGCTCGCACGGCCACCACTCGTCCTCGTCCTCGGGGGTGCCCCGGGTCGCGGTGAAGAAGAGCATCCGGCCGCCGACGGTGTCGGGGTCGGCGGACTCGGCGACCGGGCCGACCTCGACGCCCTCGGCGAGCAGGCGCTCCAGGGCGGCGCGGCCCGCGGCGAGGGGCACGTCGAGGACGTCGTGGACCATGCCGGTGGCGGTGATGAAGTTCGCCTCGGGCTCGTTGCGCGCCCAGCGCTCGATCTGGGCGCGGTCGGTGGTCGACTGCGTCTGCCAGGCGAAGGAGACGGGGTGCCGGGCGGGGGTGGGACAGCCGATCCGCTCACAGGAGCAGCTGTAGCCGACGGGGTACGCGGCGGGGGCCAGGGGCATGCCCGCGGCGGCGACGGCCAGGAGCAGCTTCTCGCGGTCGTTCCCGTCGGGGGCCGCGGTGCGCGCGGGGCGCCTGCGCAGCCACTGTGCGAGTTTGCTCTCCGTGCCGCGGTAGCGGCCGATGCCGTCGCCCATCTATCCCCTCACACCTCATGCTCGCCCGTTCGGCTCTGCCCATGGTCCCACCATCCTGCGCCCCGGGTGACCGGAGTGCGGAACCGGGGTACCGCGGGACGCGTCAGGGCCTGGGCGCGAGGCCGCGCAGGGCGAGGTCGACGAGGGAGTCGGCGTAGGCGTGGGTCAGCGGCAGGGTGCGGTGCAGCCACCGGTGGTGGAGCGGGCCGACGAGGAGTTCGAGGGCGGTGCGCGGGTCCACGTCCGGGTCGATGTCACCGGCGGCCCGCGCGGCCTCCAGACGGCGGACGTAGTGCTGGAGCTGGGGTTCGAGCAGGGCTTCGGTGAAGCGGGCGCCCAGCTCGGGGTCGACGACCCCCTCGGCGGCGAGGGCGCGGGTGGGGCCGTCGACGGCGGGGTCGTTCAGCTCGTCGACGGTGGCGCGCAGTACGTACCGGAGGTCGGCGGCGAGGTCCCCGGTGTCGGGGATGCCGCCGCTCCCGGCGTCGTCGCCGTGGGCCTCGGCCGCCCGGTCCTGGAGGTCGAGGAAGGCGTCGAGGAGCACGGCCGCCTTGGAGGGCCACCAGCGGTAGATGGTCTGCTTGCCGACGCCCGCGCGGGCGGCGATGCCCTCGACGGTCGTCTTCGCGAAGCCGCTCTCGGAGACGAGCGCGAGGGCCGCGTCGAAGATGGCACGTCGGGAACGCTCGCTGCGGCGTGAGGCGTCGGGAGCCTTGGTGTCGGACATGGAGCCAATCTACCAGCGGACGAGACGCAGCGTCTCGCTGAGATGGGTGCCGTACGGGCGGAGGGGCCGATGCCGTACCGGCGGAGGGTCCGGTGCCGTACCGGCGGAGAAGCCCGGTCCGTTACGGGCGGAGGGGCCCGGTCCCGTACCGGACCGGGTGGCGGTGAACCACCCGAACGGTCCACAGCGCGCGCGGCTCCGAAGGCGGACCATGGGGTCCACCGATCCGGCGGAACCTCCGCCCACCGGCCCTTCCGTCCGCCCGTCCGTGAGGAGCCCTCCTTGCGCACCACCCCGCGCACGCCCTCGCCCCGCCGTTACCTGATGTGCCCACCCGCGCACTTCTCGGTGACGTACTCCATCAACCCGTGGATGGACCCCACGAAACCGGTCGACCTGCCGCTCGCCCTCGCCCAGTGGGAGGACCTGCGCGACCGCTACCGTGCGCTCGGCCACACCGTCGACCTGCTCGTGCCCGATCCCGCCCTGCCGGACATGGTCTTCGCCGCCAACGGCGCCACGGTCGTCGGGGGCCGGGTGCTCGGCGCGCGGTTCGCCCACCCGGAGCGCGGGGCGGAGGCCGCCCGGCACCTGGAGTGGTTCCACGGGAACGGCTGGGCCGAGGACGCCGTCCGGGTCCCGGAGCACGTCAACGAGGGCGAGGGCGACTTCGCCGTCACCGCCTCCTGGATCCTGGCCGGGCGCGGCTTCCGGTCCAGTCCGCTCGCCCAGGGCGAGGCGCAGGAGTTCTTCGGCCGCCCGGTCGTCGGACTGGACCTCGTGGATCCGCGCTACTACCACCTGGACA
The DNA here is from genome assembly GCF_044767145.1 of Streptomyces sp. NPDC101490. Lineage (NCBI taxonomy): Bacteria > Bacillati > Actinomycetota > Actinomycetes > Kitasatosporales > Streptomycetaceae > Streptomyces > Streptomyces sp. NPDC101490. Next base: position 556,297 of record NZ_JBIWNI010000003.1, read on the forward strand.
CCGCGCTGTGCGTCCTGGACGACGCGGCGGACGAGATCATGTACTACCCGGACGCCTTCTCGCCCGGCAGCCGCGCGGTGCTCGCCCGGCTCTTCCCGGACGCGCTGATCGCGTCGGCCGAGGACGCGGCGGCCCTCGGGCTCAACGCGGTGAGCGACGGCCGTCACGTGCTGCTGCCGCAGGCGGCCGTGGGCCTCTTCGAGCCGCTGCGCCGACGCGGCTTCGAACCCCTGGGGATGGACCTCGGCGAACTCCTCAAGGGCGGCGGCAGCGTGAAGTGCTGCACCCAGGAGCTGCGCCCGTAGGCCGCCCGCCCGCGCGGGAAGGACGGACCCGACCCCTCTCCGCGCGGGCGAACTCCCAGGTCAGAGGGGCGGATAGGGCGTTCAGTCCGTGTCCTCCGGCGGCCACGTGTCGCCCCACCCGGTGTCCCTGGCCCGCTTGTAGAGCGGGCCGTGGCGCTTGGTCACCGTCTCGCGGGCGAGGCCGTCCCGGCCGCACAGTTCGAGCAGGACCAGGCCCTTGCGGATCTGCGGCCTGCGGGTGACCCGGGAGACGGCGGGCGTCACCGGGAACCGGGTCGCCGCCACGTACGCGTACTTCTCGTCCTCGTACGGCAGTGAGCCGCCCTTCACCTGCCGGTGCAGCGAGGACCGGCTGACCCGGGCCGCGAAGTGGCACCAGTCCGTGCCGGGCTCGATCGGGCAGGCCCCGCTGTGCGGGCAGGGCGCGGCGACGGTGAACCCGGCGTCGACGAGGAGGGTGCGGGCCGCGATGATCCGCTCGTACCCGTCGGGCGTGCCGGGCTCGACGACCACCACGGTCCGGGCCGCCCGCGCCGCCTCGGTCACCAGCGCCGTCCGGTCGGCGGGGGTGAGTTCCTTGAGGACGTACGAGACGGTGACGAGGTCCGTGTCCGCCAGGCGGAGCGCGCCGCCGATCCGGGCGGTGCGCCACTCGGCGTCCAGGGCACCGGCCGCGAGTTCACGGCCGAGCGCCAGGGCGGGTTCGGCCCAGTCGAGGACGACGGTGTGCGGCGGTCGCTCCCCCCACGCCTCGGCGACGGCCCAGCTCGCCGCGCCGGTGCCGCCGCCGACGTCGGTGTGGGTACGGGGTTCCCAGTCGGGCGCGGCCCCGCGCAGGGCGCCGAGGGCGCCGCGTACCGCCTCGAAGGTCGCCGGCATCCGGTACGCGGCGTAGGCGGCGACGTCGGAGCGGTCGCGCAGCACGGGGGCGTCCGTCGGGGTGGTGCCCCGGTAGTTGGCGATCAGCCGCTCGACGGCCTGGGCGGCCCGGTTGGGCGGCAGCCCGTCGAGGAGCCCGGCGAGGGCGGCGCGCAGGGAGTCGGCGGAGGGGGCGGAGACGTTCACCGAGACAGTCTAGGCGGGCCGGTGGGGTGGCGGGCGGGGGCGGCCCGGGGTCGCGCACGGGTGGGCCCCTCACGCGGGGGCGCGTACGAGGGGCGCGTACGAGTACGGCGGGTGGGCCGGGAGCGGCCGGGCCTGGGGCGGGCGGCCGGGCCTGGTGGCGGGAGCGGCCGGGGGGCGGGAGCGGCCGGGCGTCGGGCGGTGGGCCGGGAGGCCGCCCCCGCCCGGGCCTACGCCCCCGTCACGGTCTTCGTGCGGGCCGTCTGCCACGGACGGCACAGCCCCAGGAAGCAGGCGACGGCGAGGACGCCGCAGCTCAGCTGGACGACGGCCATCGGGACGGCGGTGTGCTCGCCCGCGATGCCGACCAGCGGGGAGGCCACCGCGCCGACGAGGAAGGACGTGGTGCCGAGCAGGGCGGAGGCGGACCCGGCGGCGTGCGGGGTGCGCATCAGGGCCTGGGCGTTGGTGTTCGGCATGGCGAGGCCCATCGCGGACATCAGGACGAAGAGTCCGGCGGCCACCGGTACCAGCCCGACCTCGCCGAAGACTCCGCTGGTCATCAGGAGCAGCGCGATTCCGGCGAGCAGGATGGTGCCGAGGCCCCAGCCGAGCGCCTTGTCGAGGCTGACCCGGCCGACGAGCAGCTTGCCGTTGACCTGGCCGACGGCGACGAGCCCGATGGAGTTGAGGCCGAAGAGGAGGCTGAAGGTCTGCGGCGAGGCACCGTAGATCTCCTGGACGACGAACGGCGAGGCCGAGATGTACGCGAAGAGCGCCGCGAAGGCGAACCCTCCGGTCAGCATGTAACCGGTGAAGACCCGGTCGGCAAGGAGGCCCCGCATGGTGCGCAGGGCCTCGCCGACCCCGCCCTCGTGCCTGCGCCCCGGCGGCAGCGTCTCACCGAGGAAGCGCCAGACGACGAAGGTGAGGAGGATGCCGATCACGGTGAGGACGTGGAAGACGCCCCGCCAGTCGGTGATCCGCAGGATCTGGCCGCCGATGAGCGGCGCGATGATCGGGGCGACCCCGGAGATCAGCATCAGGGTGGAGAAGAAGCGGGCCATCTCCACGCCGTCGTAGAGGTCGCGGACGACCGCGCGGGCGATGACGATGCCCGCGGCGCCCGCGAGGCCCTGGAGCAGACGGAAGCCGATGAGGAGCTCGGCGGTGGGCGCGAGGGCGCAGACGGCGGTGGCGAGGACGTACACGACCATGCCGATGAGCAGCGGGCGGCGGCGGCCCCACTTGTCGCTCATGGGGCCGACGACGAGCTGTCCGAGGGCCATGCCCGCGAGGCAGGCGGTGAGCGTGAGCTGCACGGTGGCGGCGGGGGCGCCCAGTGCGCCGGTGACCTCCGGGAGGGCCGGGAGGTACATGTCCATGGAGAGCGGCGGGAGGGCGGTGAGCCCGCCCAGGACGAGGGTGACGAGGAGGCCGGTCCGGCGCGCCGCGGTGGGGGCGGTGGCCCCGGTCGGCGCGGTGGTCCCGGCCGTCCCGCCGGGCGCGGTGGTCCCGGGCGTCCTGCCCGTCGCGGTGGTCCCCGGCGCTTCGGCCGCCTGGCCTCCCGGGCTTCCGGGGGCCGGGGCGGCGGTGGCTATGTGTCCCGGCGTCGTGTTCTGACCGCTCTCCGGCATCGACGGCTCCATTCGTTGAATCCTTGCCTATGCTCTCAGCTCGACCGGCATGGTCGGGAACTCTGTGGGACGGGTGGGGAACATGGGGAAGACAGTTCGCTGGGGGATCCTGGCGACGGGCGGTATAGCGGAACGGTTCACCTCCGACCTGCTGGCGCTCGACGGCGCGGAGGTCGTCGCCGTGGCGTCCCGCACCGAGGCCTCGGCGAAGTCCTTCGCCGACCGGTTCGGCATCCCCCGGGCGTACGGCGACTGGGACGGGCTCTTCGCCGACGACGACGTGGACGTGGTCTACGTGGCCACCCCCCACCACGCGCACCGGGAGGCCGCGGGCCGCGCCCTCGCGGCGGGCCGGGCGGTCCTGTGTGAGAAGGCCCTCACCCTGAACGCCCGCGAGGCGGCGGAGCTCGTCGCGCTCTCCCGTGAGCGGGGCGTCCTCCTGATGGAGGCCATGTGGATGTACTGCAGCCCGCTGGTCCGCCGGCTCGCCGGACTGGTACGTGACGGGGCGATCGGCGAGGTCAGGACGGTGCAGGCGGACTTCGGGCTCGCGGGCCCGTTCGCGCCCGACCACCGGTTGCGGGACCCGGCCGTGGGCGGCGGGGCGCTGCTGGACCTCGGGGTGTACCCGGTGTCGTTCGCGCAGCTGCTCCTGGGCGAGCCGGACACGGTCCACGCCCACGCGCTGCTCTCCCCCGAGGGCGTCGATCTGAACACGGGCGTGCTCCTCGGCTGGGCGGACACCGGCGCCTCCGCGCTCCTGTCCTGCTCGATCGTGGCGGACACCCCGCTGACGGCTTCGGTGACGGGCTCGCTGGGCCGGATCGACGTCCCGCGCGGCTTCTTCTACCCGGAGCGCTTCACCCTGCGCAGGCACGGCCACGAACCGGAGGAGTTCGTGTCCGGCGACGACCCGCACTCCCTGCGGCACGAGGCGGCCGAGGTGATGCGCTGTCTGCGCGCGGGCGAGACGGAGTCCCCGCTCGTCCCGCTCGACGGCTCGCTCGCGGTGATGCGCACCCTCGACGCGATCCGCACCCGCATCGGCGTCCGCTATCCGCAGGAGGCGGGAGGGTTCTAGGGCCCGTCTGACAATTCCCGTCGTCGCCCGCAGGGCGGCCGCGCGGCGTCAGGTGCGTGCTCTCGGCGTGCCGGCCCCAGGCCCTCGTACTGGACGTACGTGGGTCTGGGGCCGGTGCGCCGAGAGTGCGTGCATGGCGTCGTGAGGCAGGCGGGAATTGTCAGACGGGCCCTAGGGAGCGCTTCAGGGGACGGGGCCGTGGAGGGGGTCCTGGTGCCTGTGAGGGACTCGGGGGCCGTAAGGCATACGGCACAGCCGCGTACCCCTCGCGCCGGACGGCCGGGGGTCCCGTTCGGCGTCGGGCTCCGAACATCCGCCTGACGGAATGGTGATTCCACTCGACGCGCGTCTCGCGTACGCTGCCCGGCCATGAGCATCGCAGTGGTGACGGGAGCGGGGTCGGGGATCGGCCGGAGCGTGGCGCTCGCCCTGGCCTCGGCCGGGTGGTCGGTGGCACTCGCGGGACGCCGGGCGGAGGCCCTGGAGGAGACGGCCGCGGCCGCCCCGGACGGCGACTTCCTGGTCGTGCCGACGGACGTGACCTCTCCGGAACGGGTCGCGGACCTGTTCCGGGCGGTACGGGACCGGTACGCGCGCGTGGACCTGCTCTTCAACAACGCCGGTACGTTCGCGGGCGGCGGCGTCCCGGTCGAGGACCTCGACCCGGACACCTGGCGGACGGTCGTGGACGTCAACCTGACGGGCGCGTTCCTCTGCGCCCAGGCCGCCTTCCGGCTCATGAAGGAGCAGGACCCACAGGGCGGCCGGATCATCAACAACGGCTCCGTCTCGGCCCACGCACCGCGCCCGCACTCGATCGCGTACACGGCGACGAAGCACGCGATGACGGGCCTCACCAAGTCCCTGTCCCTCGACGGGCGGCCGTACCGGATCGCCTGCGGCCAGCTGGACATCGGGAACGCGGCGACGGAGATGACGGTCCGTATGCGGACCGGCATCCTCCAGGCCGACGGGCGGCTCGCGCCGGAGCCCGTGATGGACGCGGCGGACGTGGCGGCGACGGTGGTGCACATGGCGGCCCTGCCCCTGGAGGCGAACGTGCAGTTCGCGACGGTGATGGCGACGGGAATGCCCTACATCGGACGCGGCTAGCACGCGGCCGGGCCGGAACCGGGAGACGGGTGGGACGGGGTCATGACGAGCCGCTCGGGCCTCGCCCCGCCCGCCGGGACCGGATCGGGAGCGGGACCGGGACCGGGACCGATTCAGGTCGGCTCGGTCGCCGGACCAGGCTGACCGGGCGTACCGGCGAGACCGGACGACCGGCCACACAGACCGCACAGACCGCACAGACCGCACAGACCGCACAGACCGCACAGACCGCACAGACCGCACAGACCGCACAGACCGCACAGACGAGACTACGGCGGGCCCCTGGGCCCGGGCCCGCACGCCCCCGGGCCGCCGCGCGCGCTCCGAGTCGCCGGTGGTGGGATGGCTCCATGCGACCCGAACACTGCGTGACCAGGAATCACATCGAGGTGTGGAACAACCGCGTGCTGCCGCCGGGACCGGCGCGGATCGGGTTCTGGACGGTCCTGCGCGGCTCGCTCCTGCCGGCGCTCCTCTGGACCGGCGCCCTGTGCCTGGTGTACGTGGGTTACGGCGTCCTCGTGGGGGCGGTTCTCACCGCGCTTCTCCCGACGCCGTTCCTCGTCGGTTTCGGGCTCCGCCGCAGGGCGGGGCACTCGGTCCGCTGCGCCGCCTACGGCGCGCTCGGCGGAGTCCTCGACACGTCCATGTGCGGACTCTGAGACCTCACCGCGCGGGACCTCTCGACCGGACGTACGCGCCAAGGGTGAAGCTCGTCGTCCCTCGCCCCCGGGGCCGTCCCGCGCTGCCACAATCCCGTCCGGGTGGGGGCGCGCGAGGGCGGGGGCGGTCATGGCGGAACACGGCGGCGCGCACGGACGCGCCGGGCGCGACGGAGCGGGCGGGCGGCCGGGGCCGCGCGCCGTACCCCGGCACGTGGCGTGCGTGATGGACGGCAACGGGCGCTGGGCGCAACGCCGTTCGCTGCCCCGCACCGAGGGTCACCGGGCGGCCGAGACCACGGTCATCGACGTCGTCGAGGCGGCCAGGTCCGCCGGTGTCGAGTGGCTGAGCCTGTTCGCCTTCTCCACCGAGAACTGGACCCGCCCCGACGACGAGGTGGACCAACTGATGCGCCTGGTGCGCCGGGCGGTCCGCAGGCACGCGCCGCTGCTGCTCGCGCGCGGTGTCCGATGCCGGTTCCTCGGAGTGACGGATCCCCGCGTCCCGCGTGAACTGGCGCGCGACTTCGCCGACCTGGAGACGCTGACCGGAGCCAACCGGGGCATGACGCTGACCGTCGCCTTCGACCACGGCGGACGGCGGGACATCGTCGAGGCGGCCCGCTCTCTGATCCGCAGCGGAACACCGGCCGAGGCCCTGACCGAGGACCTCTTCGCGGCCCATCTGCCATTCCCCGACACCCCGGACGTGGACCTGGTGATCCGTACCTCCGGCGAGCAGCGCATCTCGAACTTCATGCTCTGGCAGGTCGCCTACGCGGAATGGCTCTTCCCGCAGGTTCTGTGGCCGGACTTCCGCGCGGCGCACTTCGCCGAGTGCCTGCACACCTACGCGCGACGGGACCGCCGCTTCGGCGGCGTCCCGTCCCGACGAACGGAGACCGAGTGATGCCGACCCGTACCGAAGCCCGCGCGGACGGGCCGCCCCTGTTCGGACCGGGCTCGCAGTTCGACGCGCTGTTCGACGATCCCCGGTGGGCGCTGGCGATGGTCCGCGCGACCGTCCTGGAGGCGGCGCACCCGCAGATCGGCGCGGCCCTGACCGACAACTCGACCTTCGTGGCCCATCCTTGGCGCCGCCTGCGGAACACCTTCCTGAGCATGCGGCGGATGTTCGGCGCCGACGAGGAGGTGCGGCGGCGGGAGGCGGCGCGGCTCAACCGGCTGCACGCCCGGATGGCCGGGAGCGACGCCCTGGGCCGCCCGTACGACGCCATGGACCCGGGCGCGCGGGCGTGGGTGACGGCGACGCTGTTCGAGAGCGCCGTCACCATGTTCCGGATGAGCGGCCAGCCGATGGCGCAGGAGACCATGGAGCGCCTGTACGCCGAGTTCCTGGCCTTCCACGCCTCGATGGGCGACGGCCCCGGGCACCTGCCGGAGGAACTCCACGACTTCTGGCCGTACTTCGACCGGACCGTGGAGGAGGTGCTGGCGGACACCGAGGCGGCCCGCGTCATCCTGTACCGGCTCTTCGACCACCTTCCCGTACCGGCGCTGCTCAGCGGGATGCCGACGCTGTGGGCGGCGGGCCGGTCGCTCGCCGGGCCGGTCATCGGCACGCTCACCGTCGCGTCCCTGCCGGAGTCGTACCGGCGGCGCGCCGGGCTGCCGGAGACGCCCGGCGCGCGGACCCTGATGCAGGGCGCCTACGTCGCCGCCGGGCTGGCCCGCTTCCTGCCGGACGGCTGGCTGCGCGCCGAGGCGGTCATCGAGCTGCTCTCGCTGTCGCCGGAGAGCGACGACCCCCGGGTCCGGGCCGTCACCGGTCTGCACGAGCGGGTGAAGCGGGCCGGGGCCCTGCTCCGGCTCGTCGCCCCCTTCGCCCCGGCGGGCGGGGAACCGGGGCCGGTCCCGGCGGCGGGCGGGCCCGCGCGGACGGGGGGAACGGAGGAGGGCGTACGGCGTTCGGCGGAGGAGTTCTTCCGGGAGGTCCTCGACCAGACGGGCGACGGGTACCTCGACTGGCCCGATCTCGCCGCGATGGCCCGTGAACTGGCCACCCGGCTCGACCTGGACGAGCCCGAGGAGACCCGGCTCTACCAGGCCTTCGCCGACTGGTGGCGCGAACTCCAGACGGCCCTCGACACGGACGGCGACGGACGGATCAGCGCCGGGGAGTACGCCGTGGCCGTGCCGTCGCTCGCGGGGCCCGCCCTCGTCCGGGTCGCCGAGGTCCTCTTCGACGTGACCGACGCGAACGGCGACGGGACCATCGACGCGGACGAGTACCGGGCGCTGTTCCGTACCGCGTTCCACCGCGACGACTCGGCCGCCGGGGGCACGTACACGCGCGCCGCCTTCGTCCGCGACTTCCTGTCCTTCATGTCCGCGCGCCGCCGGACGACGACGTACGACCCGCTGCTCGCGGACGGGTGACGGGCAGGCGGACGGGCAGGGGGCTGGGGACGGGGGTGCGGCGGCGAGGCCCTGAGCTGGGGCGGGCGGGGCGGGGCCGTCCGTCAGGCCTGGCCCGTCTCGAAGCGGGCGACGGCGCCGTCGGTGACGGTGAAGCGCCAGCTGGTCCGCATCTCGCCCCAGGTGTCGTTGCGGTAGAGGGCGACGAGTTCCAGACCGCCGTCCGCCTCGGACTCGATCTCCATGTGCCCGCCGGAGGAGAACACCTCCCGCTCCGTCCACTCCGCCAGGTCCCGGTCGGACCCGTCGTCGGACATGGTCGCGCCGGGCGCCAGGGCGCTCCGGAAGGCCGCGCGGTCGTTGGCGTTGAGGGCCGTGACGAAGGCGCGTACGGCGGGATCGCTGAGCTGGTCCACGGGGATGGTCATGCCCCAGCCGTACACCGCACCGGACCCAGGACGCGCGGCACGCGCCGAGCGGCCCCGGCGGGCTGCCCCGGATGACCGACATCGACGGCGGCACCGACGCCGACGCCCACGAACCGGAAGGCGGGCGGAGGCGTCCCCTCCCCGGCGACTTCTCAGCGCCACACAGCCTATGACCTGTGTGTTCACCGGCCCTTCGGGGGCCCATGGGGGCAGGGTGCGGGTATCGGCCCCGTGAACCCCAGGAGGAGAGATGCCGAAGCCCGGCAAGATCGTCAAGCTGTACGCGAAGGGCGCCCCGGTCGGGGTGGACGGCGAGGCCCTCATCGCCTGTCCCGACGATCCGTCCCGTGCGGTGGAGTGGCTGATGACCTGGGAGGACGACGGTTTCCGCCTCACCGCGAAGGGCACGGAGGGAACTGTCGTCGCGGAGGGCACCGACCGCGCGCCCGTCACCGTCCGGCCCGACGACTCCCCCGCCTCGGTCTGGCGCCTCCAGCGGGTGGACGCCGAGGGCGGCGCGACCACGATCACCTCGCTGGACGGTCTGCGGGACGGGACGTACACGATCGACCAGAACGGTCTGGCCCTCGGCCGTGACCTGTTCGAGGACCGGTCCGCGCTGCCCAAGCGGATCTTCGTCCGCACGGACGACCGCGACGCCCGGTGGACGGTCGAGGTCCTGGCCTGAGGAAGACCCGTAGGGGCGTACGGGTCCCCGCTCCGTAAGGGATGAGGGACCCTTACGGGGAGGGGACCCCGTAAGGGACGGCGGAGCCCGAGCGGTACGGAGGTGCCGAAGCCGCCTCAGTCGAGGCAGAACTCGTTGCCCTCGGGGTCGGCCATCACGAGGAATCCGGCACTCATCGGCGGCGCGGGATCGAAGCGGCGCACCCGGGTGGCGCCCAGCGCGACGAGCCGTTCGGACTCGGTCTCCAGGGCGGCCATCCGCTCCTCCCCGGTGAGCCCGGGAGCCGCGCGGACGTCGAGGTGGACGCGGTTCTTGGCGGCCTTGCCCTCCGGCACCTGCTGGAAGAACACCCGGGGCCCCTGCCCGTCCGGGTCCTCGATGGCGGACCGGGTGTTGCGCTGGTCCTCCGGGACGCCCATCCGGCCGAGGAAGTCGTCCCAGGCGGCCAGCGGGTCGGCGCCCTCGGGCAGTTCCACTCCGGGCGGTCCGGGATGCGCGTAACCGAGCGCGTCACGCCAGAAGGAGGACAGCGCCCGGGGGTCGTGGGCGTCGAAGGTGACCTGGAAAGCACGGCTCATCAGGGGGGCTCCGTTCGGGGCGGTCGGGTACGGGGAGGAACGGCGGGCGGCAACCCTGAGGGGGTCGGCCCGCGTCCCTGACCTCACCCTGACAGGGAAGGCGGACAGCACCGGTCCGCCTTCCCCACGTCTCTGCCAGAGCGCGCCCATGGGCGGAACGGCGACGGCGGACGGGGCACGACCGGAACGGGTATGCACCCTCCTCGGGCCGCTCCAGGGCGCAGGAGGTGGCCGGGCTCCGGATCTGCCCGATCGGCTCGGGGTGACGCCCCCGCGCGGTCCGGCGCGGTGCCGAACGGCTCCGGACCCTCGGGCGCCCGGTGCACGCGGGTCAGGCGTCGGCGGCGGCCACCGGCGGCGGAAGGGTGACGGCCCGGAGCGCGACGTCCGAATCACGCCAGCGGACGGAGCGGCACGGCGGGAGCCTGAGGGCATGAGCACCGAGACCGTACCCCTGACCACCACGTACACGGCCCGCCCGATCCCCGCCGGGGCCCTCGCCGAACTGCGGACGACCGACGACGCGGGGCGGGCCTGCGCGCCGTACACCGCGCCCGAGGGCGGGGAGCCGCTGCGCTGCTGCCTGCGGCGCGCGGAGCGGGGCGAGCGGATCGCGCTCGTCTCGTACGCCCCGCTGCGCCGCTGGGCGGCGGAGACGGGCGCGGAACCGGGGGCGTACGACGAGCAGGGCCCGGTCTTCGTCCACGCGGCCCCCTGCGGGGGCCCGCAGCCCTCGGGGACGTACCCCTTCGCCCACGCGGGCGCCCTCCGCGCCCTCCGCCGCTACGACCCGGCGGGCCACATCACCGGCGGCCGTCTCCTCCACCTCGCGGACGACACCACGAAGCCCCTGGACGAAGCCCTCACGGAAGCCTTCGAAAACCCGGAGACGACCCTGGTCCACGTACGGGCGGTGGAACACGGCTGCTTCCTCTTCGAGATACGCCGTCCCTGACATCGCCCCTGGCGTCGGCCCCGGCACGGGGCTGACGAAAAAGGGATCAGGCGTTGCCCAGTGCCACGATCAGGCACCTCACTCCAGTCACGAGCATGATGCGATGACACCGTATGGGTATCATTGCATCATGCTGTACAAGACACCTCGGCTCTCCAGCGCCGACCATCACGTCCTGACCGAAGTCGCCGAGATGCGTCGCGCCCTGCGTGACGCTGTGCAGCAAGCGCCTACCAAGTGGACCCTCGATCTGCGCCGCCACCTGACCGCTTCGGCCATCGCCGCTTCCAACACCATCGAGGGGTACAAAGTCGACGCTCTCGATGTCGCCGACCTCATGGACGACGCGCAGGAGAAGGTGAACGTCACCGAGGCAAACCGCGCCGAGACCGTCGCCTACCAGCAGGCCATGACCTATATCCAGTCACTCCACGGCGCCCCCGATTTCGAGTACAGCAAGGGCCTCCTCAACGCGCTGCACTGGATGCTGCAGGGCCATCACCCTCGCAGGCTCGCCGGGCAATGGCGTCGGGGCCCGGTGTTCATCACGGCCGTCGGCGACCCCCACGCCACGGAGTACGAGGGTCCCCACGAAGACGATGTGCCCGCGTTGATGGGCGAGTTGATCGACTGGCTCAACACCGGCGACCTCGACGCCGACCCACTCGTCCGCGCCGCGATGGCCCACTTCAACCTCGTGAAGATCCACCCGTGGGTCGACGGCAACGGCCGGATGTCCCGTTCCCTGCAGACCCTCCTCATCGCCCGAGAGGGCGTCCTCGCCCCCGAGTTCTCCTCCATCGAGGCTTGGCTGGGCATGCCCGGCCACACCTGGGACTACTACAAGGTGCTCCGCGAGGCAGGAGGCCCCGTCTACAGCCCGGCACGGGACGCCGCCCCCTGGGTGCGCTTCAACCTGCGCGCCTATCACGAACAGACCCAGAGCGTCCGGCACCGCGTGAACCGTTCCAACCGGTGCTGGATCCAGCTCGACGAGCAGCGCGAGACGCTCGACGTCACCGAACGCCAGATCACCGCCTTGCACGAGGTCGCCGTAACCGGCCGGGTACGCCGCTCCCGCTACGAGAGGGCGGAAGGAATCAGCGAGCAACAGGCCCAGCGCGACATGCAGCACCTGATGCGCGGGAACCTGCTGACCCCGGTCGGCAACACCAAGGGACGCCACTACGTGCCCGGCTCCCGCTACCCGCAGAACGTTCTGGCCACAGCCGCCGCACGCCACACGATCCGCAACCCCTACGAGAGCATCGGCTGACACCGCTCCATGGCTGCCATCATGGCTACTCACATGTCCGCGAGGGCCGGTTTCAACCGGTACGGAACGGGGCTGCGGCGCTGGGCGCCGCTACACAGAAAAACCCTCTGACCTGGGGTTTCCCTGGCCAGAAGGGCCTGGGCGGCAGACGAGTCGGGCTGTACGCCGGGTTCTGTTCCCCGGGACCTCGCGGTCGTCGGGGTGACGGCCATCCATCTAGGGCCGACGTTGCCGTCGGCCTCCTGCGGTCTACCCGCGGACTCGGGCGAGCAGCCCTCGGACATCCGCGCAGGGACACCGGGGTGTCCCCTCTTGACCTTGCTCCGAGTGGGGTTTACCTAGCCGCCTGAGTCACCTCAGGCGCTGGTGGTCTCTTACACCACCGTTTCACCCTTACCTGGGACCGAAGCCCCCGGCGGTCTGTTTTCTGTGGCACTGTCCCGCGGGTCACCCCGGGTGGCCGTTAGCCACCACTCTGCTCTGTGGAGCCCGGACGTTCCTCGGGGAGATCCTGGGATCTCCACGCGGCCGCCCGCCCGGCTCGTCTGCCGTGCCGACCATGCTACCCGGCACACCGGCCTCGCTTGACCCTGCCGCAGCGTCAGGGTTTCTACTGGGGTCATGCGCATCGGCGAGATCGCCGCGCTGGTCGGGGTCACCCCCCGGGCCGTGCGGCACTACCACCAGTCCGGGCTGCTCCCCGAGCCCGCCCGGCGGGCCAACGGCTACCGGGACTACGGCGTCCGCGACGCCGTCCTGCTCGCCCGCGTCCGGCGGCTGACCGAACTGGGCCTCGGTCTCGACGAGGTCCGGGCGGTCCTCGCCGACGACGAGGGACGCGGGCTCGTGGACGTCCTCCAGGGGCTCGCCGACGACCTCGCCCGGCAGGAGGCCGTCATCCGACGCCGCCGCGAGCGCCTCGGCGTCCTCCTCGACGAGGCCCGTGCCGGGCGGCTGCCCGCCGACGGGCCCCTGTCTCCCGAGCTGGCCGCCCTGCTCGCCCGGGCCGGCGAGCTGCCCGACTCCCCCATGGCCGCGAAGGACCGCGAGATCCTGGTCCTCCTCGACGTGGTCGTCCCCGAGGACGAGCGGGCCCGGCTGATGGGCCTCATGGCGGGTGCCGCCGAGCAGGCCCGTGAGGTGTACCCGCTGCTCGACGCCCTCGCCGACGCCGATCCCGGCGACCCCCGGGTCGCGGAGGCCGCCCGGGCCCTCGCCGCCTGCCTCCCCGACGAGCTGGGCGTGGAGATCCCCGAGCCCCCCGGGGCCCCTGGTACCTCCGGGGCCCCTGGTGCCTCCGGGGCCCCTGGCGCTCCCGGCGCCTCCGGCCCCTACGGGTCCCCCGGTGACTCCTTCGCCGACGCGCTCTTCGAGGACCTCGCCCCCGCCCAGTCCGCCGCCGTGCGGCTCGCCGTCCGGCTGGTGGCGGAGCGCCGGGACGGACGCGCGTGACCGGCCGGGGGGCGCGCGCCCGTTCGGTCCGGTTCCTGCGGCCCTTCGCGTACGCCGTGCTTCCCTGCGAGGTCCTCCTCGTCGGCTGTGTCGTCGCGGGCGTCTCCGTGCCCCGCCCCCTTCTCCTCGCGGCCGAGCTGCTCGTCGTGGCGCTGCTGCTCGCCGAGGTCCTCGCCTGGCTGCGGCTGCGGCGGCGCGGGCTCGGACGGCGGGAGGCCCTCGCCGAGCTGGTGCCGGAGCCGGTGCTGCGGCTCGTGGCGCACGAGCTGCGCCTCGCCGCCGGGCTCGGGCGCTGGGTGGCCCGCAGGCCGCACGGGACGGCCGGGGCGGACGGGGTGTTCCCGCACGCGCGGGACCAGGCCGCCCTCATGTACGGCTTCGCGTTCGTGTGCGTCGTCGAGACCGTCGGCCTGTCGTTCCTGCTCGCCCGCTGGCCCCTCGTCCACACCGTCGTCCTCGTCCTGGACGTCTACACCGTGCTCTTCGTCCTCGGGCTGCACGCCGCCTCCGCGACCCGGCCGCACACCCTGACCGGTGACGTGCTGCGGCTGCGGCAGGCCGCGCACGTCGACGTGCGCGTGCCGCTGGACCTGATCGCCTCCGTCCGCCACGAGCCGCTGTTCTCGCACGAGAAGGCCGACGGCGAGCTGAACCTCGCCGTCGGCTCGCAGACCTCCGTCACCGTCGAGCTGACCGGACCGGTGGACGCGCCCCGGCTGTTCGGCGCGCCCCGGCCCGTACGGGTCATCAGGGTGCACGCCGACGACCCGCGCGCCCTGTACGGGGCGCTCTCGGGGGCGCTCACGCGGGCGCGAACAGCACCTTCGCCGTCCCCGGGTCCGCCTCCGCGAGTCTGACCCGCAGCCACTCCCCCAGCGGCAGGCTGGACGTACCGCCCTCGATGCGGGCGACGACCGCCGGATCGTCCAGATGGACGGTGCCGACGGCCGGTTCGCGTTCCTTCACGTCGATCACGTACGCGTCGAAGATCTCGCCGACCCGCCCCCGGAGCAGTGCCGCCTCGACGATGTCGACGCTCTCCCGCTCGACGGTGTTGGCGCGGCGGGCCCCGGTGGCCATCTCGCCGGGCAGGGCGGGCAGCGCGGCTCGTACCCACTCGGGCGGTTCGTCGCCCGCGACGGCGGCGACGCACAGCTCGCCCGCGTACCGGTCGACGAGCCTGCGCAGCGGCGCGGTGCAGTGGGTGTACTCGTCGGCGACGGCGGCGTGCACGGCGGGGGTGGGGACGCGGCCGTCGGTGAAGACGGTGTATCCGGCGCCGCGCAGCAGCGTGGTGCACTCCTGGAGGAAGGCGGCCTGCCGGGGGTCGGTGGGGTCGGCCGCGCGGACGACCTCGGCGTACGGGACGTGGTGCGGCCAGTCGACGCCGAGGGCCCGCGCGGAGCGGCGCAGCCGGGCGACGGCGCCGTCGGGCGCGGTGGGGAGGGTGCGCAGGATGCCGGTCCCGGCGGCGGTCATGAGGTCGGCGGCGGCCATGCCGGTGAGCAGGGAGATCTGCGCGTTCCAGCCGTCGGCGGGGAGCGGGGCCCGGTAGGCGAGGGTGTAGGTGTGGTCCCGCTCGACGATCTCCTGTTCGGGGACGTTGAGGGAGATCCCGCCGCGTTCGACTTCGAGGGCCTCGCGGAGGCGGCCGATGTCACGGAGCAGCGCCACGGGTTCCTCGGCGGTGCCGGTGTCGATCCGGCGCTGCACCTCCGCGTAGTCGAGTCTGGCCCGGCTGCGGACGAGGGCGCGGCGGACGTCGGTGGCGACGCGGCGGCCCTCCGCGTCGAGGTCGATCCGCCAGAGCAGGGCGGGGCGGGGTTCGCCCGGGAGGAGGCTCGCGGCGCCCTCGGAGAGGACGGCGGGGTGGAGGGGGACCCTCCCGTCGGGGAAGTAGAGGGTGAGGACGCGGCGGTGGGCCTCGGCGTCCAGGGCCGAGCCGGGGGCGACGAACGCGGCGACGTCGGCGATGGCGTAGTGGACGCGGTAGCCGCCGTCCGCCCGGCGGGCCAGGTGGACGGCCTGGTCGAGGTCGGTGGAGGACGGGGGGTCGACGGTGAAGAACGGCAGGTCGGTGGCGTCGTGCGCGGGCAGTCTGGGTGCCTTCGCGGCGGCTTCGGCCTCGGCGAGGACGGCGGGCGGGAAACCCTCGGGGATCCCCAGCTCGGTACGGAGTGCGCGCAGGGCGGCCCGCAGCGGAGCCTCGGCTGCGCCGGTCACGTGGATGTGGCGGCGGGGCATGGACCGAGCGTATGGGGAGGGGGGACAAGGGGCATCCCGTAGGGGCTTGCCCCCCGGGGGACCGAACCCTTGAGGGGAGGGTGCGGGCGTCGGCCCCCGTAGGGGAAGGGTGCGGGCGTCGGCCCCCGTAGGGGAAGGGTGCGGGCGTCGGCCCCCGTAGGGGAAGGGTGCGGGCCTCGGCCCCCTTACGGGAAGGGGCCCCGGGCCGATGCCCTGTGGGATGGGCCCGGTGACGTTCGGGCGGGCGTCCCGTACCTCGTACGCTGGCTTCCGGGGCCGCACCCCCATCCCCGTACCGACGAAGGAGAACCACCGTGCTCGTGCTGTTGCCGCCCTCCGAGGGCAAGGCCTCCTCGGGGCGCGGGGCGCCGCTCAAGCCGGAGTCGCTGTCCCTGCCGGGGCTCGCGGAGGCGCGGGCCGCCGTCCTGGACGAGCTGGTCGAGCTGTGCGCGGCCGATGAGGAGAAGGCCCGCGAGGTGCTCGGGCTGAGCGAGGGCCTGCGCGGCGAGGTCGCCAAGAACGTGGAGCTGCGGACGGCGGGCGCGCGGCCCGCCGGGGAGGTCTACACCGGCGTCCTGTACGACGCGCTGGGCCTGGCGAGCCTGGACGCGGCGGCCCGCAAGCGGGCCGGGCGGTCCCTGCTGGTGTTCTCGGGGCTGTGGGGCGCGGTGCGGGTGACCGACAGGATTCCGTCGTACCGCTGTTCGATGGGGGTGAAGCTGCCGGGGCTCGGCGCGCTGTCCGGGCACTGGCGGACGGCGATGGCCTCCGTGCTGCCCGAGGCGGCCGGTACGGGCCTCGTCCTGGACCTGCGGTCGGCCGCGTACGCCTCGGCGTGGAAGCCCAAGGGCGAGGTGGCCGGGCGGACGGCGACGGTGCGGGTGCTGCACGCGCCGACCCGGAAGGTGGTCAGCCACTTCAACAAGGCGACGAAGGGGCGGATCGTGCGGAGCCTCCTGGAGGCCGGTGCGGAGCCCGCGTCGCCCGGGGAACTGGCGGGGACCCTGCGGGAGCTGGGGTACGTGGTGGAGGACGGCGGGAAGCCGGGAGCGCTGGACGTACTGGTGGACGAGATCCACTGACGAACGGTCCGCCGTGGCGACCGTCCCGTCCGATGACCGGCACATCCGATGACCGAACCATCCGGTGGCCGGTCCGCCCGGCGACGGTCCCGCCCGATGGCTGGCCCGACCGGCGATGGTCCCACGCGATGACCGGTCCACCCGGCGACCGGTCCGCCCGGCCGTCGACCCTCCCTCACATCCGTTGCACAGAACGCAACGTGCGTTGCGGGTGGCGCTCGGGGTGGGCAGGATGAGGGGCATGACGAGTGTGTTCGACCTTGCCCCGGAAGCCCCCGTCGTCCCCGTGGTCGTGATCGAGGACGCCGCCGACGCCGTGCCCCTCGCCCGCGCCCTGGTCGCGGGCGGCCTGCCGCTCGTCGAGGTCACCCTGCGCACCCCGGCCGCGCTCGACGCCGTACGGGCCATCGCCGCCGAGGTGCCGGACGCGGTCGTCGGCGCGGGCACGGTCGTCTCGGCCGCCGGGGTCGCGGACGCGGTGCGCGCCGGGGCCCGCTTCCTGGTCACGCCCGGGTGGACCGGGCGGCTGCTCGGCGCGCTGCGGGAGTCGGGGGTGCCGTTCCTGCCGGGCGTGTCGACGGTCTCCGAGGCTGTCGCGCTCCTTGAGGAGGGCGTGGAGGGGATGAAGTTCTTCCCCGCTGAGGCGGCGGGCGGCGTCCCGTACCTGAAGTCCCTCGCGGGGCCGCTGCCCCAGGCCCGGTTCTGCCCCACCGGCGGCATCTCCGCCGCCTCCGCCCCGGGCTATCTGGCCCTGCCGAACGTCGGCTGCGTCGGCGGTACGTGGATGCTGCCGCCCGACGCCCTCGCCGCCCGCGACTGGGCCCGGGTGGAGTCGCTGGCCCGCGAGGCGGCGGCGCTGCGGACGCCGTCCATCGGTCCCTAGGGCGGGTGTCGAGAGTCCCGGCTGCCTGGCGACGCCTGGCGCGCCCTAGGGGGCGGTGAAGACCGCGCTCAGGTGGTCCGTCACCGGGCGGTAGCCGAGGCGCCGGTAGAGCCCGTTGCTGGTGGGGTTGGCGAGGTCGGTGAAGAGCAGGACCTGCTCGGTGCCCGTGGCGAGGGCGGTCCGGGTGACCGCCGTGGTGACGCCCGCCGCGTACCCCCGGCCGCGCTCGGCGGGCGGGGTGTAGACCAGGTGGACACACGCCTGGCCCTCCAGGGTGCGGGAGACGGCGGCCATCGACACCGGGTGTCCCCCGGGGTCCTCCCAGAGCAGGAGCCTGCCCTCGGTGACGCGTTCGGTGACCGGCCCGGTGAGGTCCCTGGCGTCGGGGTCGTCCCCGATGTCCCGGGCGAACTCCCGCGCCCAGCCGGTGGCCAGGGGTACGTCCTCCGGACCGGCCACGCGCGCGCGTCCCACGGGCTCGGGGTCCGGCGGGACGAGGGTCCCGAGCCGGAAGAGGCGCAGCCGGACGCCCGGCGCCCAGGAC
Organism: Streptomyces sp. NPDC101490; assembly: GCF_044767145.1. Taxonomy (NCBI): domain Bacteria; kingdom Bacillati; phylum Actinomycetota; class Actinomycetes; order Kitasatosporales; family Streptomycetaceae; genus Streptomyces; species Streptomyces sp. NPDC101490. The sequence continues at coordinate 574,666 of NZ_JBIWNI010000003.1, forward strand.
CGGCCGGTGGCGCCCGCGAAGGCGTCCGCGAACGCCTCGACGGGCCCCGTCTCGCCCCGTACCTCCGTCGGCGCCTCCCCCGGGCCGTACGGCAGTACGGAGGCGAGGGCGCGCGCCGCCGCCACGGTCACCGCCCCGAGGAGGGGCACGCACGGCGGGGCCACCGCGACCGTCCCGGTGACCCGCCCGTCCGGATCGGCCCACCAGCCGAGCCGGACGGCGCGGTCCATCAGGGTGAGCACGGTGGTGTTGCGGGCGGGCTCGGCGGCGAGCAGCGGACCGGCGGCGGCGCGGAAGACGGCCGGGTCCTCGGTGAAGTACCAGGTCATGAACGGCGATGGTGGTACGGGGACGGGCGCCGCGCCAACCCCTTCGCAGGGGCTATCTCAGATGGGACGTGTCGTTGAGGAGGCGGACGGAGGCGTTGCCGTCGCCGTAGTAGGCCACGGCGGAGATCGAGGCGGCCGACAGTTCCATCCGGAACAGCGACTCGGGCGGGGCGCCGAGCGCGAGCCTGACCAGGGTCTTGATCGGCGTCACATGGGTGACGAGGAGGACCGTGCGGCCCGCGTGGGCTGCGGTCAGCCGGTCCCGGGTCGCGGCGACCCGTCGGGCGACGGTCGCGAAGCTCTCGCCGCCGCCGGTCGGGGCGGCCTTCGGTGAGGCCAGCCAGGCGTCGAGGTCCTCCGGGTACCGCTCGCGGACCTCGCCGAACGTGAGGCCCTCCCAGGCACCGAAGTCGGTCTCGCGCAGGCCCTGTTCTACACGGACGTCGAGCCCGAGCCGGGCGGCGACGGCGGCGGCGGTCTGGCGGCAGCGGGTGAGCGGCGAGCTGACGATCTCCTGGACGGTGCCGCGCGCGGCGAGGGCCGCAGCGACGGCCTCGGCCTGCCGCAGCCCGGCCGCCGAGAGCTCCGGGTCGGTGCCGCCGCTGCCCGAGAACCGCTTCTCGGGCGTGAGCGCGGTCTCGCCGTGCCGCAGCAGCACGAAGGTGGCGGGAGCCCCCATGTCGGGGCCACCGGACCAGCCCTGCCGGGGCGCGGTCGCGGCGGGGGCGTCGGAGGCGGAGGTCAGGGGCGGGGCGTCGGCTACGGGGCCGTGGCCCGGGGCGGAGGTGTCCTGAACGGAGGAGCCGGGGGCGGCGGAGGCCCCCGGTGCCGACGCGTCCAGTGCGGTCAGATCCCGAGCGGAGTCGTCCCCGTGCGTGCGGGCCGATGCCGGTACGGAGCCGGGCACAGCCCCCGAGGCAGGTGCGGGGGCCCGGCCCGACGGGGAAGCCCCGCCCGACGTGGTGAGCCTGTCCGACGCGGTGAGCCCGCCCGGCCCAGGGGTCTCGTGGGCGCGGTCCGCGGCTCCCGTTCGGGCCGCCGCTCCCGCCGCCGCCTCGAAGTCTCCCGAGTCCGGGAGCAGCATGTCGGGGGCGAACAGGCCGTCGTCCGGGGCGGTGGGCGCGGTGGAGGGCCGGGTGCCCGTACCCGTGACCGGCGAGGCGTCCGTACGCCATGCCGACCCCGACCCCGACCCTGACCCCGATCCCAGCCCCGGTGCCGGTGTCGTGGCCGTCAGGGCTGCTCGGGCGCGGGCCGCGCCCGCCGCCTGGTCGCCGGGCGGGCCCGACGGGGGCGGGGCGGCGGCGTTGCGGGCGGCCTGGGCGTCGCTGGACGACGGGGTCCACCGCTCGCCGCGCTTGGCCGCGTCCATCGCCTCGTTCGCGAGCCGGTCCGCGTGCTTGTTGCGTTCGCGGGGGATCCACTCGTAGCGGACCCGGCCCGCGGGGAAGATCCGGCCCGCCTCGGCGGCCAGCGGCTTCATGTCCGGGTGCTTGATCTTCCAGCGGCCGGACATCTGCTCGACGACCAGCTTGGAGTCCATCCGGACGTGCACGTCGGCGTCCGGGAACAGGTCCCTGGCCGCCTTCAAACCCGCGATCAGGCCCTTGTACTCGGCGACGTTGTTCGTCGCCACACCGATGTGCTCGGCCGTCTCCGCGAGCGTCTCGCCCGTGGCCGGGTCGAGGACGACGGCCCCGTAACCGGCGGGCCCGGGGTTGCCCCGGGAGCCGCCGTCCGCCTCGACCACGAGCGCGCGCATTACAGGCCGGACTCCGAGGTGCGGACCAGGATGCGGCGGCAGTTCTCGCAGCGCAGGACCGTGTCCTTGGCGGCGGCGCGGACCTCGTTCAGCTCGGTGATGTTGAGCTCGATGTGGCAGCCCTCGCACTTGCGCTGGTAGAGCCGGGCCGCGCCGACGCCACCCTGCTGCTCGCGCAGCTTCTCGTACAGCTTCATGAGGTCGGCGGGGACGGCGCCGGCGACGACCCCGCGCTCCTTGGTGACGCCCTCGGCCTCGGTGTCGAGCTGGTTCTGGGCGGCGTCGCGCCGGGCGGTGGCGTCGTCGGTCTTCGCCTGGACGGCGGAGACCCGCTCGGTCAGCTCGGCGATGCGCTCCTGGACGGACTCGCGGCGCTCCATGACCTCCAGGACGATCTCCTCCAGGTCGCCCTGGCGCTTGGCGAGCGACACGATCTCGCGCTGGAGGCTCTCCAGGTCCTTCGGGGAGGACACGGCGCCGGAGTCCAGTCGCTGCTGGTCGCGGGCGGCGCGCTGGCGGACCTGGTCGACGTCCTGCTCGGCCTTGGTCTGCTCGCGGCCGCAGTCGCTCTCCTGGGTCTGCGCGGCGACGAGCAGGTCGCGCAGCTGGGTGAGGTCCTTGGTCAGCGACTCGATCTCGGCGTGCTCGGGCAGCGAGCGGCGCTTGTGGGCGAGCTGCTGGAGGCGGACGTCCAGGGCCTGGACGTCGAGGAGGCGGATCTGGTCGGCGGGCGCGGCGTTCAGTTGGGGGCTCCAGGAGAGGTGTGGTGGGAGGACCAGGGGTCGGTGACCGTCTTCGAGACGTGCACGCGGAGGTCCCAGCCGTGGCGGTCGGAGATCTCGTCGAGCTGGGCGGCGGCCTGCTCGCACCAGGGCCATTCGGTGGCCCAGTGGGCGGCGTCGACCAGCCCCAGCGGAGACCGCTGGGTGGCCTCGGAGACGGGGTGGTGGCGCAGGTCCGCGGTGAGGAAGGCGTCCACGCCCGCGGCCCGTACGGCGTCGAAGAGGCTGTCGCCGGAGCCGCCGCTGACGGCGACCCGGCGCACGGTCATGTCGGGGTCGCCCGCGACCCGGATGCCCTGCGCGGTGGCGGGCAGCCGCTTCGCCGCGCGGGCGGCGAACTCGGCGAGGGTCTCGGGGTGGTCGAGCTCGCAGATCCGGCCGAGGTTGTTCTCGGGGACGAGCGGGCCGGTGACCCGCAGGTCGAGCGCTCCGGCGAGGGCGTCGGAGACGCCGGGATCGGCGGTGTCGGCGTTGGTGTGGGCGACGTGGAGGGCGATGTCGTGCTTGATCAGGGTGTGCACGACCCGGCCCTTGAAGTGGCCGGCCGCGACCGTCGTCGTACCGCGCAGGTAGAGCGGGTGGTGGGTGACGACCAGGTCGGCGCCGAGGGCGATCGCCTCGTCGGCGATCTCCTGGACGGGGTCCACGGCGAAGAGGACACGGGTGACCTCGGCGTCGGGGTCGCCGCAGACGGTGCCGACGGCGTCCCACGATTCGGCCCGCTCGGGAGGCCAGAGGGCGTCGAGCGCGGCGATGACTTCAGACAGACGGGGCACGGGGAAAGGCTACCTGTCTCCTCTTTCCGCCCGCACCGGTGCGGGTCCCGCCGGGCGGCGGGGGTCTTCCGGGCCCGCGCCGGCCGGGGCGGCCCCCCAGGGCCGGACGGCCCCTCGCGGGGCCCGGAGCCGCCGCCGGAGACGCCTTTGGCACCGGTACGGGTGTCCCGTAGGGGCCCGGAAGCCAGAGGAGCCCTGGTACGGGTCTCCCGGCGGGCGTGGAATGCCGTAGGGGCGGTACGGGTCTCCCGGAGTGGGCCCTGAACCCCTGGGGATCCGGGACCGGGCCTCCCGGAAGGGGCGGAACCCGTAAGGGTCCGGCCTGCCCGGCTGCCCCGGCGGCCGCGATCCGCAAGCGGTCCCTGATGCCGCAACGCCCCGGGAGGCTCTGGCACGGGAGGCCCCGGCACCGCGCCGCACCCCGACGGGTCCACGCTGTGACGGGGGGCCAGGCCCGGCCGCGTACCCGGGACCGTCTCCGGGGAAGGGCCAGGCACCCCGCCCCGGCGGCTCGGAGCTCGGGGACTCGGGGGCTCCGGGGCTCCGGAACTCCGGAACTCCTACTTCTTCACGAGGTCCGCGCGCAGGTCGTCCAGGACGCTGTTCGCGGCGGTCACGCCGAGGCCCAGGTACCAGGTCTCGTCCGGGACGTCCTTGGCCTGGCCCGCCTTCACGGCCTTGAGGTTCTTCCAGAGCGGGTTGGTCTGGGCGGTGTCCTTCTTGGTGGCCTTGGCGTCGCCGTAGACACCGGTGAAGATCCAGTCGGCGTCGGCCTCGTCGATCTTCTCCGGGCTGATCTCTGCGGCCAGCTCGTCGATCTGCTGGTTCGCGGGCCGGGGCAGGCCGGTGTCCTCCAGGATCGTGCCGATGAAGGACGCCTTCGCGTAGAGGCGGATCTTGCCGGGGAGGTAACGGACCATGGAGACGGTCGGCTTGTTCGGGCCGATGTCGGTGCCCAGCTGCTTCGCCTTGGTCTCGTACGCGGCGAGCTTGCCCTTGGCCTCGGCGGTCTTGTCGAGCGCGGCGGCGTTGAGCAGGTAGTTCTCCTTCCAGGTGAAGCCCGGACGGATGGAGAACACGGTCGGCGCGATCTTCGACAGTTCGTCGTACTTGTCGGCGGCGCGGAGCTGGCTGCCGAGGATGAGGTCGGGCTGGAGGTTGGCGATGGCCTCCAGGTTGAGGTTGTTGATGGTGCCGACGGACTTCGGGCTCCCGGCGTCCTTCGCGAGGTAGCCGGGGATGCCCTCGTCGCCCTCGGCGGGGGCGTAGCCGACGGGCTGGACGCCGAGGGAGACCACGTTGTCGAACTCGCCGACGTCGAGGACGACGACCCGCTTGGGGGCGGCCTTCAGCTCGGTCTTGCCGAGGGCGTGGGTGAGGGTGCGCGGGAACTGTCCGGCCGACGCGTCGGTGCCCATGGCGGCGGTCTTCGCGGCGGCGTCGCCGAAGTCCTTGCCGCCGGTGGCGACGTCCTTCTTCTTGGCCGTGTCGGGCTTGTCGGCGGCGGCGTCGCCCCCGTCACCCCCTCCGCAGGCCGCGAGGGAGAGCGCGGCGGCGAGGGCGACGACGGTTGCGGTGCCTCGGCGGCGGAGGGACATGGTGAGGGCTCCTGTACGGGTCCTGGCGGGGATGCGGGCGCGACCTCGTGGCAGTCGGCGGGCTCCGGCGCGGACGGACCGGGCGGAGCCGCAGACTCCGTTTAGGTTCGCCTTACCTTACTCACCGCGGCTCACTCCAGCACAAGTGCCCCCCTCGGCTCAGTCGAACCGCCCCCGGGCCACCCTTATGTGTGAAGTGACCCGTCTCGTGTTGTTCGGCTGGGAGTGCGAAAACTAGCTTCGTCGCCGGAGGTGACGAGTCGATGACAGCGTGTGCCATCGAGACCACGGTCCAGAACGGCGACCACCACGGGGTACGTCCCGGGGACGCCGACCGGCCGACGGGGTTCACGATCACGGCGAACGGCGCGTACGCGGCCAGGCTCGCGAGCGCCGGGGACGCCCTGTACGCGGAGCGGTGGACGCTCGACGGCCCGGAGCCGTACGCCGTGCCGCTGCCCCTCGCGCAGCCGGAGGAGCCGGGCACCCCGCTGCTGCCGCTCGCGGACGGGCGGGTGCTGGTCGCCCGCCGGGTGGACGGACGGCGGAACACGTTCTCGCTGCTCTACCCCACCGGCCCCGCCACCGGTGAGCTGCGGCTCGGCTCGGTCGACGCGCCCGGTTCCGAGCGGCTGGTGCTGCTGCCGCCCGCGCCGGACGGCGTCCGCGCGTACGCGATGTGCGTCGGCCCGGAGACGACCACGCTGTGGCTGGTCACGGGCGGCACCTTCGGGCCCGAACGGGTGGCGGAGGTCCCGGGGCGGTGCTCGGGCGGGGTGTGGCTGGACCGTACGGGCCGGATACTGGCGCTCGACCGGCGGCTCGACGGCGGCCCGGTGAAGACGGTCACGGTGGACCTGGAGCGGGGCGGCGAGGTGACGCCACTGCTCCAGATCACCGAGGGGAGCGACGACCGGCTGCTCCTCGCGGACCCGGACAGCGGGCTGCTCCTGATCCGTTCCGACGCGCCGTCGCCCGGCAGGGACCGGCTCGGCTGGGGGGTGCTCGGGAGCCTGCTGCCGGTGCGCTTCCCGGAGTGCCTGCGGATGGACGACGCGGTGGTGACGCCGTTCGCGGTGCAGCCGGGGCAGGCGCTGGTGCCGGAGAGCTGCGGGGTGGCGCTGCGGATCGACGGGGCGGGCGGGAGCTGGGTGGGGACCTGGCAGCCCGCGTCCCGGCGGATGGGACAGCTGGCCGCCCCCGTGGGCTGGCTGCCCGGTGCGGGCCTGTGGACGCCGGAGGGCGTGCTGCGGCTGCCGTACGCCACGCCGGGGACGTCGTGCGGTCTCGTGGACGTGGAGGCGCCGCCGGAACCCCCGGCCGGCACCGGGTCGGGGCAGGGTGCGGGGCCGACGGGGGCGGTGGAGGAGGAGCCCCGGGTGTGCCGTCCGGTGCCGCTCCAGCAGGCACCGCTCACGGACCGCAGGCCGGCTGGCTAGAATCGCGGGCTGCACCAGCACGACCGATGTCAAACGGGGTGAGTTCGACCATGTCGCAGAACAGCACGGACGGTCAGGAGCCGAACGGCTCGGGCAAGCACCGCGGGGACGCCGCGCCGCCGGAGGACTCCGCGTCCTCCCCGCACGGCCGTCACCGCCGCGAGCCCGAACCGCAGTCACACTGACCGCGTTCCACCGGCCGCCGCGAGCGGTACGACGAAGGGCCCCGGGTCTCCCCGGGGCCCTTCGTCCGTCCCGGCGGCACCCGATGGCGGGGGCGGGGCCCTTCGTCGATCCCGGCGCCACCCGATGCCGGGGGGGGCGGGGTCCTTCACCGATCCCGGTGGCACCCGATGGCGGGGGCGGGGTCCTTCGTCGATCCTGGCGGCACGGGCGGCACGGGGCGTCCCTTCCCCGCGCCGCCCGCGCCCACCGCGTCAGTCCTTCTTCAGGCCGAGCACCTCGGTCGCGGCGAAGGTCTCGTTCGCCGGGCGGGCCGCGTAGTGCGGGGTCAGCAGGCCGTCCAGTTCCTCGTACGTGAACGCCTCCTTGGCCGTGTCGAACTTGGCCGACACGCGCGGCCGGTCGACGAGCGCCACCATCCCGCCGTGCACGACGAGGAGCTGTCCGTTGACGCCCGCCGCCGCCGGGGAGGCCAGATAGCCGACCAGCGGGGCCACGTGCTCCGGCGACAGCGGGTCGAGCTCGCCCGCCTCCGGTTCGCCGAAGCCCGCGAAGACGTCCTCGGTCATCCGGGTCCTGGCCCGGGGGCAGATCGCGTTGACGGTCACCCCGTAGCGGGCGAGGGCGGACGCCGACGAGGTGGTGAGGCCGACGATGCCGCCCTTGGCCGCCGCGTAGTTGGGCTGTCCGGCCGAGCCCGCGAGGAACGCCTCGGAGGAGGTGTTGACGATCCGGCCGTAGACGCCGCTCTCCCCCGCCTTGGCCCGGCCCCGCCAGTGCGCGGCGGCGAAGTGGGTGGTGTTGAAGTGGCCCTTGAGGTGGACGCGGATCACCGAGTCCCACTCGTCCTCGGTCATCGAGAAGACCATCCGGTCCCGCAGGATGCCCGCGTTGTTGACGAGGACGTCCAGTCGGCCGAACTCGGCGACGGCCAGGCCGACCAGGGTCCGCGCGGTCTCGAAGTCGGCGACGTCGCCGAGGTGCGCCACCGCCCGGCCGCCCGCCGCGCGGATCTCGGCGGCGACCTCCTCGGCGGGCGCGGCGGAGGCGGCGCCCGAGCCGTCGCGGCCGGGCTGCCCGTAGTCGTTGACGACGACGGACGCGCCGAGCCGGGCGAGTTCCAGGGCTTCGGCGCGGCCGAGCCCCCGGCCCGCGCCGGTGACGATGGCGCTGAGTCCTGCCAGCGGAAGGGTGGTCATCCCGGTCTCCCTCAGATCTCGATGCAGGTGCGGAGCGCGACCCCGGTGCGCATCTGCTCCAGGGCCTCGTTGACGCCGGAGAGCGGGACGCGGTGGGTGATGAGCGACTCCAGGTCGATGCGTCCGGCGCGCCAGAGCGCGATGGTCCGTTCGTACGAACGGAGCACGTCCCCGCCGCCGTACATGGAGGGCAGGACGCGCTTCTCGTCGAAGAACAGCTCGAACATGCTGAGCTGGAGGAAGTCGTCGAGGGCTCCGGCGCCGACGACGCAGAGGGTGCCGCCGCGCCGGGTGGTCTCGTACGCGGTGCGGGCGGTGGCGGACCTGCCGACGACCTCGAAGACGTAGTCGAAGCCCTCGCCGCCGGTGATCCGCTGCTTGGCGTCGGCGAGGGCGTCGGGGGCGACGGCCTCGGTGGCACCGAAGCGGAGGGCGGCCTCCCGGCGGGACTCGACGGGGTCGACGGCGACGATCTGGGCGGCGCCCTGGAGCTTGGCGCCCTGGATCGCGGAGATGCCGACGCCGCCGCAGCCGATGACGGCGACGGAGGAACCGGCCTCCACCTTCGCGGTGTTGATGGCGGCGCCGAGTCCGGTGGTGACGCCGCAGCCGATGAGGGCGGCGATGTCGAAGGGCACGTCGTCGGGGATGGGGACGGCGCAGCCCGCGTCGACGACGACCTCCTCGGTGAAGGTGCCGGTCCCGGCGAAGCCGAAGACGTCGCCGCCGGGGCGCCGGAAGTTGGGGGTGCCCGCGTTCATGAATCCGGCCAGGCACAGCTGGGTCTGGCCGCGCTTGCAGGCGGGACAGTGCCCGCAGGAGGGCAGCCAGCAGAGCAGTACGCGCTGGCCGGGGGTGAGCCCGGTGACGCCGTCGCCGATGTCGAGGATCTCGCCCGCGCCCTCGTGGCCGGGGATGAAGGGGGCGGGCTGCGGGAGGACCCCGCTCATCGCGGAGACGTCGGAGTGGCACAGGCCGGTGGCCCGGACCCTGATCCGGACCTTGCCGGGGCCGAAGCCCACCGCCTCGACGTCGTCGAGGACTTCCAGTTTGTCCTGGCCGATCTCGTGCAGTACGGCTGCGCGCATGGCGCTGCTCCCCTCGGTCGAGGTGGTGGCGGGGCGGGTGCGGGGTGGTGGAGCGGGAGTGCGGGTGGCCGGGAGTCCCGGTGTGCGCGGATACGGGTGTCCGTGGATACGGGTGTCCGTGGATACGGGTCTCAGGGGCCGGGTGTCCGGGTCAGGCGTGTTCGACGACCGTGTCGGCGAGTACGGGCGCGTCCTCGCGCTCCACCGCCGTGACGGTGGCCTGGACGCGGCCCTCCTCGGCCCACATCCGGATGCGCAGGGTCTCGCCGGGGAAGACGATCCCGGCGAAGCGGGTGCGGTAGGCGCGGACCCGGCCGACATCGCCGTCGAGCAGGGTGTCCACGATCGCCTTGAGGGTCATGCCGTAGGAGCAGAGCCCGTGCAGGATGGGCCGGTCGAAACCGGCGAGCTTGGCGAACTCGGGGTCGGCGTGGAGCGGGTTCCAGTCGCCGGAGAGCCGGTAGAGCAGGGCCTGTTCCTCGCGGACGGGACGTTCGGCGGTGGCGTCGGGGGCGCGCTCGGGGACCGCGAGGCGTACGGAGGGGCCCCGGTCGCCGCCCCAGCCGCCCTCGCCCCGCACGAAGATCTGGGCGTCGCTGGTCCACAACGGCCCCTGCTCGTCGGCCACTTCGGAGCGCAGGACGAGGACGGCGGCCTTTCCCTTGTCGTACACGGCGGCGACGCGGGAGGTGGAGACGGCGCGGCCGGAGACGGGGACGGGCCGGTGGAGGGTGATCGACTGGCCGCCGTGCAGGACGGCGGTGAGGTCGATGTCGATGCCGGGCGCGGAGAGGCCGCCGACGACTCCCATGCCCGCGCCCGCGACGGTGGCGAAGCTGGGCAGGACGTGGAGCCGGGACTCCAGGGTGTAGCGGAGTTCGTCGGGGTCGGTGGCCGGGTCCGGCTTTCCCTGGTGCGCTCCGGCGCCGAGGCCGAGGTGGTAGAGCTGGACGTCCTTGTGGTCCCAGGTGATCTCGGCGCTGCGGGGTTCGGCGGCGACGGCCTGGGCGGGGTCGATCGGCATCGGGCTGCTGCTCCTCGTGGCGGGGAAGACCTCGGCACGGCCGTCCGCACCGTCGGCCGCACCGAGGCCGTGCGGGGACCGTCCCGTACGCGGCCGTTCTAGAACGCGTTCTAGGTCGGTGGATCCCATGTATAGCCCAGCCCGGGAGAGTTGGGAACCCTCCCCGCGCACCACACCTGACGATACGTCAGCTGACTCGCCCCGGGACATTCGTCACCGCCGGGTCCGTACGCGCGGGCCCGCCCGGCGGCGCGCCGGATTCGTGGCGTCGTACCCATGAACGGACCTCACGCACGTGAGGACGGACCGCGCGCGGGTCGCGGACATCGAGGGCGTCGCCCGGCGGGCGCCCGCCGGGATCCGCGAGGCCGTCACCGGCTACCGGGAGGTCGGCCTCGCCACCGACCGGGTCGGGCTCTCCGTCACCGACGACGGGCGCGGGCCGGCGGACGGGCCGCCGGGCAGCGGGGCCCCGCGAGCGGCTCGCGGCGGCAGGCGGCACCCTGGACTAGGGACCGGCGCCGCGCGGCGGGTTCCGGGTCGTCGCGGAACCGCCCGTGGAGACCCCGACCCGCACGAGGGAGAGCCGAGGAAATGATCAGAGTCCTCCTGGCCGGGGACCAGGGCATGACGCGCGGGGCGCTGGCCCTGCTGCTCGGCATGGAGCACGACATGGAGGTCGTCGCCCAGGTGGGGCGGGGCGACGAGATCGTGACGGCGGCCCTGGAGACCCGGCCCGACGTGGCGCTCCTCGACATCGAGCTGCCGGGCCGCTCGGGTCTGGACGCGGCGGCGGACCTGCGGACGGAGGCCCCGGACTGCCGGGTCCTGATCCTGACGACCTTCGGCCGCCCCGGCTGTCTGCGCCGGGCCATGGAGGCGGGGGCGGTCGGCTTCCTGGTGAAGGACGGCCCCGTGGAGGAACTGGCCGAGGCGGTGCGCAAGGCCCTGCGCGGCGAGACGGTCATCGACCCTGCGCTCGCGGCGGCGGCCCCCGGCGCGGGCCCGAACCCCCTGACGGCCCGCGAACGGGACGCGCTGGCCGCCGCGGTGGACGGCGCCACGGTCGCGGACATCGCGGCGGCGCTCCACCTGCCGGAGTCGACGGTCCGCGACCACCTGTCGTCGGCCATCGGCAAGACGGGCACCCGCAATCGCGTGGAAGCGGTCCGGGCGGCCCGGCGGCAGGGGTGGCTGTAGGGATTCACGCCGGTCGGCCGCCGCCCTCGTTCCTCCTGTTCGGCAGCCAGAAGTACATCAGGACGGCGGCGGCCAGCAGGATCGCCGTCGAGACGTGGAAGGCCGCCGCGTAGCCCGGGACCAGGGTGCCCTGGTGCGGGGTGGCCGCCGCCGCGACCGTGGAGAGGACCGCCAGGCCCAGGGCGCCGCCCATGGTGCGGGAGGTGTTCACGAGGCCCGAGACGAGGCCCGCGTCGGACGGGGAGGCGCTGGAGGTGGCGAGGGTGGCCAGCGGGGTGGTGGCCAGCCCGAGGCCCGCCATCATCAGGATGCCGGGGCCGAGGATCGTACCGAGGAAGGTGCCGTCGACGGTGAGCGTGGACTGCCAGGCGAAGCCCGCCGCGGCGAGGAGCGCGCCCACGACGGCCAGGTTCCGCGCGCCGGTCCTCGGCATCAGCAGGGGCGCCGCCTTGGAGCCGAGGACGACGGCGAGGGAGCTGGGGACCAGCGCCAGGCCCGCCTGGAGCGGGGTGTAGCCGAGGACGTTCTGGGCGTATGTGGTCATGAAGAACCACATGCCGAAGGAGGTCGAGCCGCACAGCAGGATCGCCACGTTGGCCGCCGCCACCGCGCGCGTGCGGAAGATCTTCAGCGGCATCAGCGGGGCCGCCGTGCGGGCCTCCACCAGCAGGAAGACGGCGAGCAGGAACACTCCGCCGAGCAGCGGGACCAGGGTCGCGGGGGCGGTCCAGCCCTCCTGTTCGGTCTGGACGATGCCGTACGCGAGGGTGGCGAGACCGGCGGTGACGAGGACGGCGCCGGGCAGGTCGAGGCGGCGGCGTCCGGTGCCGGTGCCGGTGGTGCGGAGCCAGAGCAGCGCGCCCACCAGGACGAGGACGCCGACCGGGATGTTGATGAGGAGGACCCAGCGCCAGGAGAGCAGGTCGACGAGGAGCCCGCCGACGAAGCCGCCCGCCGCGCCGCCGGCCGCGCCGACCGCCGTCCAGGTGCCGATGGCCCGGGTGCGGGCGGCTCCGGCGGGGACGGCGTCGGTGACGAGGGTGAGGGTGGCGGGGGCGAGGACGGCGGCCCCGAGGCCCTGCACGGCGCGGGCGCCGATCAGATAGGCGCCCTCCGGGGCCAGTCCGCCGACGGCGGAGGCCGCGGTGAACAGACCGAGCCCCAGGAGGAACATCGCCTTCCGCCCGTAGAGGTCGGCGGCCCGCCCGCCGAGCAGCATGAATCCGGCGAAGGCGATGGCGTAGGCGTTCAGCACCCACTGGAGGCCGACGGCGGAGAGACCGAGGTCGGTGCGCATCGACGGCAGCGCCACGTTCACGACGGAGACGTCGAGGACGACGAGGAACTGGCCCGCGCAGGCGATCGCGACGACCGCCCACGAGCGGGCCGGGCGTATGGCGGAGGGGGTGGGGGAGGTACTCGTGACGGAGTCGGTCTGCGGCATGGTCGTCATGGTCGCAGACCGCTTCCGCCCCGTACATGGGGATTCGGTCCTACGCCCCCCGGCCGGTACGAACCCCTGCCCGGGGGGGGCGGTCCTACGACCTGCGCAGCAGCGTGACCACGGCGGCGCCACCGAGGCCGATGTTGTGCGCGAGGCCGACGCGGGCTCCCGTGACCTGCCGGGGTCCGGCCTCGCCGCGCAGCTGCCGGACGAGTTCGGCGGTCTGCGCGAGGCCGGTGGCGCCGAGCGGGTGGCCCTTGGAGATGAGGCCGCCGGAGGGGTTCACGACCCAGCGCCCGCCGTAGGTGGTGGCGCCGGACTCGACGAGTTTTCCGGAGGCGCCGTCCTCGCACATGCCGAGCGCCTCGTAGGTGAGGAGTTCGTTGACGGAGAAGCAGTCGTGGAGCTCGATCACGTCGACGTCCTCGATGCCGAGTCCGGAGCGTTCGTACGCCTGGCGGGCGGCGGCCCGGGACATCGGGCGGCCGACGACGTCGATGCAGGACCCGGAGGCGAAGGAGTCCCCGGTGTCGGTGGTCATGGCCTGCCCGGCGATCTCCACGGCCCGGCCGCGCAGCCCGTGCTCGTCGACGAACCGCTGCGACACGACGAGGACGGCGGCGCCCCCGTCGGAGGTGGGCGAGCACTGGAGCTTGGTGAGCGGCCGGTGGACGGTCTTCGCGGCGAGGACCTCCTCGACGGTGTAGACGTCCTGGAACTGGGCGTCGGGGTTGTCCGCCGAGTGCCGGTGGTTCTTGGCGCCGACGGCGGCGAGCTGTGCCTCGGTGGTGCCGTACCGCTCCATGTGTTCGCGGGCGGCGTTGCCGAAGATCTGCGCGGTGGGCGGGGCGGCCTCGAAGCCGTGGCTCTTGGCCATGATCCCGTAGTGCCGGGCGACGGGTGAGGTGGCGAAGTCGCCCGCGCCCGCGCCGCCGCCGAGCGAGCCCCGGCTCATCTTCTCGAAACCGACGGCGAGCACGCAGTCGGCGATGCCGCCCTCGACGAACTGCCGGGCGGTCATGAGGGCGGTGGCGCCGGTGGCGCAGTTGTTGTTGAGGTTGTAGACGGGGATGCCGGTGAGGCCGAGTTCGTAGACGGCCCGCTGCCCGGCGGTGGAGGCCTGGAAGCAGTAGCCGACGACGGCCTGTTCCACGCGTCCGTAGGGGACGCCCGCGTCGGCGAGGGCGGCGGTGCCCGCCTCCTTCGCCATGTCCCAGTACTGCCAGTCCCGGGTCTCCGGCTTCTCGAACCTGGTCGTTCCGACGCCGACGACGTACGCCTTCATCGCGTGCCCTCTCAGTCCCTGGGGAGGCCGAGCAGCCGCTCGGCGACGACATTGAGCTGTACCTGGGTGGTGCCGCCCGCGATGGTGAGGCAGCGGGACATGAGCAGTCCGTGGACGGCCCGTTCGCCGGGGCCCTCGCGCACGGCGCCTTCGGGGCCGAGGAGTTCGAGGCCGATCTCGGCGAGTCTCTGCTGGTGGAGGGTCTGGACGAGCTTGCGGACGCTGGCGCCCGCGCCCGGTTCCAGACCGGACACCTGGAGGAGGGTGGTGCGCAGGCCGATGCACGCGAGCGCGTGCGCCTCGGCGAGGAGCGCTCCGATCCGTACGCGGACGGAGCCGTCGACGGTTCCGGCGCGGGCGATGAGCGCTTCGAGGCCGGTGTCGAAGGCGACCTGGTCGGCCATGTGGACGCGTTCGTTGCCGAGGGTGTTGCGGGCGACCCGCCAGCCGTCGTCGACCTCGCCGACGACGGCGTCGGCGGGGAGGAGGACGTCGTCGAACCAGACCTCGTTGAAGAGGGAGTCGCCGGTGATCTCCTTGAGGGGCCGGATGTCGATGCCGGGGGTGTTCCGCATGTCGACCAGGAAGTAGGTGAGGCCCCGGTGCTTGGGGGCGGCCGGGTCGGTGCGGGCGAGCAGGATGCCGTGGTGGGCCCACTGGGCGGCGCTCGTCCACACCTTCTGGCCGTTGATCCGCCAGCGGCCGTCCTCGGTGCGTTCGGCGCGGGTGCGCAGAGAGGCGAGGTCGGACCCGGCGCCGGGCTCGGAGAAGAGCTGGCACCAGAGGCGTTCGCCGCGCAGGGTCGGGCCGAGGTGTTCGGCCTGCTGGGCGGGGGTGCCGTGGGCGAGCAGGGAGGGGACGACCCAGGTGGCGATGCCGAGTCCGGCGACGCTGATGCCCGCGTCGTCCAGTTCCCGCTGGACGGCGAGCTGTTGGAGGGGTCCGGCGCCGAGGCCGTACGGCTCCGGGAGGTGCGGGGCCGCGTAGCCGGTGGGGGCGAGGGTACGGCGGGCGGCGGCCGGGTCGAGTCCGGCGGCGGGGGCGACGGCGGCGCGGGCGGCGGCACGGTACGGGTCGGCCTCGGGCGGCAGGTCGAGACGGAGGCCGCGCCGGGTGCCGGCGGCGGCGTGCCGGAGGGCGGCGAGGCGGTGCCGGTCGCCGGTGCCGAGGAGCTGGCGGGCGACGACGGCCCGCCGGAGCAGCAGGTGGGCGTCGTGTTCCCAGGTGAAGCCGGTGCCGCCGAGGACCTGGATGCAGTCCTTGGCGCAGGTGTAGGCGGCGTCGAGGGCGGTGGCGGCGGCGAGGGCGGCGGTGAGGGAACGGACGCCGTCGGACGTGGAGTCGCCGGGTCCGGTGGCGGGTCCGGCGGCGGGTCCGGAGCCTTCGGGTCCGGTGGCGCGGTCGGGGCCTGTGCCGTCGGGGCCTGTGCCGTCCGGGCCTGTGCCGTCCGGTGCCTTCTCGTGCGCGGTGGCCGCGCGGGCCGCGTCCCAGGTGAGGGCGCGGGCCTGTTCGAGGCGTACGAGCATGTCGGCGCAGAGGTGCTTGACGCCCTGGAACTGTCCGATGGGGCGGCCGAACTGTTCGCGGGTACGGGCGTGTTCGGCGGCGGTCTCGACGGCGCGGGCGGCGGTGCCGCAGGCGTCGGCAGCGAGGAGGACGGCGGCGAGGTCGTGGACGAGGGGGGTGTCGAGGGCGAGTTCCCGGGCGGCGGGGACGTAGAGGGCGCGGGCGGTGACCTCGGCGGTGGGCCGGGTCGGGTCGGCGCTCTCGTGGGGCCGGACGGCGAGCCCTTCGGCGTCGACGGCGAGCCAGACGCCGCCGTCGGCGGTGGCGGCCCGCAGGACGATCAGATCGGCCTGGGCGCCGCCGAGGACGGGGGGCGCGGTGCCGTCGAGGAGGTGGCCGCCGGTCGTGCGGACGGCGGTGAGGGGGGCGGCGGGAGTCCGGGCGCCGTCCGGTCGGCCGCCGCCCGCGTCCGCGCCCGTACGGGTACCCGTACCGCCGCCCGGGTCCGTACCCGTATCCGGGTCCGGGTCCATGCCCGGGTCCATGCCCGGGTCCATGCCCGGGTCCGTGCCCGTGCCGGTGAAGGCGACCGCCCCGATGCGTTCGCCACGGGCGAGGGCTGCGGCGAGGTCGTGGTGTCCGGCCCGGTGGAGGAGTTCGGCGGCGAGGACGGAGGGCAGGTACGGCCCCGGCAGCAGCGCCCGCGCGGCCTCCTCGACGACGACCGCGAGGTCCCCGAGACCGCCGCCGCCTCCCCCGCGTTCCTCGGGGAGGTGGATCCCGAGGAGCCCCTGTGCGGCGGCGGCGTCCCAGTGGGCGGGGCGGCCGGTGGCGGTGCCGGGGACGTCGAGGTGCTTGCGGACCTCTTCGGGGGGTACGGCGCGGGTGAGCCAGCCCCGGACGGATCGGGCGAGCTCCCGCTGTTCGTGCGTGATGGCGATGCCCATGGGCCGCAGACTAGAACACGTTCCATTCTGACGGAAGGTCAGATACGGGTCGGATGCGGGTCGGGGGTCACCTCGGGCGGACGGGAGCCGGGTCCCGGGCCCCGGGAGACGGGAGACGGGAAACGGGAGACGGGGGCGGACCGGAGCCGGGGGGAGACGGGAGCCGGGCGGGTACGCATCAGGTCCGCTCCGGGCGCGCCGGGGCGGGCCGGGCCGGGGCGCGCCGGGCCGGGGCGGGCATCCGCCCCCGCAGGTTCAAGTCCGGTCGACGCGGAGGGGAAAACGGGCGCGCATCGCGGTGACGCAGGTGTCCCGGGAGGTGGGACCACCGAACCTGAGCCGGTCGTACGTCGTGAACTCCGGCTCCAGCAGGTCGAGTTCATCGATCCGCGCATGCAGTCGCCGCAGCCAGGCGACGGACCCGGCGTCCGGTTCGCCCTCCGCCGCGCCGATCTCCGCCGTCAGGTGCTCCTTGCGCCGGATGGTGGCCGGGGTGACCGAACGCAGGCACACGTACTGGCCGCTGAGGTACGCGGCCCACTCCGCCCGCCCGATGGCCGGATCGGCCCAGTGGCCGGTGAACCATGCTTCGAGCCGGTCCACGCCCCCGGCCTCGTCCGCGAGGGCGAACAGATCGGCCGGGACCATCTCGGCGCCGTCGGAGCGCAGGTAGCCGGGGAGGGGGAGGCGGCCTTCCAGCATCAGGCGGCGGACTTCGTCGCCGTCGCGGGCGCGGTCGGCGCACAGCTCGTCCAGGACGACGAACTGCGTGCTGACGTACGTGTCGTCGGCGCCGGTCATCGGATGGTCGCCGTTGACCTCGCGGAACCGGCGGGTGAGGCGCGCTCTCGGGTCTGTCTCGTGCATGGGCCCCTCCGTGATCACCGGCGGGGCGTGTCCCGCGCCGGATCCGGCACGCTACCCAGGGGACGGTTCGGTACGGGCCGAACCGTCCTGGCGGCAAGCGGGAGCGAGTCGCCACCAGATGCACCCCAGCTCGGCCCGTGCGGTCTCAACTCCTCCCGCACGGGCCACCATTACAACATGAAACGAATTTTATACCTTGCTACCGTTCCCTCCACATCACCCGGAAAGAGAAGAAGGGGAAGGCATGTTCACCGTGGAGGAGATACCGGAATCCCGCATCGCCTACTGGAGGCGGACCGGCCCGTACGGAGAGGCGAACGGGGCACAGATGGAGAGCTTCACGTCCTGGGCCGCCGCGAACGGCCTGCTGCGTGCCGGATCGACCGTCCTGGGAATCGCCCGCGACGACCCGGGCAGCACTCCGGCCCGCGACTGCCGCTACGACACCTGCGTGGTACTGCCCGACAACGCCGGACTCCGTCACCCCGAGGCCCTGGAGGCCCTGGAGGCCCGTCTCGACGGCGGCCGTCACGCGGTCCTCACCGTCGCGCACACCCCCGAGGGCCTCGCGAGCGCCTGGACCGGTCTGTTCGAGAACCTCGCCGCCCACGGCCTCGCCTTCGATCCCACCCGGCCCGTCCTCGAACGCTACCGGCCCCGCCTGCTCGCCGAGCACCTCTGTGAGGTCTGTGTCCCCGTGAGGTGACCGGGCCAGGCCACCGCCGCCCGCGAGGAGGCCGCCACCGGGGGCTCCGCCGGGAAGGTCGCCGACCGTACTGAAGCACGTCGGCGCGGGTCAGGAAGTGCCGGCGCCCGGCGCGGTGGCCGCGAGGGCGGCGGCACCGCCGCAGATGTCGCCGTCCACGGAGCGGGCCACGGGCACGGGGTCACGGGGTCACGGCCGGTCCTCCGTCGTGACGGTGAACGGCCCGGTGGCGGGGACCACGCACGGGTTGACGTCCGACACCTCTCCCGCCGCCAGGCCCGCCTCGCACAGCTGGCCGCCGCTCTCGCGCAGGTCGAGGTAGAAGCGGGTGGTCCTGCCGTCCTGCTGGAGACCGTGGATGTGCTCGTCGATGTAGCCGAGGCCGTTCAGGGCCTTGCGGACCTTGGCGGGGGTGGGCTCCGCGACCTTCTGGAGCGCCCCGAGGATGCGGTATTCGTGCTGGACGCTCGCGCACCAGTCGCGGCGGTTCAACTCCGCCCCGGGTCCGGTGAAAGGGCCGAGTTCGATCGGGTCGGTCGGGGGCGTCTCCCCGGGGGCCAGGCTCCGCACCGGCTCCGTGACGTGGGGAGAGGCGGGCCTGATCGGTTCGGTCGCGGGCGTGTCCCTGGGGGCCTGGCTCCGCACCGGCTCCGTGCCGGTCGACGCCCCGGGCGGTACCGAGGGGTCCCCTCCGGGCCGAGGGCACGTCCGCACCTCGGTGGCGAGCATCGCCTCGAACGCCTTCTGCCCGGGGGACGGCGGCTCGGGGGACGGCTGCGCGGGGCCGCTCGTCCGCGTGTCGACGTTCTTGGCCGACGTCCCCTGCGGAGCACCACCGGCCACCTCGCTTCCGCAGCCGGTGAGCGCCAGGGAGGCGAGAGCGGCGAGAGAGACGGCGGTGAGGCCGTGCCGGTGACGGGCGAACGCCTTTACGGAGAAACGGTTTTGCGTCATGGGTGGAGTCTCCTGCCGACACCGCTGGCCCCGCTTGAGTACACGTACTCATCCCTGGTGGGTCATCTCCCCCGGTCAGCGCTCCTCCGGCCACCGGACCACTCCCGACCACTCCCGACCGGGCCTGACCAGGCCAGGCCCGGCCCGGCCCGGCCCGGGCCCGCACCGGGCCACCGCCACCCGGCCCTCACCCCTCGCCGCCGTCCTCAACCCGCGTCCGGAAACGGCTCCGCGCAGATCACCGCGATGCCCGCCTCGCCCGCCTCGAAGAGGGCGGTCAACTCGCCGGGGCCCGACGACGGGCCGCCGTCGTGGTCGATCAGGAGGACCGGCCGGGGTTCCCCGTCCTGTTCGGCGGGGGCGAAGGCGGTGGCCAGTTCGCGGCGGAGCAGGACGACCCGGTTGTCGTCCTGCGGGTCGGCCGGGAGCGCTTCGGGCAGGGCGCGCTCCTCGTCGGGGGCCGTGAGGAGGACGTGGGCGAGGACGTCCCGGCGGGCCAGGAGCGTCACCGCGAGCAGGCCGGGGATCCGTTCACAGCGGGCGCACAGGTCTTCCGGGAGCAGGTGGAACACCCCTTCCTCGCCCTCGTGGCCCCGGTCGAGAAGGCGCCGGACGAGCCGGGTCCCGGGGTCGTCGGCGTCCGGCCCGAGCCCGAGGAGCACCTCGCGTCCGGCGGGGTCGAGCGAGGGCACGGCACCGATCCACAGGTCGGCGGAGCCCTCGGTGGGGTACGTGTCGCGGTCGGTCGTCATACCGGGATGCAAGCACACCGCCCTGACAGCCGGGGGCCGTTGTCAGTGGCGGATGCCACGATACGGAGACAGGTTCGGGAACGACGGAAAGCGTGGACGCACCATGGGTACCTGGGACATCGGCCCGTTCGACAACGACACGGCGGCGGACTTCTCCTACCGGGTGGACGAGGCTCCGGAGGAGAAGAAGGCGGAGGTGCTGCGGACGGCGTTCCGCGAGGTTCTGGAGACGGGCGACGGCTTCCTCGACTCCGACCTGGGGGTGGAGGCCATCGCCTCGGCCGCCCTGCTCGCCGCGCAGTGCCCCGGCGGCACCCCGGTCACCTCGTACG
Organism: Streptomyces sp. NPDC101490; assembly: GCF_044767145.1. Classification (NCBI taxonomy): domain Bacteria; kingdom Bacillati; phylum Actinomycetota; class Actinomycetes; order Kitasatosporales; family Streptomycetaceae; genus Streptomyces; species Streptomyces sp. NPDC101490. The sequence continues at coordinate 594,839 of NZ_JBIWNI010000003.1, forward strand.
GACCGAAGGAGCCGCTGCCGCCCCTCCCGGTGGACCTGCGCCCGCAGGCCGTCGCCGCGCTGGACAGAGTCCTCACCGGCGAGTCCGAACTGCTGGAACTGTGGGAGGAGTCGGACGGCGACGCGTGGAAGGCGGGCGTCCTGAAGCTGCGGGGGGTGCTGGCGGGGAGCTGACCTCCTCGGGCAGGAGGCCGGGGGGCCGGGGTCTCAGGGCCAGGGGCTGGGGGCCGGGGGGCCTCCGCCCCACGGCTGCTGCCATCGGGTCGCCCCACGGCCGCCCGGCGACCCGATGGCAGCCGGGTCCGCCGGACAGTCCTCAGCGCCGCTTCCGCTTGTACAGCAGGTAACCGGCGCACGCCAGGGCGAGGCCGATCATGATCAGCCCGAGGCTGGCGTACTCCACCGTCCGCCACAGCACGCTCGGGACGATCCGGCACGACGTCCCCTCGCACTCCCACAGGACCGCCGCGTCCCGGTTCGCGTACCACAGGGCTCCCAGGCCGGGCAGGATCAGGGCCAGCCCCCAGAGGAACAAGGCACGGGCCAGACGCACGTATCCCGGCATTCCGGTGTCCACCATGGGGTCATCGTCCTGTCGATCGTCTCCGGGGACAAGACGCCCGAGCGCGGCGCCCCGGACCATCGCCTCCAGGCACGGCCCCGGGAATGCCTTCTCCCCTCCAGCCTTGCTGTTCACAGGAGTTCGGGGCGTCTGCCAGCATGAGGGCCATGGCGAGAGAGACGTCGACGCACGGCATACGACCCGGGGTCGCGCCGTGACGGGCGACGGGGTGCCCGAGGCCGAGGGTCCGGTGGACCGTCCGGCGGGATTCTTCGAGCAGCCGTTCTGGACGGCGCTCGGGCTCCTGGTCGTCTGTGCCGGTCCGGTGATCCTGCTGGCCGGTGTCAGTGGGTACGTCCCCGACGAGGACAGGTTCGGCCTCGTCGTGACCGGCCTCGTCTGGACCCCGTTCACCGTGGTCGTCCTGGTCCTGGCCGTCGTCGGCACCGTGCGGGACCGGCGCGTGTGGCGCGAGCTGGAAACGGCCGGGGTGCGCGTCATGGGCGAGGTGACGTCCGCCCGGCGGGTGTGGTGCGGCGAGGACCGCTGCACCCGGGTCCGGATGCTGGTCACGGTGCCGGGCCGACCACCGTTCGCCACGAGCCACCTCGTCCACGGGGAGGAGATCGTCGAAGCCGGGACGCGCTTCACGGTCGACGTGCACCCGACGCGCGACCTCTTCCGGCTGGTCCCCGAGCCGTCCACGGGCGGGGCCTCCCGGTAGTACGTCCCCGGCGGGCGGCGTTCCGGGCGGGGCGGCCCCCCTCACCCGGGCTCACCTCTCGCCGTCCGCAGGCCGGCCGGACATGTCTCCGCCGTCGCGGACGTCACCACGGGCCCTGAGGGCGGCGAGCCGGACGGACCACTCCCGTTCGGCGACGGCGAGGCCCCGCTCCAGCGTCTCGGCGAACGCCGTCCGGCTCACCGACACCGCCGTCGGCTCACGCGGGGCTTCGACGCCCCCGGCGGCGCCACTCTCGTACACCCGGCAGACGAGGTGTACGCGGTCCCCCTCGGGGAACGCGAGCGCCGTCACCTGGTGGGTGCACTCCCCCCAGTCCAGGAACTCGCACCGTGCGAGCGCCGTCTCGGCCTCGGGCGTGAGGCCCGCACCGGCGTCGTCGTCCATCCAGCTCTCGGCGAGGCGGAAGAACGCGGACGGCGAGGTGAACAGCACCGGCGGCACGGTCGGCGTGCGCAGGCGACCGAGCTCGTCCCTGAGCTTCTTGACCAGCAGCGGCGGATAGAACGCGTTGTCCCACGCGTTCACATGGAGCCCGCCAAGGAAGACGTCGACGCACAACAACTGCGGGTCCCGTTCGACATGGAACTCCAGACCGAACCCGGTCCGCGACCCGAACGCCACAACTGCCTCCCCGACACAGACACCGACGCCGACGCCGACGCCGACGCCGACGCGAAGAGCGGAACTGGAACCGACACCGGCACCGGCACCGGCACCGGCACGAACACCGCCGCCCCACCACCCCGCCACTCCGCCCACCCCGCCCACCCCGCTCCCGCCACTATGCACTCCGCCACCGACGGCGGGGCGGCCATCGGGTGAGGGCCCCGCACGGACGCGGTCACCGGCAGGTGGCCCGCGCGCCGGTCGCACGCCGGTCGCGCGCGCCCGGCGGCGCCCCGGCCTGCGGAACCGGCCGACACGCCATCCCGGCCGACCACCCGCGCGGTCCCGGCCATTCCGGGTCCCCGGGCGGAACAATGCGTTATCTCCGTGTCCCTTTCGGGCACGCCCGGCTCGACGGAGCCATCAAGGAGGTCGAGCATGGCGGACAAGAGCACGCCCGGCGCGGACGGCAGCGGTGAGCGCCGGAAGCCCGATCCCCCGCTCTCCCAGGGCACACCGCCCCCGGGGAATTCCGACGGGAAGGTCCCGGCGTCACCGCCGCCGAGCGGCAAGCGGCGCCGGTAGCGGCCGTGGGGACGCTGGAGGAGCGGCGCGCGGCGGGCGCGGCCGTGATGGACGAGCGGAAGCTGTGGCCGAGGGAGCCCGACGCCGCCTGGGTCCGTGAGGCCGTCACCGGGCTGCCACGCGACGCCTTCTGCCCGGACCGGCTGTTCGTGTGGGACGGGGACTCCGCCTACGTGCCCGTGGACCGTGGCACCGACCGGGACGGGTGGGCGCGGGCCGTCCACCCGGACAGCCCGTTCGACGGCACGGTCACACAGATCGGCGCGGACGGGCTGCCGTCCTCCAGCGTCTCCTGCGTCACGGTCGTCGCCGACATGCTCGACTCGCTCGTCCTGGAAGAAGGCCAACAGGTCCTGGAGTTGGGTACGGGGGCGGGCTGGAACGCCGGGCTCCTCGCGCTGCGGGCCGGGCCCGGACGGGTGGTCAGCGTCGAGATCGACCCCGGTCTGGCCTCCGCCGCCGGGGCCCGGCTGAAGGCGGCGGGGCTCGATGTCGACGTACGGACGGGAGACGCGGCCTCCGGCGCTCCCGACCGTGCTCCCTACGACCGGGTGATCGCCACGTACGCCGTGGAGCGGGTGCCCTGGGCGTGGGTGGCGCAGACCCGGCCGGGCGGGCGGATCGTCACCCCGTGGGGGCGGCTCGGTCATGTGGCGCTGACCGTCGCGGACGACGGGCGGCGGGCCGAGGGCTGGGTCCAGGGCCTGGCCACCTTCATGCCCGCCCGGGGCGTCGGCCAGGGGCGCTCGCTGGACGCGGTACGGGCGTCCGCCCCGGTCACGCGGGAGACGACGGTACGGCGCGATCCGGCGCCGCTCACGGAAGGGCACCTGCTCTTCGCGCTGCGGGTGAGCCATCCCGCCCTCCGGGTCTTCGCGGACGGCTTCACGGTCGCCGTGCACGACGGCGTCTCCTCCTGGGCGGTGGCCCGGCCGGGGACGGACGGGCTCCTCCGGGTGACCGGCGGCGGCCCCGAGGACGTCTGGGCGGACGTCCTGACCGGCTGGGACCACTGGACCGCCCAAGGCTCCCCGGAACTGTGGGACTTCGGCATGACGGTCACCCCGACCGAGCAGACCGTCTGGCTCCACGACCCGCAGAAGGGGCCCTACGCGTCCCCCGTCCGCTGACACGGGCGCGAGGTGGTCGATGCCCTGGCGCGGGCCACCGAAGAGACGTTCCGTTCCCACCCGGACGCGGCGATCATGCTGATCTTCCCCCGGGGTCGGCCCCCAGGCGGGTGCCCGCATTCTGGCGGGACCGGCGATCGAGGCGGCAGAGCGGCAGCACACCAGCGTGGCCGGAGAGAAGACGGTCGCCCCTGTTCCTTGCCGCCATGAGCAGCATCAGTCGCCGCCCAATGGAACCTCATGCCGATCGCGAACCTGATCGACCCAAGCCGACTTCTCAGGGAAGATCCCATCAGCACTGACTCATGACGCTGAGGAGATTCCTGTGATCACGCAAGGAGTACGGGTCACAGGCCGGTGCAGTTCCTGCGGAGGCACGACGACCTGCGATGTCGGCCAGTTCTTCGACCACGGCATGCTCTGTTGGGGCACCGAAGGACGATGCGCAGACTGCCCGAACACATGGTGCGAGAAAGACAGCGGCCTCGTCACGCCTGAGAACATTCGAGAGGTGCTGCTGCAAGCACACGGGCCGGCGCGGTTGCGCCTGTCTGGTGACGTGCCGAGCCTTGTTCCAGTGCTGCAGGCCCTCCGCGATGCACATGAACTGTCCCTGGGCGAAGCACGAGCGCGGGCAACGGAACTCGCCGAGACCGGTCTCATCGGCACGCTCGTCGAGATGGAAGTCCTGGCGGTTCACCTCCGGAACCGAGCCATTGCGGTAAGCGTTGAATCAGCTGCGTAGCCCCGTCCGGGCAACACCCGCGCGGCTTGACAACGGCATTGAGAAGTCTTTCCTCGGCCCAAGCCCTGTGGCAGGAGGGGGCACACCACCGGTCGAGCCGGTCACCCTGTGGGGCGGAGACCGCGCGTGATCGTGGAGTCCTTGATGGGAGGCCACCGCCGGACGGGCGCCGGACCGGCCACCCCCTGGCGCCTGCCCGTCCCGCGCCGAGGAGCGGCCCGTTGCCCCGCGCTTCGGCCTCAGACCGACCGCAGCCGCCACCGAGGCGTCTTCACCTCGATCCTCCCCGCACCGGGGAGATGGCTCACTGCCGCATCGGCAACATAGCCTGCGCCTACTCGTATCCCTGGGTGAAGACCAAGGTCTACGGCAACGGCAGCGTCACCTTCAGCACCGGCTCGTAGTACTGGGAGATTCCATGAGAACGCTCATCCTGCAGATCGTCCTCGTCCTCATCGCCTTCACCGCGGGCTTCGCGGTCATGGGCGGCGGCTTCGGCCCTCTGGAGATGGGTCTCTGGCTCGTCCTCCAGGTCGCCGCGATCGGCTGGGCCGTCCTCCGCTACAAGAAGCGCGCGGCGGCAACAGCCACGAGCTAGTGCCGCATCAGGCAACCTCCGTCCCGTACTTGCTGGGCGAGTGCGGATCGCGGTGCGTGAGTCCTCCGCCGAGGCCTGGGCCGCCTTCGCCCGCTCCGCCGGAATGAGCGAGTTCGGCTGCGTCCGTCCCGACGCCATGGCCCCACCATCGGGATGGCGGGGCCCCTTCGGCCTGCGGCCGTTACTCAGTGGCCGTCAGCTGTTCCCGTGAACCGCACCGTGGACCCGCAGGTCGCCTTGGACCGACACCAGGCCCTCGTTGACGTGCATGATCCAGTCGCGCCCGGACCGGACCGCCAGAAGCCCGTTCGCGTTCATCTTCCCCGCGAACTGCGACGCCCCTTGGACTACCAGTGCGAAATTCGTGCTGACGGTCGTCAGCTTGTCCCTGGCCGTCAGATCGCGTGCGACGACTGCGCCCGCGACCTCCAGGTCCCCCATCGGGCGGAGCACGCCCGAGACCACCAGAGCCCCTTCCACGACAGCGTTCGAAGCAGCGTGCAACTCGCCCTTGGCATAGGTCCGGCCGAGGACGGTGAGATCACTGCCGACCTCCAGCTTCCGCAACGGCCGGAGATCTCCGCTCACCGTCAGCCCCCCGCCGACCGTGGCGTCCCCGCCGACACCGAGCACGCCCTTGAGTTCCGCCTGGCCGCCGACCTCCAGGCCGCCGCTCACGGTCACGTACTGGCCGGCATGCACGGCACCCTTGGCCTCGGTCGAACCGGCGACCATGAGATTGCCGCCGACCTCCAGGTTCTGCAGCGGCCGGAGGTCACCACGGACCGTCAGACTCCCGTCGAGATCGGAGTCCCCGCCGACGTGCAGATCACCCTCCGCGTCGGTTCGGCCCCTGACGGTCAGGCCGCCGCCCACCACCACGTCACGGCCGACAGCCAACTCGCCCTTGGCCTCCGTCCGGCCGGTGACAACCAACTCCCCGGCGAGAGCGGTGTTCCCGCCCACGTGCAGCTCGCCCTTGGCCTCCGTCGGACCGGTAACGGTCAGGCCCCCTTCGACCTTCACATCCTGACCGGCACGCACAGCACCCTTGACAGTGGCCGCACCGATGACGTCCAGATTCCCGCCGACCACGGCGTCCCCGCCGACGTACAGCACACCCTTGGCATCCGTCTGGCCGTCGACCTCCAGCTTCCCGAAGATCCTCACGTCCTGACGGGCACGCACAGCACCCCGGGCTTCGGTCTCACCATCGACGGCCAGCCCCCCGCCGAGCGCCGTGTTCCCGTCGACGTTCAATTCGCCCTTGGCATCGGTCCGCCCCTTGACGAGAAGATTCCCGTCGACCGTGACGTTCTCGAACTCGGGGCTGGCCAGGTGAACGGTGGTGGTGAGGAAGTACCCCGGCTGCTGCCCGGTCGGTGAGGTGGCGATGAGGGTGTACGTGGCGTCCCGCTTCGGCTCCTTGCCCTGCTGCGGCTTCCACTTCCAGCTGCCGCCTCCCGCCCTCGGCGCGACGGGCTCCACGGAGCCGTCCGGCCCCTGGACCTGGTACGCGAGCGAGTCCGGTCCGTCCCACTCAAGGACGACGGCCGTGCCGTCGTCCACCAGCGACTTCTCCGGGCGGAAGTTGCGCGGCACCTTGGGCGCCAGCTTCTGCAGGGCGAGCGGCGATTCGAAGGGCCCGCCCGTCACCAGATCCTGCCGGGCCGTCAGCAGGACCAACCCCTCCTTGCTGGAGACGGGGAAGCCGTGGAACCGCACAACCATGTACTCGCCCACGGGGAACTGCCCGGCGGTGAAGCTGACGGACAGCGTGAGGAGCGAAGTGTTGGGGTTCCTGGGGTTCCTGGTCTCGAAGCCGGAGACCACCTGGCCGCCGAACCTCCGCCTGTACTCCCGGTCGATCGCATAGCTGATCTTGTCGGGATCGGCCGTCAGGTCGCCGTCCCCGCCCCCGTGCGGGATCTCCAGCTCGATGGAGTACCAGTTCACCGGCTTGTCGGTCCGGTTGGAGATGACGACGTACACCGTCCCCGTGGACTGCTCGTTCTGTCCCGTACCGGACACCTGGAGCGGCGCAGGGTCGGTGAGGATGTCAAAACTCAGAGAAGTCACTGGAAGAGCCCCCTCGCTCAGCTCAGTGGACGCTCGTCCCCCATTGGGCGTGCGGTCCCTGTGCCTCCCAGCGTCAACCCTCGGGCCATTCGACGACCGTCACCGTTCGATTACTGACGCGAATCGGAACATAACTGTCCGAAAAGGGAGCGATCCGGTTCCGGACGGTGGAACATCCACTTCGCGCGCCCAATCCAAAGCCGAACACCTCACCCATCGCGCGCCAACTCGGCTTCGGTGCAGATCACTTGAGCGATCTGCACCAACGGACCGGCCCCGCGCGTGGCCCGGGTACGGATGATCGGCTGGGCAGGGGCGGCTCTCGCGCCGCGCTCGTCGTCGGTGTCAACTCGGCTGGATTCGGGGGCCGATGGCTTACAACCCTTCGACGCGGTCGGGGGTCTTGGGGGTGTAGCGGGTCTCGTCACGCCCGCCGCCCGGGAGGTTCCACCGTTTTGATCCGTGTCCGTGTCTCCCGTCGTCGGCTCGCTTTCGCCGCCACCGCCGCACTCGCGGTGACGGCCGGGACCCTCACGGCCGGTCCCGCCACCGGGGTCCCGGCCGCGTCCGCACAGGCGACCGCACAGGCGTCCGCGCGAGTCACCGCGCACGCGGCCGTGCGGGCGGCCTCCCCCGTGCCCCCGCAGAACGTCCCCTTCCCGGTCGACGGCACGGTCGTCGGCGTCGGCCCGACCGGCTTCCTGAGCGCCCAGTCGGGCCCGCAACTCACCTGGCGGTGGACCCGGTTCGCGGACGGCGCCACGACGGTGCTGCCCGAGAAGTCGTACCGGAGCGCCGGACGCACGGACATCGTGGCGAACAACGACGGCAGCGGTGTCCACAAGCTGTACGACATGGGGACCGGCGCCGACCCGGTGGAGATCGTCGGCGTCCCACCCGGCAGCGGCCGTACCGTCGTCGGATTCACCACGACCGGCCTCCTCGTCAAGGAGCCCGGCCCGACCGGTGGCACGGTCCTCCACGTCGTCGGCAAGCGGGAGGGCGTCCCGTTCGACCACACGGTCACGGGTCTGCCCGACGACGCCTTCCTCATCCAGGTCAAGGTGGACTCGCCCGGCACCGCCCTGGCCCTGTTCTCGACCACCGTAGACGGGGTCCAGCGATATCGCGCGGCCGTCGTGGACCTCGCGGCCCACAAGGTCGTCGAGGAGTACGAGACCGCCGAGGGCGCCAGGCTCCCCGCCCTGTCGGCGACCCACATCGCCTGGTCCGAGGAGCGCGAGGGCGCCACGACGAAGATCGCCCTGACCCGGCGGGGCTCCGGCGAGACCGTGCGCCACGACATGGGGACCAAGGAGGCCGTCGTCCCCGATCTCATCGGCGACTGGTGGACCCACCGGCAGTCCAGGCCCGAGATGACCGGGCCCGCACGCCCCGAGTACGCCCTGTACGCGCGGTCCCTGGCCACCGGCGAGACGGTCAAGCTCCTGGAGCACACGCTGAACGCGGCCATCGCGCCCGGCGGTACCCAGGTGGTCCGGGGCGGGACGCTCGAACACGGCGAGGGCCTCTACCGGATCTCCCCCGGCGCCGACGGCGCCCGGCCGACCGTGGCCCTCATCGCCTCCACCGGCCAGCCCACCGCGCTGGAGCTGAAGGGCCACGACGTCCCCGACACGATCGACCTCAGCCGCCCGACCGAACCGATCATGCTGAGATGGAAGTTCAGCAAGTACACGACGCGCGTGCGCGTCGAGCTGGTGCACACCGCGTCGCAGAAGACGTGGAAGGCCGAAGTGGGCCACTTCGAGGGGGCCGTCGTCGGCTTCCCCTGGGACGGCGTGTACACCAAGTTCTGGAACTGGCAGAGCAGTTACGGCGACGGCGTACCCGCACCCAACGGCGCGTACACCTGGCGCATCACGGCGGAGCCCCGCGACGGCATCGGTCCCGCCGTGGAGAAGACCGGTGCCTTCACCGTCGTCCGCGACCCCGAGCCGCACGACTTCGACGACGACGGCGCCCCGGACCTGCTGGCACGGCTGGGCTCCGGCACGCTCTACCGCCTCCACACGAGCATCCCCCTGGGCTCGTGGCCCCTGATCATCGAGAAGCCGATCGCCGAGGGCTGGGACGTGTACGACGAACTCCTGGCCCCCGGCGACGTCACGGGCGACCGGCGCGGCGACGCCGTCACCCGCGACCGGTCCGGCGTCCTCTGGCTGCACCCGGGCACCGGGACCGCCTTCGCGCCCCGCGTGAGGGTCGGCGGCGGCTGGCAGGTCTACGCGCAGCTCACCGGGGGCAGCGACCTGACCGGCGACGGTCTCCCCGACCTGGTCGCCACCGACAGGTCCGGCGTCCTCTGGATGTACCCGGGCACGGGCAACGTCTCCGCGCCCTTCGCCCCCCGCGTCAGGACCGGGCACGGCTGGAACGTCTACGGCGACCTCCTGGGCTTCGGCGACGCCGACCACGACGGCCGGCCCGACCTCGTGGGCGTCACCTCCCAGAGCCGCGAGACCTTCGTCTACCGGGGCACCGGCGACTGGAAGGTCCCCTTCCAGCCCCGCGGCAGGGTCTACTCCTACGACTACGCGCCCGGCACCGTCTTCTGACCTCGGGCCCGTACCGCCAGGGTGACGGACGCGGCGGTCGCCGTCGTGCCCGTCACCGCGAGCGCCAGCAGTCCCGGGTTCACCCACCACGGGACGATCTCCCTGCCCCGGCACACCAGGCTCACCGGGAGCGTCCCGCTGGAGTCCGGGTACGCCTTCACTCCCGCCCCGAACCAGCACGCGTCCTCCGGGAAGAGGAACGGCAGATACGACATGCCGTACAGGTGCAGCACCCCGCCCGCCACGAACGCCGACACCGCCAGCCACGCGCACTTCCGCGCGGGCGACCAGCGGCGGCGGGGCGGCCGGGGCAGTCCCCCGCCCTCCCGGCGGGTCCGTACCAGCCCCACGAAAGTGATCCCCGCCCACGCCGGGAGGGCGAGTGCGAGGATCACGGTCCCTACGAGGGTCGCCACGGTCTCAGTGGCCGACGCGCCCCTCTGCGGCGGCACTCACGAACGCCGTGAACGCCACCGGTGAAGCCAGGAAGGCCGGGCCTTCCGGATTCTTGGAGTCCCGCACCGCAATGTGCGCGGTGAGGTCGGCGACCTCGACGCATTCGCCGCCGTCGGAACCGCTGAACGACGACTTGCGCCATGCGGCTGCGCCGAGCGGGGCGCATTCGATGCACTCGCCGCCGGTGTCGCCGCTGTACGAGGACTTACGCCAACTCTCGCCCGTCAGGTTCAGGTTGGTCCCCATAGTGTTCCTCCATGATGCGGGCGATCAGTGCGACCGAGTCCTCCACAGAGAGGGCAGCGGCCCTGATGTGATCGTAACGGAGCGAACCCTCGCGGAAGGCAGCCGGATTGGCAGTCATATGCCCTTGCACGAAGTCCTCCGTATAGACCAGATCAGGATCGTCCTCGAAGCGCAACAGGGTGAACGAGCCCATAAGCCCCGCGTGCGCCCCGACCTCGAACGGCAGGATCTGAATCTTCACCCACTCCCGTTCCTGCAGCGCCAACAAGTGACGGAGTTGGTTCCGCATGACCTCCCGGCCACCGATTTCCTGCCGGAGTACGGCCTCACTCAACACGACCCAGAGCAGCGGCGGTGTCTCTCGATCCAGGATCCGCTGCCGCTCGATCCGAGCCGCAACCTTCACATCGAGGTCTCCCTCGGTCCTGGCACCGAGAACCGCCCGCGCGTACTCCACCGTCTGGAGCAGCCCGTAGACCAGCTGCGACTGGTACGTGGAGATGTACGTGGCCCGTGCCTCCATGTCCGCGTACGGCTGGAACCACGTCGGTAACTGGCTCTTGAGGACCAGGCCGATCATGCGGGTGAAGAGGCCGCCCGTCATCAGTGCCGCGTCGAGCTGCTCCGAGAAGCGTCTCGTCGGGACCTTCTTGGCCGTCTCGATCTGTCCGATCAGGGAACCCGTGCAGTACACGACGTCCCCGAGCTGCTGCTGACTGAGACCTGCTTCCTCTCTCAGGCGGCGGAGTTCCGACCCGTAGAAGTCCAGCGGCGAGGCGCTGGGATCGAGGCTGCGGATGTTGACCATGCCGAGGTCACCCCCCAAGCTCACGCGGTGAGGCGTTGCGTTCTTTCCGTAGCCGAGCGTAATGAAACGCCTCCACTCTGGTGGCATGAATCACGCAACAGACCTCTACCCTGCGGAGCTTGGCACGAGCTACCCGGTGGGGTTCACCGTGGGTGAGCACTCGGCCCGTCACATGCGTCGCATCCTGCGCCTGTTCCTCACGCGTTGGGAACTCGACCGGGTGTACGACTCCGCCGCGCTGGCCCTCACGGAACTGGTGGCGAACGTCGTCCGGCACGTACCGGACCGGCGGTGCACGATCCTGATCCTGCGCGAGCCGTACGGGCTCCGGGTCGAGGTGGCCGACGACGTGCCCGGGGCCGTACCGGCGAAGGTGGCCGGGCCGCTGGACGAGGGCGGGCGGGGACTGTTCCTGGTGGCGGCGGTGACGGACCGCTGGGGGACGGAGGAGCGGGCGGACGGGAAGACGGTGTGGTTCGAGTGCGACGCGTAGGGCACGATGGGCGCCCGTAGCCCGTACCCGCCAGTAGGAGACCCGTATGTCCGTGCCCGAGCCCGAGATCCTTGCCGCCTTCGAGGGTGCGAAGGGCTTCATGCCCGTGGGAGAGGGGCTGGCGCTGTACGCGGCGGCCGAGGAGGCCGCGAAGCTCGGGCTGCCGCTGCTGGAGGTCGGCACGTACTGCGGGCGGTCCACGATCCTGCTGGCGGACGCGGCCCGGCGGGCGGGCACGGTCGCGGTCACCGTGGACCACCACCGGGGCAGCGAGGAGCAGCAGCCGGGGTGGGAGTACCACGACGAGACGGTGGTGGACCCCGAGGTGGAGCTGATGGACACGCTGCCGACGTTCCGGCGGACCCTGCGCAAGGCGGGTCTTGAGGACCACGTGATCGCGGTGGTCGGGCGGTCGCCGCAGGTCGCGAAGGTGTGGGCCGGGGAGCTGGGCCTGGTGTTCATCGACGGCGGGCACACCGACGAGCACGCCGGGAACGACTACGAGGGCTGGGCCCCCAAGGTCGCCCCCGGGGGCCTGCTCGTCATCCACGACGTCTTCCCGGACCCGGCGGACGGCGGCCAGGCGCCGTACCGGATCTATCTGCGGGCGCTGGAGTCCGGTGACTTCGACGAGGTCTCCGTCACCGAGTCCCTGCGGGTGCTGCGCCGGGTGTGACCCGGCGCGGCACCGCCACGGGTGAGCGTGCTCAGCAGGTGGGCGCGGTCAGAACGTGGACGTCACGTACAGGCAGTTGGTGTAGCTGTACCCCGGCTCGATCTTCGTCTTGCTCGACTTCGTGTCGCCGGTCGAGGACGTGCCCGAGGGGGCACGCTTCTGGAGGAACTGGTAGTTGCCCGCGGGCAGCAGCAGGGTCGCCTTCGGGTACTTCGAGGACGGGCCCGAGCACGCCTTCACCTTGCCGCCGCGCGGGACGAAGATCCCGTCGTAGTACTTGGTGCAGGTCCCGCACGCGTTGATGGTGACCCGGCCGCTGATCGGGCCGGTGTAGAGGACCTCGACGGAGCCGGGGCCGTCGTTGCTGATGACCATCACCATCCGCCCGCCGCCGGGCGCGTCGGCGGGCGGCAGCTTCTTGCCCGCCTCGGGCTCCTCCTCGGCGATCTCGGCGGCGATGGCGATCGAGCGGGCGTGGGCGGCCTCCGGGGTGCCCGCGTAGTCCTTGGCGTACTGGGTCATCGTCTTGACGGCGTCGTCGAAGTCCTTGTTCCTGAACTGCGTCGTGCCGCAGGCGAATTCGCCGCGCTGGACGGCCGAGGTGGCGTCGCTCGCGTCGGGCGCGACGGCGGGGTCCTTCATGAGGACGAGGGAGGAGCGGAGCACGCGCAGCTCGTCCACGGTGGCGCAGGCGGCGGCGGCCAGCGCGGACTCCTTGGCCTTGAGCGCCGCCTTGACGGCCGGTCCCACCTTCGTCACCTGGGCGGACTTCGGGAAGGTCTCGTACAGGGCGTTCAGGCTCTCGCCGGCGGACGGCTCCGCCTCCCGGACGCCGAGGGCGCCGATCCCGCACTCGTACAGCGAATCCGCCAGCGGCTCGTCGGTCTTCGCGGGCCGGGTGCCGAGGAAGTCCTTGTCGAAGGTGTCGGGCAGCCCGCGCAGGAACGTGAGCGGCTTGACCGCCTCGCAGTACGACTTCTTCGCGTACGGAGCGGAGATCTTCTCGAAGTACGTGTCCAGGCGCGCGGGGACGAGCTTTCCCGCCCGGGAGGCCGCGTGGCGCAGCGCCAGATCCTGGTAGCCGGTGAGCGCCGTGCGGTAGATCGGCTCGGCGCGGTCGAAGGTGAGGCCGTCGGCGGACTTCACCTTCCAGTCGACGGCGGCGAGGTGGTCGAGCAGAGCCTGCTCCTTCGCCTCGTCGCGGGCCGCCCCGTACGCCAGGGAGCCGCCCGCAGGCACCACGAGCAGCACCAGGGCGAGCGGGAGGGCGAGACGGCGGAGCCCGTCGCTGACGCTGAGCGTCGCGTACGCCCCGCGCCGGGCGCCGTCGGCGGCTGCCGCCAGCAGGAGGACGCCGTATCCGATGAGGAGCCCGGCCGGGACGCCGTCGACGTCGGCGGGGAGCGCGATCACCAGGAGGGCGGCGGTGGCGATCCAGCAGAGGGCGGCGCCCAGCCAGTTGCGCAGGAGGACGTAGCCGAGGCCCAGGCAGGAGAGGTTGAGGAGGCCGACGGCGACGGCCTGCGCCGCGTTCGCCGGGCCGCGCGGGGCGGCGGGCGGCGGGCCGGAACCGGGGGGCGGGCCGTAGCCGGGCGGGCCGAACCCCGGCGGTGCGGGCGGCGGAGGAGGGGTTCCTCCGCCCGCACCGGCCATGGCGGGGACGGGCGGGTGTCCGGCCGCGTGCCCGGCGGTGTCTCCCGGACCGGCGGGCGGGCCGGAAGGCGTGCCGGTGGGGCCGGAGCCGGGCGCGGAGGCGGTGGGCGGGGCCGGTGGGGCCGACGCGGCGGGCGGGGTGGGCGGGGTCGGGGCTTCCCAGGGAGCGGGAGGCCGCCCGGGGGTTCCGCCGGGCGGCGGGTTGTGCGCGGACACGGGAGTGCCGGGGGCCCCGGCACCCGGCGTCCCCGTGGGGTTCTTCTCTAATCCGGCGCCGCCCGGCGGTCTGTCGGACGGCTCGGGACGTGCGTCGTTCGGGTCTTCGCCCACCGTGGTTCCCCCTCGTGGGTCCATGCGCGGTGGCACCCCACCGTCGCCTCTCGACATCTACCCTTCACGGTCCCGGGACACGCGTCCACCGATCCGGGAAGCCGGTGACAAAGCTGCGACCCGAGTGCCGCCGCATTCACCGCCGTACAGGACCTTTGGGACGCCCCGCACATAGGTTCGATGACAACTTGCCTGACGGGTAACGGAGTTGATCCAGCCAATCGGGCGCGCGGACGCCGTCCGGAGGGGGCGGACCGTCGGGGTGACGGGGGCCGCTCGCCGCGCCGGGGCGCTCCCGGTACTCCCGGCGCTTCCGGCACTCCGGGCGCTCCGGGCGCTCCCTGCGCTCCCCGCACTCCCCCGTCGGGCAGCGCACTTCCCCGACGGGCGGCGACGGGCTCGTGCGCGGGGGGCTCGGGGCCTGTCGGGCGGCACCGGCCGGTCTCCGCCCGAGTCGTGGGACGGCGCCATCGAGGCGGGGCGTCCGGCGGCCAGCTGAGGCGCCGGGGGCCGCCCGGCGCTCCAGGCGCGTTCCCCGCGCCCGGTCGTCGGCGGGGCTAGAGTCGCCGGGTGCCGTACGACCACCGGAAGACCCGCCGCCCCGCCCTCGCGCTCGCCGTCACGGGCTGCTGCGCCGTGCTCGCCGGATGCGGCGCCACCTCGCAGGCCGCGCCGTCGAGCGGAACGTCCCCGGCGACCCGGCAGGAGAGCGCCGCCGCGCCCCGGCCACCCGTCGCCGACGGCCGCCCGCCCGGCTCGACGCAGCCGACCGCCCGGGGACGCCTCCCGCTCTCCGGGAAGACCGTCGTCATCGACCCCGGCCACAACTCCGGGAACTTCCGCCACTCCCGCGAGATCAACCGGAAGGTCGACATCGGGACGACCCGTAAGGAATGTGACACCACCGGGACCTCCACCAACGCCGGATACACGGAGGCGTCCTTCACCCTCGACGTCACCCACCGGCTCCGCGCCCTGCTCACCGCGCGCGGGGCCAAGGTCGTCCTCACCCACGACGCCGACCGCCCCTGGGGCCCCTGCATCGACGAACGCGCCCGGATCGGGAACGCGGCCCGCGCCGATGCCGTCGTCTCCGTCCACGCGGACGGCTCGGCCGTCGGCCACCGCGGCTACCACGTGATCCTGCCCGCCCGGGTGCGCGGCGGCTCCGCCGACACCACGGCGATCGTCGGGCCGTCCCGCGCGCTCGGCGAGCGGATCGCCGACCGCTTCCGCCGCGCGACCGGCACCTCACCCGCCAACTACCTCGGTTCCGGTACCGGGTTGGACGTCCGGAGCGATCTCGGCGGGCTCAATCTGTCGACCGTCCCCAAAGTCTTCGTCGAATGCGGCAACATGCGTGATCCCGAGGACGCGCGGCTGCTCACCTCGGCCGCGTGGCGGCAGAAGGCGGCACAGGGCATCTCGGACGGCATCTCCACCTACCTCCAGGGGTAGGACGGACGAGCGATAGATTCGCTCCGTACGATGGCCCCCCGTGCCGCGACCATGAGCGCCACTCCGACGCGACGACGACCCGACGAAGGACTCTTACGTGAATATCCGCTCCCTCACCCGAGGCGATGGCGTGCTGATCGGCGCGGCGGTGGTGCTGTTCATCGCCTCGTTCCTCGGCATCTCCGGCTGTGACGCCTCCGCCGCCGTGTGCGACCGGGCCTACAACCCCAACTCGTGGGAGCTCTCTCAGCTCGGCTGGGGCACCTTCCTCCTCGGCATCGTGGGCGCCGTGCTCGTCGTCCTCTCCCACAGCCTCCCGCAGCCGCGCAAGGTCGCGGGCCTGGAGCTGGGCCAGGTCGGCGCCGCGTTCACCATCGCCTGCGCGTGGACCCTGCTCATGTGGATCTTCGAGGCCGTGAACGCGGGCGCCGGTCTGATCCTCGGCGTGATCGCCGCCCTCGTCCTGGCCGCCGCCGCCGTCGCCGGTCCGCTGGTCCCCGCGCTCAAGGCGCCGCTCCTGGGCGCGCCCGCGCCGCAGACCCCGCAGCCGTACGGGGTGCAGCCGGGACAGCAGGGGCAGCAGGGCGTCGCCGGTGGCGGCTACGGCTACCCGGGCGCGCAGTACGGTCAGCCCCCGCAGGGTGCGGGCCAGCCGTTCGGCGCGCAGGGCGGTGCCCCGCAGGCGCACCAGCCGGAGCCGCAGGCCCCGGCGGCGCAGCCCGCGTCGGAGTTCTCGCCGTTCTGGTTCGCCGTCCCGGTGGCCCGCCCGCTGTACGCGGAGGACGGTTCGTCGGCGCAGATCGCGGAGCTGGCCCCCGGCACCTGGTACCTGGCGGTCGAGCAGCGCGGTGCGGCCCTGGTCGCGCAGACGCAGGACGGACGCCGGGGCGTCCTCCAGGACACCACGGGCATCCAGCGCGGCTGACCCCGCGCCCGCCGTTCCCTCCACGGCCCTCCGCACCGGAATCCCTTCCGGGCGGGGGGCCGTTGGCGTACAGTCCCGCCATACCTGACGGTACGTCAGAAAGGACGCGGGACATGCGGCTCGGACTCGCCCTCGGCTACTGGGGCCGCGGCCCCTCCCCCGCCCACCTCGACCTCGCCCGCGAGGCCGAACGGCTCGGCTACGACTCCGTGTGGACCGCCGAGGCCTGGGGCTCCGACGCCTTCACCGCCCTGACCTGGATCGCCGCCCACACCAGCCGCATCCGGCTCGGCACCGCCGTCGCCCAGATGGCCGCCCGCTCCCCCACCACCACCGCCATGCACGCCCTCACCCTCGACCACCTCTCCGGCGGGCGCGTCCTGCTCGGCCTCGGCCTCTCCGGACCGCAGGTCGTCGAGGGCTGGTACGGGCGGCCCTTCCCGCGCTCCCCGCTCACCGCCACCCGCGAGTACGTGGACGTCGTCCGGCAGGTGCTCCGCCGCGAGGGGCCCGTACGGCTCGACGGGCGCCACCACTCCCACCCGTACACCGGCCCCGACGGCACCGGGCTCGGCAAGCCCCTCAAGCCGATCACCCACCCGCTCCGGGCCGACCTGCCGGTCCTCCTCGGCGCCGAGGGCCCCAAGAACATCGCGCAGACCCTCGCCGTCGCCGACGGCTGGCTGCCGCTCTACTGGACCCCCGACCGCTGGGCCGAGGTGTACGCGCTCCCCGAGCGGCTGCCCGAGGGCTTCCTCGTCGCCCCCATGGTCCGGGCCCACCTCTGCGAGGACGTGGCGGCCGGACTGCTCCCGGTCAAGGCCATGCTCGGCTTCTACATCGGCGGCATGGGCCACGCGACCCGCAACTTCCACGCCGACCTGATGGGACGGATGGGGTACGAGAAGGAGGCCCGGCGCGTCCAGGAACTGTTCGCCGCCGGGCGGCGCGAGGAGGCCGTCCTGGCCGTGCCCGACGCCTTCGCGGACGAGATCTCGCTGACCGGCCCCCGGAAGCGGATCGCCGCCCGGCTGGAATCCTGGCGGCGGGGCCCGGTGACCGACCTCCTCGTCACCTCCCCGGACCCGGCCACGCTCCGGCTCCTCGCGGAACTCAACGCGTAGGCCCGCTGTCCGGGCGGGGCGGGCGGGGGCCCCGCGCCCGCGCGGTGGACCTCCCGGCTAGGCTCCTTGTCCCACGGACCAGGGAGGATCCACCCCATGAGCAGCACGACCCCGCCCTTTCCCGACCGGATCGAGCTCAGCGGTGAGGGGCTCGTCCTGCGGGACTGGACGGAGAGCGACCTGGCCGCGATGCCGGACCTCTTCGACCACCCCGACATCGCGTACTGGACACCGATCGCCTCCCCCTTCGACGCGGAGGCCGCCCGCGCGCGGCTCGACCGGGCCCGGCGGCTGCGGGCCGAGGGCACGGCCGTCGTCCTCGCCATCACCGTCGACGGCGGCGCCCCGCTCGGCGAGGCGATGCTGCGGCGGGCCCCCGAGGGCACGGAGCTCGGCTACGCGGTCGGCCCGGCGCACCGGGGCCAGGCGCTGGCCGCACGGGCGGTACGGGTGATGGCCGCCCACGCCTTCGAGGAACTGGGCGTGGACCAGGTGATCCTGGAACTGGAGGCCGAGAACGCCCCGAGCGTCGCCGTGGCCGTCGCGTCCGGCTTCCACCTGCTCGACGTACCGCTGATCGAGGGGGAGGAGAAGGGCCGCCCCTACGTCCTCCAGACCTGGGGCCTGACGCGCCCGTCGTGACGGCGTGGACGTCACGACGACTCCGGATGTCGTAGCGGCCCGGCCGTCTCAACGGCTCCGGACGTCGTAACGGCTCCGGACGTCGTAACGGCCCGGCACCGCGTCCTCCGCCATCACGACGGGGGACGCGGTGCCGGGCCGTCCCTCGTGGGGCGGGCCGGACCAGAAAGAGACGGACCCGAAAGGGACGGTCTAGGAGCCGCCGCTCAGCTGCGAGGTGGTGGGCACCTTGTCGACGACCTCGGCGCCCGCGCTCTTCCCCGCGTCCTTCACGCTGTTGATGACGCTCTCGAAGGAGCCGACGTCCGCCGCGCCCGCGTCGCCCTTGCGGAGCTTCGTCCCCAGGTCCTTCAGCGACTCGATCCCGGCGGAGAGCGGGGCGACGGCCTTCGCGAGCAGCGGATCGCCCTGGGCGTTGTGCACCGCCGCCTTCAGCCGGTTGTAGGTGAACGCGCCCGCCAGACCCGCCTTCACCAGGGCGAAGGTCCGGCCGTCCGCGCCCTTGGTGAACTTGCCCGCCCGGTACGGCTTCACGATCCACTGGTAGGCGGCGCCCGCCGCGAGACCCGCGTTGGCCACGAACCGGGTCTTCGCCAGCTTCTGCTGCTCGAAGCTCGCCGAGGCCGACGGGGACGCGGTCGCGGCGGCGTCCGCGTTCTGGACGCTCTGGGCGCTCTGGGTGTTCTGGGTGTCGTTCCCGCCGCAGCCGGCGGTGGTGATGAGCAGGGAGCAGGACAGCAGCAGCGCCGCCACCCCACGGGACACGGTTCCGGGCACGGCAGATCCTCCTGACGACGGTCCCGCCAGCCTCACCCGGGCACCGGACCACCGCCACCGGGACGCCGCCGAACGGGCCCGGGGTCCGGCCAGGCGGGCCGCCGCCTCGCCCGGCACGCTTCCGGGACGTCCCGGAGACGGCCGGGACACCCGTACGGAGGGGGTCCGCCCTAGGGCCTGTCTGACAATTCGCGGCGTCGCCCGCAGGGCGGCCGCGCGGCGTCAGGTGCGTGCTCTCGGCGTGCCTGCCCCAGGCCCGCGTACTGGATGTACGTGGGTCTGGGGCCGGTGCGGCGAGAGTGCGTGCATGGCGTCGCGCGGCAGGCGGGAATTGTCAGACAGGCCCTAGCATCGGGCCCGTCCGGCCGCCCGCCGCCGGTGCCGCACCGCCCTCCCGGAACCCACCTCACCCAGGAGCCCCCATGAAGACCGCCTCCCGTGCCGGTGCCGCCCTCGGAGCCGCCGTCCTCGCCGCCCTCGCCGCCTCGGGACCGGCCCAGGCCCAGCCCGGCGCCGCCTACATCGGCTCCGGCCGGGGCAACTCGTCCGCCGCCGTGCGGTGCGTCCAGCAGGGCGTCAACTCGATCATCTCGGACCGCTTCGCCACCCAGCACGACCTGATCGGCGTCGACGGCTCCTTCGGACCCGAGACCGACGAGGCCGTCCGGTACGTGCAGTACCACCTGCTGGGCGCCTCGGAGGCCGACGGGGTCGTCGGGCCGAGGACGGGGGACCTGATCATGCGGTACCAGTACGGGAACTACGCGGCCTGCTACCCGTACGTCCCCACCAGCCGCTGACGCGCGGAGGGGCGCCCCGGGCCGCGCGGCGCGGACCGGGGCGCCCCTCGCGCGCGTCGGCGGGTCAGCCGCAGCAGTCCGGTTCGAGGCCCGTCGGCAGGTGCTCGCCGCCGAAGACCGCGACCGTGGCCTGTTCGCCGCCGAGGGCCGAGACCGCGAGCAGCAGGGAGCCCGCCGTCCAGCTGGTCTGCTCCTCCGGCCACATCGCCGGGGCGCTGTCCCCGTCGCCCTCGAAGACGTACCCCGTCCAGTACAGGCCGTTCGCGGCACGCAGGTGCTGGATGTCCTGGAGGATCGTGAGCGCCCGGTCGGACTCGCCCGTCATCCAGAGCGCGAGGGCCAGTTCGCAGCTCTCGCCGCCGGTCACCCACGGGTTCGGGACGACACAGCGCACGCCGAGGCCCGGGACCACGAAGGCGTCCCAGGAGGCGTCGATCCGGGCCTTCGCGTCAGCCCCGGTGACCGCGCCGCCCAGAACCGGGTAGTACCAGTCCATCGAGTAGCGGGACTTGTCGAGGAACCGTTCCGGGTGGCGCCGGATCGCGTGCCCGAGGGCGCCCGCCGCCAGCTCCCAGTCGGGCTGCGGCTCCTCGCGGGCCTCCGCGATGGCCAGGGCGCAGCGCAGGGCCTGGTGGATCGACGAACTACCGGTCAGGAGGGCGTCGTTCACCGGTGTGCCGTCGGGCTCGCGCTTCCAGCCGATCTGGCCGCCGGGCTGCTGGAGCCCGAGGACGAAGTCGACGGCCGCGTAGACGGCGGGCCACATCCGGTCGAGGAAGACGTCGTCGCCGGTGGTGAGGTAGTGGTGCCAGACGCCGACCGCCAGGTAGGCGGTGAAGTTGGCCTCCCGGCCGTGGTCGGTGACGTCGTCGGCGGCGCCGTCGCGGTAGGCCGCGTACCAGGAGCCGTCGCCGTTCTGGTGCCGTGCCAGCCAGTCGTAGGCGCGGGCGGCAGCCTCGTGCTCACCGGCCGTGTCCAGCGCCATCGCGGCCTCGGTGTGGTCCCAGGGGTCGAGGTGGTGGCCCCGGAACCAGGGGATGGCGCCGTCCTCGCGCTGCACGGCGAGTATCCCGGCGACGGTCTGCGCCGCCTGCTCGGCGGTGAGCACCCCGGGCAGGACGAGGTGTTCCGCGATCCGCTCGGGAGAGGTCACTGGGTGTCGGCCTCGGGCAGGTGGGGCTTGGTCGCGTACGCCACGAAGCTCTTGCCGACGACCGGGTTGAGCAGCTGCTCGGCGACCCGGGTCACGGCGGGCTTCTTCATGATGTCCCAGACCAGGAGCTTGTGGTAGGCGCGGACCGGCAGGGCCTTGTCGTTGTCGACGCCGAAGGCGCACTTCAGCCACCAGTACGGCGAGTGCAGCGCGTGCGCGTGGTGGGTGCCGTACGGCCTCAGACCGGCCTGGCGGATCTTGCCGAGGAGTTCGTCCGCCTTGTAGATGCGGATGTGGCCGCCCTCGACCTCGTGGTACGCGTCGGAGAGCGTCCAGCAGACCTTCTCCGGGCCGTAGCGGGGCACGGTGACCGCGATCCGGCCGCCCGGCTTGAGGACGCGGACCATCTCGGCGAGCACGCCCTTGTCGTCCGGGATGTGCTCCATGACCTCGGAGATGATGACGACGTCGAAGGACTCGTCGGGGAACGGCAGGTTGAGGGCGTCGCCCTCCATCGCGGTGGCGGTCGCCCCGGCGGGCGCCTCCCCGGCCTCCTTCATCGCCGCGAACCACTTGGCGACCTCGCGGATCTCCTCCGGGTTCCGGTCCAGGGCCACGACCCGGGCGCCGCGCCGGTAGCACTCGAAGGCGTGCCGTCCCGCCCCGCAGCCCAGGTCGAGCACACGGTCGCCGGGGGCGAGCGGGAAGCGGGTGAAGTCGACGGTCAGCACGAGGTCCTGCTTTCGCGGTGGGGAAGTCGGTGGGGGCGGGCGGCGGTCCGCGCCCTGCGCGCGGGGTGCTCCCGGCTCGTGGGGTGCTCCCGGTGGGCGGGGCGCTCCCGGTGGGCCGGGTGCCGTGTCACCGGGCGCCTCCGCGCGTCCCGGCGCGCCGGGCGTCGATCGCCTCCCGGTACAGCTCGGCGGTGCCGCGTGCGGCGCGGGCCCAGGTGAAGCGCTCCAGGACCCGCTCCCGGCCCGCCGCGCCGAGCCGGGCGCGCAGCTCCGGGTCGCCGAGGACCCGGCCGAGGGCGGCGGCGAGGGCGCCCGCGTCGCCGGGCGGCACCGCGAGGCAGCTCTCGCCGTCCGGGCCCGCGACCTCGGGGATCGCGCCGCCGGTGGTGGCGACCAGCGGGGTGCCGGTGGCCATGCCCTCGGCGGCGGGCAGCGAGAAGCCCTCGTACAGGGAGGGCACGCAGGCGACCTGGGCGGACCGGTAGAGGTCGACGAGCTCGGCGTCGCTGATGCCCTTGACGAACTCCACGGCGCCGTCGAGCCCGTACCGCTCGATCGCGGTGGCGACCGGGCCGTCCTCGGCGCGCTTGCCGACGACGACGAGGTGCGCGTCGGGGCGCTCGGTGCGGAGCTTGGCGAGCGCCTCGATCAGATGGACCAGGCCCTTGAGGGGGACGTCGGCGCTGGAGGTGGTGACGATCCGTCCGGGCACCTCGGCGACGGCCGGACCGGGCGACCAGAGGTCGGTGTCGGCGCCGATGTGCACGACCCGGACGCGGTCCTCGCGGACGCCGAGGTGCTCGACGATCTCCTGCCGGGAGGTCCCTGAGACGGTGAGCACCGAGGGCAGTCTGCGGGCGACGCGCTTCTGCATCCGGGTGAAGCCGTACCAGCGGCGGACGGAGGCGCGGCGCTTCCAGTCGGCGGCGGCGGCGAGGTCGAGCCGCCGGTCGACGGTGATGGGGTGGTGGATCGTGGTGACCAGCGGGGCGCCGAGGGCGCGGGGGCCGCCGAGGAGCCCGTAGCCGAGGGTCTGGTTGTCGTGGACGACGTCGAAGTCGCCGCGCCGGGCGGCGAGCAGACGGCGGGCCCGCAGCGAGAAGGTGAGCGGCTCGGGGAAGCCGCCGGTCCACATGGTGGCGACTTCGAGGCCGTCGATCCAGTCCCGGTACTCCTCGCGGCCCGGGGTCCGGAAGGGGTCCGGCGAGCGGTAGAGGTCGAGGCTGGCGACCTCGGTGAGGGGGACGCCCTCGTCGAGGACGGGGTACGGCTGGGAGCCGATGACCTCGACGCTGTGGCCGAGACGGGCGAGTTCACGGGAGAGATGGCGGACGTAGACGCCCTGGCCTCCGCAGAAGGGGTTCCCCTTGTACGTGAGGAGAGCGATCCGCAGCGGTTCGTCACCGGCGGCCGTGACGCCCTGTCGGGGGCGTGCCTCCATGGCCTCAGCGGTCATGCGCGACCCCCTTCGAGCGTACGTTTCGCCGGAGCGTAACCGCTCGCGCTAATCTAGAACAAGTTACAGACTTGGCCGTTCGTGCGGGCGCCGGAGTCGTCCGTGCGGGCGTCGGGCCGGTCGTCACCGCACTTCCCGATCCTTCGAGGAGGACAGAATCTACCGGCAGGTAGCCCCGTGGTGAGAGCCGGAACAGGTGATTCGCGCCACGGCGCCCGCAGCGCCATACTGTCGCTCCCCACCGCACGGAACGGGACCTCATGACCGCAGAGCACAGGGCGGACCACAGACCCGCGTCACCGCCCCTCACGGAGCGCCAGGAGGCGCGCCGCCGCCGCATCCTCGACGCCAGCGCGCAGCTCGCGGCGCGGGGCGGCTTCGACGCCGTGCAGATGCGGGAGGTCGCCGAGGCCGCCGGGGTGGCCCTGGGGACGCTGTACCGCTACTTCCCCTCCAAGATCCATCTGCTGGTCGCCACCATGCAGGACCAGCTCCAGCACATGCACACCACCCTGCGGAAGCGGCCCCCGGCCGGGGCCGACCCGGCGGAGCGGGTCGCGGAGACCCTGATGCGGGCCTTCCGGGCGCTCCAGCGCGAACCGCAGCTCGCCGACGCGATGGTGCGGGCCCTGACCTTCGCGGACCGGAGCGTGAGCCCGGAGGTCGACACGGTCTCGCGGCTGACGACCGCGATCATCCTGGACGCGATGGGCACGGAACACCCCACACCGGCCCAGCTGTCGGCCGTCCGGGTGATCGAGCACACCTGGCACTCGGCCCTGATCACCTGGCTGTCGGGCCGCGCCTCGATCGCCCAGGTGAAGATCGACATCGAGACGGTCTGCCGCCTGATCGCCCTGACGGCCCCGCAGGACCCGGCCCCGGGGACGGTCCGGGGGCGGTGAGTCCGAGGGTGGTGAGTCCGGGGCGGGGGCGCACCGGGGCGCCCGCTCGGGCCGCACGGGGCGCTTCGGGAACGCTTCCGGACCGCCCCCGGACCGCTTCCGGCCCGCCCCTGGGCCGTCCCTGGGCCGTCCCTGGGCCGTCGGAGCGGCGGGGACCCGCACCCCGCGCTCCTGAACCCCTCCTCCCGAACCGACGGCCCCTGACGCCCGGCGGGCCGGGGACGGCCCGGCGGTCCCCTACTCCTCTACTCCTCCGGGGGGAACACCGGCTCCCCCGTGGTGCTCAGGGTGATCAGGATCGCTTCCACCGGGCAGCCCTCCGCCGCCGCGAGGAGGCGTTCGCCCGCGTCCGACTCCGGGGTGAGCGGGTGGGACTGGCGGGCCGTGTCGAGGCGGAAGCCGTCCGGGGCGTGGTTGACGCACATGGCGGAGCCGATGCAGACGCCCCGGTCCACCTCCACGTGCCAGCGGTCGCCCATCACGCGCCGCCCTCGTAGCCCGCCGGCAGGTGGACCATCTTGTGCTCCAGGTACTCGCCGAAGCCCTCGGGACCGAACTCCCTTCCCACGCCGGAGTTCTTGTATCCGCCGAACGGTCCCAGCATGTCCAGGCTGAAGGTGTTCACGTTGAACGTGCCGGTGCGCACGCCCCGCGCGAAGTCGATGCCGTGCTCCACGTCCCCGGTCCAGACGCTGCCGCTCAGCCCGAACTCGGAGTCGTTCGCCAGCCGCAGCGCCTCGGCCTCGTCCCCGTACGGCAGGAGACAGATCACCGGACCGAAGATCTCCTCGCGGGCGATCCGCATGGAGTTGTCGACGTCCCCGAACAGGGTCGGCTCCACGTACCAGCCGCGCTCCAGACCCGCCGGACGGCCGCCGCCCGCGAGGACCTTGGCGCCCTCCTCCTGGCCGATCCGGATGTAGTCGAGCGAGCGCCGCCGCTGGCGCTCGGCCACCAGCGGCCCCACCTGGGTCGCCGGGTCGAGCGGGTCGCCGACCACCAGCGCCCCCGCCGCCGCCGCGAGCGCCTCCGCGACCTCCCCGTACCGGGAGCGGGGGGCGAGGATACGGGTCTGGGCCACGCACGCCTGCCCGTTGTTCATCCAGGCGGCGGGCACGATCCCGGCGACCGCCGCGTCCAGATCGGCGTCCGGCAGGATCACCGCGGCCGACTTCCCGCCCAGCTCCAGGGTGACCCGGGTGAGGTTGCGGGAGGCGACCTCCATCACCCGGCGGCCCGCCGCGACCGAGCCCGTGAACGACACCTTGTCGACGCCCGGGTGCCCCACCAGGTACTCGCTGACCTCCCGGTCGGCGGGCAGGATGCTGAGCACCCCCTCGGGCAGTCCCGCCTCCGCCACGATGTCGGCCAGGAGGTACGAGTCGAGCGGTGTCTCCGGCGACGGCTTGAGGACCACCGCGCAGCCCGCGAGCAGCGCGGGACCCAGCTTGGCGGCGGCGGTGAACTGCGGCACGTTCCACGGGACGACCGCCGCGACCACGCCCACCGGCTCCCGCCGCACCAGCAGCGGTCCGAGCACACCGCCGCGCCGCTCCTCGAACACGAAGTCACGGGCGACGGCGATCGCCGAGTCCCAGACCATCATCGCGCCCAGCGCCTGGGCGAGCACGGACCACGAGTACGGGGAGCCGTTCTGCGCGCTGATGGACCGGGCGATCTCCTCGTACCGGACGGCGAAGGCGTCCTTGATCCGGCTGACGACCTCGATCCGCTCCGCCAGCGTCGTCCGGGGCCAGGGGCCCTCGTCGAAGGCCTTCCGGGCGGCGGCGACGGCCCGGTCCACATCGCCCCGGGAGGCGTGCGGGACCCGCCCGATGACCTGCTCGGTGTGCGGCGAGACGACCTCGATGACCTCCTCGCCGAGCGGATCGGTCAACTCTCCGCCGATGAACAGCTTTCCGTGCTCCACAAGCTCGGTCATGACCGCCGCCTTCACGAGGAGGTGAACCCCGGAGGGGATTCCCTGATGATTCCTGACGATGTCTCAGAACTGATACCAGTTCTAGTTATACTTGGCCAGCCCTAGAGCTAAACCAGCCCCCACCAGCGTCTTTACCGCTGGCGGGGGCCGCCCTCATGCCGCCTGGGCCGTCTGTGGGCCGTCCGGCGCTTCACCGAGGCCCCGGTAGACGTCATCGACGGCCTTGCGGGTGCGGCTCTCGCTGCTCGGCATGAGGTGCGTGTAGGTCCGCAGCGTGAACCCGGGGTCGACGTGGCCCAGGTACCCGCTCAACGCCTTGATGTTCTCGCCTGCGTCGAGCAGGACGGAGGCGTAGAAGTGCCTCAGAGCGTGCATGCCGTCCTCTCGGGACTCCTGGGGCCTCTCCCCCACCTCGGGCTCCGGGATGACTCCAGCGGCCACGAGTGCGGGCTTCCAGCTCGCGGTGTTGAAGTAGTGCCTCCCCACCGCCTTGCCCTCCTCCGTGGTGAACAGCAGCCGCTTGGTCACAAGTGGGCCGTTCACGGTCTCCCACGGCAGCGTGACCTCCTGTGGCGGGAACGCCTTGACCTGAGCCGCCAACGCGCGGCTCACGTGCTCGGGCAGAGGCACGTCGCGGACCTTTCCCCTCTTCGGCGGAGCGAAGATGGCACGTCCCCCGATCAACTTCACCTGATACCCGACGTGGACCCAACCGGTGAGGAAGCCGACTTCATCGACGGGCAAGCCGAAGATCTCACCCTGCCGGAGGCCGCACCCACCCCCCACGTCGACCATCGCCCGGTAGTGGGCGGGAAGCCCCTCACGCACCGCGAACACCTGGTCGACGCTCCAAGGACGCACTCGCCGGGCGACAAGCGTCGGGGCTTTCACCGAGGCCGCTCGGAAGGGGTTCCTGGAGATGAGCCGGTCGTCCACGGCGGCCGTAAAAACGGCGGACACGTTGGCGTAGATGGTCCGGCGCGTGGAGGCGGCCAGACCTGCATCCTCCAACTTCCTCAGCCATTCCCGGATGTGCTCCGGCTGGAACGAGCCGAGCGGACGGGCGCCGATGTGGGGGTACGCGTGGAGCCTGATCCGCGACTCGGCTCCGGTGCGTGTGGCGACGTCCGTGGTCTGGGCGGCGACCCAACGTTCGGCGTACTGCTGAAAGGTGGTGCGGGCGACCTGCGGGTCAATGAACTCCCCCCTGGCCATGTCCGCTTCGATGCTCGTGAGCCACTGTTCCGCGAGTCGCTTCTGCTTGTCGGGGAAGCTCTTGGACTTCTCCGTACCGTCCGGGCCGACGTACCGGGCCCGGTAGCGCATGCCGCTGCCAAAGCGATCACTCTTGACGCGCTTGACCTTGCCATCGGCGTCCTGCTCGACCTTGAACCAACGGTCCTGGATGTGACCTGCCATGTGGTGCTGCACCTCTCGGGACGGCCGTGGGGGGGGGGGGCGGGGGCCCCCCCCCCCCCCCGGGGACCTGCGGCGGGGGTTGGGGCGGCCGCCCCCACCGACGCCCCAGCCCCCCCGGGGGTAACGCCCCCCCCCGCC
>NZ_JBIWNI010000003.1:622608-787375 GCF_044767145.1 Streptomyces sp. NPDC101490
GGGACCTTCCCGGCGGCGGGCTGCGCGACATTCAACCGGGGGGGGGGTTGGGCCCGGGGGGGGGGGGGCGGCCCGGGGGGGGGGGGCGGGGGGGGGGGGCCCGGGGCCCCCCCCCCCACGGGGTAGAACTCTGGGCTGCTGAGGCTCAGGCCGCGAAGTCGTCGGCCATGCGCTCGTGGGTCCACTGCCGGACGGCGGCGGGGTCGTAGCGGACGTGTTTTCCGACGCGGAAGCCGGGCGGTCCGCTGCGCTTCCTGCGCCACTGGTAGACGGTCTCCAGGGGCACGCCGAACAGCTCGGC
Organism: Streptomyces sp. NPDC101490; assembly: GCF_044767145.1. Taxonomy (NCBI): domain Bacteria; kingdom Bacillati; phylum Actinomycetota; class Actinomycetes; order Kitasatosporales; family Streptomycetaceae; genus Streptomyces; species Streptomyces sp. NPDC101490. The sequence continues at coordinate 622,910 of NZ_JBIWNI010000003.1, forward strand.
GATGTCGTCGGGGGTGAGGTAGCGGTCGGGGAGTCCGGACCGCAGCGTGGTGACGGCGGATGCCATTCGGGTTCTCCTCTACCCGGGGGCCGGGGCCCCTTCCTGTGAGGTCCGCTACCTCCGCTACCGCCGCTACCTCCCTGGTCAGGGGGCTGTCGGTGGTAGCGGATGGGGTAGCGGTAGCGGATACGTGTCTGGGCTCCCGTTGGTGGTGCGGGGGCCCGGACGCGTGGGGTGGTGCGGGTGGGTCAGGGGGTGGTGGCGGGTTCGGTAGCCGCTACCGGGAGGGTGTCCGCTACCGGTTCCGGGGCGTTGACCTGCGGGGTAGCGGAGGTAGCGGTGGTAGCGGACTCGGCGGCGCGGGGCGGGCAGTAGCGGAGCCAGGCGTCCGCGAGGTCGCTCGCGTAGTACCCCTTGGAGACGGCTTTGGGGCCGGTTTTGATGTTGCGGGACCGGATGGTCTGTCCGTCGGTGGTGACGTAGTCGGCCAGCATCCGTGCGAGGGTGCGGGGGGTGAGGGGTTTGCCGTCGAGGTCGGCCCAGGGGGCGTCGTCGAGGGCGGTGAGCCGGTCTACGAGGTCGGCGCTCAGCAGCCGCTCGGCGCCCGCGAAGGCGTCGCGGAGGTCGGTGAGCAGCCGGATGCCGGTGCTGGCCTTGTCTCCGGCGCTGGCGGCGGCGACGAGGGCGACGCAGGCGGCGCGGGCACGGGCGGGCCAGTCGCCCCCGGCGGCGTCGGCGACGGCGATGAGGGGTTCCCAGACGTCGGCGGGCCGGTCGGTGATCCCGTCGGGCATGTCGGGCCATGCTCCTGCGATCTGGTCGCGGACGTGGTCGGCCCACTCCGCGAGGCGGTCGCGGAGCGCGTGCCCCTCGGGCACGTGGACGCGCTCGCGGAACGGTTCCACCGTCTCGTTGGGGGCGCGGCGGCGCATCCGGATGACGACGGAGCGGGTGAGGATGGTGTCGGGGAGGTCCCCGAGTCCGGCCGTGGCGAGCGCCGCGTAGACGGGGAACGGCTGGACGACCTGCGTGCTGCCGTCGCCGACGCACCGGTAGACGACTCCGGAGCGGCGGTGTCCGGCGTTGATCAGTCCGCGCAGGTCCTCGTTGCCGGAGGCGCGGGGGCCGAAGACGGTGTCGATCTCGTCCAGGAGGACGACGGGCCGGGCGGCGGTGTCGGAGACGGACCGGAACAGGGCGGCGGGGGACACGTCGGTGGTGATCATCGGCCGGGGTACGAGGGTCTGGATGATCTCCAGGGCGCGGGTCTTGCCGGAGCCGGGCTCCGGGGACAGGAACGCGATCCGGGGCGTGGACTCGAACGCGTCGAGGAGGTGGGTGTGGGCGTCCCAGAGGGTGACGGCGGTGAACGCGTGCTCGCTGGGGAACACGTTGAACCGGCGGTGGTGCCTCTCCACCTGGTCGAGCAGGGCGGCGCCGTCGATGGGCTCGGGCATGGGGAGGTCCCTCGGGGTCGGGATGGGCAGGGAGATGGTGTGGTCGGCCGGGTGCGGATCAGGGCCAGAAGGGACGCCTTCGGCGACGACCTTCCCGGCGCCCACCCTCCTCAACGACGCTGCTCTGTCGGCGACTTCGGGGAGCGCGGTTGTGGCGGTGGGGCATTTCAGGGAGGGGGGTGCGGGGGCGGTCATGCGGCGGTCGGCCGGGGCCGGGCGGTGCGGATGGACCAGTCGAGGGCACTGCGGATGGTGGTGCGGCACTCGGCCGACGGGAGTCCCGCCGCCTCCCCCGCTCCCTGAAATGCCTCCTCGGCCACGTGACGGGGGAGGTCTCCCCACGCGACGAACCGCCCCACCTTCCTTACGGACGAGAGGAGTTGGGCGTTGCGTCCGCCTTCTTGGGTGGCCCGGACGGCGGCGGTCTCCCGCTCCAGCGCCACCTCGGCGGCGCGCTGCCCGTGGCCCAGGGCCACGAGCCGCACCGGCCTGGGGGCGGCGGTCTCGGGCGGGGCGGTGAGGGCGGTGTGGAGCCAGCCGGGCAGGGGCGCGGGGGGTCGGCTGTCGAGCACCTCGTAGATCCCGGCCGGGGTCACGGAGCCGGGGGCAACGACGTACCCGCCCCACCCCCGGGTGTCCACGTGCGCGCCCAGCCGTCCGGCGGTGTTGCCGAGGCGGGCGCCGTCGGGCTGGGTGAAGTACAGGTGCATCCCGCCGCTGGGGGTCCGGGTGCGGTGGGTGAGGGGGACGGCCTGCCCGGCGCGCTCGCAGAGCGCTTCGAAGGTCGCTACGCCGTCAGGCGTTCCTTCTTTGTCTTCGGGCTTGAGGGTGTCGAGATCGACCACGAGCAACCCGGACGGGCCCGTCGCGATCCCCACGTTGTAGGGGGCGTGGGTCCAGGCGGCGGCGATCAGGTCCGCGTCGGTGGTGGCACGCTGCTCGGGCGTGCGGTGCCCCTCCGTGCACCGGCCGGTGCCGGGGCAGCGGCTCTGCGAGTGGCCTGCGGGGCGCTTGTCGCAGGGGCGGAGGGGGAAGACGTGCCAGCCGCGCTCGGCCGCCGCGAGGGCGTGGGCGAGGAGGTTCAGGCCGGGCAGGTCGATGAGCGGCGGATCCTGGGGGTCTCCCGGGATCAGCGGGGGATGCGTCATGCTGGGTGCTCCAGTTCTGGCTGGAGCCGGGGCGACCGCAGACCTTTTGCCGAGGACGACGCGGTCGCCCCGGCGCGTGTGCGGGGGCTTTTAGCTGGTGGCGGGCGTGACGGAGATGACGATGGTGGTGGCGTCGTCGCGGTATCCGTCGGCGTCGGGGCGGGCGGCGTTCACGAGTGCGTCGGCCAGGGTCTGCGGGTCGTCCGCGTGCTGTCGGACCAGCGTTTCCAGCTCGGCGGGGGTGGTCTGGGCGTGGGCGCCGTCGGAGGTGAGGATGATCAGCGGGTCGGTGATGAACGCGAGGGGCACGGTGGCGATGGAGCACCGGCCGAGGGCGCTGCGGGCGAGGTCGTCGAGGACGAGGGCGGCGGTCTCGACGTCGACGGTCTCGTCGGGGTGGTCGTCGCGGTGGAGGGTGACGGCGGTGCCGCCCCAGCGGCGGAGCCAGGTGCCCATGGTCTGGTCGGTCGAGCGCTGGATCAGCTCGGTTCCGGTCCAGCCGTAGATGCGCGCGTCGCCCGTCCAGGCGATCTGCGTGATCCCGGACTCCTCGCTGGAGACGGCGAGGACGGCGACGCCGTCGTCGACCTGGACCCCGGGCGGGGCGGCGGCCATCTCGGCTGCGGCGAGGATGCCGAGGAGGGGGCCCTTGCGGGCGCCGACCCGGGCGGCGGTCTGCGCGGCGACGTGTGAGAACTCGACGGCGGCGGGGGTGTTGCCGATGCCGTCGACGAGGGCGGCGGCGACCATCGGGGTGCCGGGCAGGCGGTGAACGGTGGCGGTGTCGGCGTTGCGGGGCCGGGTGCCCCGGCGGGACGCGGTCGCGGTGATCACGGGAGCCATCTGGGGGTTCTCCTGTCTCAGGTGGTGGTGCGCGACGGCAGGACGGGGCGGTCGATGTGCCGGTGGCTCACCTGGACGTGGTGGCCGGGGGTGGTGAGGGCGGTGGTGAGGAGTCCGGCGAGGGCGACGGAGCGGTGTCGGCCTCCGTAGCAGTGGACGTGCACATCCACGTGCTGCTCGCCGTCCGCGATGCGCCGCTCGACCGCCCGCCGGGTGGTGTCGAGGAGCTGGGCGGCTCCGGGGGTGGCCATGACGTAGGCGACGACGTCGGGGTGGCGTCCGGTGAGCTGGGTCAGGGTGGCGCGGACGGCGGGGTCGTCGGGCGGGTTGTGCAGGGCGGTGGTGTCGACGACGACCGGGTCGTCGGCGGTGGGGGTGTCGTGGTGTCCGGTGCCGTAGGAGGTGATCCGGATGCTGGCCAACTGGGTTCTCCTCAGGGGTGGTTGATGGTGCCGTTGGCGCGGCCGAACATGCCGCTGGCGGTGATGTTCTGCGTGATGTGCGTCGTCGACCCGCCCCCGCTCTCGCCGGTGCCGGGCGGGCGGCGGACCGTGCGCAGCAGGACGGGGACGGCGACGATCGCGGCGACGACGAGGGCGGCGGCGGACCACAGGGCGTGGCTCATGGCGATCAGTCCCGGGGCGGCGTAGGAGAGTCCGATTCCGGCGGCGGCGGTCCCGCCGCCGACGGTGGGGGCGAGCAGGGCGGTGGTCCGGGCCCACGCGGGGATGGGCTGCGGAGCCGGAAGCGGAACCTGCGGGGGCGGGGTGGGGTGGGTGTAGGCGAGGGTGCGGACGCCGTTGGGGAGGGTGACCCATTCGACGCCGGGCGGGATGTCGGCGGGCAGGACCACCGGCCGCATCACGGGCGCCGGAGGCGGGCTCCAGGGGCGGGCGGCGGTGATCTCGAAGGAGGTCGGCTCGTACACAACTCGGTCCCTTCGCGGGGCCGGGCAGCACCCCGGGGAAGAGGTGGTGCCCGGCGGTCTGCTTGTCTTGTCGCTTGTCGGCTGGCTTGTCGCCTCGCTTGTCGTGCGGCTTGTCTTGTCGCTTGTCTTGTCGCTTGTCGCCTCCCAGGTCAGACAAGGGATCCGGCCCGCCAGAGGGCCGTCAGGGACCTTTCCGGTGGTGGGGGGCGACAAGCGACAAGGTCAGTCCTCGGCGGGCCGGTCGGAGGCGTGGCGGTGGTGGACGTAGCGGGTCTTGGTGCCCGTCCCGATCCGGATCGCGGTGCCGTCCTCGGCCCACTCCTTGAGCCAGCCGACGACCGTCTGCCGGGTGGTGCGGTGCTCCTCGGCGAGCGCGCGGGAGATCGCGGAGGCGCCCGTGCCGTCGGGTCCGGCGGCGAGCAGCAGGGCGAGCGCGTCCCGCCTCGCCTCGCTGTCCTGCTGCTCGTTGCGGAATGCGGCCAGGTTCAGCCCGCGCGGCCGGTCGTCGTCCTCGGACGGGTCGGCGGTGGGCTCGGGAGCAGTGCCGAACTGGGCGTCGATCTGGGCCATGAACTCGGCCGCGAGCGTGTCCTCGTCCGGCCCGCCCGCCGCCAACCCCGGGGTGGGGGTGGTGGTGTCGCGGAGCGCGGAGAGGTTGAGCCCGGCTCCCGTTCGGCCGGGGGTCTCGCGGGCGGGCCGGTCGGCGGGCTGCTCGCTGGTGGCGGGGGTGGTGGTGCGCATCCAGGCGGTGCGGGTGGTGTCCCAGCGGCGGGCGTAGGCGGGTCCGGCGGCGGTCGCGGACGCCTCGTCGAGCCGGGGGTGGAGCGCGGACGTCGCCCGGACGATGTCCGCGATCTGGTGCGGCGTGATCCGCCAGCTCTTGAACAGCCCCGGCGCCTGCTCGGGGGTGCCGACGAACCCGGCGCCCTTGTACGGCGCCTGGTCCGGCCGCAGACCCCGAGTCCCCGGGAAGACCTTGGACAGGTCCATGCCTTCGACCTCCCCGCCGGTCAGGCAGACACGGGCCTTGGCTTCGCGGCGGATCATGAGGTTGCCGAGGACGGAGCTGGTGGCTCCGAGCGCGGTCAGGACCGTGCGCACCCCCATGGCGCGGAGCATCCGGATGACTTCGAGGATCTTCTCGGCGAGCTTGCGCATCTGGGGGTCGGAGCTGGCGAGGATCTCCGCGCCCTCGTCGATCAGGATCATGACCTGCGGGATCTGCGCGGAGACGGGCAGCAGGTCCGTGTTCGCGCGGGCCATGAGGTCCTGGTAGAAGACCTTGCGATGCTTGCCGAGGCGCAGGGCCGCGTCGAGCATGAGCATGGCCTCGTCGTAGGTGGAGGCGAGCCAGTCGATCCCGGGGCGGGTCTCCCGGCCGGGGGTGCCGTCGCCGTCGAGAGCGGGCCGCACCCAGGGCAGGCCCGCCGAGCCCGCGTTGAGGTCGATCACCCAGCTCAGGATGTCGCCGGACCGAGCGAAGGAGCCGAGGACGGTATGGACCATGTTGGTCTTGCCGGAGCCGGTGGGGCCGACGATGAGCGCGCACTGCTCGCGGAGGAAGACCATGACGTCCCGGCCGTCTCCCCGGACGCCCCAGGGGAGGCCGGTGTGGATGGACAGGGGGCTGTAGTCGGCGGGGTAGGGGATCTCGTTGACCAGGACGTTGACGGTGGCGACGTCGATCAGGACGCGTCCCTGGTGGATGCCGGGGGTGGCGGCGACGGTGCAGCCGTGCGGGAGGCGGGCGTCCGCCGACAGGCGGGCGGATTCCTTGGCGACCTGGTCGTAGGTCGTGCCGCCGGGCAGCTCCGCGTCGATCGTGAACCCGGTCGCGGTGGGCCACTTCTCGATCGCGAGGACCGTCACCGTGATGCCCGCGACCCGCTGGATCCGCTCGACCCATTCTGCGGCGACGGTGCGGCGTTCGGCGGAGAGCTCGGCGGCGACCTGCCGGTCCGCGATCGCGATGAGCTCCAGCTCGCGGCCGTCCTCGAACAGGGCCGCACTGCGGGCGGTGGTGCCGATGGCGACGCCGAGGACGGCGAGGGACCCGATCGCGCCCCAGGACAGTGGCCCCGTCGCGACCGCCCACGTGGTCCATCCCGCGCCCAGGAGCCAGGAGGAGGCGCGCAGGGCGACGGTGCGGGCGGAGAGCCGTTCGCGGAGGGTGGAGACGGTGTGGCCGATGGCCCCGGCCGCGCCGACCGCGAGCGCCCAGGTGGGCGGCATCCCGGTGGCGGCGCCGGTGGTGGCCAGGGCGAACGCGCCGGTGGTGGCGGACAGGGCGCCGGTCACAGGTCCGTGACCGGCCGCCCAGTCCCACACCGGCCCCGACGCGGTGGTGTCCTTCGGGGTCGTGGTGGTCATCAGACGTTCCAGCCCTTCTCGGCCTCCGGGCCGTTGCGGGGGTCGGTGTGCCGGGCGATGTCGTACGCGTGGACCTGCCGGAACAGCGGCGCGACGTCTCCCGCCGCGTCGACGGCGTGCAGCAGGGCGCCGAAGATGTCGTCGAAGGCGGCGGCGACGGCCTTCTCCAGCGGGAACTCCGAGTCGGAGCGCTCGGCGAGGATGCGGAAGGTGTTCGCCACGCTGGTCAGGGCCTCGGGCAGACCCTCGACCATGTCCAGGATCTCCATGGCCGTGTCGGGCTCGTAGGTACGGGCCGCCGTCTCCATCTCGGCGGCGGCCTCCTCGAACTTGAAACCGGACATGTTCACAACCTCCAGCGGAGACGACGGGGTGGCGGGGAGAAGGAATGCGGGGCGTTCGACGGTGTCGCTGATCTGCTGCTCGGGGGTGAGGTCGGCGTCGATCGTGGCCTCGGCGGCGGCCCGCCGCTCACGGATCGCCGCGTCCCGGACCGCCCGCTGTTCCTCGGCGGTGCGCATCAGGCGCCGGTAGAAGCGGCGCCCGGGGTGCTGAAGCCAGCCGATGCCGAGCTTCCGGCCGAGCGGGGTGGTCAGCAGCCCGAGGACGCCGAGCGGCGCCGCGAGGAGCGCGGCGAGCAGACGGCGCCCCTGTGTGCGGGCCGCTGAGCGCCACAGGTCCCGCCAGGCCCGCTTACGGACCGCCTTCTTCATGGCGCGCTTCTGGCGGGCGGAGACGGCCGTGCGGGTGGTGTCCCGGGCACCGTCGACCGCCTTCGCGGCGGCCCGGTCCCGTGCCGTACGGGCCCGCTGGACAGCCGTGTCACGAGCCGCCCCCACCCGCGCCCGCAAGCTCGAACCCGGCCTCTTTTTAGTGGAGTTGTGGCCACCGGCCCGGTGGTCGCGGGCGGGGGTGTGCGTGTGGGTGCGGGGGGTCTGACGGGGTGCGGGGGTGGGGGTGGTGCGGCGGTTGTCGGCGTTCTGACGGCGGGCCTGGGTCTCGGCGGTCCGGCGGTCGGCTCGTGTCGCGCCCCCGGCCGTCGAGCGGGCCGACTGACGCAGGTCCCGGACCTGACCGATCCGCCCCTTCTGCTGCTGCCGGGGCGCCGCCGACGCCGACGTCCCCGTCGAGCCGGAACGGCCCCGGGACGCCCCGCCCGGAAAAGCGCCGGCGGAGCGCTGCCCGGCCGCGCGGGGCGAGCTGTTCGGCTGCCGGGACGGGGTTGGGGTCGGCTTCGGGGCCGGGACCTTGGCCCCGGCCTTGGTGGTGGTCTTGGCCTTGGCGGTGCGCTGGCGGATGGCGCGGTGGGCCAGGACGGCGCCGCCGACGAGGGCCGCCCCGGCGACCGCGAGCGCGGCCCCGGCCGGGCCGCCCGCGAGCGTCGCGGCGGCGACCGTGCCCACGGTGCTGTTGACGCTGGTGGTGGCCAGCGGAACCACCGGCCACCCACCCGCCGTATGTGCGACCCCGGCCGGACCCTGCTTCGTCTTCCCCTGCTCCGGAGCCGGAGCAGGGGGCGGGACGGTCGGCGGAGCGGGCGGCGGGACGATGCCCACTACCGGCTCCGTACTGACATCGGTCATGCTGGCTCCCTCCTCAGGGAGATCAGGGGCCCGGCCGGGACTGTGGAAGGAAGCGGCCGGGCCCTGCTTTGTGCGGGTCAGAGGGTGTTTCGGTCGAGGGAGAAGAACAGGACGACGGCGTCCTCCATCTCCCGGTGGGAGCGGGCGGCGTCGGCCCGGAGCTGCATGAGGATGTCGAAGCGGGTCTCGCCCACGCGCGGGGTGTGGGTGCCCTGGAGGGTGCACACGCCACCGTCCGGACCGCCCTGGAGGGTGATCACGTAGGCGTGGGTGCCCTGCCTCTGACTGCGGAGCGCCATATCAAATCCCCTTCACAGAGCTGGAGTTGATGGCGATCGCCGGGGTCTTGCACAGTGCCTCGCGGACGATGTCCGTGTGGTCGAACGCCAGCGGCTGGCCGGGGGTGTCGAAGGGGACCCAGCACACGGCGGCGGCGTCGTCTCCGGCCCGCGCGGTGGTGGTGGCGGGGACGGTGACCATGAAGGCGGCGCTCACGAACCGGCCGCGCGGGTCCCGGCCGGGGGCGTCGTAGAGGCCGACGAGGGTCAGATCGGCCTCGTTCACCTGGATGCCGGTCTCCTCGGCCAGCTCGCGGACGGCGGCGGCGCGGGCGGTCTCCCCGGAGTCGACGTACCCGCCGGGCAGAGCGAGACGGCCCTGGAACGGCGGCCAGCCACGCTCGATCAGCAGGACGTCCCCGCCCCGCACACACACGATGTCGGCGGTGAACTGCACCATCTCGGTCTCGGTGCTCATGGTGGCTCCTTCGGTGCCGCTCATACGGCGGCGGTGACGGGGGTGGTGTGGCGGAGTTCCTGGTAGTGGCCGGTGACCCAGCCGGTCGACCAGCCGCACAGCTCGGCGGCCCGGCGGACCGGGAGCCCGGCCGCGAAGGCGGCGGCGACGGTCTGGCGGGCCACTGCCTCGGACTGCTTCTCGGCGGCGGGTCCGGCGGCGAGGAGGGCGGCGTGTTCACGGGCGGTGCGCTCGGTGGCCTGGCGCTGTTCACGCTCGTCCCGTTCCGCGTGTTCGCGGCGCTCCTTCTCGGCCTGCTCGGCGGCGGCGTGTTCACGGCGTTCACGCTCGGTCCGCTGCTGTTCACGGATCCGCTCGCCGTGTTCACGGGCTACTCGCTCGGCCCGCTCGGCGGCCTCGGTCCGGTCCCGCTCGGCCTGCTCGCGGGCGGTTTCCCGGTCGGCCTGTTCACGGGCCAGCCGCGCCTCGTGGTCACGCTGTTCACGGGCGAGCGTGGCCTCATGCTCCCGACGCTCCCGCTCCCGCCGGTCGGCGTCCTCGGCCCGCTCCCGGCTCGCTGTCTCGGCCTGCTCGGCGCGCTGCCGGGCCTCGTCCTCACGCTGACGGCGCTCGGCCCGCTCACGCTCGGAGGCGACCGCCTGAGCGGCGTTGATGGCCCGCCGGTAGGCCAGGCCGGTCTCCGCCGTCACGATCAGCAGCAGCGGCGCGACCGCATGGACAGCGGCCCCGACCAGGTCTTTCTTCAGGAGGGAGTCGGCGGTGTTCAGGGCCAGGGTCATGACCCCGGTCATCCACCGCAGCACCACCGGCCACCTGCCACCGTCCCCGCCCAGGCGGGCCAGGACCGCGTCGAGGCGGACCACGATGACGACGGCGGCGTCGACCACGATGGGGAGGATGGGGGCGGTCCACTTCCAGCCCTCGGGGGTGTGGGCCCGCATCAGGGGGGTGACCGTGAGGACGGAGTAGAGCATCGCCCCGCACACGATCAGCCACGTCCCGACGTTCAGCGCCTTCTCGGCTGAACGGATCTGAACACTGTTCATCCCGCCGCCCCCGACCCCGCGCCGACCGGCACGAGAGCCGGGATCGGCGCGAAGCCGACCAGCCGAACATCAGCCCCGGCGACAGTCCCGTGAACGATCCGCACCGCCGTCGGGCCGTCACCCTGAACACGGTGAACGATCCCCTCCGGGCTGATGTCCAGAGCCTCACGCCACGCCTCGAACGCGCCGAAGTCGTCGTGGTGGAACGCCAGCTCCAGCCGCTCGGGGAAGATCTCCGAAATGTGGATGGCCGGGGCGGGCAGGTGCGCGAACTCCGTCCCCAGGACGAGCAGGGCCGCCAGCGGCGCGGACAGGTCCGCGAGCCTCAGCGCGTTCACGACGCGCCCCCCTCGGCGAGCGGGCGGACCGGGAGGGACGCCGACAGGCGGACGCGGTAGTCGTCCGGCCCGGACAGCTCCTCCCACTCCCAGGCGGCCCCGGGCTCCACCGGCTCGTAACCGAGGGAAGCCAGGAACGCCAGCCGCTCCGGCCACGTCGGCGCGGACGCACGGGCAAGGTGGACGGTGGGCCAGGACGAGGGCCGGGCGTCGTCGGTGACGACGTGGAGCTCCCACAGACCCGCCGCGCGGGTCACCAGCCGGGCGATGTGCGTCATGCCGCACCGCCCGACAGCGTCGCGGCGGCGCGGTTGGCCAGGTCCCGGCGGGCCGCCAGCACCCGGCGGCGGGCCCGGCGGATCCGCAGCGCGTCCAGCTCCGCCACCGGCCGGTCCAGCGCCATGATCTCTGCGTCGAGCAGGTCGACCGCCGCCAGGATCAGCGGCAGTTCCAGTTCGATCGCGTCCAGCTCCGCGTCCGACGGCTCACCGTCGAACGCCAGGCCCCCGCCATCCGCGGGGAGTGTGATGATGGATTTCATGGGTCTTCCTTCCACAGAGGAACGGCCCGATCGAGGCCCCGGAGCTGTAACTCCGGGGCCTCTCGCCGTTGGAACCATCCGGCTCCCCTCGACTCCGCCCGTACGACACCCCGCAAACGGGGCCGGACGGGCGGAGGAGGCAACCGGCCGCAGCCGAATGGCTGCGGAGGTCAGGCGACTCAGCGGGCATCGCCGTCCGTGCCGGTCCAGCACTGCGGCGCCCTTGGTCTTCGCTTCACGTCGGCCTCCAACGGGGCGGACATGCACATGCGTAGTTCGTTCGCGATCTTTGCCCTTGTCTCACCGCACGTACGGATCGCTTGTCCGCCCCGCAAGGGCGGCCTGGGAAAAGGTGCTTGCTGCTCGTGCGGCAGGGCCTGCGGCTTGTCGCAGATGCCTGTCGTTCTGTGTCCACTGTTCAGTTCTCAAGCCAGCAGTCGCTTCCTTGAGACCCCTTTCGAGGGCCCTCCGGGCGTCGAGCAAGTACGGGCATGCCGTACAGGCCACCTCCTCCGACTTGTCTGGAGGAGTGCCGTGGCATGAGTTTGCCCACTCCCGGGTTGGAGAGTCAAGCCCTCTCGTCTAACTTGTATGGAGGAGTGTCGGACCACGTAGGAAGGTCGCCATGCGACGAGGACTGACCAAGGCGCAGGAAATTGCCGCTGACCTGCGCGATCGAATCGAGAGCGGCGACCTGTCGCCGGGAGACCCGCTGCCAAGCGAGTCCAAAATGATGGCCCAGTACGGCTACAGCCGTGAGACCGTTCGAGCCGGAGTGCGCGTCCTGGTGGACGAAGGGCTCGTGGTCACTGGCCAGGGTCAGGGGAAGTATGTCCGCGAGGACTACCCCCCGGTCGTATGGAACTGGAGCACTCTCGAAAGCCGGAGCCGCCACGAAACCGCTGTCGACGGCAGGACCGCCGGAGACCAGTGGGCCAGCGCTGTGGAGGCCGAGGGGAAGACTCCGCGCCAGGAGATCAGCGTTTCGATCGTGGAGCCACCCCAACACGTCGGCGCCGCACTGAACCTCCCCAAGGGCGGCCTCGCGGTCCTCCGCCAGCGAGTGCGGTACGTCGACAACCGGCCGTACGCCCTCGCTGACAGCTACTTCCCCCAGGAGCTGGTGGCCGGCACTCCGCTGATGGAGCCACGTGATGTGTCGGCACCCGGCGGCATCCTCGCGTCCGTCGGCCTCGTTCAGACGAAGTACGTGGACGAGATCTCGGTGCGGATGCCCACACACCGCGAGGCCGAGCGGCTGGCGCTCCCCGCCGCGACGCCGATCGCGGAGCACACCCGGACCGGCTACGACGCAGACGGTAAGCCGCTGCGCTGCATGGTCACCATCCTCCCCGGAGATAGGCACAAGATCCTCTATGAAGTCGCAACCGACTGATCTCCGTATCCGACCCGCCCGACCGGCCGACGTGCCCGCGCTCATGGCGCTCCGCACGGAGGCGGAACAGTGGCTCGGCACCAAGGGCACGGACCAATGGAGCGACCCGGAGACGGGCGCGCGAGCGATCGGCAAGTGGCACCAGTCGATCGATGACGGGCGTGCGTGGGTGGTGGTCGACCCGTCCGACGCGATCGTCGCGACGGTGAGTCGAGGGCCTGTGGACCGCGACTTCTGGACCGACGACGACCAACCCGAATCGGCGCTCTACCTCTACAAGTTGATCGTCTCTCGGGTCGCGGCGGGGCGGAATCTTGGTGCCCGCATCGTGGATTGGGCCTCACAGCTGGCCGCGCTGGAGGGGCGGAGCTGGGTCCGCATCGACACGTGGCGTACGAACACGGGGCTCCATGCCTACTACGAGCGGCTCGGGTTCACGCACGTACGCACCGAGTCACCGGAGCATCGCCGTTCGGGCTGGCTGGCGCAGCGACCCGTGGGGGAGCTGAGTCGACCCGACGAACCCCTGTCCCCTGCCAGCACGATGCCCTCCACCTAGCGTTCGCGCTTCACGGCCCAGCCCCGTCGACCGGAGAAGGTCGGCGGGGCTGGGCCGTCTGTGGGCCGTGCGAGGGTGCCCAAGGGTGACCAACAACGACCAACCACGACGGTCAAAACCGCAGGTCCCGACAGGTCGAAGTCAATCCAGCACAGGCCATTCTGACGAACTGTCAGTTCTAGTTATGATGGGCAACGGTCGAGCACCCCCGCACCGCCGTGGAGAGACGAGGACCCATGCAGGAATCCACGCCCCAGGTGACCGAGCACGGCGGAGGCGTCTGGTCCCTCCGGGTGCCCATCCCCGACAACCCCCTCGGCCACACCCTCGTCCACGTCCTCGACACCGACCGGGGCCCGGTCCTCGTCGACACCGGCTGGGACGACCCCGCCTCCTGGGCCGAACTCGCCGGCGGACTCGCCGCCCTCGGCATCGCCCCCGCCGACGTCCACGGCGTCGTCATCACCCACCACCACCCCGACCACCACGGACTCTCCGGCCGGGTCCGCGAGGAGTCCGGCGCCTGGATCGCCATGCACGCCGCCGACACCGCCGTGGTCCGCCGCACCCGCGAGTCCCGGCCCGGCACCTGGCTCGACTACCTCGCCCGCAAGCTCACCGCCGTCGGCGCCCCCGAGGACCACCTCGCCCCGCTGCGCGCCGCCCGCGACTCCGGCCGCGCCACCACCCTCCCCGGGCTGCGCGCCGCCCTCCCCGACCGCGAGATCGTCCCCGGCGAACTCCTCGGCCTCGCCGGACGCAGACTGCGCGCCGTCTGGACCCCCGGCCACACCCCCGGCCACGTCTGCCTCCACCTGGAGGAGGAGCACCCCGCCGGGCTCCCCGGCCACGGCCGCCTCTTCTCCGGCGACCACCTGCTGCCCGGGATCTCCCCGCACATCGGCCTGTACGAGGACCCCGACGACGCGACCGCCGCCACCGACCCGCTCGGCGACTACCTCGACTCCCTCGAACGCGTCGGCCGCCTCGGCGTCGCCGAGGTCCTCCCCGCCCACCAGCACGCCTTCACCGACGCCGCCGGACGCGTCCGCGCCCTCCTCGACCACCACGAGGAACGGCTCGCCGGACTCCTCGCGCTCCTCGCCGTCCCCCTCACCCCCTGGCAGCTCGCCGAGCGCATGGAGTGGAACCGCCCCTGGGACCGCATCCCCCACGCCTCCCGCAACATCGCCGTCAGCGAGGCCGAGGCGCACCTGCGCAGACTCGTCAAACAGGGCCGCGCCGAAGCCGTCCCCGGCACCGATCCGGTCACCTACCTGGCCGTATGAGCCCGCGCACCCGGCCGTGTGAACCCGCGCACCTGCCCCTACGAGCCCCGCGCGAGCCGCACCCGAGCCGCCCACGGGCCCGTGCGGGGCGGCCCGCACCCGCCGGGCGCCCTCCCTACGGGCCGGTAGACTGACCCGGTCGTCATCATGCCCGTACGGGGGGAAGCCGGTGCGAATCCGGCACTGACCCCGCAGCCGTAGAGCTGTCCCCCGGACAGCGAGTCGGAATGCCCCGCACGGGACGTGACCGCGGCACCGTCGAGGAATACGGAGCCGGAGCCAGGTGCCCCCGAGGCGTGCCGGTGACCGGCCGCAGGAGAGGGCCCCATGATCACCGTCCGCAACGGCGCCGCCGCGCTCACCGCCGCCGTGCTGCTCGGCACCGCAGCCGCGGGAGCGGCCACCGCCGCACCCTCCCCCTCGGCCCCCGCCGCCACCCCCTCGCCCGGCCTGTACGGCACCAAGGACCCCACGTACGACGGTGTCTGGCGCCAGTCCCTCGCCTTCCTCGCCCAGCGCGCCACCGGCTACCAGCCCGCCGACCGGGCCGTGGACTGGCTGCTCGGCCAGCAGTGCGACGACGGCTCGTTCGCCTCCTACCGCCCCGACACCGGCAAGCCCTGCGACGCCAAGACGATGCGGGACACCAACGCCACCGCCGTCGCCGTGCAGGCGCTCGACGCCGTCCGCCGCCAGGCCGCCGACCCGAAGAAGCTCGACGAGGCCGTCAAGGCGGGCACGGGCTGGCTCAGGACCGTCCAGAACAAGGACGGCGGCTGGGGCTACGGAGCGGGCGGCCCCAGCGACGCCAACTCCACCTCGATCGTCATCGGCGCCCTCGCCGCGACCGGCGTCAAGCCCGGCTCGTACACCTCCGCCGAGGGCCGCACCCCCTACGACGCGCTCCTCACCTTCGCGCTGCCCTGCTCCGACAAGGACGGCGCGGGCGCCTTCGCGTACCAGCCCGGCAAGAACGGCGAGCTGCTCGCGAACGCCGACGCCACCGCCGCCGCCACCCTCGCCGGACTCGGCAAGAGCCCCGTCGCCACCAAGGCCTCCCCCGAGCAGCCCCCCAGCTGCGCCGACCTGACCAAGCCGACCGCCGAGCGGGCCGCCCTCAACGGCGCCTCCTACCTGGCGAAGGCCCTCGCGAAGACCGGCCACCTCATCCTGCCGCCGATGCCCGGCGCCACCGACACCACCGAGCGGCCCGACGTCGGCAACACCGCCGACGCCGTCGTCGCGCTCGCCGCCTCCGGCGCCGCCAAGGAGGCCAAGCCCGCCCTGGAATGGCTGGAGAAGAACTCCGCGGGCTGGGCGAAGGAAGGCGGCCCGGCCGCGTACGCGCAGCTGGTCCTCGCCGCCCGCGCCACCGACACCGACCCCCGCGAGTTCGGCACCACCGACCTCGTCGAGCAGCTCAACGCCACCGGGCCCGCGCCCAAGACCCCCGACACCTCCGCCTCCTCCACCAGCGACGACGAGAACTCCGGCTTCGACGTCTGGTGGATCATCGGCATCGGCACGGTCGTGGGCGTCGGCATCGGCTTCCTCGTGAGCGGCCGCAGGAAGTGACCGTCTCACGGAGAAGGGGCGCCCGGCTCGCGGGCGCCACCGCCGGAGCCCTGCTCACCCTCGCCGGGGTCGCGGCGGCGCCCGCGCAGGCCGCCGGATACCGCTACTGGTCGTTCTGGCAGGGCGACGGCGGCAAGCCCTGGGCGTACGCCACCCAGGGCCCCGCCACCGCCCGCCCCGCCGACGGCGACGTCATCGGCTTCCGCTTCGCGGTCAGCAGCGGCACCGACGACACCTCCCGGCCCTCCGCCGCCCCCGACTTCGCCGGGATCTGCGGAGCGAAGGCGGCCGGGGACGGCGCCAAGCGCGTCGCGGTCGTCGTGGACTCCGGCGGCCCCCGGGACGCCCCGCCCGGCGAGACCCCGCCCCCGGAGCCGGTCACGACCGGCTGCGCCGAGGTCCGCCGGGACGCCACGGCCGCGGAGGCGCTGGCCGCCGTCGCCGCCCCCCTCCGGTACGACAGCGCCGCCATGATCTGCGGGATCGCGGGCTACCCCGCGCGCGGCTGCGGCGAACAGGTCGCCGAACAGGCGGGCGACCCGTCCGCCACGCCGGGCGCCACCGCGACCGCCGCTCCGGCCGCCTCCTCCGGCGGCGAGGGCGGCGGCCCGTCCCTCGGCGTGCTCGCCGGAGGCGCGGCCGTCCTCGCCCTCGGCGGCGCGGCGATCTGGAAGGCCCGCCACCGCGGATGATCCCGGCATGACGAACCCGGCAGGGGCGGGGCGCGCCCGGACGCGCCCCGCCCCGCAGGACGGCCCCCGCACCCGGCGGCCGTCCTCCGTGCTGCGCGCCCCCGAGGCCGACCGGGGCAACGCGCTGCACGCCGGGGCCTGGTGGCTGTGGGCGCTCGGGCTCGCCGTCGCCGCCTCCCGCACCACCAATCCGCTGCTGCTCGGACTGATCGTCGGCGTCTCCGGATACGTCGTCGCGGCCCGCCGCACCGACGCGCCCTGGGCCCGCTCGTACGGCGCCTTCGTCAAGCTCGGCCTGTTCGTCGTCGCCCTGCGGGTCGTCTTCTCGCTGCTCCTCGGCTCCCCCGTGCCCGGCAGCCACCCGCTGTTCACCCTGCCCGAGGTGCCGCTGCCCGACTGGGCTCAGGGCATCCGCATCGGCGGCCGGGTGACCGCCGAGCAACTCCTCTTCGCGCTGTACGACGGCGCCAAACTGGCGACCCTGCTGATCTGCGTGGGCGCGGCGAACGCGCTCGCCAACCCGGCGCGGCTGCTGAAGTCGCTGCCGGGCGCCCTGTACGAGGCCGGGGTCGCCGTCGTCGTGGCGATGACCTTCGCGCCGAACATGGTCACGGACGTGGCCCGGCTGCGGACCGCCCGGCGGCTGCGCGGACGCCCCACCGGCGGGGTCCGGGCGGTGCTCCAGATCGGCCTGCCGGTCCTCGAAGGCGCCCTGGAACGCTCGGTCGCGGTCGCCGCGTCGATGGACGCCCGGGGATACGGGCGGACCGCGCACGTCCCGGCGTCCGTACGGCGCACCACGAACCTGCTCACCCTGGGCGGGCTGCTCGGCGTCTGCGCCGGTACGTACGGGCTGCTCGCCGCCGAGGGCGCCCGGTACGGCCTGCCGCTGCTCGGCGTGGGGCTGCTCGCGGCGATGGCCGGGCTGCGGCTCGGCGGGCGCCGGACGGTCCGCACCCGGTACCGGCCGGACCGGTGGGACGTCCGCGCCTGGCTGGTCGCGGGCTCGGGGGCGGCCGTCGCGGTCCTGATGATCCGGGCGAACGCCTACGCGCCCGAGGCCCTGCACCCGGGGGTCGTGCCCCTGACCGCGCCGCAGCTGCCGCTGTGGCCCGCGCTCTCGGTCCTGGTGGGCCTGCTGCCCGCGTTCGTGGCCCCCGTTCCCAAGGAGAACGCGTGATCCGCTTCGAGAACGTCTCGGTGACCTACGAGGACCACGCCGGGCCCGTCCTGCGGAACCTGGACCTCACCGTCCCCGAGGGCGAGCTGGTGCTGCTCGTCGGCCCCTCCGGGGTCGGCAAGTCGACCCTGCTCGGCGCGGTCTCCGGGCTCGTCCCGCACTTCACCGGCGGCACCCTCACCGGCCGGGTCACCGTCGACGGCCGCGACACCCGCGTCCACCCCCCGCGCGAGCTGGCCGACGTGGTCGGCACGGTCGGCCAGGACCCGTCCGCGCACTTCGTCACCGACACGGTCGAGGACGAGCTGGCGTACGGCATGGAGTCCCTGGGCCTGGCGCCCGGCGTGATGCGGCGGCGCGTCGAGGAGACCCTCGACCTGCTGGGCCTGGCCGAGCTGCGCGACCGGCCGATCGCCACGCTCTCCGGCGGGCAGCGGCAGCGGGTGGCGATCGGCTCCGTCCTCACCCCGCACCCGAAGGTCCTGGTCCTCGACGAGCCGACGTCCGCGCTCGACCCCTCGGCGGCGGAGGAGGTCCTCGCGGTGCTCCAGCGTCTGGTGCACGACCTGGGGACCACGGTCCTGCTCGCCGAGCACCGCCTGGAGCGGGTGGTGCAGTACGCGGACCGGGTGATCCTGCTGCCGGAGGCCCTCATGGGCCCGCCCGCGGAGATCATGGCGGTCTCCCCGGTGCACCCCCCGGTGGTGGCACTCGGCCGCCTCGCGGGCTGGGAGCCCCTGCCACTGACCGTCCGGGACGCCCGGCGCCGCAGCGGCCCGCTGAAGGAGCGCCTGGCGGGGCTGGAGCGGTCCCTCCCGTACGGGGATCCCGGGGATCCCGTACGGGAGGGGCTTGGAGTGTCCGGGGCGCCTGGTGGGGTGGCCGGGACCCCCGGGGCAGCTGGGGTGTCCGGAGCGGCCGGGGTGTCCGGGACCTCCGGGGCGGCCGGGGCGGCTCTCCGCCCCGCTTCCGGGAAGGCGCGGGGCGGGGGCCTCGCCGTGTTCCGGCGGCGCCGGACCGCCGCGCCCGTGCCCGCCGCCCCCCTCGTGGACGTCAGCGGACTGGGCGTCCGCCGGGGCCGGGTCGAGGCCCTGCGCCGGATCGGCCTCCGGGTCGAGGCCGGTGAGACCGTCGCCCTCATGGGCCGTAACGGCGCCGGGAAGTCCACCCTCCTCTCGGCCCTCGTCGGCATGATCGCCCCGACCTCCGGGACCGTCCTCGTCGCGGGCCGCGTCCCGCACACCACCGACCCGCGCGAGCTGATCCGCGAGGTCGGTCTGGTCCCGCAGGAGCCGCGCGACCTGCTGTACGCCGACACGGTGGCCGCCGAGTGCGCGGCGGCGGACACGGACGCGGGCGCGCCGCCCGGCACCTGCCGCCGTCTGGTGTCCGAGCTGCTGCCGGGGGTGACGGACGACGCGCATCCCCGGGACCTGTCCGAGGGGCAGCGCCTCGCGCTCGCGCTCGCCGTGGTCCTGACCGGCCGCCCGCCGCTGCTGCTGCTCGACGAGCCGACCCGGGGCCTGGACTACGCGGCCAAGGCACGGCTGGTCGCCCTGCTCCGCTCGCTCGCGGCGGAGGGGCACGCGATCGTGCTCGCCACCCATGACGTGGAGCTGGCGGCGGAACTGGCGCACCGGGTGGTGATCGTCGCGGACGGCGAGGTGGTGGCGGACGGGCCGACGGCGGAGGTCGTCGTCTCCTCGCCCGCGTTCTCGCCGCAGGTGGGGAAGGTCCTCGCCCCGCAGCACTGGCTCACGGTCGAGCAGGTGGAGCGGGCGCTGGACCGGGCGTCCGGGTCCCGCACCGCGCCTTCCCCTCTCTCCTCCCTTTCTCCCTCTCCTTCTCCCTCTCCTTCCCTCTCGGGGGACGGACCGGCCCCGGAGGAGACCCCGTGAGCGCCCGCCCGGTCCGGCTCGGGCCCCGCTCGGTGGCGGCGCTCGTCCTGGTCTCCCTGATCGGCCTCGGCGCGTTCTGCTGGCCGCTCTTCGCGGACCCCGGCTCGGCCGTCACCTCGCACGCGGGGGACGCGCCGTGGCTGTTCGCCGCGCTGCTCCCGCTGCTGGTGGCCGTGGTGGTGGCGACGATCGCGGACTGCGGGATGGACGCGAAGGCGGTGGCGATGCTGGGGGTGCTCGCCGCCGTGGGCGCGGCGCTGCGCCCGCTGGGCGCGGGCACGGCGGGCCTGGAGCCGATGTTCTTCCTGATGGTGCTGAGCGGCCGGGTCCTGGGGCCGGGCTTCGGCTTCGTCCTGGGCGCGGTGACGATGTTCGCGTCGGCGCTGCTCACGGGCGGGGTGGGCCCGTGGATGCCGTTCCAGATGCTGTCGATGGGCTGGTTCACGATGGGCGCGGGGCTGCTGCCGGGCCCGGAGCGGCTGCGGGGGCGGGGCGAGCTGCTGATGCTCTCGGCGTACGGGTTCCTGGCGGCGTTCGCGTACGGCACGGTCATGAATCTGCAGGGCTGGGTGCTGCTGCAGGGCCTGAGCAGCGGGATCTCGTTCCAGCCGGGTGCGCCGCTCGGGGACAACCTGGTGCGGTTCCTCGCCTATGTGACGGCGACCTCGCTGGGCTGGGACCTGGGCCGGGCGGTGCTCACCGTGGTCCTGACGCTCACCGTCGGCGGGACGCTCCTCAAGGCCCTGCGGCGGGCGACGCGGCGGGCGAACTTCGAGGCCCAGGTCACATTCGAGGCCCCCGGGGAGCCGTCCCGGGGTGAGGCGCCCCACAGGACGTAGGTCACGTACGAGCCGGGATAGTAGCCGTACGACACCCGCACAAACCGCCCACATCGGGTCATGACCTGCGGAAACCCTCGTACTATCGCGCTTCGTGGACGGCCCCCGGGTCCGAACCTCCCTCGTACAGGGGGTCATTGCGCCGGGCTTCCCGCCCTGCTTCTCTGGTGGACGTCGCCAGGCAGCCGGTGCTCATCGCAGCACCACGGACAGCCGGTTCCCCCAGATCCCCGGGTCTCCCGGGTTCTGGTTCCGGCTTGCCGAAACCGCCCGGCGCGCCCCTTGTCCCCGACGTTAGGTCACTACGTTGTTCAGCTCGCTCCTCACTCGTGCCGCCGCCCGCAAGCAGACCTTCGCCGCCTCCGCAGCCGTGCTGCTGGCCGCGTCCGGTGCGGTCCTCGGCACGACGAGCACGGCTTCGGCCGCCAGCCCGCAGGACCTCGCACGCCAGATCGTCCCGGCTTCGCAGTACTCCGCCTTCAGCAAGATCGTGTCCCACGAGTCCGGCTGGAACCACAAGGCCACCAACTCCTCCAGCGGCGCCTACGGCCTGGTCCAGGCCCTTCCGGCCTCGAAGATGTCCTCGGCCGGCTCCGACTGGAAGACCAACCCCGCCACCCAGATCAAGTGGGGCCTCAACTACATGAACGAGCGCTACGGCTCGCCGAACGCCGCCTGGGCGTTCTGGCAGTCCAACGGCTGGTACTGAGACACCGCCGCCGTCAGCCACGCTCACGCAAGGCCCCGCTCCCGTCAGGGAGACCGGGGCCTGCGGCGTTTTCCGGGGGCGTACGGGGACGGATCCGGGGCCACGGACAGGCGGCGGGTGGTGGACCCGGGGCACCGGGGCGGACCGGGGTGCCGGGGGTGGACCGGGGAGGACGGCCGGTGGACCCGGGGCACCGGGGGCGGACCGGGGTGCCGGGGGTGGACCGGAGTGAGGGCCGGGGTGGATCAGAGGTGGACCGGGCCGGGAACGGGGGTGGACCGGGAACGGGAGGGTTCGGACCGGACCGGGACCGGGGCCGGAGGCGCGGGCGCCCCGGGTCTCAGAGTCGCTGGATGATCGTGCCGGTCGCCACCGCGCCGCCCGCGCACATCGTGATCAGGGCGAATTCCTTGTCGGTGCGCTCCAGCTCGTGGAGGGCCGTGGTGATCAGCCGGGCGCCGGTGGCGCCGACGGGGTGGCCGAGGGCGATGGCCCCGCCGTTGACGTTGACCTTCTCCAGGTCCTGGTCGAAGACCTGCGCCCAGGAGAGCACCACGGAGGCGAAGGCCTCGTTGATCTCGACCAGGTCGATGTCCCGGAGGGACATCCCGGCCTTGCCGAGGACCGCGCGGGTCGCGTCGACCGGCCCGTCGAGGTGGTAGTGCGGGTCCGCGCCGACCAGCGCCTGGGCGACGATCCGGGCGCGCGGCCGGAGCTTGAGGGCGCGGGCCATCCGCTTGGACGCCCACATGATCGCGGCGGCGCCGTCGGAGATCTGCGAGGAGTTGCCCGCGGTGTGCACGGCGGTCGGCATGACGGGCTTGAGCCGCGCCAGGCCCTCCATGGTGGTGTCGCGCAGCCCCTCGTCGCGGTCGACGAGCCGCCACATGCCCTGGCCGGCCGTCTGCTCCTCCTCGGTGGTGGGCACCTGGACGGCGAAGGTCTCCCGCTTGAAGCGCTCCTCGGCCCAGGCCAGCGCGGCCCGCTCCTGGGAGAGCAGACCGAGCGAGTCGACGCGTTCGCGGCCGAGACCCCGCCTGCGGGCGATGCGCTCGGCGGCCTCGAACTGGTTGGGGAGGTCGACGTTCCACTCGTCGGGGAAGGGCTTGCCGGGGCCGTGCTTGGAGCCGGACCCGAGCGGCACCCGCGACATCGCCTCGACACCGCAGCTGATCCCGATGTCGATGACGCCCGCCGCGACCATGTTGGCGACCATGTGGCTGGCCTGCTGGGAGGAGCCGCACTGGCAGTCGACGGTGGTGGCGGCGGTCTCGTACGGCAGGCCCATGGTGAGCCAGGCGGTACGGGCGGGGTTCATGGACTGTTCCCCCGCGTGGGTGACGGTACCTCCGACGATCTGTTCGACGCAGTCGGCGGGGATGCCGGTGCGGCCGAGCAGTTCCCGGTAGGTCTCGCCCAGGAGGTAGGCGGGGTGGAGGTTGGCGAGCGCGCCTCCGCGCTTGCCGATGGGGGTGCGTACGGCTTCGACGATGACGGGTTCAGCGGCCATGAGCTCGTCCTCTCCTCGACCGGACGGGGCGTCCCGGCATCCCATCGGTCGGCATCACGGGGGAACTAGTACGCGTTCTAGTTCTGCTTGCAGTCTTATGACTGCCGGCGTGGGTACGCAAGGGTCCGGGAGGCAACAGTTCCCGTTCCGGCCCTTGCCTCTTGCGGAGCTCGTCATTAAATTCCCGACAACTCCTGACGGCCCATCAGATCTCCTCGGATCCCCGGATCCCCTCAGACGTGGAGTGTTGCCGATGCCCTGTCCCCACCTTCCCGAAGGGTTCGACGCCACCGACCCCGATGTGCTCCGCGACCGGGTCCCCCTCCCCGAGTTCACCCTGCTGCGGCAGACCGCGCCCGTCTGGTGGTGCGCCCAGACGCCCGGCAGCACCGGCTACGCGGACAGCGGGTACTGGGCCGTCACGCGCCACGCGGACGTCAAGTACGTCTCCACCCACCCGGAGCTGTTCTCCTCGAACGAGAACACGGCCGTCATCCGCTTCAACGAGCACATCAGCCGGGACCAGATCGAGGTCCAGAAACTGATCATGCTCAACATGGACCCGCCCGAGCACACCCGGGTCCGCCAGATCGTCCAGCGCGGCTTCACCCCCCGCGCCATCCGCGGCCTGGAGACCACGCTGCGCGAGCGGGCCCGGACCATCGTCGAGGAGGCCCGGCGGAGCGCGGACGCCGACGGCACCTTCGACTTCGTCACCCGGGTCGCCGTCGAACTGCCCCTCCAGGCCATCGCCGAACTCATCGGCATCCCCCAGGAGGACCGCTCCCGGATCTTCGACTGGTCGAACAAGATGGTCGCCTACGACGACCCCGAATACGCCATCACCGAGGAGATCGGCGCCGAAGCCGCCATGGAGCTCATCGGCTACTCGATGAACATGGCCGCCGCCCGCAAGGAGTGCCCCGCCGCCGACATCGTCAGCCAGCTGGTCGCCGCCGAGGGCGAGGGCAACCTCTCCTCCGACGAGTTCGGCTTCTTCGTCCTGCTGCTCGCCGTCGCGGGCAACGAGACCACCCGCAACGCCATCAGCCACGGGATGCATGCTTTCCTCACCCACCCCGAGCAGTGGGAACTCTTCAAGCGGGAACGCCCCTCGACCACCGCCGAGGAGATCGTCCGCTGGGCCACCCCCGTCGTCTCCTTCCAGCGGACCGCGACCCAGGACACCGAGATCGGCGGCCAGAAGATCGCCAAGGGCGACCGCGTCGGCCTCTTCTACTCCTCCGCCAACAACGACCCCGAGGTCTTCACCGACCCCGAACGCTTCGACATCACCCGCGACCCCAACCCGCACCTCGGCTTCGGCGGCGGCGGGCCCCACTTCTGCCTCGGCAAGTCCCTCGCCGTCAAGGAGATCGAGCTGATCTTCAACGCGCTCGCGGACGCCCTGCCCGACCTCACGCTCGCCGGTGAACCGCGCCGACTGCGCGCCGCCTGGCTCAACGGCGTCAAGGAACTCCGGGTCCGCACCCGGGTCTGACCGGCCCCGGGGCACGGACACGGACGGCAGGAGGAGGACCGGGCCGGACGCCGTTCCCCGCACACCCGTACGAGGACGCGTACGGAGCGGACGGAACGACGCCCGGCCCGCCACCTCCCGACCCAGGTGTACGTTCGACCGCATGACGAACCCTCAGCCCCAGACGGCCCCCGGGACGGACCCCCGGTGGACCGAGGTCGACCAGTACTTCGCCGACACGATCGCCCCCGCCGACGACGTCCTCACCGCCACCCTCGCGGACTCCGTCGCGGCGGGCCTGCCCGAGATCGCCGTCGCCCCCAACCAGGGCAAGCTCCTCCAGCTGCTCGCCCTCACCCAGGGCGCCCGCCGCATCCTGGAGATCGGCACCCTCGGCGGCTACAGCACGATCTGGCTGGCCCGCGCGCTGCCCGCCGACGGACGGCTCGTCACCCTGGAGTACGACCCGGCGCACGCGGACGTCGCCCGCGCCAACATCGCCCGCGCCGGACTCGACCAGCTCGTCGAGGTGCGCACCGGCGCCGCCCTCGACACCCTGCCGCTCCTGGCGGCGGAGGACGCGGGCCCCTTCGACCTGGTCTTCATCGACGCCGACAAGGTCAACAACCCGCGTTACGTGGAATGGGCCCTGAAGCTGTCCCGGCCCGGCACCCTGATCATCGTCGACAACGTCGTGCGCGGCGGGCGGATCACCGCGCCCGCCCCGGGGGACCCGGCGGTCACCGGCACCCGGGAACTCTTCGAACTCGTCGCCCGCGAACCGCGCCTGGTCGCCACGGCCGTCCAGACCGTCGGCACCAAGGGCTACGACGGCCTCCTGCTGGCCCGCGTCACCGACTGAGCCCCGGGGCCCGGGGCCTGGGTCCCAGGTCCGCCCCGCCCGCGCGGAGGGCGGGAGGACCCGGGACATATCCTGCCCCTCATGAGCATCGTGAAGATCAACGTCCTGACCGTGCCCGTCGAGCAGCGTGAGGTGCTGGAGCAGCGGTTCGCCGCGCGCGGCGGGGCCGTGGAGGGGTCCGACGGCTTCGAGTGGTTCGAGCTGCTGCGGCCCCTCGAAGGAACCGACCAGTACCTGGTCTACACCCGCTGGCGCAGCGAGGAGGACTTCCAGAACTGGATGAACGGCTCCATGCGGGGCGCCCACGGCGGCGGCGAGGGCGGCGGCGAGCGGCCGAAGCCCGCCGCCACCGGCTCCACCCTGTGGTCCTTCGAGGTCGTCCAGCAGGCGAGCCCGAAGGGCTGACCCGCGCCGAAACCCAGCTGCGCGCCGGGGCGTGCGCGCCCCACAATGGCGCGCATGACCTGGACTTTCACCCCCGAGCACGTCCACGCCCCGGACGCCTCGGCGCTCCGCCGTGACTACTACGGGGAGGTCGCCGGGCGGTACTGGAAACGGCCCGCGACCGAGGCCGAGATCGACGAGGGGCTCGCGGACGACGGGGCGGAGCTGCTGACCCCGCCGACCGGACAGTTCCTGGTGGCCTGGTACGAGGGGAAGCCGGCCGGCTGCGGCGGGCTGCTCCTCCTCGACGCCGAACGGGCCGAGCTGACCCGGATCTTCCTGCGGCCCGCCTTCCGGGGTCTCGGCGGGGCCGGGGCCCTGTTCACCGCGCTGGACGCGGAGGCACGGGCGCTCGGTGCCCGCCGGACGGTCCTCACCACCCGCCTCGACCTGGTGGAGGCGCGGGCCGCCTACGTCCGCCACGGGTACGCGGAGATCCCCGCGTACGCCACGGGCCCGTACATGGAGATCTGGTACGGCAAGGACCTCTGAGCCGAGGGCCCTGAGCCCGTACGGACAGAGCCCGTGCGGGCGGGGAGCCCGGAGCCCCGTACGGAGGATGAGCAGGGTGGGGGCCCCGCGGACCCTCACGCCCGGTGGTGGGCGGGCCGCCGCCGCTCACGCCCGGTGGTCGCGGGGCGGTTCGTCGGTGTGGGGGCGTTCCGCGTCGGAGCCGGAGAGTTCCTCCGTCAGCTCCTCCACGAGCCGTATCAGATCGGTCGGCCGGTCCGGCCCCCACCAGTCGCCCAGCAGTTCCGCGAGCGACTCCTCGCGCGCGGCGGCGAGCCGGGTCGCCACCCCCACGCCCTCCTCGGTGAGGACCAGCTGGAGCCCTTCCCGGCCCGCCAGACCCCGCTCCTCGATCTGCCGGGCGGCGTCCGTGATCGCCTTCAGCGGGACGGGCACGACGTCCGCGAGCCGGGCGGGCTCGACGGTGCCGTGACGGCGGATGCGCAGCAGCAGCCAGCTCGCGGCGGGCAGCAGGTCGAGCCCCGCGCGGGCGGTGATCCTCTCGTAGATCGCCTTGCGGCCCGCGCGGGAGCCCAGGACCGACAGGGCGCGGGCGCACTCCTCGTACGAGGAGCGTTCGACGGGGTTGGTGGCGAGCGTCTGGCTGGTGTCGGGCGCGGTGACGGAGCCCCGCAGCTTGTCCTCCTTGAGGAACCAGGAGAAGACGAAGGCCACCAGGACGACGGGCGCCGCGTACAGGAAGACGTCGGTGATCGAGGTGGCGTACGCGTGCAGGACCTCGGAGCGCAGCGCGGGCGGCAGCCGGTCCACGGCGCGGGGGTCGGCGGCGACCTGCCCGGCGCCGGTGCCGGGCGGCGCGGCGCCCGCGCGGGCGAAGACGTCCTCCAGTTTCGAGGTGAGCCGGTTGGTGAAGATCGTGCCGAAGACGGCGACGCCGAAGGAGGCTCCGATGGAGCGGAAGAAGGTGGCTCCCGAAGTGGCGACGCCGAGGTCCTCGTAGGCGACGGCGTTCTGCACGACCAGGACGAGGACCTGCATGACCAGACCGAGTCCGGCGCCGAAGACGAAGAAGTAGACGCTCATCTCCCAGGTGGAGCTGAACTCCGTCATCCGGTGCAGGAGCAGCAGCCCCACGGCGGTGAGGAAGGTGCCCGCGATCGGGAAGACCTTCCAGCGGCCGGTGCGGGAGACGATCTGGCCCGAGCCCGTCGAGGTGATCAGCAGACCGGCGACCATCGGCAGCATGTGGACCCCCGACATGGTCGGGGTGACGCCCTGGACGACCTGGAGGAAGGTCGGCAGATAGGTCATGGCGCCGAACATCGCGAAGCCGATGACGAAGCTGATGACCGAGACCAGGCTGAAGGTGCGGACGCGGAACAGCCTGAGCGGCAGCACGGGCTCGGCCGCCCGCGTCTCGACGTACAGGAACCACACCAGGAGTACGGCTCCGAGGACGGCGGTGCCGATGATCTGCACCGAGCCCCAGGGCCAGGTGGTGCCGCCCAGGGAGGCGACGAGCACCAGACAGGTGGCGACGGAGGCGATGAGGAAGGTGCCGAGGTAGTCGATGGTGTGCCGGGTGGAGCGCACCGGGATGTGGAGCACGGCCGCGATCACGAAGAGGGCGACGATCCCGATCGGCAGGTTGATGTAGAAGACCCAGCGCCAGGAGAGGTGCTGGGTGAAGAGGCCGCCGAGGAGGGGGCCGAGGACGCTGGTGGCGCCGAAGACCGCGCCGAAGAGGCCCTGGTACTTCCCTCGCTCCCGGGGCGGGACGAGGTCGCCGACGATCGCCATCGACAGCACGATGAGGCCGCCGCCGCCCAGACCCTGGAGGGCCCGGAAGCCGATGAGCTGCGGCATGTTCTGGGCGATGCCGCAGAGGGCCGAGCCGATCAGGAAGAGGACGATCGCCGCCTGGAAGAGCTTCTTGCGGCCGTACTGGTCACCGAGCTTGCCCCAGAGCGGGGTGGCCGCCGTGGAGGCGAGCAGATAGGCGGTGACCACCCAGGACAGGTGCTCCAGACCGCCCAGCTCGCTGACGATGGTCGGCAGGGCGGTGGACACGATCGTCTGGTCGAGGGCGGCGAGCAGCAGGCCGAGCAGCAGCGCGCCGACCGCGACGAGCACCTTGCGGTGGCTCTGCCCCTCGCCCGGTACGGGAGCGGCTCCACCGTCGGACGGGGACGGGCGTACTTCCTGGGCCATGGGCGTCTCCTCCGGCGTCTCCTCGGACCTCACGGCACACGACCCCTCCATCCTGTTCCGAATGTCCGGTTATGGCCTGCGGAAGGGCACAGCCGTTCGCCCGCCGGGAGGGGGCGGGCTGCATAATCGCTCGCAGTCGTATCGGGAGGGGACCCATCATGACCGGACATGTCTGTCCTGAATGCGGTGTACAGAGACCTGGCTGCGCCTGCGCACGGGCGGAGATGGCGGCGGCCGAGGACTTCGACCCGCTCCGGATCAGGCCGTATGTGGTCCTGGAGTCCCCGGATTCCCCGGGCTTCCCGGACTCCCCGGAGGGGACGGACGGGGTGGGGGGCGCGTACGGGACCGGTTCCCTCCCCGCCGAGGACCCGCCGACGACCCAGCTGACGGCCGTCCGCGTCGGCGGTGGCGCGCCCACGGCGCCGTACGGGCGGGCTCCCGGCGGGGGCGGCGGGCACGGAGACCGTGGCGGGAGCGGTGGGTTCGACGGGCAGGGCGGGCGCGACGGGCGCGGTGGGCTTGACGGGCACGGCGGGGGCGACCCGTCCGAGACCATGCCGCTGCTGCTGCGCGGCGTCGGCGACGTGCCGCACGCACCCGTGGAGCGGCGGGGCCGCAAGCGGGGGGTGCTGATCGCGGCGGTGGCCGCCGTCGCGGTGGCGGGCACCGCCGCCCTCGCCGCGTCCGTGCTCGGCGACGACGGGACCGACGACCGGGCCGCCGTCCCCGAAGTGACCACGAGCGCGTCCCTGAACGTCGCCGTCTCGGAGGCGCCCGCCCCCTCCTCGAAGACCCCGGAGCCGTCCACGACCGCCCCGACGACACGGCCGACCTCCGCCTCCCCGTCCGCCACGCCCACCCCGACGGCGAGCGGCACCACCACGGCACCCAGCGCCACACCGACCACGGCGGGCACGGGGGCACCTTCGGCCTCCCCGACCTCACAGGCACCGGTCGCCCCGCCGACGACGGCAGGGCCGACGGGCACACCGACGCCCACCGGCACACCGGACGAGGAGGCCCCGACCCTGAGCCCCGGTTCGAGCGGGCCGGAGGTGCGAGAGCTCCAGCGACGGCTGATCGCGGTGATGGTCTATCGCGGGCGCGTCGATGGACGGTACGACGACGAGCTCCGGGAGGCGGTGGAGGAGTACCAGTCGTACATGTACATCCAGGGCGACACCCCCGGCGTGTACGGCCCCCACACCCGGGCGGTGCTCGAACGGCACACCCCCTACATCTGAGCGTCCGGGCGTCCGGGAGGTCCGGGATCGCGCGGTATCGGGCGGGGCGGGGCTCCGGGGGTGCTCCGGGAAGGCGGCGCTCCGGAGGAGACTGCTCCGGGGGAGGCCGTTCCAGGGGTGGCCGTCCCAGGGGGTGGCCCTCCGGGCGGTACGGCCACGGCGGGCCCCCGGCGGGCCCCGCCCGGGTGCGGCCGGAGGGCCGCCCGGATGGCCGCCCGGATGGCCGGAATGCGGACGGGTTGGCCAAGACGGCCTCCTGTTTTGTATCGTGAAAGAACAAAGTGGGCCCGCCCGCAATCCCTGACCGGTGGGCGGGACCACTTCGTTCTCCGCGCCACCCCCTCTGGAGACCCGATGCCCGCCATCACCCCGGCACCGCTCACCGCACGCGCCCTCCTCCTGGACATGGACGGCACCCTCGTCAACTCGGACACCGTCGTCGAGCGCTGCTGGCGGCGCTGGGCGGACCGGCAGGGCCTCGACGCGGACGCCGTGCTCAAGGTGGTGCACGGCCGCCAGGGGTACGCCACGATGGCGCTCCTCCTCCCCGACCGGCCGATGGCGGAGAACCACGCCGACAACCGGGTCATGCTCGCCGAGGAGACGGCCGACATGGACGGCGTCGTGCCGATCGCCGGCGCCCCCGCCTTCATGGCCGCGCTCGCCGAGCTGCCGCACGCCCTGGTGACCTCGGCGGACGAGGCCCTCATGCAGGCGCGGATGGGCGCGGCGGCGCTGCCCGTACCGGTCGACCGGGTCACCGCCGAGCACGTCGGGGCGAGCAAGCCGGACCCCGAGGGCTTCCTCAAGGGCGCGGCGGAACTGGGCTTCGCCCCGGAGGACTGCGTCGTCTTCGAGGACTCCGAGGCGGGGATCGCGGCGGGCCGCGCGGCCGGGATGCGGGTCGTGGGCGTGGGCCCGCGCGCGGCGGCCTTCGGACCGGACGTCCACATCGAGGACCTCACCCGGCTGCGGGTGGACCCGACGGCGGACGGCGCGATATCCCTGACGTTCCTGCCGTAACGGCGCCCCTACTCGGGCGCGGACCCCGGCCCGACCTTCGGGCCGGGCTTCGGGCCGGGCTTCGGGCCGGGCTTCGGGCCGGGCTTCGGGCCGGGCTTCGGGCCGGGCTTCGGGCCGGGCTTCGGGCCGGGCTTCCAGTGGGCTATCGGCGCTCTGCCGGTGGGCTGTCGGTGGGCTGCCGACCAAGCTTCGGGCCGACCTCGGACCTGATGTCCGGTCGCACTTCGCGCCAGGCTTCGATTCCAAGCTCCCGGCCCCCGGTCGCGCTTCGCGCCCGGGGTTCCCGGTGGAACTTCGGGCCTGATTTCCTTCCGTACGAACTTCAGACCAGGACAAGACCCCGGGCCGGTAAGCGGCCCGGGGTCTCGTTCTGAGCGCACCCGCCTTCGGGCCCTCCCCGACCCTCGCGCCGCGCGCCGCACGGACGCGGGACCCATCGACGTACCGTGCGCGACTTCCCGGCGCGGAGGCCCTCGGGGGCCGTACCGCGCCCTCCCGAGCCCGGGAGCGCCCTCGTCGGCATGAGGCCGCGCACCTCCGGCCCCTTCCAGCCATAGGCCCCCGCCCGCACGGCCCTTCCCGGTGGGCAGCTCCTTCCCGGTGGGCAGCTCCTTCCCGTGGCGCACATTTCCTCGGGCCCGAGGTCCTCACCGCGCGCCCCACCTGACGCAGGCCCCTCCCGGGCGCGGGACGATCCCGCCCCTCCGGGCGCGGAAGCGCCCCCCGCACCGACCGGAACAGCCGCCCCGGACTCCCTCCGCCGCGCGCCCCGGCGCCACCGCCTCCCCACCTCCTTTACACCGGGCGGAATCTGTCGCTCCGTCAGGACTCGTCACACCCCTTGATGTGATGTGTCCATGTCGCCACTCTGTTACCTGGCGCACCCCTCACGGAAACCTGGCGCCGCCACGATGACCGGGCCCACCGCCCGGCACCCCACCGGGGGACGGCACCAGCCGAGGTCCCCCCGACCCAAGGGAGTTCCCATGCCCCTCCACGCCGTCTACGCGCGTCGACTCGCCGTCCTCGCCACCTCCGCCGCCCTCGCCCTGACCGGCGCCCTGGCCACCGCCCCGACCGCCCAGGCGGCCATGCCGACCCCGGTCAGCGCCGCCACCGCCCGTACCTACCTGGCCGCCCTCACCGTGCAGGCGGAAGGTTCCACCTCGGGTTACAGCCGGAGCCTCTTCCCGCACTGGATCACCCAGTCCGGCACCTGCAACACCCGCGAGACCGTTCTCAAGCGGGACGGCGTGAACGTCGTCACGGACGCCGCCTGCGCCTCCGTCAGCGGCAGTTGGTACTCGGAGTACGACGGCGCCACCTGGACCGCCGCGTCGGACCTCGACATCGACCACATGGTCCCGCTCGCCGAGGCGTGGCGCTCGGGCGCCGCGTCATGGACGACCGCGCAGCGCCAGTCCTTCGCGAACGACCTGACCCGGCCGCAGCTCATCGCCGTCACCGACAACGTCAACCAGGCCAAGGGCGACCTGGACCCGGCGAAGTGGCTGCCCTCCCGGACCGCCTACCGCTGCACCTACGTCCGCGCATGGGTGGACGTGAAGCACTACTGGAACCTCAGCGTGGACGCCGCCGAGAAGAGTGCGCTCCAGACCGTCCTGAACGGCTGCTGACCGGGCCGCCCCTGAGCGGACGTCATCTTCGGCCGACGGGAAGCGAACAGCACCGCACACCTCCCGTCGGCCGAATGTTGAACTTGCAAGCACTAGTGAGGGGTGCCTAACCTTGCGGCCTCATCGGTTTCCGTCCCCACGCCCCGTCCACCCCACGGACCGGGCCAGGCCGAAGGAGTCCCCCCATGAACGACCCGAGCAACCCGAACAACCCGAACGACTCGACCCACCCGAGTGACCGGAGCGGCAGGAGCGGCCCGAGCGCCGCGGAGGGCGGGGCCATCCCGCCCGCCCGGAGCACCCGGACCGCCCCGCACGAACCGGCCGGTCCGGCACACCGTCTGAACCGGGCGCAGCCGTACGCGCTCGGCGTCTTCCGGATCGTCGTCGGTCTGCTCTTCGCCTGCCACGGCGCCGCCGCCCTCTTCGGCGTCCTCGGCGGCTCGGCGGGCGGCGGCACCGTCGCGGCGGGCACCTGGCCCGGCTGGTACGCCGCCGTCATACAGCTGGGCGCCGGTGGTCTGGTCCTGGCCGGTCTCGGTACCCGGAGTGCCGCGTTCCTCGCCTCGGGCTCAATGGCGTACGCGTACTTCACCGTCCACCAGCCGGAGTCCCTCTTCCCGCTCCAGAACGGCGGGGAGATCGCGGCCGTGTTCTGCTGGGCCTTCCTCCTCCTGGTGTTCACCGGGCCCGGAGCGCTGGCTCTCGACGGGCTCTTCGGCAACCGGGTCGGCCCGGATCCGACGGCTCGCGGCACGAACGCCGACCGCGAGGAACAGGGCACGCCGGTCACGGCCTGACACCCCCTAGCGGAAAGGGCCGGAATGCACAGCACGTCTTCCGGCCCTTTCCGAACCCTCACATCACCTCGAACCAGCCGCTCACTCCGAGCGTTTTCCGTCAAACCCGCACAGCATCGCGCGGTCCCCGCCGGGACCGCGCGCACGACGTCCCGGCGCGCGCGGCCGGGCGGAGCGTACGCCGTCCCGATGCGTGCCCCGGTCCGCCGGTCCGCCGCCCCCCGCGCACCGCACCCACCCGGAAGGCGGCCCACCGTCTCCGCGTAGGCTCTGGCCCTGTGAATCTGCTCGACAGCCTGGGATCGCTGCGGTCGCTCACCGCCGGGCCGTGGATATACCCGGTGGTGGCGGCGTCGATCCTGCTCGACGTCTTCCTGCCCGTGCTGCCGAGCGGTTTCCTGGTGATCACCGCCGCCACGGCGGCCGCGTCGGCCACGGCGGCCACCCCCGACGTCCCCTCGCTCCTCCCCCTGCTGCTCTGCGCGGCCGGCGCCTCGGTGCTCGGCGACTTCCTGGCGTACCGGCTGGCGCTCCGGGGCGGACCCAGGATCGACCGGGCCCTCGCCCGGTCGAAGCGCCTGTCCCTGGCGCAGGAGCGCCTCGGCACCGCCCTGGCCAGGGGCGGCGGCCTGCTCGTGGTCCTCGCCCGGTTCGCCCCGGCGGGACGCTCCGTGGTCTCCCTGGGCGCGGGCGCGGCGAAGCGGCGCGTGGAGGAGTTCCTGCCGTGGTCGGCCCTCGCGGGCGTGACCTGGGCCTCGTACAGCGTGGGGCTCGGCTGGCTCGGCGGTCAGTGGCTGGGCGCGACCTGGTTCAGCGCGGGGGTGTCCACCCTCGCGCTCTTCCTCGCGGGCGGGCTCGCCGCCTGTCTCCTGCGGCGTCCGGTCACGGCCGCGGCGCCCGCTTCCTGACGGCGGCGGCCCCGGGGTGCGCACCGCGCACCTCCAGACCGTCGAGGAGTCTCGCGGTGGCCTCCGCGATCTCGTCCACGGCCCGCTCGAAGACCTCGCGGTTGTGGGCGGCGGGAGCCCGGAAGCCGGAGACCTTGCGGACGTACTGAAGGGCGGCGGCACGGATGTCGTCCTCGGTCGCCTCCTCAGGCAGGATGGGCGGGCGGAGCGTCTTGATGCTGCGGCACATGCCTCCAGTGTGGCGCGTGCCACTGACAGACGCCGGGGCGCGGGCGTCGGTCGGGCACCCCGTATCCGTACCCGCACGTCCACCCGTACCCCGTACTCCACCCTTCTCGGCCCCGTTCTCCCCTCCCCCCGCCCCCTCCCCGTCCCTCCCCCTCGCCGGGTCACCCCAGCCCGCCGACCTCCCGTCTGGTCCGTGCGTTGATCTCGGCGGCGCGGGCACGCAGCTCGCGCAGGGGGGTGGCGGGCTGTACGTCGGAGGGCTCGGCCTCCCACTGGGTGCCGCCGTGGACGGCGCGGATCAGAAAGCGTCCGGCGACGCTCTCCACATAGAAACCGACCCGCCCCGTGGCGGTGTCGCGGACGAGGTCACCGACCTCGGGCAGTGGCTGCATGCATCCCCTCCTTCCCGATTCCTGAAGCGCGCCGGAAGCGCTCCTGAAGACGCTCCCGACACTTGGGGAGAACCAGAGAAGCCCTACGGGCCCGCCCTGTCAACGTATCTCTAGAGATGTCCCCCGTTGGATGGATCGAAGGGCGGGGCCGCAGGTGTGCGTGGACGTCGGCGGCGGGGTGCGCCGTAGGGTGTCGCGGAAAGGAAGGGAGTGGCCCACCCGTGACCGACCAGGACAGTGCCCGTCGCCCCAAGTACCGTCGTATCGCCGATGAGTTGAGAACCGCGATCCACTCGGGCGCGTTCGCGCCGGGCGACCGGCTCCCTGGCGAGAACGACCTCATGACGACGTACGACGTGGCCCGGATGACGGCCCGCCAGGCGCTCTCCGTGCTGCGCGACGAGGGCCTGACCGAGGCGCGCAGGGGCGCCGGGGTGTTCGTCCGCTCCTTCCGCCCGCTGCGCCGCCGGGGCATCCCGCGCCTGTCCGAGGGACTCTGGGGGAACGGGCGTTCCATCTGGACGGCGGACGTGGGGGACGAACGGGACCTGGTGGTCGACCAGGTCGAGGTGACCGAGGTACGGGCGGGCGCGCGGATCGCGGCGACGCTGGGGCTGCCGCTGGGAGCGCCGGTGTGCGCCCGCAGCCGCCGGTTCGTCCTGGACTCCGAGCCGGTGCTGCTCTCGGTCTCGTACCTCTCCGCCGAGCTGGTGCGCGGGACGCCGGTCGCGGAGCCGGACACCGGGCCGGGCGGCCTGTACGCGCGGCTCGCGGAACTGGGCCAGCGGCCGGTGCGGTTCCGGGAGGAGATCCGCTGCCGGATGCCGACGGCGGAGGAGTCGGACCGGCTGGGTCTCGGGTCGGGGACGCCGGTGATCCTCATCGGACGGACGGCGTTCACGGGCCCAGGGGTGGCGGTGGAGCTGAACGAGATGACGCTGGACTCGTCGGCGTACGTGCTGGAGTACGACTTCGAGGGCTGAGGCCCGGGAAGCTCCGATGGGCCCGGGAAGACCCGAGGGGCCTGGAGGAGTCGACGGGGCCGGGAAGACCCGAGGGGCCCGAGGAGGGCGCGGGGTTCGCCGCTGTCGAGGGGGAAGGTCCGGAGGGGGCGGCGGTGCGGCTGTCGACGGCCCGGCCGTCCTGTCACGCCGACGGGGGACGGGAAGTCACGGCGAAGACCGGAAAGTTGTGTGGGCGGAGTGAAGGGCGTGCGTATCCTGTGTGCTCGCCGGGCCCCACAGGCGGGAGCCGGGCAGAAACTGAGGGACATCCATGCTTCGCGCACGCACGTTCGCGGCCGTGATCGCGGCCGCCGCCTCCGGCATCCTGCTGCTGCCCACGCAGGCGCAGGCCGCCGGCTCGGTCCACCTGTACAAGATCTACTACGACAGTCCGGGCACTGACAACCGCTCGAAGGCCAGCCTCAACGCCGAGTACGTCCAGATACGGAACACGACCTCGGCGGCGGTCAGCCTCCGGGGCTGGACGCTCACGGACGCGTCGAACCACAAGTACACCTTCGGCAACTTCGTCCTCGGCAAGGGCAAGACCGTGACGGTCCGTACGGGCCGGGGCACGAACACCGCCGCGAACGTCCACCAGAACCGCGGTGCGTACGTCTGGAACAACGACCGCGACACGGCGACGCTGCGGAAGTCGAACGGCGCGCGGATCGACGTCTGCTCGTACAACTCGACGCGGGTCGACTACAAGTGGTGCTGACGCGCCGGACCTGACATCTTCCGTCGGGTCAGGGGGCCTCGGAGGAAGTCCGGGGCCCCTTGTCGCCGTCGGGATCGGCGGGCGTACGGGCGGCGGGGACGCCGTGCTGCTGGACGTCGGAGTTGACCTGCCCGCCGAGCGTCATGACGTTCAGGGTGGCGGAGTTCTCGCTGGCGATGGCCTTCTCGACCCGGGCGACGAGCGTCGAGAACGCCTCGCGCCGGGGCAGGTTGTAGTACGGCCCCACCTTGGTCTCGAAGTAGACGCGCTCATGCCCCAGGAGCTGCTCGGTGGAGCGGTAGTTCTTCCACTGCTCCCGGTACCGGAAGACGCTCTCCAGGGACACCGCGGCGACGACGACCACGCTCAGGACGGTGGCGGTGATCCGGGCGAAGGCCACGTCCAGATTGACGAAGACGGGCACGAGCGAGCCCCCGACGACCGAGACCGTCCGCATCCGCAGATGCATCGCCTTCATGCGGGTCGCCTTGACGTCGTACCAGCCCTGGTACTGCGACAACCGCCCCTCTATGTACCGCTGCGGCGTCATCTCGCCGCTCCGCACCTCGGGTCCGGGCGCGTCCCCCACGTCAGTCATGCGGGGAGTACACCGGCCGTGCGGCCCGGCCGTCAACTCTTCGCCCATTCCCCCACAGCCCGCCACAAGGTACGTTCATTCCACCTTCAGGCAAAGGCACTTCAGGGAGGCTTCCCGTGGCGCAGGCCCACATCGCTCACTCGACCACGACCAAGGTCGGCATCGCCCTCGGCGTCCTGGCCGCCGCTTTCGCGGCCCTGGCGCTCCACTCGACGACCGCGCCCCAGGCGTCCGACCGCCAGACGGGCACGGTGAAGCCCGCCGTCGCGGCCGACCGCGAGAACGGCACGGTGAAGCCCGCCCTCGCGGCCAACCGCGAAATCGGCACGGTCAAGTGGGTCACGACGGCGAAGACCGCGGGCGACAAGAAGGTCGAGGTCATCAAGTAGGGCCACCGCCCCGGCGCGCACGACGACGGTGCCCTTCGGTCACGACGGCCGAAGGGCACCCCCATGTCACCACTGTCACCGCCCTCCCGCCCCGGCACGGCCACCGGCCTGGCAGGATCGACGGCGGTGGGCGGTACGACGGAAGGGGAGGCCAGATGCGTTCCGGTCCCGAACGGTCAGCGGCCGAGGAAATGCTCGACGGGCTGCTGGACGGCCTGCGGAATCTCCGGGTCCACACCAAGGACGGCGTACCGAGCAGGCACAAGCCCCTGGCGTTGGCCTGGGCGATCTCCCGGATCTCCTCGGGGAGGCCCCGTCTCGCACCCTGGCGGGAGTTCCGCGAGGAGGTCGGCGGGCTGCTGGCGGAGTTCGGCGCGACCACGTCGGCCGTCACTCCCCAGTACCCGTTCTGGCATCTGCGGACCAGTGGCATCTGGGACATGCGGGGCCTGCCCGCCGGGCAGCGCACCGCACCCGGGGTGGCCCTGCTGGAGAGGCTGGGTCCCGAGGCGGGCCTGAGCGCGGAGGCCGCGCGCCTCCTCAGCGGTGCCTCCGCGCGACTGAGGGCCATCGCCGTCCTGCGTGACCACCACCTCACCGGCATCGACCAGCATGCCCTGATGACACGGCTCGGCCTGGCGGACCACACGACGGCGAGCGGTACGACGGACCCGGCCGACGGCGACGAGGACGCGGGCCCCGCCGCCCGGCGCGAGTCCACCCACTCGCGTGTCATACGCGACTCCGCGCTCGCCCTCAGAGTGAAGAGCCTGCACGAGAACCGCTGCCAGGCGTGCGGCCTGCGACTGCGGACGCCCCGGGGCGACCACAGCGAGGCCGCCCACATCCGGGGCCTCGGCCGCCCCCACCACGGCCCCGACGTCCTGTCCAACCTGCTGGTCCTGTGCCCGAACCACCACACGCAGTTCGACCTGCTCGGCCTGTACGTGGACACCGACGACACCGTCCGCCTCACCGTGGACGACAGCAGGGTCGGCACTCTCCGCCGCCACCCCGACCACCGGATAGACCCCAGACACCTCGCCCGCCACCGAGCCCTGTGCGGCAAGGACACCCCGGACCGAAGGGCCGCCGACCGCATCGCGGGGGAACCCGCTCCCTGACACCTCCCCGGACGCCGGAGCGAACCCGCTCGCCCTCACCACCACGCTCCGGCCCCAGCCCTGCACGCCCCGGACGAACGCCGAGGGCCCCCGGCCTCGATCGGCTGGGAGCCCTCGTCACGGTGGGCGCGGACGGTTTCGAACCGCAGACATCTGCTGTGCAAGCTCGTGCGGATCACGGCCGGCGGAGGGTCCACCCCAGCTCGCGGACACCACGAAAGGCCGTGCAGGACAGCTGTCATCCGCCGTCGTTGATGTCAGATGTGGATGTCACCTGGCGCCGGTCAGCGAACGGCCGCCGGTAGTCCGCGGCGTCTCCGACCGGGGGATAGTCCCTGCCGAACAGCACGTAGACGGGGTGCTCGGGATCCCCGGCTTCCATCCTCACCGAGATGTCCACGTCGTGGTTCGCGAACCTGTGCAGGTACTGGACGAACAACTCCAGCTCCTCATCGGACAGCCGCTCGTCGAGCCGCTCGTTATACATGTCACCCTCACTACCGACTGATCGACGGGGCCGGACGATACCCGAGCCGAAACACACGGGCGGCTCGCCGGGCTCCAGCGCTACCGTGCGGGCATGAAGCGCAGACGGAAGCACTGGCGCGACGGCTTCGGGACACCGAAGTTTTTCGTCCTGTACCGCACGCCTGACGTGTGGCGCTACGCCCTGTACTTCTCCGGCGCCATCGTCGACGGCTGCCTCGCCCAGCCCAGCGCCGACAGCGAACCCGGCGAGGCCCAGACAGCCGCACACGGCAGGGCCGAGGACCTGGCCGGCCGGCCGCTGGCGATGTCCTGGGAGGCAAGCGACGAACCAGGCTGGTGGACGGGAACCATTACAACCGAACCCATGGCCCTGGCACTTGACTCTGCTGCTGGTTGATGGGGGATCCCGCAGAGGGCTGCGTATCCGCCTCCAGCTCCGCACGCTCCAAGGCTGCGATTGTCCTGCGTCGCCATCGAACAACCACGAACGAACCGACCACCATCACCAGCAATGCAGCGAACACAGCGCCCCAAGCCAAGGCGCCTGTGAGATACCCGACTGACTCCATGGCGCTCTCCCCCTCGCGTACAGCACTGTTGATCGGAATCTCGTAGACGATCTCATACAGGTGTGGGGGC
Source organism: Streptomyces sp. NPDC101490 (assembly GCF_044767145.1). Lineage (NCBI taxonomy): Bacteria > Bacillati > Actinomycetota > Actinomycetes > Kitasatosporales > Streptomycetaceae > Streptomyces > Streptomyces sp. NPDC101490. Next base: position 662,234 of record NZ_JBIWNI010000003.1, read on the forward strand.
TCCCTGGTGATTCGGCGGCGTGAATGTCAGACCGCCCTGACATCCTGCGCCCGTGAGAATGACATGGGCCGACTTCTGGGCGCTGATAGCCACCCTGAACGGTGAGGCCACCCACGCGAACTGCCAGCGTCTCGCCGAAGAGCTGAGCCGCCGTCCCGTCTCCGACATCGTCGGCTTCGCGGAACGGCACGCTGAGGCGCTCTACCGCCTGGACCAGGAGAAGTTCGGCACTCTGCCGGTGGTCGACCTGACGGCCCGGTTCGGCAGCCCGTTCCCGCAGTCGTCCGACGTGTTCCTGTACGCACGCTGCGCTGTCGTGACGGCAGGGCAGACTGTGTGGGAGAGCGTCTTCTTCGACGTCGAGAAGTTCGCTCCGTACACCTCAAGCGAGCGTGACGGCGAGTGGCTGCTGTACGTGCCGGACAAGGCGTACGAGCTGGCCACCGGCAAGGAGTGGGACCGCTCCACCCGGCACTGCTTCGAGAGCTACTCCAACAGGGACGGCTGGCCAGACCTGCGAAACTGAGGCGATCTACCTCTTGATCGGGATCTCGTACACGATCTCGCACAGCGCAGCGGGCACGACGATGTCGGCCGTCTCCACGGGGCGCCGCTCATCGCTGTAGTAGGTCCGTCGGATGTGCGTGACAAGTGCAGCTTTCTGGATCCCGAGGAGTGACGCTTCCTCGGCGGGCGCCTGCCGCGGCTCCGGCTGCTCGACGGCATGGCTGACCGTGACCCCGATCTCGACCATCCGGTTCACGACGCCGTTTCCGGCGTGGGCCCCCTCGGGAAGAACGATGAGAGTTCCACCAGTGAGGTCGTACGGCTCCCAGCTCGTCGACAGCAGTGGGACCGGAGAGAAGTGGACCGACACCGGGTACGTCTTCACCACGCGCACCGGCCAGCCCATCGAGCCGCGCAACCTCTACCGCTCGTTCACCCGCGTCGCGAAGAACGCCGGTCTCCGCGTCGTCCGGCTGCACGACGCCCGGAACGGTACGGCGACGCTCCTCACCACCCCCGGCGTCCCTCCCCCCGCCGTGATGGAGATCCTCGGCCACGGCCAGATCGCCGTGCCGATGAACGTGTACACGCACGTCGTCCAGGAAACGCAGCGCGAAGCCGTGAGTCACGTGGATCGGCTGCTCAGGAGCCGTCCCCGGTCGTGATCGAACGTCTCCGTTGATGTCAGATATGGATGTCAAAGGCCCCGGACCATGATGGGTCCGGGGCCTTTGCACTGGTGGGCGCGGACGGTTTCGAACCGCCGACATCTGCTTTGTAAGAGCAGCGCTCTACCCCTGAGCTACGCACCCGTGGAAGAAGCATCAGCCTACATGGCGCGGGGGTGGGTGCCGCAAACCCGTTCCCAGGGGGTGCGAGGCCGCGCGCTCCCCGCCCCGCACCGGTGCCCCGGCCCCCAGGACCCGCCCCGGCCGCGACCCGGGCCCGTACGTGCCCCGGCCCCACGCAGCCGCACCCGCGCGCCGCGCGGTCACGCCCCCGTCCGCGTCCCCACCCGGGGGTTACCCCCACCCCCGGTTCGGTGGGTCGCCGGATCGTGGGGGGTGGGGTGGGGGACGTACGTTTCTGGGACTGTTCGCGTTCTTGGGGGTTCGGGGTCATGGTCGCTGGTCGTGGGGGGCGCGTGCTGTCGGTGTCCGGGGTCGTTCTGCTCGGGGTGCTCGGGCTCGGCGGGTGCGGGTCGCCCGATGTCGAGGGCGCTCCCGTCGAGCGGAAGGCCTTCGCCTTCGAGGGGACCGCGCTCACCGTCGACTCCGACGACTCCGAGCTGATCATCACGCCCGCCGACATCGACGACGTCCGGGTCGAGCGGCAGATCGACGGGTGGGTGTTCATGGGGTCCGGACCGAAGCCCGAGTGGAGGCTGGCCGACGGGCGGCTGACCCTGCGCGTCGACTGCGACGCCGTCGCCTCCAGCTGCGGCGGTGTCCACCGGATCGCGGTGCCGCGCGGTGTCGCCGTCACCGTCCAGGACGACAACGGAGGCGTCACCGCCGAGGGTTTCAGCACCCCGCTGAAGATCCGTTCCGACAACGGCGACGTCCGGGTGAGCCGGGCCACCGCCGCCCTCGACCTCAGCAGCGACAACGGCGACATCACCGTCGGGCCGGGCGCCACCGCCCCGGACGTCGTCGCCCGCTCCGACAACGGCGCCGTCTGGATCACCCTCGGGGCCGTGCCCCGCCGGGTCGAGGCCGTCAGCGACAACGGCGACATCACCGTCGCCCTGCCCACCGCCGAGTACGAGGTGACGGGCGCCAGCGGCAACGGCCGGGTCCGTGTCGACGTCCCCCGCCGGGACGCCTCCGGGCACTCCGTGAGCGCCCGCAGCGACAACGGCGACGTGACCGTCCGCACCGCGGACTGACCGGCCCGTGTGTTCGTCCGTGCCGGGTGGGACAATGAACCGGACCGGGCACGGCGGACACAGCACGGGAGAGGTACGTGGCGGCGAGCGACGCGAGGGGGGCGGGCGGCGTCCGGCATCGTGACGCGCCCCGCCGGGCAGGCACCCGTTCCGAGGGCGGCCCGCGGCCGGGCCCCTCAGGTCTCCGGCTGGCCCTCGCCCTGCCCCTGCTCGTCGGCGCCCTGCTGCCGGGCGCCTTCGCGGGCGGCGGCACCCGCCGCTGGTTCGGCGGACGCGGCGAGAGCCAGCGCGCCGAGGCCCAGGCCGCCAAGGACGCCGCCGCCGCGGCCTTCTACGAGCTCGACACCGCCCAGCGCGGTCTGCGGATCTCCCTGGAGACGATCACCGCGGTGGACAGCTCGCCCGAGGCCCGCCGGGCCGTGGAGGGCTTCGAGGCGCTCGGGCGGCGGATCGACGAGGTCAGCCACACCTACATCGGCGCGGTCGACGCCCATGACCTGGACCGTGACGAGCTGGACGCGGCGACCGCCTCCCGGGCCCGCGCCGAACTGACCCGCGCCAAGGAGGAGCTGGACCGCGCCAAGACCGAGCTCGACCGGTACGAGCAGGGTCTCGGCCCGCTCCTGGACCGCGCCGAGACGCAGCTCGCGCGGCTCGCGCCCGCGGTGGAGCGCGCCCGGCAGGCCCTGCGGGGCGCGAGCGACGCCCTGGACTCCGTACGGGAAGCCGGTCTGCGGGCGGACGACCTCGCGGCCCGGCTCGCGGCCCTGGGGCCCGAGCTGACGCTGCTCAACGAGGGCGCCGGGCGGCACGGTGTCGCCGAGACCCTCCAGCGCGCGGACCGGGTGCTCAGGGACGCCGAGGCGGTGCGGGCCGAGGCCGGGCGGCTGCCCGAGCGGGCCGCCGAGATCGACCGGCGGCTGGTCTCCCTGCGTACCCGTGCCGAGGCGCTCGCCACCCGCGCCGAAGGGGTCGCACCGGTCCTCTCCGAGCTGCGGCGGCGGTTCTCCGCGGCCTGCTGGCAGGATCTCCAGCCGGTGCCCGACCAGGCCGCCGTCTCGCTCGGGCAGGCCGGGGAGCGGCTCGCGGAGGCCGCGCGGGCGCGGGCCGAGCAGCGCTGGCCGGACGCCACCTCGCTGCTCTCGACCGTCCGGGCGCTGCTCGACTCGACCGACGAGGCCGTGTCCGCGGCCGGGGAGCGGCTGCGGCGGCTGGACGCCGTCGCGGTGGACCCGAAGGCGGAGACCGACCGGGCCCGGTTCGCGGTGCGGGACGCCCAGCGGCTGGCGATGGAGGGCCGGAGCACGCCCGATCCCCGGCACGCCGGGCCGCTGGACGAGGCCGTGGCGCGGATCGACCGGGCGGTGGGGACCCTGGAGGGGCGCCACCCGGACTACTGGCACTTCCTGACCGAGCTGGAGGACGTACGAGCCACCGTGACGGGGGTCGTCGGCCGGATCCGGGAGGAGCGCGGGGCGGCCCACTGACCCGTCCGCCCCCGCACCGCCCCGGAACCGGCCAGGGCCCCGGCCGAGCCGCACCCGCCCGAGCCCCCACTCCCACCGGGCTCCGCGCGGACCGGGCCCCGTAGGTCCTGCCCGGGTCCTCCTGTGCCGGGTCCGGTGCAGCCTCTAGCCTGTTCCCATGCCCCGTTACGAATTCCGTTGCCGTACTTGTGGTGACACCTTCGAACTCAGTCGGCCGATGGCCGAGTCCGCCGCCCCCGCCGCCTGCCCCGCCGGGCACGACGACACCGTGAAGCTGCTCTCCGCCGTGGCCGTCGGCGGCTCCGCCGCCCCCGCCCCGGGCAGCGGCGGAGGGGGTGGTGGGGGCGGCTGCTGCGGCGGTGGCTGCTGCGGCTAGTTCGGGGACGCGGCGGCGCGGAAGCGGCGCAGGATCTCCTCCCCCGCCGCGACGCCTCGTTCGGTGAGGACGTCGAGGTGGGGGGCGGTCCAGTCGCTGTCGGCCAGTTCGCCGTGGCCGGGCCGCCAGGCGCGGTCGGCGGCGAGCAGCAGGTCGGCGTCGAGGAGGGAGTCGCCGGCCGCGAGGGTGAGCGTGGCGCCGGTGCGGCGGGCGACCTCCCGGGCGGCAGCGCTCTTGGTGAGCGGCTTCGGTACGGCGTACACCTTGCGGCCCTGGAGGGAGACCGTCCAGCCACGTTCCCCCGCCCAGGTCCCGAAGCGGTCGAGCCAGTCCGCGGGGAGGCGTTCGCGTTCGACGACGAGGTAGGCGAAGAGGTCCTCGGCGACCCGGTGCTTGCGGACCCAGGACAGGTCGGTGGTGGCGGTGAGGTAGGCGCGGATCTCGGAGAGCGGCGCGCACTCCTCGGCGAGGCGGCGCAGTACGGAGGCGTGCCAGTCGGGGTCGGAGACGCCGTCGACGAGGATGTGTCCGCCGTTGGCGCAGATCGCGTACCGGGGTGCGGTGCCGGGGAGCTGGATGCGCAGGTACTGCTTGCGCGTGCGGGTGGTGGTGGGGACGAAGACGGCTTCGCCGGTGAGGCGGGCGAGGAGACCGGCCGCTTCCTCCGTCATGTAGGAGAGCGGCCTGGACTCGTGGACCTCGACGCAGAGCAGCCGGGGTGCCTGTGCGTCGGGCATGCCGAGGGCGAGTGCGGCGGACGAGTAGATGAGGGTGCGGTCGAGGTCGCTGGCGACCAGGGTGGTGGCGCTGCTCATCGGGACACCACCGCCCGGCCGTCGGCTCCGGTGGCCCCTCGGGTGTAGTGGGGGTGGATGAGGCCGACACAGCTGTAGGGGAGGCCGTCGACCTCCTCGACGGGTACGCCGCGCTGGGCGGCGAGGAGCCGGACGTGCGCGAGGTCGGCGTCGGCGCCGCGCCGGGCGAGGATCTTCCAGGGGACGCGGCGGAGCAGGACGCGGGTGGTCTCGCCGACGCCGGGCTTGACGAGGTTGACGTCGTGGATGCCGTACTCCTCGCTGATCCGCTCGACGGCGGCCCAGCCCTCCCAGCTGGGGGTGCGGTCGGCGGAGAGGAGTTCCTCGACCTCGTGGCCGACGGTGTGGGCGGCTTCGTCGAAGCGGGCGGTGACCGCGTCGAGGAAGGCTCCGGAGAGGTCGGCGTCCGCGAGTTCCCGGTAGTGCTTGGCACCGTGGAAGTCGTCGGGGCCGACGAGGTCGGCGCGCAGGACCGTGCGGGAGATCAGGCCGGACACCGTGGAGTTGAGGCAGGCGGAGGGGATGAGGAAGTCCTCGCGGGTGCCGTAGGTGCGGACGCAGGAGCCGGGGTCGGCGAGGACGACCATCTCCGGGTCGAAGCCGGTGATGCCCTCGACGGCCTCGAACTTCCGTATCGCTTCGGCGAGTTCGCGGGATATGGCGCCCTTGCCGGTCCAGCCGTCGACGAACACGACGTCGGCGGGGTCGTGGTGGGCGGCGAGCCAGCGCAGGGCGTTGGCGTCGATGCCCCGGCCGCGCACGATGGAGACGGCGTAGTGGGGCAGTTCGAGGCCGTGGCGGGCCTGCGCCCAGCGGCGCATGAGGATGCCGACGGGGGTGCCCGCGCGGGCGAGCGAGACGAGGACGGGGCGGCGGCCGGGGCGCTCGGCGAGGACGGTCTCGGTGATGACGCCGACGGCGTGGGCGAGGCGGGCGGCGGAGGCTTCCAGGGCGCTGTGGAAGAGCTCCTGGTAGGCGGCGCTCGGCTGGTACTCGACGGGCAGCGACTCGGCGTAGTGGGCGCCGCCGTTCTGGACGGCTTCCTCGCGTTCCTCGGTGGGCGCCTCCAGTGCGACGTCCGAGAGGTCCTGGAGCAGCCAGCCGACCTCTTCGGGGGCGTACGAGGAGAAGGCGGGGCCGCGGAGGGGCTCGGGCAGCATGGAGCTCCTTTCGGGAGCTTCGGGACCGGGGGTCCTGGGGGTGTGCGAGGGCACGACGGCGAGGACGACGCGGGGGATGTGCGCGGCGAGCTGGGCGAGGAGGCCGTCCGGGGCGTGCAGCCCGGGGGTGTCGGCGGTGGAGTCGACGACGGCGACGACGGCGTCGAAGCCCGCGCCCGCCACGTTGTAGGCGTACCGCTCGCCGGGGCCGTCGGCGGGGTCGTCGTGGGCGGGGAAGACGAGCCGGGTGCGGATCGCGTAGCCGGGGTCGTCGACGGCGAGGACGGGTGAGCGGGTGGTGGTGGAGTAGCGGACGTCGTGCCCGGCGTCCTCCAGGGCGGTGGCGAGGCGCAGCGGCGCGTACATCAGCTCTTCGAAGCCGAGGACGAGGACGCGGCGGGCGCCGTGGACGGCGGGGGCGAGGCGGGCGGCGAGGCCGGGGAGCGCGGCTTCGAGGCGGGCGCGGTGCGCGGGGGTGAAGCCGTGGCGTCCGCCGTCGGGCAGTCCGCGGGGCCAGTGGAGGTCGACCCGGAGCGGGGCGGGGCGGGGGCCGGGCGGCGGGGGTGCGGTCGTGGGGGCGGTCTCGTGCGCGGCGACGAGGGCCTGGCCCTTCTCCAGGACCCCTTCGGGGAGGCGTACGGTTCCGGCGGCGCCGGCGACCAGGTCGACGCGGGCGCCGATCTCCTCGGCGAAGGCGTCGAGGCGGCCGAGGTCGGCGGCGGAGCGCATGTCGACGAGGGCGACGACGACGTACCGCTCGCGGGGGTGGCGCTCGTGGAGGGCGCGGACGGTGTTGAGGACGGTGTTCCCGGTGGAGAACTCGTCGTCGACGAGGACGAGGGGTCCGTCGCCCGTGAGGAGGCCGGGGTCCTCGGGGAGCAGCAGGTGGGAGGTGGCGTGGGAGTGGGACTCCTCGAAGCCGCCCGCGGTGGCGACCCCGGCGACGGGGCGGCGGGTGGAGTGGAGGTAGGGGGCGTGGCCGATGCCGTCGGCGACGGCATGGCCGAGGGCGGTGGCGGTCTCGGCGTAGCCGAGGACGACGGCGCGGGCGGCCTCCTCGGCGCCGAGGAGGGCCAGGACGCGCCGTCCGAGTGCGAGGCCCGCGCCGTGGACGACGGAGGGGCGCTGCGGCACGTGTTTGCCGAGCACGCTGGAGACCAGCAGGTGCGCGCGCTTGGGGTTGCGGCGCAGTGCGAGGCCCAGCAGGCCGGGCAGCTCTTCGTCGCCGGTCAGTTCGACGCCCAGTCGCTCCGCGACCCACGTTCCGGTCCACACCACGTCGTCGACGTCCCTTCGTCAGCCGGCCAGTCCGGCGGTGAGCAGTTCCACGAAGCCGATGTCCTCGTTGGCGACGCCGAAGACCTCGGCGCGCAGCAGGATGCGCTCGGCCCAGGCGCGGTGCGGCTTCACTTCGTTCATCTTGTTGGTGTAGGCGGAGCGGAGGACTCCGCCGCCGCCCTGTTCGGGCCTGAGGATGTCCTGGGCGTCGCTCCACTCCTCGTGGCTGACCACGGAGAGTGCGTGCACGGGCACCACGTGGGTGGGGTGGATGCAGGTCTTGCCGAGGAGGCCGTTGGCGCGGTCGAGTTCGATCTCCCTGAGGAGTCCGTCGAGGTCGTGCTCGATGAGGGCGGTGCGCAGGTCCTCGGCGCGGCCCTCCAGGAAGGGGCTGCGGCGCAGTTGCGGCTTGAACATGCGCTCGCCGGGGCGGAAGTACTCCCAGACGGGTCCGGTGACGGTGAAGCCGCTGCCGTCGGAGCGGCCGAGGACGTTGACGACGTCGGCGATGACATTGGCGACGATCTTGACGTCGTAGGCGGTCATGTCGGGTGAGCGGCGCAGTCCGTAGGCGGAGCAGAAGTCGGTGACGCCGAGGCGGAGGGCGAGGACGCGGTCGCGGTGCTTGTCGGTGATCGCGGCGATCCCGGCGAGGGTCTCGGCCCGGGTCTCCAGGTGGAGGAGTTCGGGGGACTCCAGGACGGGCATGGCGAAGAGGCGTCGTCCGCAGGTGCCCTCGGCGAGGGCGAGGGCGTCGAGGAAGGGCCCGCCGCGGCTCTCGGTGAACTTGGGGAGTACGAATCCGGACAGCAGCCGGACGGTGTCGCCGAGGCGGTCGACGAGTCCGGTTATCTGGTGCGGTTCGCGGACGCGGATGAAGAGCAGGGGGAGGTCCGTGCCGGTGCCGTCGCCGGTGGCGGTCCCGGCGGCGAGGTCGGCGAACTGGCGGACGAGGTTGGTCTCGCCCGCCTCGACGTCGGCGTCGCTGATGGAGTCCTCCAGGCAGAGGACCATGGAGACCACTCCGCGGGCGGCCTGTTTGCGGATGTCGTCGGCGAGCAGGGGGCGGGTGGCCGGGCTGTAGAGGGTGGCTCCGAGGGCCACGGCGAGGGTGCGGGCGGGTGAGTCGGCCGTGAAGACGGCGGGCTCCCGGTGGAACAGCCTGGCCCTCGCCGTGGACGGGATGTGACCGAAATGACGCATATGAGTCCCCGTCTGCCTTTCTCGACCCTGACGACATGTGGCCGGTAATAGTACGTAGGTGCGGGTGTCGTTAGTTCCCTCCCCTGATGAAATCCAGGTAACCCGACCGGGGCCGTCGGCCGGGCCGGGCGTCCATGGTGCCCCCGCGTTGTCCGCGGGCCCGCCGGGAGGGCAGGATTGCGGTCATGACGCACGCGATGCTGAAGGGCTCCAACGTCCCTCTCGACACCGCGGCCGTACGGGCCGTGCTCCGCTGGACCCCGGGCCCCGGGGTCCCCGACGTGGACGCGTCGGCCCTGCTGCTCGGGCTTTCCGGGCGGGTACGGTCCGACGCCGACTTCGTCTTCTACAACCAGCCGCGCCACCCCTCGGGGCTGGTGCGGCGGCTTCCGAAGAAGCGTGACTCCGAGGGTCTCACAGACACCGTGGAGGCGGACCTCGGCGGCCTGGAGGGCTCGGTCGACCGGGTGGTGATCGCCGCCTCCTCGGACGGCGGCACCTTCAGCTCCGTCTCCGACCTGCGCATCCTGCTGTACGACGCGGCGCCGGGGGCCGGGCGGGAGCCGCTGGCCCTGTTCCCGGTGACGGCGGAGACCGGCGAGGAGACGGCCGTCATCTGCGGCGAGCTGTACCGGCGCGGGGACGGCTGGAAGTTCCGCGCGGTCGGCCAGGGCTACCCGACCGGCCTGGTGGGCCTGGCGACCGACTTCGGCATCTCGGTGGACGAGGACGCCCGGGACGCCGGGGACGAGCCGGACGTCCAGGACGCGCGGGAGACCCGGCCGGTGCGGGACGCCCCGGGCGGGGCCGGGTCCGGCCTCGACCTGACCCTGGTCCACTCCCCCGTGCCGCCGCAGCCCGCGGCCCCGCCGGTGCCGCCGATGCCCGACCGGGCGCCGGACCACGGCCACCCGGCCCCGGTGCCCGCGTACGGCTATCCGCAGCCCGTCGGCGCCGCCCCGGAACCGGCGCCCTCGCCGGACTTCCGGATGCCGCCCATGGGCCCCCAGTTCGTCCGGCCCTGAGGGCGGGGGGTGGGGGCGGCGGCTACGTCTTGGTCTTGTAGCCGCGGCCCCACTGCAGGCCCCAGCCGTACAGCCGGTCCAGTTCGGCCTGGAAGCCGTACACGAAGCGCACCTCGCGGCGGACGGTCAGCTGGCCCTTGGCGTTCTCCACGGAGAAGACCGCGCAGGAGCGGGCCAGCGGGGCCCGCTCGTCCAGCTCGATCTCGATCCGGGGGCCGTTGCTCGGGTAGAGCGTGATCTTGGCGTGCGTCCGGTCGAAGGCGGGCGTCTGGTCGTAGATGTACGCGAAGAACAGCAGGCGCTTGATCTCGTCCTTGTGGTCCAGGTTGACGTAGATCGTCTCCCCGGAGGAGCCGCCGAAGCGGTCGTCGCCGCTGAGCTTCACGTACGGGGCCTCGTTCAGGTCGCCGAAGAAGCCGCCGAGGGGCTGCACCACGCCCTTGCTGCCGTCGGACAGCTCGTAGAGGCAGCCCAGGTCCAGGTCGACGTTGACCATGCCCTGGGTGTGCGCCTGGACGACCTCGGGCTTGAACAGCTGCGAAGGGTTGCGCAGCAGTTGCACGGTGCTGCGGCGCTGTCGCCCCTCCAGGTCGGAGGTCCGCATCCGCCAGGAGAGGTTCACCCGGAGGTTGCCGGTGGCCGCGCCCTGCTTGGTCAACGAGACGGACGGGCGCCGTTTCGTCAGGTCGATCGAGTTCGACGCGGCGCTGCCCGAGTCGAAGTGCGCCGCCCTCCCCGGAAACAGGTTGTCCCAGAAGGCCATCCCGCCCTCACCCCCCACTGCTCGTGTTCCACCCGCACATGCCCGCGGGGCGGCCGGGTCCACCGGCCGCCCCGCAGAGAAGCGTTCCTCGTCGGCGGGGGCGTCACACCCCGGACGGCACCCCGGTCTTGTCCTCGGAGGACCCCGAGCCTCCGCCGGCCGCCGCGAGCCGCTTGTTGCGGCGGACGGAGGACCAGAAGGACCAGGCGATCAGGGCGACACCGATGAGGCCGGTGACGACCTCGGGGATCTCGTACCGGATGCTGATCATGAGGATCACGGCCAGGGCGCCGATCGCGTAGTGCGCGCCGTGCTCCAGGTAGACGTAGTCGTCGAGGGTGCCCTGGCGGACCAGGTAGACCGTCAGCGAACGCACGTACATCGCGCCGACGCCGAGGCCGAGCGCCATCAGGACGATGTCGTTGGTGATGGCGAAGGCGCCGATGACGCCGTCGAAGGAGAAGGAGGCGTCGAGGACCTCCAGGTAGAGGAACATGAAGAACGCGGCCTTGCCGGCGAGCTTGACGGGCGCGACCTTCTTGCCGCTGCGCTTGGCCGCTTCCTCGGCCTCGTGCTCGCGCTCCTCGTCCTCCTCCAGCTTGTTCTCGAAGAAGCCGGACAGACCGCCGACGACGAGGTACGTGATGAGGCCGGCGATGCCGGAGAGCAGCACCGTCTCGGCCTTGTCGATGTGGGTGCCGCCGTGCTGGTGGGCCTGGGTCGCGAAGGTCATCGCGCTGACCAGCAGGACGATGAGGGCGATGCAGACCGACAGCATGTCGACCTTGCCGAGCTTGGCGAGCGGGCGCTCCAGCCAGGCGAGCCACTTGATGTCACGGTCCTCGAAGATGAAGTCGAGGAAGATCATGAGCAGGAACATGCCACCGAAGGCGGCGATCGACGGGTGCGCGTCGGTGACCAGTTCCTGGTACTTGTCGGCGTCGTTCAGCGCGAGGTCGACGGCCTCGATCGGGCCGATCTTCGCGCTGACCGCGACGATCACGACGGGGAAGACGAGCCGCATGCCGAAGACGGCGATGAGCACACCGATCGTGAGGAAGATCTTCTGCCAGAAGACATTCATCTTCTGCACGATCCCGGCGTTGACCACCGCGTTGTCGAAGGACAGCGAGATCTCGAGGACGCAGAGGATCGCGACGATCCCGAACGCTTCCCATCCTCCGTACAACACCGCCGCGACCAGACCCAGCGCAGTGATCGCGAACGACCAGCCGAAGGTTTTCAGAATCACTGGCTACCCCATTGTGAAATGAACATGCCTTTAGGAAACGTTGACTCCGAAGTCTAGAGCGATGCCCCGCAGGCCGGACGCGTACCCCTGGCCCACCGCGCGGAACTTCCACTCGCCCTGATAGCGATAGAGCTCGCCGAAGATCATCGCGGTCTCGGTCGAGGCGTCCTCGGAGAGGTCGTACCGGGCGAGCTCTTGGCCGTCGGTCCGGTTCACGACCCGGATGAACGCGTTGCTGACCTGACCGAAGCTCTGGCCCCGGTTGTCGGCGTCATGGATCGACACCGGAAAGACGATCTTGTCGCAGTGGGCCGGCACCTGGGCCAGGTCGACGATCAGGGACTCGTCGTCGCCGTCACCCTCACCGGTGAGGTTGTCGCCGGTGTGTTCGACGGAGCCCTCGGGGCTGCGCAGCTGGTTGTAGAAGACGAAGTAGTCGTCCCCGAGCACCCGGCCGCCCCGGCACAGCAGGGCGCTGGCGTCGAGGTCGAAGGGGGCTCCGGTGGTGGAGCGCGCGTCCCAGCCGAGCCCCACGAGGACCTGGGTGAGGTGGGGTGCGGCCTTGGAGAGGGAGACGTTGCCTCCCTTGGCGAGCGTGACGCCCATGATGCGTTTCCTCCCCGGTGACGGCGATGAGGCACGTCCGGCGCCGCACGGGACGTGCGGCGCCGGACGGTTCGAACGGTTCGGCTCAGACGTTGACGCCGAAGTCCTGCGCGATGCCGCGCAGACCCGATGCATACCCCTGACCGACGGCGCGGAACTTCCACTCCGCGCCGTGGCGGTACAGCTCGCCGAAGACCATGGCGGTCTCGGTCGAGGCGTCCTCGGAGAGGTCGTACCGGGCGATCTCGGCGCCGCCGGCCTGGTTCACCACGCGGATGAACGCGTTGCGCACCTGACCGAAGGACTGCTGGCGGTTCTCGGCGTCGTAGATCGAGACCGGGAAGACGATCTTGGCCACATCGGCCGGCACGGTGGCCAGGCTGACCTTGACCTGCTCGTCGTCGCCCTCGCCCTCACCGGTCGTGTTGTCGCCGGTGTGCTCGACGGACCCGTCGGCGCTCTTCAGGTTGTTGAAGAACACGAAGTCCTGGTCGTTGCGGACCTTGCCCGCCTCGCTCACCAGAATGGCGCTGGCGTCGAGGTCGAAGTCCGTACCGGTGGTGGTGCGGACGTCCCAGCCCAGACCGACGGTCACGGCGGTGAGGCCAGGGGCCTCCTTGGTCAGCGAGACGTTGCCGCCCTTGCTGAGGCTGACTCCCACGAGTCCCTCCATAGGTTTCCAGGGGCAACACCCCTGGTCGTGCGTTGGCATCGGATCAACGTCTGGATCCTAGTGACGGGTTCCCTGCCGAAACAGTCGATTCGCCCGCGAATCCGAGGGTGTCGGCCCCGGAAGGCCCCTGAGGGCGGCTCAGAGGGCGTCGAGCGCCTTCACGTAACCGCCTGGGTCACGGGCGTCCGGCAGGGCGTTGACGACCCTCCAGCGGACCGTCCCGGCCTTGTCGATGACGAAGGTCCCGCGCACCGCGCAGCCCTTCTCCTCGTCGAACACCCCGTACGCCCGGGACACCTCGCCGTGCGGCCAGAAGTCGGAGAGCAGCGGGTACTCCAGGGACTCCTGCTCGGCGAAGACGCGCAGGGTGTGGATGGAGTCGTTGGAGACCGCGAGGAGCTGGGTGTCGTCGTTGACGAACACCGGGAGGCTGTCCCTCAGCTCGCCCAGCTCGCCCGCGCAGACGCTGGTGAACGCGAAGGGGTAGAAGACCAGCACCACGTTCTTCTCGCCGCGCAGGTCCGCGAGGCGCACGGTCCGCCCGTGGTTGTCCCTCAGCTCGAAGTCCGGGGCCTGGCTGCCGACCTCGATCGCCATCGCGTACGCGTCCCTTCGACGGGGCCCTGACCTTGGGCCGAACCGGTGAACCCCACCCTACGGCCTGTGCACGAAAGCCCCCGCCGACGGGTCGGCGGGGGCTTCTCGCAGCATTCTGCTCAGCGCTTGGGGGCGGTCAGGCGGGTGCCCGTCCAGTCCTTGGCGACGCTGATGCTCTTGGTCTGGGAGAGACCAGCTGTCTGCGCGGCATCGTTGATGTCGCTCGGCTCGATGTAGCCGTCGCGGCCGGTCTTCGGCGTCAGCAGCCAGATGGTGCCGCCGTCCTCCAGAAGACCGATGGCGTCCACCAGGGCGTCGGTGAGGTCGCCGTCCTCGTCACGGAACCAGAGGACGACGGCGTCGGCGACGTCGTCGTACTCCTCGTCCACGAGCTCGGCCCCGATGATGGACTCGATACCTTCACGGAGATCCTGGTCGACGTCGTCGTCGTAGCCGATCTCCTGGACCACCTGTCCGGGCTCGAACCCCAGCCTTCCGGCCGGGTTGGTCCGCTCCTCCGCGTGGTCCGCGGTCGCGCTCACGGCTTGCCTCCTGCTCATTCGGGAAATGCTTGGGCCACGCGTGGGCGCGCGGCGCTGGCCGTAGTCCACACGTGCCGGGGCGGATCGCGCAAGTACCCGGCCGCGGAGACCGCCGAAACGGTGACGTTTGGGGCCGTCTCGCCGCAACTTCCGGCGCCGAGGGGCTCCGCTCCGTGACCAGGGACACATGGATCGTCCCGGTTTGTGGACTTCTGAGGTTTCAGTCTGCCGAACGCCCGGACTAAACGCATGTGCGAGTTGGGCGTAAGGTTACGATTTGAGCACACCCAGACACGAAGGACACCCCTGGGGGTTACCCCCGGGTAAGTGTGACGTCCGACGCCGGCGGGGTACACGATGAACATCCCGACCACTTTCCGTGGCCCCGCGGGCACCATCGAACAGCGAAGGAAGAGCGTGGCTCCCGGATCCGATCGCAACCCGATCATCATTGGCGGCCTTCCCAGCCAGGTCCCGGACTTCGACCCGGAAGAGACCCAGGAATGGCTCGACTCCCTCGATGCCGCCGTCGACGAGCGAGGCCGCGAGCGGGCCCGCTACCTCATGCTCCGGCTGATCGAGCGGGCCCGCGAGAAGCGCGTGGCCGTGCCCGAGATGCGCAGCTCGGACTATGTCAACACGATCGCCACCAAGGACGAGCCGTACTTCCCCGGCAACGAGGAGATCGAGCGCAGGGTCCTCAACGCCACCCGGTGGAACGCGGCCGTGATGGTCTCGCGCGCCCAGCGTCCCGGTGTCGGCGTCGGCGGCCACATCGCCACCTTCGCCTCCTCCGCCTCGCTGTACGACGTGGGCTTCAACCACTTCTTCCGGGGCAAGGACGAGGGCGACGGCGGCGACCAGATCTTCTTCCAGGGGCACGCCTCCCCCGGCATCTACGCCCGCGCCTACCTCCTGGACCGGCTGACCGACACCCAGCTGGACGGCTTCCGCCAGGAGAAGTCGAAGTACCCGGACGGGCTCTCGTCGTACCCGCACCCCCGGCTGATGCCGGACTTCTGGGAGTTCCCGACCGTGTCGATGGGCCTCGGCCCGCTCGGTGCGATCTACCAGGCGCGGATGAACCGGTACATGGAGGCGCGCGGCATCGCCGACACCTCGAAGTCCCGCGTCTGGGCGTTCCTCGGCGACGGCGAGATGGACGAGGTCGAGTCGCTCGGCCAGCTCTCCATCGCCGCCCGCGAGGGCCTGGACAACCTGACCTTCGTCGTCAACTGCAACCTCCAGCGGCTCGACGGCCCGGTGCGCGGCAACGGCAAGATCATCCAGGAGCTGGAGTCGATCTTCCGGGGCAACGGCTGGAACGTCATCAAACTGATCTGGGACCGCTCCTGGGACCCGCTGCTCGCGCAGGACCGCGACGGCATCCTGGTCAACAAGCTGAACACCACCCCGGACGGACAGTTCCAGACGTACGCCACGGAGACCGGCGGCTACATCCGGGAGCACTTCTTCGGCGGCGACCACCGGCTGCGGGCGATGGTCGAGGGCATGAGCGACCAGCAGGTGCTGCACCTGGGACGCGGCGGCCACGACCACAAGAAGATCTACGCGGCGTACGCGGCGGCGAAGGCCCACGCGGGCCAGCCGACGGTGATCCTGGCGCAGACCGTCAAGGGCTGGACGCTCGGCCCGAACTTCGAGGGCCGCAACGCGACCCACCAGATGAAGAAGCTGACGGTCGACGACCTCAAGCGGTTCCGCGACCGGCTGCACATCCCGGTGACCGACCGGCAGTTGGAGGACGGCCTGCCGCCGTACTACCACCCGGGCCGGAACTCCGAGGAGATCCAGTACATGCACGACCGCCGCAAGGCGCTCGGCGGGTACGTGCCGACCCGTGTCGTGCGGGCGAAGCCGCTGGCCCTCCCCGAGGACAAGACCTACGCGGCGGCCAGGAAGGGCTCCGGGCAGCAGTCGATCGCCACCACGATGGCCTTCGTCCGCATCCTGAAGGACCTCATGCGGGACAAGGAGATCGGCAAGCGCTTCGTGCTGATCGCCCCCGACGAGTACCGCACCTTCGGCATGGACGCCTTCTTCCCGAGCGCCAAGATCTACAACCCGCTGGGGCAGCAGTACGAGGCAGTGGACCGTGAACTCCTCCTCGCCTACAAGGAGTCCCCGACCGGTCAGATGCTGCACGACGGCATCTCGGAGGCGGGCTGCACCGCCTCGCTGATCGCCGCCGGTTCCGCGTACGCCACCCATGGCGAGCCGCTGATCCCGGTGTACGTCTTCTACTCGATGTTCGGTTTCCAGCGGACC
The DNA here is from genome assembly GCF_044767145.1 of Streptomyces sp. NPDC101490. Classification (NCBI taxonomy): domain Bacteria; kingdom Bacillati; phylum Actinomycetota; class Actinomycetes; order Kitasatosporales; family Streptomycetaceae; genus Streptomyces; species Streptomyces sp. NPDC101490. The sequence continues at coordinate 678,695 of NZ_JBIWNI010000003.1, forward strand.
GGCGACCAGTTCTGGCAGATGGCCGACCAGTTGGCGCGCGGCTTCGTGCTCGGCGCCACAGCGGGCCGGACCACCCTCACCGGCGAGGGCCTTCAGCACGCGGACGGCCACTCCCACCTCCTCGCCTCGACCAACCCCGCCTGTATCGCCTACGACCCGGCGTACGGCTTCGAGATCGCGCACATCGTCAAGGACGGTCTGCGCCGTATGTACGGCCCCGAGGCCGAGGACGTCTTCTACTACCTGACCGTCTACAACGAGCCGATCCAGCACCCGGCCGAGCCGGACGGGGTGGACGTCGAGGGCATCCTCCAGGGCATCCACCGGCTGAAGCCCGCCGAGGCGGGGACCGTCCCGGCGCAGATCATGGCCTCCGGCGTCGCCGTGCCGTGGGCGATCGAGGCACAGCGGATGCTGGCCGAGGAGTGGAACGTCCGGGCCGACGTCTGGTCCGCGACCTCCTGGACGGAGCTGCGGCGCGAGGCCGTGGCCGTCGAGCAGCACAATCTGCTCCACCCCGACGAGGAGCAGCGCGTGCCGTACGTGACGCGGAAGCTCCAGGGGGCCGAAGGGCCGTTCGTGGCGGTCTCGGACTGGATGCGGGCGGTGCCGGACCAGATCTCCCGCTGGGTGCCGGGCACGTACGGCTCGCTCGGCGCGGACGGTTTCGGCTTCGCCGACACCCGTGGCGCGGCCCGCCGCTACTTCCACATCGACGCCCCGTCGATCGTGCTCGCGGTCCTCACCGAGCTGGCCCGCGAGGGCAAGGTCGAACGGTCGGCCCTGAAGCAGGCCGTCGACCGCTACCAGCTGCTCGACGTGACCGCCGCCGCCCCGGGCACCGCCGGCGGCGACGCCTGACGGGTGACACCGATCTCCCGGTGAGGGGCGGTGGGTCCCGGTCCTCCGGGCCGGAGCCCACCGCCCCTCGCGCCTGTCGGGGGTGGGGCAAGGGGTGCGGGGCCGCGGGTCCCGATGCCTGCTGCCGGTCGTGAAGACCGGGCGTCCGGTTCCTGGTCGGGGGCGGTGGGATCGTGGTCCCGCCGCCCTTCGGCGTTCTCTACGATTCCCGCATGAGGGAACGCTGGGAAGAGCGCACGCAGATGCCGCTGCTGGTGCTTGCCGTGGCGTTCGGCGTGGCGTACGCCGTGCCCATCGTGGCTCCCGGCGCCGAACCCTGGGTGCACCGGCTGTGCACCCATGTCGAGTGGGTGGTCTGGGGTGCTTTCGCCCTGGACTATCTGGTCCGGCTCGCCCTCGCCCCGGCCCGCTGGGCCTTCGTCCGCTCCCACCCCCTCGATCTGCTGGCGGTCCTGCTGCCGATGGTGCAGCCGCTGCGGCTGCTGCGGGTCGTCTCCACGCTCCTCCTGGTGGGCCGCCGGGCCCGGATGGCCCCGCAGATAACGCTCACCACCTATGTGGCGGGCGCGGTCGTCGGACTGATGATGTTCGGCTCGCTGGCCGTGCTGCACGTCGAGCGGGATGCCCCGAACGGCAACATCAAGACCCTGGGGGACGCGGTCTGGTGGTCCTTCACCACGATGACCACGGTCGGATACGGAGACCACGCCCCGACCACGGGCCTCGGCCGGGTCCTGGCCGTGGGCCTGATGCTCTCCGGCATCGCCCTGCTCGGTGTCGTCACCGCCAATATCGCGGCCTGGTTCATCTCCCGCTTCGAACGCGACGACGCCGTGGAGCGGCGGCAGACGGAGCTCCTGGAGGCCCTCACCCTGGAGGTGCGCGAGCTGCGCGCCGAGGTGGCCCGGCTCTCGGTCCCGGACGGGGCGCCCGCGAAGGACGGGGCGCCCGCGCCGGGCCTTCCCTCGCCTACCGCTCCCAGAGCTTGAACGCCCTGACCTCGTAGGGCGTGTGCGGCACCCAGGTCCCGTGTCCGGGATAGGTCTCGAACTCGCCCTCCTCCGCGCACTCGGCGGACTGGTACGTGGTGACCGGCCGCCCCGTGCGGTTGGCCAGCGACTGGGCCGGGACGCCCGGTGGCAGCGCGACACAGCTGTCGATGTCGGTCGTGGCCAGCTCATGGCTCCGCACCCGGCCCTTGAAGTCCGGCTTGGGCCAGAGGCAGAGCCGACCGGGCCCGCAGGCTCCGAGCACCGTGCCCCCGGCGGCCGTACTCCCGGCCGGTGCGGCACCCGCCGGTGCGGCGCCCGCCGATGTGGTGCCCGCCGATGTGGTGCCCGTGTGCGCGGTCGTCGCGGTCCTCGCGGATGCCGCACTCACCGGTGCCGCGAGCAGGGCGGCCAAGGCCCCCAGCGCCGCGGCGGCGGTCAGCGCCGTCTTCGTACGCACCCTCATGTCCGTACAGAACATACAGATCAACCCCCGCTTCGTCACTCTCTGTAATCAAGAGCATGGCGGAGGTCGGCCGCCGACGGAAGAGGGGCCGCCCCCGTTCACGCGAACGGGTGACGGCCCCCTACGGGAACCCTGACGAGCGTCGGGGACGGGGGTCAGATGTGACCGCCCATGCCGCCCGCCTCCGCGTTCTCGCCGCGCTTGGTGAGCGTGGCGACCAGCGCCGCCACGACGGCCACACCACCGGCGACGGTGAAGGCGAGGCCCATGCCGTCGAGGAAGGTGTCGTGGATGACCTTGCTGATCTGCTCGAACATGTCCGGGGTCATGCCCGGCGCCTTGGCCAGCTCCGCCGGGGCCATGCCGAACTCGGCGGCCTGCTCCAGCCGCGGGTCGGCCGGGGCCGGAATGCCCGCCGCCACCCAGTTGCCCTCGAAGGAGTCGGCGACCTTGGAGGACATGACCGCGCCGAGCACCGCCGTACCGAGCGCGCCGCCGACCTGCATCGCGGCCTGCTGGAGACCACCCGCGACACCGGAGAGCTCCAGCGGCGCGTTGCCGACGATGACCTCGGTGGCGCCGACCATGACCGGGGCCAGGCCCAGACCGAGGAGGGCGAACCAGAGGGACATGGCGAAGGTGCCGGTGCCCTCGGAGAGGGTGATCATGCCGAACATGGCGACGGCCGTGCAGACCATGCCGCCGACCAGCGGCACGCGCGGGCCGAACTTGGTGATCAGCGCACCGGCCAGCGGCGAGGAGACGATCATCATCGCGGTCAGCGGCAGCAGGTGGAGACCGCTGTCGACCGGGCTGAGTCCCTTCACGCCCTGGAGGTAGAAGGTCACGAAGAACAGGCCGCCCATGAAGGCGAAGGCCATCAGGACCATCAGCACCACACCGGCCGAGAGCGGCACGGAACGGAACATGGCCAGCGGGATCAGCGGCTCCTTGACCTTGGTCTCCCAGAGCGCGAAGAGCCCGAAGAGCACCACGGCGCCGAGCAGACAGCCCCAGGTCTTGCCGCTCGACCAGCCCCAGGACTCGCCGGCCTTGATCAGGCTCCAGACGAGGGAGGCCATGGCGCCGGAGAGCAGCAGGATGCCGAGGACGTCGAAGGAGCGCGGCGCGTTCTCCGCGCGGTGGTCCTTGAGGATGACCAGGCCGAGGACCAGGGCGAGGACGCCGACCGGCACGTTGATGAAGAAGACCGACTGCCAGCTGACGTGCTCGACGAGCAGTCCGCCGACGATCGGGCCGCCCGCCGTGGAGGCGCCGATGACCATGCCCCAGATGCCGATCGCCATGTTCAGCTTCTCGGCGGGGAAGGTGGCGCGCAGCAGGCCGAGCGCGGCGGGCATCAGCAGGGCGCCGAAGAGGCCCTGGAGCACACGGAAGGCGATCACGGCCCCGATGGAGTCGGAGAGGCCGATGGCACCGGAGGCGACGGCGAAGCCCGCGATGCCTATGAGGAAGGTCTGGCGGTGGCCGAAGCGGTCGCCGAGCTTTCCGGCGGTGACCAGGGCGACGGCGAGCGCCAGCAGATAGCCGTTGGTGATCCACTGGACCTGGGCGAGGGAGGCGCCCAGGTCGGTCTTGATGGCCGGGTTGGCGATGGCGACGATGGTGCCGTCGAGGGCGACCATCATCACGCCGACGGCAACGCCGAAGAGCGTCAGCCATGGGTGGCCGCGCAGTCCCTTCGCCGGTCCCGGTACGGGTTCCGGGACGCCCCCCTGACCCTGCGGGGCCTTTTCCACGGTGGTCTGACTAGTCATGCGGCGAGGATAATGACAGTCACTGACAATTGACAAAGCGATTCACACGTCGGTAACTGTCACGTAGCTCACAGGTACGCTGAGCAGGACGAAATGCCTGAAAAGAGAGGACCTGACGTGACATTGCCCGGCCTGCGCGAGCGCAAGAAACAACGCACGCGTGACGCGCTGATCCGGGAGGCCCTCGAACGGTTCACCACCCACGGGTACGAGCGGACCACCGTCGACGAGATCGCCGCGGCCGTCGAGGTCTCCCAGCGGACCTTCTTCCGGTACTTCGCCTCCAAGGAGGACGTCGCCTTCGCCGTGCAGCACATGGTGGAGGAGCGTTTCGTCCACACCCTGCGGCACCGGCCGCCCGGCGAAGCCCCCCTCGACGCGATGCGCAACGCGGTGCTCGGCGCCTGGGACACCATCGGGGACGCGATCGTCGAGGTCGTCCCCGTCGAGCTGTACCTGCGCACCTTCCAGATGATCGAGTCGACGCCCGCGCTGCTCGCCGTCCATCTGCGCCGCTCCACGGAGATGGAGGAGACCATCGCCCGGATCATCGCCGAACGCGAGGACGTGGACGTGGACGCGGATCCCCGCCCACGGATCGCGGTGGCCGCCTTCAGCGGGGTGATGCGGGTGACCGGCCGGCTGTGGGGACGGGGCCCGGACCAGAGCCTGGCGGCCATCCGCGCCCTCACCGGGGAGTACCTCGACCAGCTCGCCCCGGCCCTCGCCCCCCGCTGGCGCGATCAGGACGGGGACGGCGGCCGGGCGCACGGGGAATGAACCGATGGCCCCCGTGTCCGGTACGCGCACGTGCCGACAGCGCTTGCCACGGGCGTTCATCCGGTGCGGAAGGCCGCTGACGCGCGTAGATCACGTAATTTCGGGACCTATCACAGGGGGCGACGCAGGGGCACGCGCCGCTTACGATGAGGCGTATGGGTGATGTGCTGGCCGGAATTCATGCCACCTGGGAGTTCGAGAGCGACGCCCTCGTCATCCGCTTCGAACGGGGGATCCGTACACCGAAGCTCTTCCAGGCGCTGGGCGAACGACGTGTACCGCACGAGGCGCTGGCGTCCGTGACGCTCGCGCCCGGGAAGCGGGGCACCGTCGTGCTCCACGCTGTCCCGAGACCGGGGGCCGATCCGCTGATGGAGGCGGCCGGGGGGCAGCTGAAGGAGGCGTGCGACCCGTACCGCCTGGTGCTTCCGGCGGACCGGGAGGCGCTCGCCGGGAACTGCCGGGACGAACTGCTGGCCCGGGTCGAGGCGGCGGCGCCGGGCGCCCTGGACCCGTTCGGCGCGTACGACGAGGGAGTGCCGTCCACCGACCGGTTCCTGGTGGCGGCGCCGCAGGGCCCGCTGTCCTTCAAGGCGTACGACGGCAGGGCGACCTTCGACGGCAGCGCCGAGGTCGCGTTCCGCTGGTCGTGGACGGGGGCGTCCTCCGAGAAGTGGAAGGCGGGCGACCGGTCCTTCTCCGTACGGGACCTCTGCGGGGTCGAGTGGCGCTCGCCCGACGTCCCCGACGGGCATCTGCGTCTGGTGCGGCGGGGCGGCGGACCCCGGGCGGGACGGCCCGACCAGGACCCCGACACGGTCGTGTTCGGCCTCGGCTACGGGCCGGTGCACGAGTCGCTGCCGTTCGCGGCGGCGGTCCTCGCGGCGATCCGCCGAACGGACCGCACCCCCGCGCGCGTGGCCGCCCCCGGAGCCGTTGCCGAAAGGATTCGCCACCTGGGTGAACTCCACCAGGCGGGACTGGTGACGGACGAGGAGTTCTCGGCGAAGAAAGCGGAACTGCTGGCGGAGCTGTGAGCCCGCGGAACGACCGCGCCTGACACCGGAGCGCGCGCCTGGGCCGGGGCCCGCGGCCGGGGAAGGGCCAGAGCCACGGGACCGGGGAAGGGCGCGAGTCACGGGACCGAGCAAGGGCACGAGCCACGGGGCCGGGTCCCGCCCGGCCCACCGGGACCCTCGCACGCCCGCGTGCCCCCGCTCGTGCCCGTACGCGGCGGGCGGATCGACCGGGAACTCCCGCCCGCCCGCTCACCCCGCGTATCCGGTCGTTCCGGGGGCCCATGTCATACCCCGGTAGCGGGGTGCGGTCCGGTCCCCGGTATGACGTCGGGGGACGGGTCCGCTGCCTACCCTGGGCGGGTCATGGCTACCGAACAGCGGCACCAGCCGCCCCTCCCGCACCGGCTCGGCACCCGGACCCGCACGATGCTCCAGGGCCTCGGGACCGCGCTCACCACCCCCGCCGCTCCCGGCGCGCCGTTCCTCGCCGGCGCCTCCTCCCCCTGGGTAAGGCTGCTGCCGTACGCCGTGGCCGTCGCCTTCACCGCCGCGCTGCTGCCCACCACGATCCTGCTCCTCTCCGGCGACTACGGCGTCAACGGCGCCCTCGCCGGAGCCCTCGGCACCGCGCAGGCCGCGCCGCTGCTGCTGGCCGTCTCCCGTCCCCTCCAGGCCTGGTGGATCGTCTTCGCCGCCGATGTCATCGGCGCGCTCGTCCTGCTCGGCGCCGACGGCCCCCGCGCGCACCTCTGGCCCTGGACCCCGCCCGCCGTCGTCGGCTACTGCGCCCTCATGGTCGCGCTCGGGCTCCGCGAGTCCCGCCGGGCCCTGTTCGGGGTGTGGCTGGCGACGGGGGCCGCCGGATACGTCCTGGAGGTGTTCCGGCCGGACGGCTACACCAGCGTGCACACCCTGCTCCTCGTCCTCAGCGGTGTCCTGCTGCTGCTCACCTCGGCGGTACGGGCCCGGGGCGACGCCCAGCGCAAACTGGTGGAGCAGGAGCACATCAGCGAGGCCGAACGGGCCCGCCGCACCCTCCTGGAGGAGCGCGCCAGGATCGCCCGCGAGCTCCACGACGTGGTCGCCCACCACATGTCCGTGATCACCGTGCAGGCGGACTCGGCCCCGTACCGCGTCCCCGGTCTGCCCGACGCGGCCCGCGAGGAGTTCGCCTCGATCGCGGCGAGCGCCCGCGAGTCCCTGGCCGAGATGCGTCGGCTGCTCTCGGTGCTGCGCAGTGACGGCAGCGAGGGCGAACGGGCCCCGCAGCCGGGCCTCGACCGGGTCCAGCAGCTGGTGGAGGCGACCGTGCGGGCCGGGGTGCCCGCCGAGCTGCGGCTCGCCGCCGACCTCGGGGAGGTCCCGCAGGCGGTGGACCTGTCCGCGTACCGGATCGTGCAGGAGGCCCTGGCCAACGTCGTCCGGCACGCGCCGGGCGCCGCGACCCGGGTGTCGGTCCGCGCGGACGACGGCGTGCTGACCGTCCTGGTCGTCAACGGGCCCGCCGCCGAAGCGGGTTCGCCGGTCGAGCGGGGTGTCCCCGGCACCGGTCACGGGCTCGTCGGGATGCGGGAGCGCGTACGGTTGACGGGCGGCTCGCTCGACACCGGGCCGCTGCCGGACGGGGGCTTCCGGGTGGCGGCGCGGCTGCCGCTGGACCCGGATCCGGCCGTCCCCTCCCCGGCGCCGAACACCGCCCCGACCGTCAAGGACCCCGAGTGACCATCCGTGTGATCATCGTCGACGACCAGGCCATGGTGCGGGCCGGTTTCGCCGCCCTGCTCGCCGCGCAGCCCGACATCGACGTCGTGGGCGAGGCCCCCGACGGACGGCAGGGCGTGGACGTGGCCCGGACGACGCACCCGGACGTGGTGCTGATGGACGTACGGATGCCGGAGCTGGACGGGCTGGCCGCCGCCCGGGAGATCCTGCACCCCCCGGCCGGGGTCACGCACCGGCCGAAGGTGCTGATGCTGACCACCTTCGACGTCGACGACTACGTGTACGAGGCACTGCGCGCGGGCGCGTCCGGCTTCCTCCTCAAGGACGCGCCACCCGCCGACCTCATCTCGGCGGTCCGGGTGGTGGCGGCGGGCGAGGCGCTGCTCGCGCCCTCGGTGACCCGGCGGCTCATCGCGGACTTCGCGGCCTCCCGCCCGGCCCCGCGCCGGGACACCACGGCACTGCGTCTGAACGGCCTCACCCCGCGCGAGACGGAGGTCCTCGAGCTGATCGCGCGGGGCCTGTCGAACCAGGAGATCGCGGACCGGCTGGTGCTCGCGGAGCAGACGGTGAAGACCCACATCGGGCGGGTCCTGGCCAAGCTGGACCTGCGCGACCGGGCACAGGCGGTGGTCTTCGCGTACGAGTCCGGTCTGGTGACACCGGGCACGTCCTGACGGGCACCTCCTGACGGACCCCGCCGCCGGGAGCCCCCGACGGACCCGGGACCAGGACCGGGACCGGGACCGAGAGCAGGACCGGGAGCGGGAGCGGGACCGAGACCCGGACCGACGCGGGAACCACCACCGGCACCGGGGCCGACCGCCCGGCCCCTTCCCGCCCCCACCGGAGCCCAGCCCCCGGCCCCCGGCCCCCGCCGGTCCGGGCCCTCCGCGTGCCGTGCCGGAGCCCGGTCCGCCGGGCCCGCACCCGTGGACCTCGCGCGCCGCGCGCCCCTCCCCTCGGCCTCTCCCCCCCCGGAGGGGTCCCGTTGTCCCCCGGGGGACAGCCCCACCTCCTCCCTGGTGTTGGCTGCTCCACCACCCCCTACCCCGGTATCGGAACGCAGTTGGCTCCCCGGGGTGACGTGCCGTCACCCGTCGTCTTCCTACCTTCCTCTCGCAGCGAACGAGCGAGTACCGGAGAGGGAGGGCGACCCCATGCGCCGCTTGACGAGGACCCTGATCACGACGGCCCTGGTGACCGCCGCCGTCGCCGGAACGGCCGGCTGGGCGTCCGGGACGGAGCAGCGGGCCGTGACCGGGGCGCCCGTCGGGACGGAGCGGTGGCGGGCGGCGGGGCTGCCCGACCCGGAGTCCATGAGCCCGGCCGGGGTCGCGCGGTTCTTCGCGGGACTGAGCCCCGTACGGCAGCGGGCCCTGGCCCTGGCCCATCCGACGGTCGTCGGGAACCTGGACGGCGCGCCGCTGGAACTGCGGTACGCGGCCAACGCCCGTTCCGTCCGGGGGGAGTTCGGCGGGGCGCGGGTCCTCGCCCACGACACGCGCGGCCGGGGACAGGTCGCCCTGGTCTACGGGGATCTGGCGCGGGCCGAGCACGTGGCGGTGATCGTGCCCGGCTCGGACGTCGACGCGGCGCACACGCGCCCGCTCACGGCCATGGCGGAGGCCCTGCGGAGCGCGACCGGCGGCCGTACGGCGGTCGTCGCCTGGGCCGGGTACACCACCCCGGTCGGGGTCGGTCTCGACGCGGCCACCGGGCGCCTCGCGGAGGCGGGGGCGGAGCGGCTCACCCGGTTCACGGACGGTCTCGCCGCCGTCGGCGCGGCCGAGCCCTCGGTCTTCTGCCACAGCTACGGCTCCGTGGTCTGCGGTCTGGCCGCACGCGATCTCAAGGCCAAGGACCTGGTGGTCCTCGGCTCGCCCGGGATGCGCGCCGAGAACGCGAGCGCTCTGGGCACCTCCGCCCGGGTGTGGGCCGCGAAGGACCCCACCGACTGGATCGACCGCGTCCCGAACGTCCGGCTCGCGGACCTCGGGCACGGCACCGACCCGGCCGATCCGGCGTTCGGGGCCCGCCGGGTCCCCGCCGACGACGCCCGGGGGCACGGCGGCTACTTCGCGGCGGGCACCTCCTCGCTGCGCGCCTTCGCCGCGATCGCCGTGGGGGACGTCCGATGAGCGCCCTCGCCACCCTGGCCCGGCGGATCGAGTCGGGCACCCCGGCCCACCGCGACCGGGCCGTCGACGGGCTGCGCGCGCTGGCGCTGCTCGCCGTGCCGACCGGGCACTGGCTGCTGGGCGGCTTCACGCTCTCCGCCGACGGCGCGATCCACAACGCGAGCCCGCTGGGTACGTTCGCGGGGCTCGCCCCGGTCAGCTGGGTCCTCCAGATGCTGGGGATCTTCTTCCTGGTCGGCGGTTACGCGTCCGTCCTGTCGTTCCGGCGCCGGAAGGGCTCCACCAGCGACTGGCTGCGGGGCAGGCTCGCCCGGCTGGGCCGCCCGGTCCTGGGGGTGACCGCCGTGTGGGCGGCGCTGCTTCCGCTGCTGCACTTCGGCGCGGGCGTGCCGGTGGACACCCTGCGGACCGCGTCCACCCTGGTGATCCAGCCGCTGTGGTTCGTCGGGGTCTACACGGTCGTCACCGCGCTCACCCCGCTGTGCGTGCGGGCGGCCCGGCGCCTGGGGGTGTGGGCGGCGGCCCCGCTGCTCGGCTCGGTCGCCGTCGTCGACTTCCTGCGGTACGGGCCGTTCGCCGACGCCGTACCGTCCTGGATCAGCCTCCTGAACATCCTGCCCGGCTGGCTGTTCGCCTATCAGCTCGGGGTCTCCTGGGGCGAGGGCCGGGTCACCCGGCGCCACGCGTGGGCCCTCCTCGCGGGCGGGGCCGCGCTGTTCGCCGCGCTGCTGCTGGTCTTCGGGTATCCGGCGTCGATGGTCGGCGTCCCGGGCGAGGCACGGACCAACTCGCACCCGCCGTCGCTGCTGGTGCTCGCCCTGGCCGCCGCGCAGAGCGGCGCGGCGATCCTGCTCAGGGAGCGGCTCGGGCGGCTGCTCGCCCGGCCCGCGCTGTGGGCGCCGGTCGTGGTCGTCAACCTGTCGGCGATGACGGTGCTGTGCTGGCACCAGACGGCGATGCTGGCGGCGGCGGTGCCCGGCTCGTACCTCGGGGAGGTGCCCGGTCTGGTCGGCGCGCCGGACTCGGTCGGCTGGATCCTCGCCCGGCTGGCCTGGATGCCGGTCTTCGCCGGGCTGCTGGTGCTGATCGGCCGGTACGCGCGGAGGTTCGAGTCCCCCTGGACCCGGACCGGTCCGGGGCTCCGGGTCCTGGCGGGGCTGCTGGCGGCGGGCTTCGCGGCCTTCGCCCTGAGGCTGGTGTGACGGCCGGGACCGGAAGGGGGGCTGGGACCGGAAGGGAGGCTGGGACCGGCCGGGATGCTGGGACCGCCCCACGGCCCGGAGTTCTCCCCGGCCCGGGGAAGGCTCCGGCCCGGGGAGAACTCCGGGCCGTGGAGAACTCCGGCCCGGGACCGCCGCGCGGTCGGGCGGGGGCTCCGGCCCGGGGGCGTGTCCACCCGGGCCGGAGGAGCGGCCGGGTCCTCAGTCCTCGCGGCCCACCGAGGTGAACCGCATGTCCGGGTAGCGGTCGCCCGCCACCCGGGAGGCGATCGGCTCCAGTTCCGCGAGTTCGGCGTCGGTGAGGACGATCCGGGTCGCCGCCGCGTTCTCCAGGAGGCGGGAGCGCTTGCGGGTGCCGGGGATCGGCACGACCGTCAGCCCGTGCACGGCGGCCCGCCCCTGCACCCAGGCGAGCGCGATCTGCGCGGGGGTCGCCCCGTGCGCGGCGGCGATCTTCCGGACCGGGTCGAGGAGGGCCGCGTTGCGCTCGGCGTTCTCGCCGGTGAAGCGGGGCTGGTGGCGGCGGAAGTCGCTGCCCGACAGGTCCTTGGCGGCGTCCGCGAACGCCCCGGTGAGGAAGCCGCGCCCGAGCGGCGAGTACGGCACGAACGCCACTCCGAGTTCGGCGGCGGCGCCGACGGCGCTGCGCTCCACGTCCCGGGAGAAGAGGGACCACTCCGACTGGAGGGCGGTGATCGGGTGCACCGCGTGGGCCTCGCGGAGTTCCGCGCCGGTGACCTCGCTGAGGCCCAGGTGGCGGACCTTGCCCTGCCGGACGAGTTCGGCCATCGCGCCGACGGACTCGGCGAACGGGACCTCCGGGTCGCGGCGGTGCATGTAGTAGATATCGATGGTCTCGATCCCGAGGCGTCGCAGGCTGCCCTCGACGGCCTTCCTGATGTACGCGGGATCGTTGCGGACGGCCCGCCGGGTGGGCTCGGCCGGGTCCCGCTCGATGGCGAACTTGGTGGCGAGGACGACCTCGTCGCGGTGGGCGGCGAGGAAGGGCGCGAGGAACTCCTCGTTGGCGCCGCTGCCGTAGATGTCGGCGGTGTCGATCAGGGTGACGCCCGCCTCCAGGGCCGCGTCGAGGGTGTCACGGGCGGCGGCCTCGTCGGTGTCGCCGTAGAACTCGCTGATGCCCATCGCGCCGAAGCCCTGGACGCCGACCTCGGGCCCGTCCTGGCCGAGGCGGACGGTGTCGATCCTGGTCACACTGGTCATGAAGGTGTTCCTCCGCAGGTGGTCCCGTAGTGACTGATCTTGCTGTCGAGCACGGCGAGGGTGTCCTGGAGCTCGGTGATCCGCGAGAGCACGTCGCGCCGGGTGGTCTCCAGGAGTTCCCGGCGCCGGTCCCGCGTGTGGTCGCCCTCCCGGACCAGTTCGGCGTACCGGACCATGTCGGCGACCGGCATCCCGGTCAGCCGCAGCTTGCCGACGAACGCCAGCCAGCCCAGGTCCTTCTCGGTGAAGCGGCGCTGCCCGGTGTGCGAGCGGTCGACGTGCGGCATGAGGCCGATCCGCTCGTACCAGCGCAGGGTGTGCGCGGTGAGACCGGTCAGGGCGGCGACCTCGCTGATGGTGTAGTGCGTCCGGGTGCGGACCGGGACCGGGCTGGGACTCGTGCTCGCCATCACGCTCATGCCCCCACGCTAAAAGGTTGGAGTGCACTCGAAGCAAGTAGGCTCGGGGCCATGCAGAGCAGCGTGCCGAGCCTGGCGTCGATCGAGAACTGGCCCGTCCCCACCGCCGCCGCGGCCGTGGTCCGCGCGGACGGCACCACGGCCGGGTCCCACGGGCCGACCGGGAAGCGCTTCCCGCTGGCCTCCGTGACGAAGCCGCTCACCGCGTACGCCGTTCTCGTCGCGTACGAGGAGGGGGCGGTCGACCTCGACGAACCGGCCGGGCCCGAGGGCGCGACCGTCCGCCATCTGCTCGCCCACACCTCCGGGCTGGCCTTCGACGAGAACCGGGTGACGGCCGCGCCGGGCAGCCGCAGGATCTACTCCAACACCGGTTTCGAGGTGCTCGGCGACCATCTCGCCAAGGTCACCGACATCCCCTTCGCCGACTATCTGCGCCAGGCGGTCCTGGAGCCCCTCGGCATGACGGCGACGACCCTGGACGGCTCGCCCGCGAAGGACGGAGTGTCCACGGTGGACGATCTGGCGCGGTTCGCCGCCGAGGTGCAGGCGCCCCGGCTGCTCGACCCCCGGACCGTGCTTGCCGCGATGACGGTGGCGTACCCCGGTCTGACCGGCATCCTGCCCGGTTACGGGCACCAGCGGCCGAACGACTGGGGTCTCGGCTTCGAGATCCGCGACGGCAAGACCCCGCACTGGACGGGCGCGACCTCCTCGCCGCGCGCCTTCGGGCACTTCGGGCAGTCCGGCACCTTCCTGTGGATCGACCCGGACGCGCGCGCCGCCTGCGTGGCCCTCACCGACCGTCCCTTCGGACCGTGGGCCGTCGAGGCCTGGCCGTCCTTCACCGACGGGGTCCTCGCGGACCTGCGGAGGGCCTGACCGGCACCCGGAGGAGACGGTCGGGCTCAGTCCTCCCGGGAGGCTCCCGGGCCGTCGCAGGTGGCGGTCGGCAGGGCGCCGTCGGGGCCGTTGAGGACGATGTCCACGAGGCCCGCCGGGTGTTCCGCGTAGGCCGTCGTGCAGACCAGCTGGCGGACGGCCGCCTCGGGCAGTTCCATGACGGGGAAGGGCGCCTCGATCCGCAGCAGACGGCGGGCGGAGGCGGTGGTGGCGTCGGCCGGGACCTGGAAGACGTGCAGCGGGCCGGTCACGCCGTCCGGCAGGGCGGTGGTGATGCCCTGCTCGGCCTCGGCCGGCAGCGGGCCCGCCAGGAGGACGGCGAGGAGCTTGTCGATGCGGATCCGGAAGGCGCTCGGAGGCATGGAGAGATCGACCTCCCCGCCGCCCCGCCCCGTGGTGCCCGTACCGTCGCCCGCCGGGAAGTCGGGCATCCCTCCGGGCCCTCCGATCTCCCGGGCCACCGGCATCGACTTGCCGTCGGGGCCCAGGAAGTAGAGCACCGCCCGGCCCCCGGGGCCGGGATCGACCAGCGCGGTCGCCGCCCCGCCCGACTCGACGACATCGCTCTCCCGGATGCCGCATCCGGCGAGCGAGAGCAGGGCGAGCAGGACGGCGGCGACCGCGCCGCGCCTCACAACGGCATCCGCACGGTGAAGACCGCGCCTCCGTCGGGGCGGTTGGCGGCCGTGACGGTGCCGCCGTGGAGCCGTACGTTCTCCAGGGTGATGGCCAGGCCGAGGCCACTGCCCACCGACCGGGTCCTGGCCCGGTCCGCCTTGTAGAAGCGGTCGAAGACGTGCGGCAGGACGTCCGGGTGGATGCCGGGACCCCGGTCGGCGACCTCCGTCACCAGTTCGCCGCCCGCCGCGTACAGCCGGACCGTGACGGGCGCCCCGCCGTGCCGCAGGGCGTTGCCGACGAGGTTGGCGACGACGACGTCGAAGCGGCGCGGGTCGAGCCGGGCCCTGACGCCCTCGGCGAGGTGCGGGACGATCCGCTCCGGGTCGGTCCAGTGCCGGTTCTGGAGGGTCTTGCGGACGCAGTCGGCGGCGTCCACCTCGTCGGTGTGCAGGGCGGCGGCGCGCGCGTCGAAGCGGGAGATCTCCATGAGGTCCTCGACGAGCACCGCGAGCTTCCCTGTCTCGGTGCTGATCAGGCGGACGGCGCGGGCGGTGTCGGTGTCCAGGCCCGCGGCGTCCTCGTCGAGGACCTCGGTGACCGCGAGCATCCCGGCGAGGGGGGTGCGCAGTTCGTGCGAGACGTCGGAGGCGAAGCGGCGGGCGCGGGCCTCGGCGTCGCGCAGTTCCGTGACGGAACGTTCCAGCTCGGCGGCGGACTCGTTGAACGTCCTTGCCAGGTCCGCGAGTTCGTCCCTGCCCTTGGCGTGGATACGGGTGTCCAGACGGCCGCGTCCCATGCTGTGGGCGGCGAGCCGCAGCTCCCGCACCGGCCGGAGCACCCCGCGCGCGGCGATCAGCGCGGGGATCAGGGCGACGGCGAGCGCGGGCAGGGCCCCGTCCCGGGCGGCCATGACCATGGCCTCGATGTTCGCCTCCTCCTCGTCGAGCTCCATGACCGCGTAGACGACGAGCCCGGTCCGCTGGGGCGCCCCGTCGGGCGAGTGGGCCAGGAAGACGGCGGGGACGGCGATCGTCAGGTACGGGACGCCGTCCTTGACGACCCGCTGGAAACCGGCGTGCGGCACGGTCTGGTTGAGGGCGCGGCTCCGCAGCTCCGGGGTGACGACGGAGGAGCTGGGCCGGTCGGTGGAGGAGACCCGGAGGGTGCCGTACTCGGCGTAGACCCGCCAGGGGCGCGGCTTGCCCTGCCGGGCGATCAGCATGAGCTGGCTCCGCAGTGTGTCCGGCTCGACGGGGAGCTGGAGGCGCAGGTCCTCGACCTGCTCGCGGAAGGCGGAGACCGCGGTGTTCTGGGTCTGCTCCAGGATCGCGTTGCGGGCGGCCCGGTAGGTGAGGGCGGCGGTGGTGCCGCAGCCGACGGCGGCGACGAGGAGGAAGGCGAGGATGAGCCGGGTGCGCAGTCCGAAGGGGTGGGGGCGCAGCCGGGGGCCCCGGTGGCGGCGCCGGGGGCCGCGGGCGGGGTCTCCCGGGTGCCGGTGCCGGGCTTCGGGTTCCGTCGGGTCGAGGGTGTCGGGTTCCGGTCCGACGCAGGTTCTCACAGCGGTCCGAAGCGGTAGCCGAAGCCGCGCAGGGTCTGGATGTAGCGGGGTTCGCCGGGGGTGTCCTCGATCTTGTTGCGGAGGCGTCGGACGCAGGCGTCGACCAGCCGGGCGTCGCCGTGGTAGCTGTGCTCCCAGACGTGTTCGAGGAGCTGCTGGCGGCTGAAGACCTGCTCGGGGGCGGCCGTGAGGTGCAGGAGGAGTTTCATCTCGGAGGGGGCGAGGCCGATGCGTTCGCCGGACTTGGCGACGGTGAGCCCGGCCCGGTCGATGGTCAGTTCGCCGTGGAACTCGACGGCGGCCCGTCCGGTCCCGGGCTCCTCGATGCGGCGGAGCACGGCCCGTATCCGGGCCTCGATGACCTCGGTGCGGGCGGGTTTGACGATGTAGTCGTCGGCCCCGGCCTCCAGTCCGACGACAACGTCGAAGTCGTCGCCCCGGGCGGTCAGCATGATGATCGGCAGCTGGCTGGTCTCGCGGACGGTACGGCAGACCTGGACGCCGTTCATCCCGGGCAGCATCAGGTCGAGCAGCAGCAGGTCGGGGCGGAACTCCCCGAGGGCCGTGAGCCCCGCCTCGCCGGTGGCGGCGGTCCGCACCTCGTGCCCCCGGCGGCGGAGTCCGAGCTCGACGCCTTCGCGGACGGAGGGGTCGTCTTCGATCAGCAGCACGCGGGGCATCTGTGGAGTATCCCAAGGTCGGCGGGGCCCTCGTCAGGAGGGGGCGGTGAGCGGGTCGGCGGGGGTTCAGGTGCGGCGGAGACGGCGGGTCCCGGCGGCGAGCAGGGCGCTCACCTCGGTGAGGCGGAGGGGCCGGGCGAGCAGGGCGAAGACCGCGACGATGGTGAGGGCGCCCGCGAGCCCGGCGGGCACGGCTCCGGCGGGACCGGTGAGGTGGGTGACGACCAGCCCGTATCCGGCGGCGGGCAGGGCGGCGACCAGCAGACGGCCGAGGGACCCGGCGGAGCCGCCGTCCGGGGTGGCGCCGGGGGTGGTGGGGTCCGTGCCGGTGGGCCGTGTGGTGCCGGTGAGATCCGAGGGGCCGGTGGGCTTCGTGGCGTAGGTGAGGTCCGGGGTGCCGCTCCGGCCCGTGGACCGCAGTCGTCGGCGCAGGACGTACGCCGTGACGGCCCAGCCCGCCCACAGGGCGAGGGAGTATCCGGCGGCCATGCCGGTGACGGCCCAGCGGGTCGGCAGGAGGAGATGCGCGGCCAGCGAGAGGAGCGCGTTGAGGCCCGCGATCACCAGGTTCAGCAGGAAGGGGGTGCGGGTGTCGCGCAGCGCGTAGAAGGCGCGGGTGCACACGTACTGCCCGGACAGGGCGACCAGTCCGGGGGCGAAGGCCATCAGGATCCAGGACATGGCGCGGATGTCGTCGCCGCTGGTCGCCCCGTACCGGAAGACGACCGTCATCAGGGGGACGGCGAGCGCGAAGAGGGCGCAGGCGGCGGGGACGACGGCCGCCCCGCTGGTCCGCAGGGCGTAGCCGATGTCCCGCCGGACGCCCGCGAGGTCGCCGTCGGCCGCCGCGCCGCTCATCCGGGGCAGCAGCGCCGTCACCAGGGAGACCGTGATGATGCCGTGCGGGACGGTCCACAGCAGATAGGCGTTGTTGTACGCGGCGAGGCCGCCGCCGCTGACCGTTCCGCCCGCCGAGGTGGCCAGCAGGGTGGTCACCCAGTACGCGCCCTGGTTGGTGAGGACCAGCAGCACCAGCCAGCCGGCCGAGCGCAGCGGGGCGGCGAGACCGCTGCCCCGCCAGTCGAACCGGGGCCGCCAGCGGAAGCCCGCGGCGCGCAGCGGGGGCAGCAGGGCGAGGGCCTGGAGCGCGATGCCCGCGGTGGTGCCCCAGCCGAGCAGCGCGGTCTCGCCGGGGGTGAGGGCGCCGCCGTCGCTCACCACCAGGAAGAGGCCGAAGACGGCGACGACGACCACGTTGTTGAGGACCGGGGTCCACATCATGGCGCCGAACCGGCCGCGGGCGTTGAGGACCTGGCCGAGGAGGGTGAAGACGCCGAGGAAGAGGATCTGCGGGAGGCAGGTGCGGGCGAAGGCGACGGTCATCGCGCGCTGGTCGCCCGTGTAGTCGGTGTAGAGGTCGACGATGAGGGGCGCGGCGAGGACGGCGGCGGCGGTGAGGGCGGTGAGGGCGAGCGCGCAGAGGGTGAGGAGCCGGTCGGTGTAGGCGACGCCGCCGTCGGCGTGTTCCTTGGCCGCCCTGACGAGTTCGGGGACGAAGACGGCGTTGAGCGCGCCGCCGAGGAGCAGGGTGTAGACGATGGTGGGGACGGAGTTGCCGACCGCGTAGCCGTCGGCGACGTAGCCCGCGCCGAGGGCGGCGGCGACGACGGCGGCGCGGACGAAGCCGGTGGCCCGGGAGACGAGCGATCCGGCGGCCATGAGGGCACCGCTGCGGAGCGCGGTCGGGGCCTTCGCCCGTCTCCCGCCGGGCCGTCCGGTGGTGAGGGCGGCCGTCACCGGCGGGCCAGGTACGCCTGGAAGGCGCGGTACAGCGCTTGGTTGGCCGTGCCCTGCATCGGTGTCTCCCACTCCCCCAGCGTCTCGACGACCTGTCCGCCCGTGCCGAGCTTCCAGCGGAGCAGCCCGTGGGCGCGGTCGCCCGGATCGAGGGTGGAGGGTACCCCGCGCAGGTCGTAGACGTCGGCGCCGAGGGCCTGGGCGTCGAGCATCATGCGCCACTGGAGGGCGTTGGAGGGCCGTACCTCGCGGCGGTGGTCGGCGGAGGCGCCGGTCTGGTACCAGACCCGGCCGCCCACCGTGATCATGGTGTGGGCGGCGAGGACCTCGCCCTCGTGGCGGGCGAGGTAGAGCTTCATGCGGCCGGGGTGTTCGGCGTTGAGGACGGCGTACTGGCGCTCGTAGTAGGCGAGGGAGCGGCCGAGGCGGAAGCCGTCGCGTTCCTCGGTGACGCGGAGCAGCCGGTAGAACTCGGGCAGGTCGGCGGCGGAGCCCACGGTGATCTCGACGCCGGACTTGCGGGCCTTGCGGACGTTGCGCCGCCACTCCTGGTTGAGTCCGGTCCACAGGTCGTCGGGGGTGCGGCCGGTGAGCGGGACCTGGAAAACGTGCCGGGGCTGGGCGTCGGCGCCGTCCTCGGACTCGCCGCCGCAGCGCCGCCAGCCGCGGGCCCTGAGCCGGTCGGCGACGAGGGTGCCGAGCGGGTCGACCTCGTCGGCGAGGACGTCGGAGAGCCTGCGTCCGGGGCCGGTGCCCGCCTTGACGGTGGGGGCGTGCCAGCGCCGGTAGGCGGGGGTGGGGCCGATGCGGACGGCGAAGGCGCCGGAGGCCCGCAGGTGCCCGAGCAGGGGCGAGAGCCAGCCGTCGACGTCGGGGTCGGCCCAGTCGGCGACGGGCCCCTCGGGGAGGTAGGCGAAGTACTTGCGGGTGCCGGGGAAGGGCCGCAGCAGCACCAGGGCGGCGCCCCGGAGCTGCCCGGAGGCGGGGCCCCAGCCGATGAGCTGGTGGGACCAGCCGTCCTTGACCCGTGCCCAGGCGGGGACCTGGAGGAAGCTGGGTCCGTGCGCACCGGAGCGGGAGGCGAGGAACGCGCGGTACGCCTCCGGGGTCACGGGCCCGAGACGGAGCGGCTCCGCGGGGATGTGGTGGTCGGTGGGTGCGGCCGTCACGAGCAGCGCTGACACAACGGGGCCTCCTGGTTCCGCCCCTCGGTGGTCGGGGCGGACAGCAGGTTCACAGCCGAATGAGACCGGGTCGCGCGGCGTGTGTGACAGGACGGTGACGGTTGTGCCGCAGCCCCCGTCACATGGGCCCTCCCGCCCCCGGTGGGGGCAGGGCGCGGCCTAGAGTCCGGATCATCCCAGTCACTTCCCTCCGCGGAGGTCTTCCGTGTCACACATACGCATGTCCCGTCCCGTCCTGGCGGCGACCGCCCTCGTCGTCTCCCTCACCGCCTGCACGGCCCAGGCGGCGGGCGGACCCGCCGCCTCGGGGGCGTCCGCCGCAGCGTCCTCGGGCTCGCCGGCGAAGGTGCGGGTCGTCACCCAGGAGGCGGGCAAGCCGGTGATCGTGACCGCGACGGGCGGCACGATCGCGGAGGTGACCGTCACCGACACGGAGGGCGGGACGCTCACCGGCCGTACGGGGAAGGGCGGGGCGGCCTGGACCTCGGACCGCAAGGCCGCGCCGGGCACCTCGTACACGGTCGCGGTGACGGCCCGTGGGACGGGCGGCAAGGAGTCGATGACGACGTCCTCCTTCCGCACCCCGGCGGCGGGGAAGGTCAACAAGCTGACCCTGGCTCCCGGCAAGAACACCACCGTGGGCATCGCCCACCCCCTGTCGATCGTCTTCGACCTGCCGGTGACGCGGAAGGCGGACGTGGAGCGGCAGTTGAAGGTGACCACGTCGAACGCCACCGAGGGTTCCTGGGGCTGGGTGAAGGACCACTCGGGCCGCGACCGGGCCGACTGGCGGCCCCGGGAGTACTGGAAGCCCGGCACCAAGGTGACGCTGGCGGCGGACCTGAACGGGACGGACTCCGGCGGCGGCTGGTTCGTCCGTGACTACCTCACCGGATTCACCGTCGGCACCGCGCAGGTCGTCAAGGTCGACCTGGACCGGAAGCGGCTGACGCTGTCCCGGAACGGGAGCGTGGTCCGCACGATCCCGGTCTCCGGCGGCACCCCGGGCGGCGACAAGCGGTCCTGGCGGGGCACGGCCGTGCTGATGGCGAAGGAGGGCACCATCAACATGAACTCGGAGACGGTCGGCCTCGGAGACGCCTACGACAAGATGGTCGACTACTCGATGCGGCTGACCTGGTCGGGCATGTACGCGCACGCGGCCCCGTGGAACGCGGCGAACTTCGGCCGCGCCAACCGGAGTTCGGGCTGCATAGGGATGAGCGACGCGGACGCCACCTCGTTCTACGGGCAGGTGAACGTCGGCGACCCCTTCGAGATCACCGGCAAGGACACCAAGGGCGTGGTCGCCGAGGGCAACGGCTACGGGGCCTGGAACCTGAGCTGGGAGCAGTGGAAGGCGAAGAGCGCGCTCGGCTGAAGGACACCGCCGGGGCCGCGCGACGGGGCCGCGCACCGGGCGGGGGACGACCCGGGGACGCGTGACGGGGCCACTTTCCCGGGACCGCGTGACGGCACCGCACACCGCCCCGAGGGCACCCCGGGGCCGCGGGGCACCGGGCCCGCCTCCCGACGGGCCCTCAGCCCAGGCCCTTGCGCCAGTCCCGCATCTCCCAGACCAGCACCTCCGCGCCGGTCGTGGCCACGAGGCTGCCCCCGGTGGCACCGGTGATCCGGACGGCGTCACCGGGCGCGAGCGGCACCCCGGCCCGGGACCCCGGGCCGGCCGCCGGGGCCCCCTCCCCGGCCGTCCGGGCGCCCTCCGGGCCCGTCGGCTCCCCCCGCTCCACCAGCCCCGTCGGCTCCCCCGGCTCCTTCGGCGTCTCCGGCTCCATCAGCCGGACCGTGCCCCGTACGACATGGACGTACGCGAAGTCCGCCGCCGGTACGGGGGCGGACTCGCCCGCGCCGAGCCGGTGGACGCGCAGCCGGGCGTCCGCCGCCGGGAGGTCGTACGGACCGGAGTCCCCGGCTCCCCGCACCACCTCGTACGAGGGTTCCCCGCCCGGCGCGAGCGGTGCCAGCCACATCTGCACGAAGACCAGCGGCACGTCCCCGTCGTTGCGTTCCACGTGCCGGACGCCGTCGGCGGAGCTGAGCCGCTGGAGGTCGCCCGGCCGGACGACCGTGGTGTGCCCGGCGGTGTCGTGGTGGGTGAGTTCCCCCTCGACGACCCAGGTCACGATCTCGGTGTGGCTGTGCGGATGCTCCTCGAAGCCCGCGCCGGGCGCGAGCCGCTCCTCGTTGCAGGCGAGCAGGGCGCCGAACCGGAGGTTGTCGGGGTCGTAGTGCGGCCCGAAGGACAGCGCGTGCCGGGTCTCGATCCCGGCCGCCGGGTCGCCCCCGGGGTACCGCTCCACCGAACGCTGGATACGTATCACGGCGCCTACGGTAGTCCGGCCACCCAGGGCCGGACCCGGGCCACGGCCCCGGGCCGTACCCCGACGACGGCCCGGGGCCCGGCCCCGACCGGGGTCCGGGGCCGGACCCGGCACCGGACCCCGCCGGGAGGCGAACCCGCCCCGACCCCGCACGCCGCCGCCCGGATAAGGCAGTCTTGTCCCGTGCCAGAACCCACGAACGCCGCCCATCCGCACGCCGCGACCCTGAAGCGCCTCGAACAGTCCTCCGGGCGGCTCGCCGCCGGCGCCATCGCCCGCATGGACGAGACGCTGCCGTGGTACCGGGCGATGCCGCCCGAGAACCGGTCGTGGATCGGCCTGGTGGCCCAGGCGGGCATCGCCGCGTTCACGGAGTGGTTCCGGCACCCCGAGACCCCGCAGGCGATCTCGACGGACGTCTTCGGCACCGCCCCCCGCGAGCTGACCAGGGCGATCACCCTGCGCCAGACCGTGGAGATGGTCCGTACGACGATCGAGGTCATGGAGTCGGCCATCGAGGAGGTCGCCGCCCCCGGCGACGAGGCGGTGCTGCGCGAGGCGCTCCTCGTCTACGCCCGGGAGATCGCCTTCGCGACCGCCCAGGTGTACGCGCAGGCCGCCGAGGCCCGGGGCGCCTGGGACGCGCGCCTTGAGTCACTGGTCGTGAACGCGGTCCTGTCCGGCGAGGCCGACGAGGGCGCCGTCTCCCGCGCCGCCGCCCTCGGCTGGAGCTCCCCCGACCATGTGTGCGTGATCCTCGGCACCGCCCCCGACGGCGACAGCGAACTCACCGTGGAGGCGATCCGGCGGGCCGCCCGGCACGCCAAACTCCAGGTCCTCACCGGCGTCCTCGGCAACCGTCTCGTCGTCATCGCGGGCGGCAACGACAATCCGCTCTCCGTGGCGAAGGCCCTGATCGGCCCGTACGCGGCCGGTCCGGTCGTCGCCGGTCCCGTCGTCCCCGACCTGCTGGCCGCGACCCGCTCCGCGCAGGCGGCGGCGGCCGGTCTCAAGGCCTGTTCGGCATGGCAGGACGCGCCCCGGCCCGTCCTCGCCGACGACCTCCTCCCGGAGCGCGCCATCGCCTCCGACCCCGCGGCGCGCGAGCAGTTGGTGGAGGAGATCTACAGACCGTTGGAGGAAGCGGGCTCGGCGCTCCTCGAAACTCTCAGTGTCTACCTGGAGCAGGCCAGCAGCCTGGAAGGCGCGGCGCGGATGCTCTTCGTCCACCCGAACACCGTGCGCTACCGGCTCCGACGTGTGACCGACGTCACCGGCTGGTCACCCTCCGATGTCCGCTCCGCGTTCACGCTGCGGATCGCGCTCATCCTCGGGCGCTTGGCCGACGCGGATCCGCAGCTCTAGACTTTTGTAGAACACCGACAATTACCCCGACGGTTCTTCGTCCTTGTCCCCACGGGCGCCAGGAGCCGTCCGCAAGAGAGAGTGTGAGGGTGCTCGTACTCGTCGCTCCCGGCCAAGGCGCCCAGACGCCCGGCTTCCTGACCCCCTGGCTCGAACTCCCCGGCGCCGCCGACCGCATCGCGGCCTGGTCCGACGCCATCGGTCTCGACCTCGCCCACTACGGCACGAAGGCGGACGCGGACGAGATCCGCGACACCGCCGTGGCGCAGCCCCTCCTGGTCGCCGCCGGTCTGCTCTCCGCGACCGCGCTCGGTGACGTGTCCCCCGGGGTCGTCGCCGGGCACAGCGTCGGCGAGTTCACCGCCGCCGCGCTCGCGGGCGTCCTCGACGACACCGCCGCCCTGCGGCTCGTCCGCACCCGGGGCCTGGCGATGGCCGAGGCGGCCGGGATCACCCCGACCGGCATGTCGGCGCTGCTCGGCGGCGACCCCGAGGTCACCGTCCCGCACCTGGAGCGGCTCGGCCTGACCGCCGCGAACGTGAACGGCGCGGGCCAGATCGTCGCCGCGGGCACCCTGGAGCAGCTGGCCGCTCTGGAGGCGGACAAGCCCGAGGGCGTCCGCCGGGTCGTCGCGCTCAAGGTCGCGGGCGCGTTCCACACCCACCACATGGGCCCGGCCGCGGCAACCCTCGAAGAGGCCGCGCGGGAGCTTTCCCCGGCCGCCCCCACCACCCGTTACGTGTCCAACAAGGACGGCCTGGTGGTCGCCGACGGTGCCGAGATCGTGGCCCGTCTGGTCGGCCAGGTCGCGAACCCGGTCCGCTGGGACCTGTGCATGGAGACCTTCCGGGCACTCGGCGCGACCGCGCTGGTCGAGGTGTGCCCCGGCGGCACCCTGACCGGCCTCGCCAAGCGGGCCCTGCCGGGTGTGACCACGGTCGCCCTGAAGACTCCCGACGACCTGGACGCGGCCCGTACGCTCATCGCTGAGCACGCGGCCGTCTGACGAGGAGTGTCGAGAATCATGTCGAAGATCAAGCCCAGCAAGGGCGCCCCGTACGCGCGCATCCTCGGTGTCGGCGGCTACCGCCCCACCCGGGTCGTGCCGAACGAGGTGATCCTCGAAAAGATCGACTCGTCCGACGAGTGGATCCGCTCGCGCTCCGGCATCGCGACCCGTCACTGGGCCTCGCCGGAGGAGACCGTCGCCGCCATGTCGGTGGAGGCCTCCGGCAAGGCCATCGCCGACGCCGGGATCGCCCCGGAGCAGATCGGCGCCGTGATCGTCTCCACGGTCTCCCACTTCAAGCAGACCCCGGCCGTCGCCACCGAGATCGCCGACCGGATCGGCGCCGGGAAGCCCGCCGCGTTCGACATCTCCGCGGGCTGCGCGGGATTCGGCTACGGCCTGACCCTCGCCAAGGGCATGATCGTCGAGGGTTCGGCGGAGTACGTCCTCGTCATCGGTGTCGAGCGGCTCAGCGACCTGACGGACCTGGAGGACCGCGCGACGGCCTTCCTGTTCGGCGACGGCGCCGGTGCCGTGGTCGTCGGCCCGTCCGACGAGCCGCACATCGGCCCCACGGTGTGGGGTTCGGAGGGCGACAAGTCCGAGACGATCAAGCAGACCGTCCCGTGGGACGAGTTCCACGCGGGTGACGCCTCGACGCTTCCCCTGAACCAGCAGGGCGAGATCAAGTTCCCCGCCATCACGCAGGAGGGCCAGGCGGTCTTCCGCTGGGCCGTCTTCGAAATGGCGAAGGTCGCGCAGCAGGCCCTGGACGCCGCCGGCATCACGGCGGACGACCTGGACGTCTTCATCCCGCACCAGGCCAACATGCGGATCATCGACTCGATGGTGAAGACGCTCAAGCTGCCGGAGCACGTCACGGTCGCGCGGGACGTCGAGACCACCGGCAACACGTCGGCGGCCTCGATCCCGCTCGCCATGGAACGGCTCCTGGCGACCGGCCAGGCGAAGAGCGGCGACACCGCGCTCGTCATCGGCTTCGGGGCGGGTCTCGTGTACGCCGCGTCGGTCGTTACCCTCCCCTAGTCACACCGGATCCTTCCGGCAAACCATTCACCAGCAATCACAAGAAGGAGCGCCACCATGGCCTTCACCCAGGAGCAGGTCGTCGAGGGTCTCGCCGAGATCGTCAACGAGATCGCCGGCATCCCGACCGAGGACGTCCAGCTCGACAAGTCCTTCACCGACGACCTGGACGTCGACTCGCTGTCCATGGTCGAGGTCGTCGTGGCCGCCGAAGAGCGCTTCGACGTCAAGATCCCGGACGAGGACGTCAAGGACCTCAAGACCGTCGGTGACGCCGCCGGCTACATCCTGAAGCACCAGGCCTGATTCGGCCCACGCTGACCCGGCCCGCCACCCGGCGGTGGCGCCGTCTTTCGACCATCACACACATGGAGAACGAATTCCTGTGAGCTCGACCAATCGCACCGTGGTCGTCACCGGTATCGGCGCAACCACACCGCTGGGTGGCGACTCCGCATCGACCTGGGAAGGTCTGATCGCGGGGCGCTCCGGCGTCAGGCCCCTGGAGGGCGAGCGCTTCGCTGAACTGCCCGTCAAGATCGCCGCGACGGCCGCCGTCGACCCCGGCGACGTCCTGCCCCGCCCGCTGGCCCGCAAGCTGGACCGCTCGGCGCAGTTCGCGCTGATCGCGGCCCGCGAGGCCTGGGCCGACGCGGGCTACACCGCGCCCGCCGGAGAGGACGACAAGGTCGTCCCCGAGCGGCTCGGTTCCGTCATCGCCTCCGGCATCGGCGGCGTGACCACCCTGCTCGACCAGTACGACGTGCTGAAGGAGAAGGGCGTCCGCCGCGTCTCCCCGCACACCGTGCCCATGCTCATGCCGAACAGCCCCTCCGCCAACGTGGGCCTGGAGGTGAACGCCCGCGCGGGCGTCCACACCCCGGTCTCCGCGTGCGCGTCGGGCGCCGAGGCGATCGGCTACGCCGTCGAGATGATCCGTACCGGCCGTGCCGACGTGGTCGTCGCCGGTGGCACCGAGGCCGCGATCCACCCGCTGCCGATCGCCGCCTTCGCCAACATGATGGCGATGTCCAAGAGCAACGACGAGCCGACGAAGGCCTCCCGCCCGTACGACACGGGCCGTGACGGCTTCGTGCTCGGCGAGGGCGCGGGCGTCGTGATCCTGGAGTCCGAGGAGCACGCGAAGGCGCGCGGCGCGCGCGTCTACTGCGAGGTCCTCGGCCAGGGCCTGTCGGCCGACAGCCACCACATCGCGCAGCCCGAGCCGACCGGCCGGGGCATCGCCGCCGCGATGCGGCACCTGCTCGACTCGACGGACCTGAAGCCGTCCGAGGTCGTCCACCTCAACGCGCACGCCACGTCGACGCCGCAGGGTGACGTCGCCGAGATCAAGGCGCTGCGCCGGATCCTGGGCGACGACCTCGATCATGTCGCGATCTCCGCGACGAAGTCGATGACCGGCCACCTCCTCGGCGGCGCGGGCGGCATCGAGACCGTCGCCACGGTCCTGGCCCTCCACCACCGGCTGGCCCCGCCGACGATCAACATCGACGAGCTGGACCCGGAGGTGGACGCCGACATCGTCCGCGACGAGCCCCGCGAACTGCCGCAGGGCACGATCTCCGCGATCAACAACAGCTTCGGTTTCGGCGGCCACAACGTCGTCCTGGCGTTCCGCAGCGTCTGAGCGCCCGACTGGACTCCTGTCCGGACTCCGTCCGAGCGAGCGCCGTCCGAGCAGCCTCCGGGCACGGTCCGAGCGCTCCTCCGACACGGCGAAGGCCCGTCCCTCCCCCGGGGACGGGCCTTCGCCGTACGCGGTACCGGCTCAGCGCAGGGCGAAGGCCGCCGGTTCCGCATGCATCAGGATCTGGTTGAGGACGACGTGCCCGCCCTTGACGGGGACGAGTTCGGGGCGGATGGAGATCATGTCGGCGTCCGCGTCCGTGTCCGTTTCCGGGGCGATCCGGGCCCGGACCTTCCCGGTGGCGGAGTCGAGCAGCAGGACATGGCCGACGCCTTCGTTCTCCAGGACCCCGACGGTGCCGTCCGGCTCCGCCGTGAGGGCCATCGTCTGGTGCTCCGCGCGGTGCGACCAGACCTTGCGGCCGTCGGCGAGGGAGTGGGCGACGACGATGTCGGGCACGAGCCCGCCCCGCTCCGAGAGGGTGATCAGGAGGTCCCCGAGGACGAGCGGCCGGGCTGAGTCCCCGTCTCCGATGTCGCCGCGGACGGAGAGGATGCCTTCGGGCCCGGCCAGCGGCACGCTCCCCCTCGGGTTGCCCCGTTCGTCGAAGGCGAGGACGGCGTGGGTGCCCCGCTGGTCCGCCTCGTCGACCGCGACGACGACCGGGGAGACGGAGACCACGCTCGCGGACGCCTCGGACTCGACGGGCAGGTCGCGGACCCACCGTTCGGCGCCGGTACGGGTGTCCAGGGCGAGGAGCCGGGCGCGCTCGCCGCACTGTTCCACCAGGAGGGTGCGGGTGGCGTCGGCGTCCATGGCGAGGGGCGCGCAGCCCTTGCCGTGGGGCCGCTGCCAGCTCTGCTTCCCGGTGGCCGTGGACTGGGCCCGGAGGGCCTTCTCCTCGGTGCTGACGGCGGTGGCGCCGCCGACGGCGAGGTCACCCGTGAGGCCGTCGTCGGGCAGGTCGCGCCGCCAGAGGACCTCTCCGTCGGCGGTGCGGACCGCGAGCAGGGCGGCGCAGGGCTGTTCGTGGCGGCTGAAGGCGAGGAGTCCGATCCCTTCCCCGGTGCCGGGGGACATCGCGCAGGAGGCCTGCCGGGCGGGTGCCGGGACGCTCCAGCGGACGGCGCCGGTGGCGCCGTCGTAGGCGAAGAGCCCGTCGACACGGCCCTGGGCAACGGTGGAGCCGAGACCCCAGGCGCCGATGGCCTCGTCGAACTTCTGGCCGACGCCGGGGACCTGCCAGGCGACGGCGGGCCTGGGGTCGAGTCCCGTGGTGGCGGTGGGCCGGGCGCCGGGCCGCGCCTCGGCCCGCTCGTCGTCCTCGTCGTCGCCGGACCCGACCGCCCAGAGGCCCGAGGCCAGCAGGGCGAGGGCCCAGAGCGCGGCGGCCGAGACGAGCGGGAGGCGGCCGGTCCTGGCGGGACCCGGGACGGAGCCGGTCTTGGTGAGGTCCGGGACGGACCCCTTCTTGGCCAGGTCCGCGGCGGACCGGGCCTTGGCCGAAGCGGACGCCGGGCCGCCCGCCCGGCCGGGCGTGTCAGCGGCGGGCGGGGCGCCGTGGGCCGTACGGCTCCGGCCCTGACTACGGCTACGGCTCCGCACCGCGAGCACGGTCGCCCCCAGCGCCGCCAGGACCAGGGCGCACACCAGGGCCGCCCAGCCCCGGGGCCAGGAACCGGCGAGGACCCCCGCCCCCAGGAAGACCGCCGCCGCGCCGAACGCGGCGCCCGACAGCAGAACGGCGGCCGGACCCGGCGGCGCCGTGCGTCCACTCTTCATTCGTGCTCCCCCCGGAGCACGCCCCCTGCGCGCCCCGGGCGGAATCTACCGGGCTCAGACCACCTGGTGCAGCCAGCGGACGGGGGCGCCCTCACCCGCGTACCGGAAGGGTTCGAGTTCGTCGTCCCAGGGCTTGCCGAGGAGCTTGGCGATCTCGGCCTCCAGCTGGGTTTCGCCCTGCGCGGAGCGCGCGAGGGCGGCCCGCAGCCGGTCCTCGGGGACCAGGATGTCGCCGTGCGGGCCGGTGACGGCGTGGAAGATGCCCAGTTCGGGGGTGGCGCTGTAGCGCTCGCCCTCGGCGGTGGCGCAGGGTTCCGCGGTCACCTCGAAGCGGAGCATCTGCCAGCCGCGCAGCGCGGAGGCCAGCTCGGAGGCGGTGCCGGTGCGGCCCTTCCAGGAGAACTCCGCTCTCCAGGTGCCGGGGGACGCCGGCTGGCGGATCCAGTCGAGCTGGACCCTCGCACCGAGGACACCCGCGACCGCCCATTCGACGTGCGGGCACAGCGCGCGCGGTGCGGAGTGTACGTACAGGACTCCACGTGTCGTCACCGGGACCTCCAGTGTGGGACGAGGGTCGCCTTTCCCCAGCGGCCTCAGTAAACAGCATCAGGAGCAGAACATCGCAAACCGTCAAAAAGGGGACAGCATGTGACGTGATGTAATTTACCGGAGCCGGTCGGCAAAGGTGCCTCTGGTTCGACGGGGGAAAAGCTACCGTGCCGCACCGTCATCGGTGTGACGTACGGTCGGTCCGGGGGCGGGTGCACACGAAGCTTTCACCCGCCAGGACGTCGAGGGAGGGGCCAGGGATGCGCGGCCGACGCCGATTCCGCACCACCGTCGCCGTCGTGACGGCGGCACTGCTGAGCGCGGGGGCGCTCTCCGGCTGCACCGCCGGGGAGCCGTCCGCCGTGCGGTCCGCCACGAGACCGGCACCGAGCCCGACGCCGCTGTGGGACGTCTCCCCGTCGTCCGTGGCCGCCGTCGGGGACTCCATGACCCGTGCCTTCGACGCCTGCGCGGTCCTGTCGGACTGCCCCGAGGTGTCCTGGGCGACCGGCACGGACACCGCCGTGAACAGCCTGGCGCTGCGGCTCCTCGGCCCGGAGAAGGTGGCCGCCCGCAGCTGGAACCTGGCCAGGACGGGCGCCCGGATGGCGGAGCTGCCGGAGCAGATGGCGGGAGCGGCGGCCCGGCGGCCGGAGCTGGTGACGGTGATGATGGGCGCCAACGACGCCTGCCGTCCGACCCCGGACCTGATGACCCCGGTCGAGGACTTCCGGGCGTCCTTCGAGACGGCGCTGTTCCGGCTCCGGAAGGGCGCGCCGAAGGCGCAGGTGTACGTGACGAGCGTGCCGGACCTCAAGCGCCTGTGGTCCACGGGGCGGGTCGATCCGGTGGGACGGCAGGTGTGGAAGCTGGGGATCTGCGGCGCGATGCTGGCGGACGCGGAGGACCTGGGCCCGGCGGCCGAGCGGCGGCGGACGGCGGTGCAGGACCGGGTGGTGGCGTACAACCGGGTGCTCAAGGAGGTGTGCGCCGGGGACGTGCGCTGCCGGTACGACGGCGGGGCGGTCTTCGGTTTCCGCTTCGACGGAGAACAGCTGAGCCCGTGGGACTGGTTCCACCCCAGCAAGGACGGCCAGGCGCGGCTCGCGGAGCTGGCGTACCGGCGGATCACGGCGGCGTGAGGGGCCCCGGGGCGGCTGTCAGGTACCGCCCCGGGGCCGTACGGGGGACCTCGGAGGGCAGGGCCTTCCGAGGTCGGCCCGGGCCCCGGTGGGCCGGGGCTCCGGGGCTCCGGGGCTCCGGGGCGGGAGCCCCGGAGGTCGAGCCTCCGGCGGCGGGAGCCTGAGGCCGGGCCTCCGACGGCAGGGGTCCGAGGCCGGGCCTCCGGCGGCGGGAGCCTGAGGCCGGGCTCCGGCGGCGGGAGGGTCAGACCTCCAGGGTCGTGCTCAGGCGGGCGTCCGCGAGGGAGTGCGCGGCGACGACCTCGTAGGTGCCGGGGACGAGCGTCCAGTCGTTCTTCTCCTCGTCCCAGATCTCGAAGGCGCGGCGGGGCAGCGCGATCTCGGCCTCGACGGTCTCGCCGGGGCCCGCCTCGACGCTCGTGAATCCGGCGAGCCAGCGGGCCGGGCGCTCCACCGGGTCGTCGGCGGGGGCCAGGTAGAGCTGGACGGTCTCGCGGCCCGCCCGGCCGCCGGTGTTGGTGAGCCGGACGGTCGCGGTACCGGGGCCGGTGCTCAGCCCCTCGTACGACCAGGTGGTGTAGCCGAGGCCGTGGCCGAAGGCGTACGCGGGGACGGCCGGGCTCCGGTCCCAGGCCCGGTAGCCGATGAACAGCCCCTCTTCGTAAGTGAGTTGACCTTCGGCCGGGGTGACGTCGGTGACCGGGGCGTCGGCGAGGGTGCCGGGCCAGGTGGTGGGGAGACGGCCGCCGGGCTCCTCGGCGCCGGTGAGGACGTCGGCGAGGGCGGCGCCGCCCTCCTGGCCGGGGAACCAGCTGAGGAGCACCGCGGCCACGTCCTCGCGCCAGGGCAGTTCGACCGGGGAGCCCGCGTTGACCACGACGACGGTGTTCGGGTTGACGGCGGCGACCGCCTGTACGAGGTCGTCCTGGCGTCCGGGGAGGGCGAGGTCCTTGCGGTCGAAGCCCTCGGACTCGACCCGCTCGGTGGTGGCGACGACCACGACGGCGGTGTCGGCGGTGCGGGCCGCCTCGACGGCCTCGGTGATCAGTTCGTCGGGGTCACGGCGGGGCCCGAGGTGGACGAAGGAGAACATGACGGCCGGGAGCGGGGCCGCGAACTCCTTGTCCAGGGTGTGCAGCAGGGAGACCTCGACGGTCTCGCCCCTGGTGAGCGTGACCTTGGCGCGCTCGACCGGGGAGCCGAAGAACGCTTCGAAGGGGTCGGTCTCGGGGCCCATCGTCTGGACGCCGTCGAAGACGGTGGTGCCCCCGACGGCGAGAGTGAAGGCGCCGAGCCCCCGGGTGCCGAAGGAGTGTTCCCCGGACTCGCGCGGGGTGAAGGTGCCGACGACCTCGACGGAGGCGAGGTTCTCGTGGCTGACGCCCGCCGGGAGGTCGTCGCCGATCCACTGGACCTGCCCGTTGGGCAGGGAGCCCTCGCCGAGGAGCCGTCCGGCGGCGTCGCGGCAGCGGGCGCGGAGGGTGAAGCCCTGGTCGGCGGGGGCGAGTTCGTCGCTGGGGTCGGCGCCGACCGCGTAGGAGAGGCTCCCGGCGGGCAGGGCGGCGGTGAGGCCGTCGAGCGGGGAGACGACGTGCTCGGGGAAGACCTGCGCGGAGCCGCCGCCGAGGACGCGGGCGTCGCGGGCGGCGGCGCCGGAGAGGGCGACGCTTCCCGCCCGCAGGGGCAGGGCCGCGTTCTCGTTGCGGACCAGGACGAAGCCCCGGCGGGCGATCTCGCGGGCGAGTGCGTCGCCGTCGAGGGCGGCGGGGGGTTCGGTGACGACCGGCGGGGCGCCTTCGAGGGCGCCGACGCGGGCGGCGAGCCGCAGGACGTTGCGGACGGCGGTGTCGACGGCGGACTCCTCGGCCTCTCCGGCGCGCACGGCGGCGGCGAGGGCCTCGCCGTAGACGGTGACGGGGCCGGGCATGGCGACGTCGAGGCCGCCCCGGATGTCGCCGGTGGTGGAGCGGGCTGCCATCCAGTCGGAGACGTTGAAGCCGTCGAAGCCCCATTCGCCGCGCAGCACCTCGTTGACGAGGTGGTGGTGCTCGGTCATCGTCACGCCGTTGACCTGGTTGTAGGCGGTCATGATGCCCCAGGGGCGGGCGTTGGTGACGATGGCCTCGAAGGGCGCGAGGTAGAGCTCGCGGAGCGGGCGCGGGGCGATCCGGTTGTCGACGGTGAAGCGGTCGGTCTCGGCGTCGTTGGCGACGAAGTGCTTGACGGTGGTGCCGACGCCGCCGTCCTGGACGCCCTGGACGTAGCCGGTGCCGATCGCGCCGGTGAGCAGCGGGTCCTCGCTGTACGCCTCGAAGTGACGGCCGCCGAGGGGCGTGCGGTGCAGGTTGACCGTGGGCGCGAGGAGGACGTGGACGCCCTTGCGGCGGGCCTCCTGGGCGAGGAGGCGGCCGGCCCGGCGGGCGAGGGCCGGGTCCCAGGTGGCGGCGAGCGCGGTCGGGGAGGGCAGGGCGACGGACGGGTCGTCGGCGGTCCAGCGGACGCCCCGGACGCCGATGGGGCCGTCGGACATGACCAGTGACGCCAGGCCGATCTCCGGGAGGGCGGGCAGGGACCACATGTCCTGGCCGCCGAGCAGCCGCGCCTTGGTGTCCAGGTCGAGCCGGGCGAGCGCCGCCGCCACGGCCGCCTCGCGCAGGGCGTCGCCGCTCACCGGGCTCCCGTCCGCCGCGCTCCCGTTCGTCGCGTCCCCGTCCGTGGCGCCCTGGTTCGCGGTGCCCTCATCGGCGTTGGCCTCGCGCACCGCATCCTCGTTCACGTCCGTCACGTCCGTTACCTCCGCGTTGAAGTGCTGGTGGGGCCATCATGGACCCACTTACCTGTAGATCGGTAGGTAACGTGACCTCTTCGTTATTTTCATCATGGCGTACGGTCCTTGGAGACGAGGACCTGCGGAAAGGGGCCGGGCCGATGGCACGGGCGAGGAGCGAGGAACGCCGGGCGGAGATCCTGCGCGCCGCCCTGGAGGTGATCGCCGAGCGCGGCTACCGGGGTGCCGCCCTCGGCGCGGTCGCCGAGCGCGTCGGCCTGACCCAGCAGGGGCTGCTGCACTACTTCCCCACCAAGGAGGCGCTGCTCGTCGCCGTCCTGGGGGAACGCGACCGCTGGGACACCAGCGGCGGCCGCGACCGCGAGAACTGGCGGCTCGACCTGCTGGACTCCCTCGTCGAGTACAACGCGATGCGGCCCGGGATCGTGCAGACCTTCTCCGCGCTGCTCGGCGAGAGCGTCACGGACGGGCACCCGGCCCGGGAGTTCTTCACCGAGCGGTACGCGCAGGTGCGGGAGAACATGGCGCGGGTGCTGCGCCTGGAGTTCGGCGACCGGCTGCCGGGCGGCCTCACCCCGGAGCGGGCCGCGCCGCTCCTCACCGCGGTGATGGACGGCCTCCAGTACCAGTGGCTCCTGGACCCCTCGGCGGTCGACATGCCGGGCGCCTTCCGGGACTTCCTGGCGCTGCTCGGCGGCGACGGGACGGCGGAGGACGCCCCGGGGCGGCCGGGAGCGGACCGGGCGGGATGAGCAGAGGCTCCGGCCACCGCTCCGGACCGCGCGGGATGAGCAGAGGTCCCCGCCACCGCTCCGGGCCGGGCCGGGCGGGATGAGCAGAGGCCCCGGCCACTGCTCCGGACCGGGCGGGACGGGGGAGCCCCTGGCTTCCGTCACGGGGCCGGGCGGGATGATGGGGGCATGATCATCGCCGCCACCCAGTTCGCCCCCGTCGCGGGGGACCTCGACGCCAATGTCCGGACCGTCGCCGGCCTGGTCCGGGCCGCCGGGGCCGAGGGCGCCCGCCTGGTCGTTTTCGCCGAGCTCTGCCTCACCGGCTACGAGCCCTCCCTGATCCGGGACACCCCCGCCCTGGTCCTCACCGAGGACGACCCCCGGCTCGAACCCGTACGGGACGCCTGCCGCGCGGTGTCGGCGGCGGCCGTCGTCAACGGGCCGGTGCGGACGGACGACGGACGCCCGGCGGTCACCTCGCTGGTGATCGGCCCGGACGGCTCGCTCCTCGCCCGCTACGACAAGCGGCACCTGTACGGGATCGAGCGGGAGGTGTTCGCGCCCGGCGCCACCGACGGGCGGTTCACCCTCGACGGGCTCCGGTTCGCCACCGCCACCTGCTACGACAACCGCTTCCCCGAACTGGCCGAACGGGCCGCCGCCGACGGCTGCGCCGCCTATCTGGCCAGCTCGGTGCTGGCCGCCGACAACGACTCGTTCGACACGGTCTATCCCGTACGGGCCCGGGACTTCGGCCTGTACGTGGTGCTCGGCAACGTCCTCGGGGCCAACGAGGACGGCACGGGCTGCGGCCGGGCCGGGGCCTGGGGCCCGGACGGCGCCCGCCTCGCGGACGCGGGCGGCACGGAACCGGGCTTCGCCCTGGCGGAGATCGGCTGAGGCCCCGCCGGACGGGACGGGGAGGGGCCCGGTCCGGCGGCCGGTGACGTCGGCGCGGCTCGGACGCGGAGACGCGGAGACCCAGAGACGCAGAGACGCGGAGACGCGGAGACATGGAGAAGCCGGGCCGCCGTGGGACATACGGCGGCCCGGCTCCATGGAGAGACCTCACGGAACCCCCGGTCCGCGATGCCTCCCCGCCCCTCTTGAGGGGCGGTCTTTCGGGTGGGCGTCCTCCGAGGGGCGGTCCCCTACGGGGCGGTTCCCATGGGACCGCCCCTGAGGGGTGGTCCCGTACCGGATGGTCCCTACGGGGCCGTCAGGCCCAGCGTGTACGCGCCCGAGCCGCTGTACGCGTGGACCACGTACCGGTAGTAGCCCGCGGTGCCGTAGTAGCTGGTGTTCTCGTCGGCGGTCTCCGTGCCGCCCACCGCCACGTCCACCCAGCTCGCGCCGTTCCACTTCTGCAGGTACAGGTCGAAGTCGGCACCGGCCGGACCGCGCAGGCAGCCCACATGGGTGCCCGAGGCCGCCGAGTAGTAGTACGAACCGTCCGGCTGCGCCTGGGCCTGGCCGGAGGTCAGGGTGCCCTGGTAGGTCTTCTGGGTGTTGCCGCAGCCGGTGGGCGGGTTCGTCGAACCGACCGACAGCTGGTAGGTGACGGTGTGGGTGGCGGAGCCCGTACCGGTCACGGTGATCGGGTACGTGCCGTTGGCCGTGCCCGCCGCGACCTGCACGGTCATCGTCGACGAGGAGCCCGAGGTCACCGAGGAGGGGCTGAAGGAGACCGTGACCCCGCTCGGGGCACCGCTCGCGGAGAGCTGGACGGTCTGCGCGCTGCCGCCGGTGGTGCTGGTGTTCACCGCCGAGGTGACCGAGGCACCGGCCTGGACCGAACCCGAGGAGGGGTTCAGGGCGAGCGAGAAGTCCGGGGTGCTGGTGCCGCCGCAGTCGGTCTCACCGGACTGGGCCGGAACGCCGATCGCGTTCCAGGCGGTCTTCACCGCGTTGCACTCGACGCTGCCGTAGGTGTTCTTGGCGCTCGTCAGGGTCGCCTTGCGGGCGGCCAGGTGGTTCCAGGAGGACGTCTTCATGAGCAGGGCGCCCATGAAGATCTTGCCCGCCTTCTGGATGCCGATGCCGGTCACCGAGGACGGACCGCCGGAACATATGGGGCTGTTGGGCTTGCCGCCGCCCGGGCTGGAACCCTCGGCGAGCAGGTAGAACCAGTGGTTCTGCGGACCGGCCGCCGCGTGCACCTCGGTGCCCGAGCTCAACTGGGGATAACAGTTGGGGTCGTTGTTCGCGAGCGACGGGTTGTACATGTACCGGATGGGCTTGTTGTCGCCGAGGAAGTTCAGCTTCTCGCCGACCGTGTAGTCCGGGGTGTCGTTCGGGTTGTTGGCATAGTGCTCGGTGAGCGCGCCGAAGATGTCGCCCGTCGACTCGTTCATCCCGCCGTTCTCGTTGGACGAACCCGCGCTGCCCGGCGTCCGGTCGAAGATCTCGTGGCCGTACTCGTGCGCCACGACGTCGATGCCGGTGAGCTGCATGGTGCCGTTCTGGTTGCGGCCGTACGTGGTCTTCGTCCCGTCGTAGTACGCGTTGACCTCGCTCAGACCGGCGCGCGCCGGGACCATCCCGCCCTGACCGTTCTGGCCGTTGTAGCCGAACCACTCCTTGAGCATGGAGTGTTCCTTCTGCGCCGCGTACATGATGTCGACGCAGGCGGTCACGAGGTCGTTGGCGCCGCTGTTGCCCCACGGCGAGGATCCCGTGTACGCGCTGCCGTTCTGGCCGCCGCACTTGAAGGAGCCCCGGGTGGTGTCGGTCATGGAGCTCGCGGCGGTGTCGATGGTGACGTTGCCGTTGTGGTAGCCGCGCCCGTCGGCATGCAGGA
Source organism: Streptomyces sp. NPDC101490 (assembly GCF_044767145.1). Lineage (NCBI taxonomy): Bacteria > Bacillati > Actinomycetota > Actinomycetes > Kitasatosporales > Streptomycetaceae > Streptomyces > Streptomyces sp. NPDC101490. The sequence goes on from NZ_JBIWNI010000003.1 coordinate 715,264, forward strand.
TCTTGTCGGTCGACCGGGCGATGGCCCCGGTGCCCGCGTCCACATAGGTGTCGAGGGCGCTCGGCGCGTTCTTCGCGGTGCGGCCGACGACCCGGGTGTGCCAGGTCAGCACGGCCTTGCCGCCCTTGAGAAGCACGGTCAGCTCGGGGGCGCCCGCGCTCTCCACGGACGCCAGCTGCGCGCGGGCCGTGGCCAGGGCGGCGGCGGAGGTCACCTTCGCCCGGGTGGAGAGCCGGAGGGCGGGCGCCGGGGCGCCGGTGACCTCGCGTACCTTCCCCGTGCTGTCCGAGACGACGACCGCGTCACCGCCGACGACCGGGAGACCGCGGTAGGTGCGCTCGTAGGAGGCGTAGTACAGGCCGTTCGCCCACGGGGTGACGGACGTGCGGACGAGCTCCTCGTCGGCGCCGTGCCGCAGCTCGTCGAGACCGCTCTCGGCGGCGTCGTCGGCGGCGGCGAGAGCCAGGGACTTGCCGTGGCCCGGGGGCACGGGCTGCGCCTGCGGGGCCGCGACGGCCGGAGCGACGAAGGCCGTCGCGAGGCTCGCCGAGAGCGCGAGGGCGGCCACGGCCGCCGTCAGTCTGGTGGGGTGCACGTCTGCTCCGATCGAGGGGTGGATCGTGGTGGGGGAGACGGTTCGTCGCGCCGAGTATGGGCGTGGACATGGCTAGTTCGGGACATCTCACGCGGCATAAGACGCGGGTTATGGTGCGCCCGCACGGCCCTGCGTACGCTGCTGAAATGCAGCTGGAGTTGAGGCATCTTGAGGCCGTCTGCCGGATAGCGGAGGCGGGCAGCCTGGGGCGGGCCGCCGGGCGGCTCGGGGTGTCGCAGCCCGCGCTCTCCGCACAGCTCCGCCGCATCGAACGGGTCGCGGGCGGGGAGCTGTTCCTGCGCGGCCGGCACGGGGTGGAGCCCACCCCGCTGGGCGAGTTCGTCCTGTCGAAGGCCCGGCTGGTGCTCGGTGAGATGGACGCGCTGGCCGCCGGGGCGCGGGCCGCCGCCCCGGACACCCCGCTGCGCCTCGGCTGCATCCTGCTCGTCCTCGTCGACGGACTGCTGGGACAGCTGGAGCGGGTGATGGCCGGGCAGGACATCTCGGTGACCGTGGAGCACTCGGCGACGACACTGACCCGGCAGCTGGGCGCGGGACGGTACGACGCCGTGCTGTACGGGGAGGTCAACGACCACGAGGTGGCCCTGCCGGAGGGCACCACCGCGCGGACCGTGATCGCCAAGGAGCCGTTCTGCGTACGGCTGTCGGCGGCGCACCCGCTGGCGGCCAGGGAGCGGATCTCCCTCGCCGAGCTGGCCGGGGAGGCCTGGATGATGCTGGTGGAGGACGACGACGGGGGCCCCGAGGCGCTGGTCGCCGCGTGCGCCCGGGTCGGGTTCGCCCCGGCGCTGCGGCACCGGGTGCCCGACCGGAAGATGCACTACGACCTGATCGCCTCGGGGCGGGCGATCTCCCTGAGCCAGCCGACCGCCCCGCCCGCGCCGGGCACGGTGCTGCGGCCGTTGGAGGGCGATCCGATCATGGGCCGTATCCGGCTGGCCTGGAACAGGGCCGCGGTGTCCGCCCGGGACGCGGAACTGCTGCACCGGGCGGCGGTGGCCGGCTATCTGGCGAACGTCGACAACAACGCGTTCTACCGGACGTGGTGGGACGCCCGCCCGGAGCTGCACCCGGTGCTGGAGGTCTGAGCGGGGGCGGTACGGGCTCCGCCGACGGGCCCGGTCGCGTACGGCCCCGGGACCGGCCGGGGATCGGGACCGGACGCGCACGGCCCGGCCGGGAAGGCCCGGCTGACGCGCCCCGCCGGATTCGCCCGGGGTCCGGGGTCTGGGGCCCGGGGTCTGGGGCCCGGGGTCTGCCGGGCGGAGCCGGGACCGGTTCGGGTCCGGTACGGCCCGGCCCCGCTGGGCTGGGCTGGGCTGGGTCGAGGTCCTGTCAGGCGGGGGTGGGGCCGTCGACGGCAGGCCGCGCGACGGCGGCCGGACGGCCCTCCTCGTCGTGTCCGCCGCCGGACGTCTCCCCGCACAGGTCACGGGCCATCAGGGTGGCTCCGGCGACGGCGCCCGGCATCAGGAAGACGGCGACGAAGGGCACCAGGAAGGCGAGGGTCAGCGGAACGCCGAAGCCGAGGACGGCCGCCCGGCGCCCCCGGAGCAGCCGCAGCCGCTCCTTCAGCTCGACGCCCCGGCGCTGGAGCGCGACGGCAGCCAGTTCCTCGGTGAGGAAGAAGCCGGAGACACAGAAGCCGATCGCGGGCACGACGGTCTGGCCGACGACCGGGATGAACCCGCAGGCGAAGAGGAGGAGGCCGTAGAACGCCACCCTCAGCAGGACGCGCAGGCTGTCGCGGGCCGAGATCCACAGATCGCGCCAGAGCGGCAGCCCGGACTCGGGGACCTCGCCGCCCTCGCTCCGGTCGACCTCCTCGGAGAGCGACTCGTAGAACGGCTGGCCGACGAGGAGCGTGACGGCGGTGAAGGTGATGACCGCGAGGAACAGACCGAAGACGAAGACGAGGGCGGTCAGGGTGCCCCGGAAGATCCCGATCCAGGGCGAGGTCCAGTCGTCGGCGAACGGAGTGACCCAGGCGACCAGGTCGTCGGCGCCGTAACCGAGCCCGACGAGCGCCCCCGCGTACAGCACGAGGGTCACGAGTCCGGGCAGCAGCCCGAACCCCAGCCAACGCCCGTGCTGCCCGACCCACTTCTGGCCCCGCAACAGATATCTGAAACCCACCCCGAGATCACGCATGGGGGTCACTGTAGCGGTGGACCCCGAAGGCCCCCGCAGCCGTCCGACCAGCGGCCCGACCACAGCGAGAGGGCCGGCCACTCCCCCGGACACGGCCGAGGGCCGCACCCCGGACGGGATGCGGCCCTCGCCGGTACCGCGCGTCCGGAACCGGACGGCGGGCTCCGCTCGGAGGCGGGCTCGGTTCAGACGGCGAGCCTGGTTCAGACGGCGAGCTCGACCGTGATGTTGCCCCGGGTCGCCTTGGAGTACGGGCAGACCTGGTGGGCCTTCTCGATCAGGTCCCTGGCGGTGTCCGCGTCCACGTTCGGTATGCGGGCCGAGATCCTGACGATGATGCCGAAGCCCTCGTCGTTCTTGCCGATGCCGACCTCGGCGGTGACCGTCGAGCCGGAGATGTCGGCCTTCTCGTTGCGGGCGACGACGCCGAGCGCGCCCTGGAAGCAGGCGCTGTAGCCCGCCGCGAAGAGCTGCTCGGGGTTGGTCCCCTCGCCGGAACCGCCCATGGCCTTCGGCGGGTTCACGACGACGTCGATCTTGCCGTCGTCGGTGGAGACCCGGCCGTCCCGGCCGCCCTCGGCGGTGGCGACGGCGGTGTAGAGGACCTCGGAGTGCTGGATCGGCATACCTGGTACTTCCTTCATGGTTCGCCGCGACTCGCGCCCACGATCGCGGCGGCTGAGGGAAGACTAACGCGTCAGCGAGACGATCATCTTTCCGGTGTTGTCCCCGCGCAGCAGTCCGAGGAAGGCGTCCACACCGTGCTCGATGCCCTCGGCGAAGGTCTCTCGGTGCTTGAGCTCGCCCGAGGCGAGCCAGCCGCCGACCTCCTGGACGAACTGCTTCTGGAGGCCGTAGTGGTCGCCGACGAGGATGCCCTGGAGCCGCAGCCGCTTGCCGATGATCATCGCCATGTTGCGCGGACCGGGCACCGGCTCGGTGTCGTTGTACTGGGCGATCATGCCGCAGATGGTGGCGCGGCCGTGCACGTTGAGCGAGGAGATCGCGGCTTCGAGGTGGTCACCGCCGACATTGTCGAAGTAGACGTCGATACCGTCCGGGGCGGCGGCGCGGAGCTGCTCGTCGACCGGGCCGTTCTTGTAGTTGAAGGCGGCGTCGAAGCCGAGCTCCTCCACGAGGAACTTCACCTTCTCGTCGGAGCCCGCCGAGCCGATGACCCGGGAGGCGCCCTTGATCCGCGCCATCTGGCCGACCTGGCTGCCGACCGCCCCGGCGGCGCCGGAGACGAAGACCGCGTCGCCCTCCTTGAAGGAGGCGACCTCGAAGAGGCCCGCGTAGGCCGTGAGGCCGGTCATGCCGAGGACACCGAGGTACGCGGAGAGGGGGGCGAGCTCGGGATCGACCTTGGTGGCCTGCTGCGCGGACACGTCCGCGTACTCCCGCCAGCCGAGGCCGTGCAGGACGTGGTCTCCGACCGCGAAGCCCTCCGCACCGGAGGCGACGACCACGCCGACGGCGCCGCCGTCCATGGGCCGGTCGAGCTGGAACGGCGGGATGTACGACTTGGTGTCGTTCATCCGGCCGCGCATGTACGGGTCGACGGAGAAGTGCAGGTTGCGCACGAGGACACGGCCCTCGGCGGGCTCGGCGACCGGCACCTCGCGCAGGGCGAAGTCCGTGGGGACGGGCCAGCCGTGCGGGCGGGCGACGAGGTGCCACTCACGGCTGGACGCGGGAAGAACGGACATGAGTACGGCCTCCGGGGAGAAGCTTCGGGAAGCTTCGGATCAGAAAAGCTTCATGGACTGAAACAATCATGCGCCTGGATATTTCATGTTGTCAAGTATCTGGGTAGACTGGTGCGCATGGCCACCTCACGCACAGACCCCCTGACCCTCGAAGTCGTCGAGCTGATCGGCACGGTCGTGGCGCGCTACTACGAGGAGTACGAGCAGGCGGCCGCGCAGCACGCGCTGACCGGCGCGCAGGCGCGGGTCCTCGGCCTGCTCTCGCTCGACCCGCTGCCGATGCGGCGCATCGCCCAGAAGCTGAAGTGCGAGCCGTCCAACATCACCGGGATAGTGGACCGCCTGGAGGCCCGGGGCCTGGTCGAGCGCCACCCGGACCCGGCCGACCGCCGCGTGAAACTGGCCGTCCCCACCGAAGAGGGCCGCGCCACGGCCCACCACCTCCGCGACTCCCTCAACTTCGCCCGCGAACCCCTCGGCGAACTGACGGAGATCGAGCGCACGCTGCTGAGGGACCTGCTGAGGCGAATGCTGGGCGCCGACGCGGGCGAGGGCCTGGTCTGACGGCCGGGAGTCCCCGGACATCCACGGCCGGAGGCCTCCCCGGCGCCCCGGACGGAAAAGGGTGCGGCCGAAGCCCCCGAGTGGGGAGCACCGGCCGCACCGCCGAGTCAGAGCTGCCGAAGCCCGGGCGTCCTGAGGAAGTGGTCCATCTCGGCCCATTCGAAGAGGCACGCGCCGAGCACCACCGTGTCCGTGGGAGCGGAGAGGTCCCACCTCCCCGCGCTCCTCGACCCCTGCGGCTCATCGCCCTGAACCACCTGGATCCTCAGCCCGGCGGGCCGGAAGGCGACCCGGACGGACGCCCGCTCGACACTGGCCGAGCGCCGGGACCGAGCGAGCGACGAGGCGACCCGCACCCGGCACTCCTCACCGTCCCAGACCCCGTCGAGGCCCCGGGCGAGCAGCTTCCGGGACAGGTGGCCGGGTGCGCCGAGCCCCTGGATCCGCAGCCGGGGTTCACCACGAAGGGCCAGCGTCCAGTCCTCCCAGCCATCGGCGGCGGCCTCCGGACACGAACGGGCTCCGGGCCCGCGCGTCAGAACGACGGGCCCCACCGGCGTCACCCCGGTCGCGTACACCGCCTCCTCGGCCGCGGGCGACCTCCAAGCGCTCAGAGAGACCTCTCTTCTCAGTTCCATACCTGTCAGCCCGCACACTTCCTGCCGATTCCGACCGGACATCGGGCCCCATGCCATCCGCTGTGACCCGCCATGCCTGCCGGGTCACGGCGGAAGAGCCCTTCTCGTCCCCGAAGGGACAACGTACTGGCCGCCTCAGGGCCGGTTGTTCCGTACCCCATGACGCTGTTGGCGGAAAGGTCCCTGACGACGGGCCCGGCACCCGTGGACGCCGGGCCCGTCGTCGCCTCGCGCTACACGCACCACCACAGGAATGGGGTGCAGGTCGGGGCGGGTGCAGGGGCGGGGCTGGTCGTCGGTGGGGTGGCCGAGGGGGGCGTGGGGGTGCTCGCAGGCGGGGGCGCGGAGGACGGCGTTCCGGCCGGGTCCGTGGGAGGCGGGGGCGGGGTGGTCGTCGCCGGGGGCGCGGACTCCGTGGGTTCCGGCGGTGCCGGGGAGTGCTCGGAGGGAGCCGTCGTCACGGGCGTTGCCGCGGGGCCCTCGGCGGCGGACGGCGCGCCGGTCCCCGGACCCGTACCCGCGCTCGCCCGGCGCGGGCTCGTCGGGGGTGCCGTGGCCGGGGTGTCCACGGCTGGGGCGGTGGTGGGTTCCGCCGGCTCGGGCGGTGGTGGCTCCGTCGTGGTGTCCAGTTCCTCGACCGCCGTCGCCGCGCCCGTCGGGGCCGGGTCCTCCAGGGCCAGCCTCGCCAGACCCAGGGAGCCCACCGCGAGCACCAGGCCCAGGCCGCTCACCAGGGCTGTACGGCCCCTGCCGCCCCGTGCTCCTCTTCCGCCGCGCTTCGCGGCCCGGCCCCGTACGGCCCGGCGGCCCCCGTGCGCGGCCGGACGGCGCGGTGGCTCGACGGCGTCCAGTTCGTAGACGTACGCGTGGTCCGGCGTCGGCTCCGCCGCGCCGGGGAAGCCGCCCGGGGCGAAGCCCTCGCCCCCGGCGGTGGGGGCGGACCGCTCGGGCCCGCCGAAGATGTCGGCCGGGGTGGATCCCCCGGCCGTCGCCGAGAAGCCGACCGAGCCGGACAGGACGGACGGGGCCGACGGGGCCGACGGGGCCGACCGGGCCGACCGGGCCGACGGGGTGGACAGGGCGGACGGAGCCGACGGGTTCGGTGCGGGGGTGGGTATGTGGGGGTTCTCGTACCGCAGTTGCTCGGCGGGAGTCCCGCACCCGGCACAGGCGAGGGCCCCGTTGAGGTGCCGCCGGCACGCGTGGCAGTAGTCCATGGGGCCCGCAGGCTATGCCGGGCCGTACGCCCAAGGGGAGGCACCGACGTGAGGATTCTGTGAGGAAACCGCAGGTCGGCGGCGGTGCGTCGTGATTCTCCCGCTTCGGCACCCCCCGTCCGGCCCGCCCCCGGCGCCCCGGGCGGCTCATCCCAGCGCGCGCCGCGCGCCGGACCGCCGGACGATGCCAACAAGGACCGCGCACCACCTCGCCCGTGCCAGCACCGCACTCCGGAGGAACCGTCGTGACCGTCAGCCTTGAGCAGCTGCGTCGTTGCCATGTCGCCGTCGACCTGGGTGCCGCCCGCACCCGGGTCTTCGTCAAGGGAGCCGGACTCGTCGTCGACGAGCCGAGCGTCGCCGCCGTCAACACCCGTACCGGAGCGCTGATCGCCGTCGGCGCGCTGGCCGAGAAGATGACCGGCCGCACCCCCGACTACATCCGGGTCGTCCGCCCGGTCTCCGGCGGCACGGTCGTCGACATCGAGATGGCCCAGCGGATGCTCCGCCACCTCCTTGGCGAGAAGCTCCGCCGCCAGCTGCGCCGCAAGCCCCGGCTGCGGGCCGCCGCCTGCACCCCGCACGACAGCGATCCGCTGGCGCAGCGCGCCGCCGTCGAGACCCTCGTCGGGCTCGGAGCGCGCCGGGTGGAGCTGGTGGACACGCTGATCGCGGCGGCGGTGGGCTGCGGGCTGCCGGTCGAGCAGCCGACCGCCACCATGATCCTGGTGTGCGGGGCGGCGACGACGCAGGTCGCGGTCCTCTCGCTCGGCGCGATCGTGACGGCGGAGCGGATGCCGGTCGGCGGTGACGCCATCGACCACGCGATCATCCAGCATCTGCGCCACCACCACGAGCTGATGCTGCCGAGCCAGTCGGTACGGCCGCTCCAGCTGGCCCTCAGCGGCAACGGGCTGACCCCGCAGGGCCCGGCGTGGACCGAGATCCACGGGCGGGACGTCGCGACGGGCCTGGCCCGGTCGGTGACGGTCGACACCGCCGCCGTGCGGGAGGCCATCCACACTCCGCTGACGGCGGTCCTGGACGGCATCGGGAAGGTGCTGCGGGACTGCCCGCCGGACCTGGTGGCCGATCTCGCGGACCGGGGGATCATGATGGTCGGCGGCAGCGCCCTGCTGCCGGGGCTCGACCAGATGCTGCGCGAGGCGACCGGCATGCCGGTGCACATCGCCGAACGGCCGGACGTGTGCGCGGTCCTGGGGCTCGGCGCGATGCTGGAGGGCAAGGTCCAGCCGATGATCCTCGACCCGCTGGCGGAACGCGACCCGCTGGCCGACGACGACTGAACCCCCGGCGCGGGCACGGCGGTCGGGCCGTTCGCGGCCTCCCGTCCCCTCCCGCACCGCCCCGGACACTCCAGGCGAAAGCCCATCATCCGCACGACAATGGGATCATGACGATCACGGACGAGGACACGGACGCAGGCCCGCCCGCCGACGGGGACACGGGCACGCGCACGGACATGGACACGGGCACAGGCACGCTCACGGGCACGGGCACGCGCACGCGCACGGGCACAGGCACAGGCACAGGCACAGGCAGGACAGCCGACAGGGACACCGGCCCGGCCACCGCACCCGGTACGGCCACGCCCACCGCCGCCGACGGGGCCGCGTCCTCCCGTGGAAGCACGGCCACGCCCGGAGAGGTCGCGGCCGCCACGCCCCGAGGAACCACGCCCGACGCGTCCCCGGGGAGCGCGGACGACGGCTCCTCCCGTCTGCCCGCGCTGCTCGAAGCCGTCCTCGGCGTCGGCACGGACCTCGAACTCCGCACCACGCTCCAGCACCTCGTGGACTCCGCCACCGAGCTGACCGGAGCCCGTTACGGCGCCCTCGGAGTGGTCGACCCCGAGGGGCCCCGGCTGACCGAGCTCTTCACCTCCGGCATGACCGACGAGCAGCGGAGCCGTATCGGCCGCCTCCCCGACGGCCGCACCGGGCTCCTCGGCTCCCTGGTCCGGGACCCCCGGCCGCTGCGCCTGGACGATCTGACGGCCGATCCGCGCTCCTCCGGCGTCCCCGAGGGGCACCCTGAGATGCGGTCCTTCCTCGGCGTCCCGGTCCGGGTGGACAGCGAGGTCTTCGGGAACCTCTACCTCACCGAGAAGCGGAACGGCAGCTTCACCGAGGAGGACCTCGCCCTGCTGCGGGTGCTGGCCTCACAGGCGGGCATCGCCATCGGCAACGCGCGCCTGTACGAGACGGCCCGGCAGCGGGAACGCTGGATCGAGGGCGCCGCCGCGGTGACCACGGCCCTGCTGACCGGCCAGTCCGCCGAGAACGCCCTGACGGCCGTCGCCGAACAGGCCCGCGTCCTGTCCGGCGCCTCCGCCGGGGTGGTCCTCCAGCCCACCCCCGAGGGCGGTATGGAGATCGTGGCCGCGTCCACCACGGACGACCCGGGCGACCTGGTCGGCACCACCATCGCGCCCGGCTCCCCCGTCCTCGTCCAACTCCTCGGCGGGGAGCCCGTCTTCATCGAGGACTCGGCGACCGACCCCCGGATGACCACTCCCGTACGGTCCCGGTTCGGCCCGTCGATGATGCTGCCGCTGCGCAGCGGCGGGCGGCTCATCGGCACCCTCGCCCTCCCCCGGCGGCGCGGCGGACCGCCCTACTCGGCGGTGGAGCGGCTGCTCGCCTCGCAGTTCGCCTCACAGGCGGCGCTCGCCCTGGTGCTGGCGGGGGCCCGGCAGGACCGGGAGCGGCTCGCGGTGTTCGAGGACCGGGACCGGATCGCGCGCGACCTGCACGATCTGGTGGTGCAGCGGCTGTTCGCCACCGAGATGATGCTGGAGTCGACCCGGCGGCGGGCGGCCGGCTCCGCCGAGGACGACGTGCTCCTCGGGCGGGCGGTGGACGAGCTGGACTCGACGATCCAGGAGGTCCGTACGACCATCTTCGCGCTCCAGCAGCCGCCCGCCGACGCGCCCACCTCCTTCCGGGGGAAGGTGCTGCGGGAGACCGGCGGGGCCTCCGCGCTGCTCGGTTTCCAGCCGTCGGTGCACTTCTCCGGCGCTGTGGACACCCTCGTCGAGGAAGCGGACGCGGAGAAGATCCTGGCGGTGCTGCGCGGGGCGCTGGCCTCGGCGCACCGGCGGCCCGGGGTCGGCGCGATCACGGTCGAGGTCTCGGCGGGCACGGGAGGCACGGGAGGAGCGGGAGGCGTCCGGCTGCGGGTCACGGACGACGGCACCCCGCCGACGACGGTGGCCTGGCCGTAGCGACGGCCACTCCCCGGCCGGACGGCGGCCCCGCGCGATACGCCGCAGGCCCACCGCCGGAGTCCGCACCCCGCCACCCACAGCAGACGCACCACCGGAGTCCGTACCCCCCGCCACTCACCGCAGACCCGCCACCGGATGCCGCGCCCACCACAGACCCACCGCCGGAATCCCCGGCCGTGCTCACCCCTACGGAGCAGCCCCGCGCGCCCCGGCCCCTCCCCCGGCCTTGACTGGTCGCGTGGACACCGACACCGCGCCGCCGACCGCCGCGGCCTACCGCAATCTGGTGATGGCCACCATCGGCTTCGCACTGACCTTCTGGGCGTGGGACCTGATCGCGCCGCTGGCGAGCTGGTACGGCGACCGGCTCTCGCTCAGCTCCTTCGAGCAGTCGCTGCTGGTGGCGGTGCCCGTCCTCGTCGGCTCGCTCGGCCGGATCCCGGCGGGCGCGCTGACCGACCGGTACGGCGCCAAGCTGATGTTCCCGCTGGTGTCGGCGCTGACGATCGTGCCGGTGCTGCTGCTGATCGTGGTCAAGGACAGCTACGGCCTGATGCTGGTCGTCGGCTTCCTCCTGGGGCTCGGCGGCACCACGTTCGCCATCGGCGTCCCGCTGGTCAACTCCTGGTTCCCGCCCGCCAAGCGCGGTCTGGCGCTCGGGGTGTTCGGCATGGGCATGGGCGGTGTGGCGCTCTCCGGCTACTTCACGCCCAGGATCGCGAAGCACGGCGAGAACCTGCCGTTCGTCGTGGTGGCGGTCGCGCTCGCGGTGTACGCCGTGCTCGCCACGTTCCTCATCACGGACCGGCCCGACCGGCCGGTGCCCACCGCGTCCCTGGCGAGCAGGCTCGGCGCGGCCGGGCGGCTGCGGGTGACGTGGGAGCTGTCGGCGCTGTACGCGATCGGCTTCGGCGGCATCGTCGCCTTCGGCGTCTACCTGCCGACGTACCTGAAGACCTGGTACGAGCTGGACCCGACGGACGCGGGCACCAAGGCCGCCGGGTTCGCGCTGGTCACCGTGGTCTTCCGGCCGATCGGCGGCTGGCTGTCGGACCGGGTCCACCCGGCGCTCGTGACGGCGGTCGCGCTGGGCACGGTCGCGCTGCTCGCCATCGTCCAGGCCTTCGATCCGCCGCTCAACCCGGGCGGGACGGTCGCCCTGCTCATCATGGCGGCCGGTCTCGGCACGGCCAGCGGTTCGGTCTTCGCCCTGGTCTCCCAGGTCACCCCGCAGGCCAAGGTCGGCTCGGTGACGGGCATCGTGGGCGCGATGGGCGGCCTCGGCGGCTTCCTGCCGCCCCTGGTGATGGGCGCGATCTACAGCGCCAAGGGCTCGTACTCGATCGGCTTCATGCTCCTGTCCGACCTGGCGCTCGCGGGCTGTGTGTACGCGTACGGGCGGATGCGCGGGATCCGCCCGGAGAGCGAGGAACAGCCGCCCGCGCCGAAGACACCGGCGGCCACGCCCGGCGGGGCCTGACGGACCGGAGCACGGCGGCCGGGCGGGGGCGCGCCCGGGAAGTCCGGGCGCGCCCACCTCGCCCCGCCTCACCCCGCCCACCGCACCCCGCACCCCGTCCACCTCACCCCGCCCACCGCACCCCACTCGCCGCCCGGCCGGGTCCCGGCAGAATGCCTTCCGGCGACCTTCGCCCTCGACGAACCGAGGAGTACGAACGGTGAGTGCGTTCTTCCCTGCCCTGACGGCCGGAGCCGATCCCGGCCGGACCGCCGTGCGCTGCGGCGCGGACACCCTGACGTACGAGGGCCTCGCGCGGGCCGCCGGAGCCCTGGCGGACCGGATCGCGGGAGCGGAGCGGGTCGCGGTCTGGGCGACCTCCGGCGCGCACACCGTGGTCGCGGTGGTCGCGGCCCTGCTCGCGGGCGTGCCCGCCGTCCCGCTCAATCCGCGCACCGGTGAACGGGAGCTGGCGCACGTCCTGGGGGACAGCACGCCCTCCGCCGTACTGGCCGGGCCCGCCGACGCCCTGCCCGCCGGGCTCGACGGGGTGCCCCGGATCGACGTGGACCTCGCACCCGCCGGGGCCGGTCCCGTACGGACCGTTCCCGATGCCGTACGGACCGGTCCCGGTCCCGTTCTCCTGCCCGCCGAGCCGGACGATCCCGAGGTGCCCGCCCTCGTCGTCTACACCTCGGGCACCACCGGGCCCCCGAAGGGCGTGGTGCTGTCCCGCCGGGCCGTCGCCGCGTCCCTCGACGCCCTCGCCGGGGCCTGGTCCTGGACGGCCGACGACGTCCTCGTGCACGCGCTGCCGCTGTTCCACGTCCACGGTCTCGTCCTCGGGGTGCTCGGCCCGCTGCGGCGCGGCGGTGAGCTGCGGCACCTGGGCGCGTTCTCCGTGGAGGGCGTGACCCGGGAACTGGGCGCCGGGGGCGGCACGATGCTGTTCGGCGTACCGACCATGTACCACCGGCTCGCGGACGCGCTCGCCGGGGACCCGGCGCTGGCCGGGGCGCTGGCGGGGGCCCGGCTGCTGGTCTCCGGTTCGGCGGCGCTGCCGGTCCACGACCACGAGCGGATCACGGCGGCGACGGGCCGGACCGTCGTGGAGCGGTACGGGATGACGGAGACGCTGATGAACACCAGCGTCCTGCCGGACAGCGGGCCGCGCCCGGGGACGGTCGGGGTGCCGCTCGCGGGCGTGGGGCTGCGGCTGGTCGACGACGACGGTTCGGTGCTCGGGGCGTACGACGGGGAGACCGTCGGCGAGGTGCAGGTGCGCGGCCCGAACCTGTTCTCCGGGTACCTCGGGCGGCCGGAGGCGACGGCGGCGGCCTTCGACGGGGACTGGTTCCGCACCGGCGACATGGCGGTACGGGACCCGGACGGCGCGGTGCGGCTGGTGGGCCGGAGGGCGACCGACCTGATCAAGAGCGGCGGCTACAAGATCGGGGCGGGGGAGATCGAGAACGCGCTGCTCGACCACCCCGGGGTCCGGGAGGCGGCCGTCACCGGCGAGCCCGACCCGGACCTGGGCGAGCGGATCGTGGCCTGGGTGGTGCCGGTGGACCCCGGGAGCCCGCCGACGGACGCGGAACTCGCCGCCCATGTGGCGGAGTCGCTCGCCCCGCACAAGCGGCCCCGGGTGGTGCGCCACCTCGACGCGCTCCCCCGCAACGACATGGGCAAGATCCTGAAGAAGGCTCTTCCCGGGGCGGGTTGAGCCCGGAACTCCCCCATTCGCCGTATCCCGTGTCGCGCACGGGAGAGCCGGGCCCCTCCGTCCCGTCACGACGGAGGGGCCCGGCCCGGACCCGGTGCGCGGTGGCGCTACTTCACGCCGACCGCGCGGAGCAGTTCCTGCTTCACCGAGCCGCCCCGGTCGTCGCTCGCCCCGGCCCGCAGCGAGACGGAGGCCGCGCCGGACGGTACGCGCAGTTCGCCGTTCCAGGCGGCGCCGTGCCGGGACTTCCTCAGGGTGACCTTCTTCCAGGTCGTGCCCTCGTCGTAGGAGACCTCCAGGGTGCCGCCGCCGATGGTGCCGGTGCCGGTGGCGCCCTCCACGTACTCGGCGAAGATCCCGACGGGGAGGGTCCGTCCGGCGCGGACGTCCCCGTTCAGGTCGGTGTCGACGTCGAAGCCGAGGTTGAGCATCGGCAGCCGGGTGGTGCGGCCCTGCGGGGTCTCGGCGGACCGGAAGGTCCACTCGCTGCGGCCCTGGGTGGCGAGCCGCCAGCGCTCCTCGTCGAGCTTGGTCTCGGTGACCACCTTGTACGTGGCCTCCTCGGCGGGCGCGTCCCACGCGTAGGCGCCGGAGCTCATCCTGCGGTCGACGCGGACGCCGTCGACGTACACCTCGGTGTACTGGCTCATGGTGTCGTCGCCCCACACGTTGCCGAAGCCGGTGTGGTCGGTGCCGGAGTCGCCCCAGCCGGGGGTGTTGAACCGCAGGTCGTTGCCGCTGCGCTCCTGGCCCCAGCCGAGGCCGGTGCCCAGCCAGGGGTGCCAGACGGGGCCGAACCAGTCGAGGTCCACCCGGCTGCCGCCCCGGTAGGACGGGGTGCCGCCGCGCTGTTCGAGGGAGTCGCCGAGGTCGACGGACTCGTGCCAGCGCTGGCCGGTGCCGGTGGAGACGTACTCGGTGCGCCGGGCCGGGAAGGAGACGTACTCCTTGAACCCGAAGCCGATCGGGAAGGCCTCGGTGATCGAGTAGCGGAACTCGCCGCCCAGTTCCTTCCGCCTGGTCGGCATGTGGAACGTGGAGTCGACGGTGGCCAGTTCGTCACGGCCGGGCCGGAAGACGAGGTCCTTCCCGATGGCGCCGGGGTGTCCCTCGGAGAGGTCGTAGGTGTACGGGGTGAAGCGGGTTCCGGTGAGTTCGACGCGCTTGCCCCGGGCGGCCGCCGCGGCGAGCCGCCGGGCGTCGGCGGTGTTGACGGTGGCGACGGACAGCGGGCGCTCCTCGTAGCCGTCGGTGCCGAACCACTTCATGAGGCGGCCGGGCCGGTCGTCGGTGACGAACAGGGCCCTGGCGCCCGCGTCCTGCGCGGTCTGGGCGAGCCGTGTCGGGTCGGCGCCTCCGGTGAGGCGGACGAGGACGGCCTTGCCGGTGACGTTCCTGCCGGTGTACTCGGCGGGGGTGCCGGTGCCCGCGTCGACGAGTCCGAGGCGGTGGTCGCCCTCCAGGAGGGTGGTTCCGGCCTGCGGGGTGGCGTCGGAGAGCCGGGTGCCGTCGACGCCCGCCTCCAGGAGCGGCTTGCCGAGGCGCCAGACGGTCCGGTACTCGAAGGTGCCGGTGGCGGGCCTGCGGGTGGGCGCGGCGAACACCGAGTCGTAGGTGGCCGGGACCTGGACGGCTCCGCCGAAGGCGGCGCCGTTCGCCTTCCGGTCGAACTCCATGAGGAGCTGCCGGGTCTCGGTCCGCCGGCCGACCTCGGCGCGGATCTCGCGCAGCCCCCGGCCGTCGAGGGTGATCTCGCGGTCGCGGTCGAGGGTGATCTCCGGGTCGGTGAGGAAACCGAGGCCGAGGGAGTCCGCGCCGTGGGAGCCGCGGACGTCGAGGAAGGTGTCGACGGCGTACGTGCCGGGCTTCAGCCGCAGCTTGAGGGTGCCGGACTCGCCGACCTGGGCGGGGAAGGGGTCGACGCCCTCGGTGAGGTGCTGGACGGCGAGGGAGGCGGCGGCGGGGGCGCCGTCGCGGTCCTTCACGTGGACGGTCAGGGTGTGGCGCTCCTCCTCCTTGACGAGGCCGAGGGCCGTGTGCGCGACCGGTGTGCCGGAGACGGTGGCGGTGATCCGGCCGGTGGACTGGCCCACGGGCGCCTTCGTCCCGTCGCCGGTGACGGTGGTGCTCGCGGTGCCCCCTGCGGGGACGGTGAGGGCGGTGTCGGCGAGGGTGGCGGTCCCGGCGGGCATTCCCTCCACGGCGAGGTCGAGGACGACGGGCCCGTCACCGGAGTTGGTGTAGGTGACGGTCCGGGTGACCGGCTTGTTCTCCTCATACGGCCAGGAGACGAAGCCGAGGTCGGCGGAGCCGGTCGCGGTGACGGCGGCGGAGATCGCGGCGGGCACGTCGACGCGTCCGGCGCCGAGCGCGTACGGGGAGGCGTCGAGGGTCTTCGAGGAGGACATCAGCGCGTCCTTGAGGCGGGCGCCGGTCCAGTCGGGGTGCTTCTCGGCGAGCAGGGCGGCGACGCCCGCGATGTGCGGGGTGGCCATCGACGTGCCGCTCATGGCGGTGTAGAGGCCATCGCCGGGGGCGAGTTGGGAGCGGGCCGCGAGGATGCCGACGCCGGGCGCCGACAGATCGGGCTTGAGTGCCTGGTCGCCGTAGCGGGGGCCCTGGCTGGTGAAGTACGCGGCCTCGTCGGCGGAGTCGACGGCGCCGACGGTCAGCGCGGAGTCGGCGGCGCCCGGCGAGCCGATGGAGCCGGGTGCGCCGGAGTTCCCCGCCGCGATCACGAAGAGGGCGCCGGTCTCGGCGCTGAGGGTGTCGACCGCCTGAGCCATCGGGTCGGTGCCGTCGCTGGGCTCCCGGGAGCCCAGGCTCATCGAGACGATCTTCGCGTCGATGTCCTTCGCGGCCCACTCCATGCCCGCGATGATCTGGGACTCGGTGCCGGAGCCCTCGTCGCTGAGGACCTTGCCGACGGCGAGGACGGCGCCGGGGGCGACGCCCTTCTCCCTGCCGTCGGAACCGGCGCCGCTGCCCCCGACGGTGGAGGTGACGTGGGTGCCGTGTCCGTCGCGGTCGGCGACCTCCTGGCCCTCGATGAAGGACTTCGACTCGGCAATCCGGCCGGTCAGGTCGGGGTGGGTGAGGTCGGCGCCCGTGTCGAGGACGGCGACCTTGACGCCCTTGCCGGTGAGCCCGGCCTCCCAGGCCCTCGGGGTGCCGATCTGGGCGTTGGAATCGGCCATGGCGGCCTCGACCCGGCCGTCCAGCCACACCTTGCCGGGGGCGGCGGCGGTCCGTGCCGCCCCGGTGGCGGTGAAGGCGTCCCAGAAGGCGGCGGGGTCGGTGACGGTGACGGCGGCGCCGCCGACGCTGGGCAGCGGACGGACGGTCTCGGTGCCGCGCGGGGCGGCGGCGGTCCGGGCGCCCTTGCCGTACGTGACGATCAGCGGCAGATCGCCCGTGATGCCCTGCTCGACGAGGCCGGTCACGTCGAAGAGACGCGGGTCGAGCGCACCGGAGGCCAGGTGGGGGCGGGCCTCGTCGGGGACGACGGTGACCCGGCCGTCGGTGATCCGGCTGCGTATCGCGCCGGTGGCGCCCGCGGCCCGGTCGACGGTGACGGTCCGCCGCCCGTCGCCGAGTTCGGTGAGGGTGACGCGGTCGCCGGTGACGAGGGTGACGGTGGCGCTGCTCGCCGCCGCCTTCTTGAAGGTGTCCGGTACGGAGGGGGCGGTGGTCCCGGCGGCGGCGGTCTGCCCGGCCGAGAGCATCACGAGGGAGACGCCCGCGGCGAGCAGGGCGACCCTGCCTCTGCCGAAGGGTGTGGACCTCGACGTCATCGTTCGAACTCCTCGCGGACCCGGGGTCGGGGGTGTTTCCGGGTGCCGCGAGGAGTCTTGGCCGCTGGGGCGGGAGTTGACGCCTGTCGCCCTTGGCGGTTATGTGCCGTGGCGGTCAACCGCCATGTGGAGGCGGACCGTTCGGGCGCGTCGGCACCGGAACCGGGCCGGGTCTCGTTCCACTCCGCCGAACGCCTCACAGGGCCGGGCCGGGCACGCCGTGACCGGTCCGGCCCCTCAGGGAGTCGGGCCGGGCGCGTCGTGACCGCTCCGGCTCCTCAGGGAGTCGGGTCGAGCGCGTCGTACCGGCGGAAGCCGCGCGCGTACAGGGAGAGGGCGCCGACGGCAAGGACGCAGGCGATCCCGCCGCCCGTGACCGCCACGGCGGGCGAGGTCAGACCGGCGACGGAGCCCGCGAGGAAGTCCCCGAGCCGGGGCCCTCCCGCGACGACCACGATGAACACGCCCTGGAGTCTGCCGCGCATCTCGTCCGGCGCCGCGACCTGCATCATCGTGTTCCGGAAGATCATCGAGACGGTGTCGGAGTAGCCCGCGACGGCGAGGAACAGCAGCCCCAGCCACAGGTTCCGGGTGAGCCCGAAGACGGCGATGGCGGTGCCCCAGCAGGCGACGGCGATCAGGATCGCCTGCCCGTGGTGGCGGATGCGGCCCTGCCAGCCGGAGAGGACCCCGCCGAGCAGCGCGCCGAACGCGGGCGCGGCCACGAGGAGTCCGGCGGTCCTGGCGTCCCCGCCGTACCAGAGGACGGCGATGGCCGGAAACAGGGCGCGGGGGTGGGCGAGGATCATCGCGCAGAAGTCGGAGAAGAACGTCATGCGCAGGTTGGGGCGGGTGGCGAGGAAGCGCAGCCCGTCGAGGACGGAGGCCCGTTTGCCGCCGGTCCATTCGGGGAGCATCGACGGCAGCCGCCACATCGCGTACAGGCTCGCGGTGAAGGCGAAGGCGTCGATGAGGTACGCGGTCTGGTACCCGGCGAGGCCGACGATCAGGCCGCCGAGGCTGGGCCCGACGAGGGTGCCGAAGGTGGTGACCATCGAGTTCAGCGCGTTGGCGGCGCGCAGCTGTTCGGGCGGCAGCAGCCGGGGGATCATCGAGGAGCGGGCGGGTGCGCTGAGCGCGGCGCAGACGGCCTGGAGGGCGACGATCCCGTACAGGAACCAGACGTGGTGGAATCCGGCGAACGCGGCGGCGGCGAGCGTGATCGACAGGACGGCGGAGCCGCAGGCGCTGTGGAGGCCGAGCTTGCGGCGGTCGACAGTGTCGGCGACCGCCCCGCCGTACAGCCCGAAGACGACGAGCGGGACCAGTGAGAACAGCCCGACGAGCCCGACGGAGAAGGTCGAGCGGGTGATGTCGTAGACCTGGAGGGAGATGGCGAGCGTGGTCATCCCCTGGCCGACCCAGGAGGCGGCGCCGCCGAACCAGAGCCTGCGGAAGTCGGGGGAGGTCCGCAGCGGGGTGAGGTCCGCGAGGAGCCTGCGGCGGCCGAGGTCCACCGGTTCCGGGGCGGGCCCCTCCGGCCGGGAGCCGGGTCCCGGGGGCGGCTGGGTGGCGGTCACGCGATGTCGTACCGGAGCTCGGGGCGCTCCCAGTAGATGTGTCCGGTGGGGCGTACGGTTCCGGTGCGGACGGCTCCGGTGCGCAGGTAGAACTCCTCGGCGGGCGGGTGCGCGACGACCCGTACGGTACGGAGCCCGGCGGCCCCGGCCTGTTCGGTCATGTGCTCCATCAGGAGCCGTCCGACGCCGAGGCCCTGGGCGCTGTCGGCGACGAACGCGAGGTCGAGCTCGGCCTCCTCGACGAGCAGCGCGTAGAAGCCGACGACCCTGCCGTCCGCGTCGACGGCGACGAAGACGCGGTGGTGCTCGATGTAGGTGCCGCCGACCTGGTACCCCTCGACCATCGGGGCGTAGTCTCCGCGATAGGCGCCGGAGGTCCGGACGAGCCGGGTGAGCCTCGGGGCATCCTCGGCGGTGGCACGCCGGACAGTGAACTCGGACATGGGGCGAGTATAGGGGCGTCCTGCGATTTTGATCCTTACGTTTTGATGAACGCGGGGCCCTGACGTGCCGCGATCCGAGCGTCGGCGCCCGGATCGCACGAGCCATCCTTGCCTAGCCCGGCTGTACGGACCCAGCCGTACGAGCCCGGCCGCACGGGCCGACGGCCCACGTACCGCTATCCGGCGGGCCGCCCCTCCCGCTCCGGCTCCCCCTCGGGCTTCCCCGTCCTGGCGGTGAGCAGCATCCGCTGGGGGCCCGGGGAGAGCACGAGGCGCGGGACCGGCCGGGGCGGGCGCGAGGAGACCGGGGTCAGCCGCCAGCGGGCGGCGACGGCGGCGAGCGCGAGGGTGGCCTCGGCCGTACCGAAGGCCTCGCCGAGGCATTTGGTGGCGCCGGCCCCGAACGGCAGGAAGGCCTCGCGCGGCACCTCGCCCGCGCTCCACCGGTCCGGGTCGAAGCGCGCCGGGTCACGGTGCGGATCGGGCCGCCGGTGGACGAGGTACAGACAGCACAGGACCGTTCCACCGGCCGGGACGGTGACTCCGGGGCCGAGTTCCACCGGGCGGACGGCGGTCCGGGCGACGGCCCAGGCGGGCGGGTAGAGCCGCAGCACCTCACGGACGACGTCACCGGCGTACGGCAGCCGGGGCAGATCGGCCCCGGTGGGCGGACGGCCGTCGAGCACCGCGTCGGCCTCCGCGTGCAGCCGGGCGCGGGGCCCGGGATGGTCCGCGAGGAGCCGCAGGCCCCAGGCGACGACCGAGGAGGTGGTCTCCGCACCGGCCAGGACCAAGGTGGCGGCCTGGTCGCCGAGTTCACCGTCCGAGAGCGGCCGACCCCGGTCGTCGCGGGCGGCGAGGAGCAGCGAGAGGGCGTCGTCGCGGTCGGTCCCGGCCGCCCGGTGGGCGGCGACGAGAGCGCCGACGCCCGCGTGCCAGACGGCGAGGGCGCGGCGGTAGCGGCGGCGGGTCGGGGAGGGCACCAGGTCGACGGCGGGGGCGACGACCCGGGTGTAGACGGCGCGCAGCAGGACGTCGAGGGCGGCGCGCAGTTCCTCGGCGGCGGCGGGGGCGAGCCCGGCGGAGAACAGGGCGCGCAGGGTGACGGCGGTGGTGAGCCGGAACGCCTCCTCGGTGACGTCCACGACCGTGCCGGGCCGCCAGCGGTCGGTGAGGGCCCGGATCTCGGCGGCCATGACGGCGGTGTGGCGGTCCATGAGCCGGTGGTGGAAGGCGGGTTGGAGGGTCCTGCGCTGCCAGAGGTGTTCGGCGTGGGGGCAGGTGGCGAGTCCGTTGCCGAGCACGGCGCGGACCTTGTCGTAGAGGACGCCGTCCCGGTCGAAGCCCCGGTGGTCGGTGAGGACCCGGCGGACGAGCGCGGGTTCGCTGACGACATGGACGGTACGGGGGCCCATGCGGACCCGTACGACGTCCCCGTGCGCGGGGAGCGAGCCGAGGAAGTCCAGGGGGCGGGTGACGAGGTACGGGAGGTGGCCGAGCAGCGGCCAGGCACCGGGGGCGAGGGGCCCTCCGCCCCCCGAACAGTCTTTCCCTTCAGGCCACTTGGGGCTCACCGGGCGGCCCCTTCTTCCACTGCGGACACCGGGGCACCGAAGCCCGGAAGGGATCTGAAGATCGCACAGGGCACTACGATACGTCATCATGCGACTGCGAAGCGTGATGAGTTGGGTCCTGGAGGGTGATCCGACGGGTCCGGCCGGTGGCGCGCGGGGCCGTGGCGCGCGGGGCCCTGACACACAGGACGCCGGCGCGCAGGGCCGTGGCACGCAGGACGCCGGCGCGCACCCGCCGTTCGGCTGCGGCCCGCACACCTGCCCGGTCGCGCGGTTCGCCACGCGCGGGAGGGGGTCG
This sequence comes from Streptomyces sp. NPDC101490, assembly GCF_044767145.1. Classification (NCBI taxonomy): domain Bacteria; kingdom Bacillati; phylum Actinomycetota; class Actinomycetes; order Kitasatosporales; family Streptomycetaceae; genus Streptomyces; species Streptomyces sp. NPDC101490. The sequence goes on from NZ_JBIWNI010000003.1 coordinate 736,283, forward strand.
CCGCCCGGAGCACTCCCGGAGGGGGCCACCTCCGGGACGACGGCACCGCCGGGCGTCCCGGTGTCCGGCAGCGGCCCGCGCCTCGCGGGCCCGCCGCACCCGCGCGTGCGTGCGCGGACGTGAACGCGCACGCCCATGAGTGGATCGACTACGTGGACCCCGGGGACCGGGTCGTCGCCCAGGGCCGCAGGACCGCCCAGCCTCCCGGACTGCTCCGCCGGTACGCGGCCACCGTCTGCACCGACCGCGCGGGCCGGGTCCTCCTCTACCGCCGGATGCCCACGGCCGAGGCCTACCCGGACCACTACGACGTACTGGTCGGCGGGGCGGTGCGGAGCGGCGAGGGATACCGGGCGGCGGCCCTGCGGGAGTTGCGGGAGGAGCTGGGCTGGGAGCCGGTGGACGGCCTCACGGAGGCGTACCGGGTACGCGTGGACGACCCGCACGGCGCCTGCTTCCTGACGGTCCACCGCTGGGTGGCCGACCGGCCTCCCCGGCCCGCTCCGGAGGAGGTCGCCTGGTGCGGTTTCGTCGCCCCGCTCACGATCGCCACGGGCGGCTACACGCCCCTGGTCCCGGCCGGGGCGGACGCGGTGAGACGCCTCTTCCCCCTCTGACCGGCCCCTCACCCCCTCCGGGCGAAAGACCCACGGACCTCACCGGCCACCCCGCCCCCACGGCAGACCGGCCACGCCCGCCCCCCACACCACGACCGCAGCAGCCACATCCCCCGTGCCCAGCGACCCCCGCCCCACCCCTCGCACCCCATCCACCCCGAGCACCACCCCTCCCTCCCCACCCACGAAGCGCCCCCACACAAAGCCCCCCGAAGCACACCCACACAGAACACACCCCCACGAAGAACACCCGCACATGAAGGACACCCGCACATGACGCACTGCGCGCCGCCCTTGGCGGGGGCATCCCTCGCCGTCCCCGGGACCCGGTCGGGGACGGTGGCCGCGGACGGCCGTCTCGACCGCGCGCGGGCCCGGCTCGCCGGACGCCTGACGGCGGCGGCGGGAGCCGACGGGCTGCTCCACGCCCCCTGCGACAGCCGCCTCCTGGAATCGGCGCTCGCGCTGCGGCTGCTCACCGTGACCGGGACCGACCCGGACGCCCAGGAGCGCCTGACCCGTCGGCTCAAGACCGCTCTGGACGAGGGCCCGCCGGATCCGTTGCAGGAGGCGGCGGCCCGTGCGGCGATGGGCGAGTACGTGGACGGGCCGGCCGCGCTGAACCGGCTGCTCGGCGGTTTCGACCACTTCACCGCCGGGCGCAAGCGCCTGATGTTCCAGACCGTCCTGGCCGAGCTGGGCGCCCACCCCTTCCCCGAACTCCCCTCCCCCGGTTCGGTCTTCGAGGCGCGCGGCCAGCAGCACTGGCTGATCACGGAGATGGCCGCGCTGAAGGTCCTGCACGCCTTCGGCACCGGTTCGCCCCGGCTCGTCACCGAGGACGACTGGCGGGCGCTCGCGCCCTCCGCGCTGCCGGGCCCTCCCCCGTACGGCAACCATCTCGCCCGGATGCTCGCCCTGCTCGCGCTGCGGCACCGGTCCCGGTACGCGACGGCGGTACGGGCGCGGGCGCGGGACCTGCGGAGGGAGCTGCGCGCGGACGGCGGGCTGCCGTTCATCACCGGCATGGACGTCTTCGCGACGGCGACCGGCGGGCTCGCCCTGGCCGGGGCGGGGGCGCCCGAGGCCACCCTCCGGGCCCTCGCGTCCGCACTGACGTCTCATCAGAACCGTGACGGGGGCTGGGGGTTCGAGCGGGGCGTCACCCAGAGCGACGTGGACGACACCTCGTACTGCGTGGAGTTCCTGCGGGCGACGGCCCCGGAGCGGTGCGGTGCGGAGGTGGTGGCGGGCGAGCGGTACCTGCTGGCGCGGCACGGCGGGGACGGCGGCTTCCCCACCTTCGAGCCGGGGACCGCGTCGGAGGTGGCGATGACGGCCGCCGCGGTGAACGCGCTGGCTCCCGAACCCGCGTACCGGCGGGTGGTGGCGGACGCGGTCCGGTTCGTCGCGGACCGCCAGGAGACGACCGGGCCCTTCGAGCGGAGCTGGAGCCTCAACGAGAGCAACGCCCTGTTCCGCGCGGTCCTCGCGTACGACTCCTTCCTGGCCGCCGCGCCGGGCCACCCGGCGCTCGCCGGGGTCGCGCGGGCCCGGACGCGGGCGGTGGCGCGGCTCGTGGACACCCAGAACGCCGACGGCGGCTGGGGGCACGTGCCGAGCGACCCGAGCGACCCGATCAGCACCGCGTACGCGCTGATCGGGGTGGCCAGGACGCCCGCGCTGCCGTCGGCGGCGGGTGCCACGGAGAGGGCGGTGCGCCACCTCCTGGACCGGCAGCTCCCCGACGGGGGGTTCGTCTCACGTCCCGACCAGGCCGGTCCGAGGCCCCTGGCGTATCACGTGCCGCTGCTCACGGACGTCTGCGTGCTGCTCGGGCTGAACCACGCGCGCGCGTCCGTCGCACCGGCGGGTGCGCGGCGGCGGTCCGGTCAGCCGTCCGAGGCGCAGGGGGCGGGTCCGTCCGGGGCGGGGTGATCGAGCCGGTCGAGCCGGGCGGTCAGGGTGTCGAGGCGGTCGCGCAGGTCACGGACCTCTTCGAGGCGCAGACCGGTGGCCGCCGCGATGCGGCGGGGGACACTGAGGGCCCGCTCCTTGAGGGCGGCGCCCTCGGCGGTGGGGCGCACGGTGACGGACCGCTCGTCCTCGGGGCTGCGGCGGCGCTCGACGTGTCCGGCCGCCTCCAGCCGCTTGAGCAGCGGTGACAGGGTGCCGGAGTCGAGGCGGAGGCGTTCGCCGATGCCCTTCACGGGCAGTTCGCCGTGCTCCCAGAGGACCAGCATGACGAGGTACTGGGGGTAGGTGAGCCCGAGGTCCTTGAGGGCGTCGCGGTAGACGCCGTTGAAGGCGCGGGTGGCCGCGTGCAGCGAGAAGCAGATCTGGTGGTCGAGCCGGAGGAAGTCCTCGTCCGGGACCGTGGCGGGCGTCTCCATGCCCTCAGGATACGCGAGACCCTTCACACGCGATTGAGTTGTGCACAACTAAATAGTGCGCTATCAATAGAGGGCGGGCACGACAGAGGGCCACCGCGGGTGAGGTCACCGCGCGGACGGGTCACCGCACCGGAGGGTCACCGCCGCACAACCTTCCGGATCTTCCGAACCTCCCGAGGACAGGACGAGAACCATGGACGCCATCTACACCGCCGTCGCCACCGCCAACGGCCGCGAGGGCCGCGCCGTCAGCTCCGACGGCCACATCGACCTCGCCCTCGCCCACCCCCAGGCGCTCGGGGGCGATGGCCGGGGCACCAACCCCGAGCAGCTCTTCGCCGCCGGATACGCGGCCTGTTTCGCCAGCGCCATGCAGCTGATCGCCCGCCAGGAGAAGATCGACGTCACCGACGCCTCGGTCACCGCGGAGGTCACGATCGGCAAGGACCCCGCCGACGGCGGCTTCGGCCTCGCCGTCGTGATGCGCGCCGAGTTCCCCGAGCACCTCCAGGGCGAGGCGGGCCGCGCCCTCCTGGAGAAGACCCACGCCTTCTGCCCGTACTCGAAGGCGACCCGGGGCAACATCGCGGTCGAGCTCGTCGTCGAGTGACCCTCCCCCGGAGGGGGCACGGGCACGAGGGGTTCGTCCGCCGTACCGCGGGCAGTCACGGGACGGCCGCCGGGCAGTGGTCCGGGGGCGCTGTCCTTGGGTCGCCCGCCGGGCAGCCGCCCGGCCGTCGCGCGCGCACCCCGCCCCGCACCCGTACCCCCTCCGGAGGAGTCCCCCCATGGCCGAGCTCGACCGCCGCCGCTTCCTTCAACTCGCGGGCGGAACAGCCGCTTTCACTCTCCTGTCGGAGAGCATCGCGCGGGCCGCTGCGATCCCGGCGCAGGGCTCCACCGGCACGATCCAGGACGTCGAGCACATCGTCGTCCTGATGCAGGAGAACCGGTCCTTCGACCACTACTTCGGCGCGCTGAAGGGCGTACGCGGCTTCGGTGACCCCCGGCCGGTCACCCTGCCGAGCGGGAACCCGGTCTGGCACCAGTCCGACGGCAAGAAGGTCACCCTCCCCTTCCGTCCCCCGAGCGACCGCCTCGGCATGGAGTTCCTCCAGGGCCTCAACCACGACTGGGCGGGCGGCCAGAAGGCCTTCAACAAGGGCCGCTACGACCAGTGGATACCCGCCAAGACCCCGGCGACGATGGCGTACCTCACCCGCGAGGACATCCCCTTCCACTACGCCCTCGCGGACGCGTTCACCATCTGCGACGCCTACCACTGCTCGTTCATCGGCTCGACCGACCCGAACCGCTACTACCTGTGGAGCGGTCACACCGGCAACGACGGGACGGGCGGCGGCCCGGTCCTCGACAACGCCGAGGCGGGCTACGGCTGGAAGACGTACCCCGAGCGGCTGGAAGCGGCCGGGATCTCCTGGAAGGTCTACCAGGACATCGGCGACGGCCTGGACGCGGCCGGTTCCTGGGGCTGGATCGACGACGCCCACCGGGGCAACTACGGCGACAACTCGCTCCTCTACTTCAACAGTTACCGCAACGCCCGGCCCGGCGACCCGCTGTACGAGAAGGCCCGCACCGGCACGAACGCCAAGGCGGGCGAGGGCTTCTTCGACCGGCTGCGGGCCGACGTCCAGGGCGGAAAGCTGCCCCGCGTCTCCTGGATAGCCGCCCCCGAGGCCTTCTCCGAGCACGCCAACTGGCCCTCGAACTACGGCGCCTGGTACATCGCGCAGGTCCTGGACGCGCTCACCTCCGACCCGGACGTGTGGGCCAGGACGGCGCTCTTCCTCACGTACGACGAGAACGACGGCTTCTTCGACCACGTCGTCCCGCCGTACGTCCCCGGCTCCGCCGCCCAGGGCCTGTCCACCGTGGCCACCGGGCTCGACCACTTCCCCGGGAAGACCGGTTACACCGCCGGACCGTACGGCCTCGGCCCGCGCGTCCCGATGATCGTCGTCTCCCCCTGGTCCACCGGCGGCTACACCTGCTCCGAGACCTTCGACCACACCTCGGTCATCCGCTTCGTCGAGCAGCGCTTCGGGGTCCGCGAGCCCCAGATCTCACCCTGGCGGCGGACCGTCTGCGGCGATCTGACCTCGGCCTTCGACTTCACGCGTTCGGACACCTCGGCGGCGGCCCTGCCGCCGACCGCCGGCTACCGCCCGCCGGACCGGAACCGGCACCCCGACTTCCTCGCCACCGCCCCCGCGACCGGGACCATGCCCCGCCAGGAGCGCGGCGCCAAGCGGACCCGCCCCCTGAAGTACGCGCCGTACGCCGACGGCGCCGCCGACACCACGGCCGGCACCTACCGCCTCACCTTCTCCGGCGGTCCCTCGGCGGGCGCGCAGTTCCACGTGACCTCGGCGAACCGCACGGACGCCCCCTGGACGTACACGACGGAGGCGGGCCGGACGATCACGGACACCTGGAACACCACGTACTCCAAGGGCCTCACCGACCTCACCGTCCACGGCCCCAACGGCTTCCTCCGCCGCTTCCGCTCCCCAGGGAAGACCGCTGTCCCCGAGGTCACCGCCCGCCACGACGCCACCGGCGACCTCGGACTGACCTTCACCCACACCGGCCCGGCCACGACCGTGACCGTCACCCACACCTACGCGAACGCCCAGTGGACCCTGCGGGTCCCCCAGGGCGGGACGGTCACCCACACCGTCCCACTGACCTCCTCGTCCCGCTGGTACGACGTGACCGTCACGTCCCCGGCATCCCCGGACTACCTCCGCCGCCTCGCGGGCCACGTGGAGACGGGCACCCCGGGCACGACGGACCCGGGAATCCTCACGTACTGAGGCGACGCCGGGGGGCGGGGGCCCGGGGGCCCGGGGGGCCGCCCCGGACGCCGGTGCCCACGGGGCGGGGGGCCGCCCAGTGAAGGGACTCCCGGGGCGGCCCGGCAGCGGCCTTCCCGGGCTTGACCCTCACGCCGCGTGAGGCCCAAGGGTGGGGCTCATGAGCGACGACCACTACCCCGCGTTCGACATGAGCCCCGTGCCCGTCCCCGGCCCCGACGCGGTCCCGCCGGAGCCGTTCCGGGGGATCTACGGCATGCCCGCCTTCGCGACCGTCCCCACCGCCGACCTGGCCGCCTCCGTGGACTTCTGGACCCGGGGGCTCGGCTTCTTCGAACTGTTCACCCTGCCCGGCACGCTGGTGCACCTGCGCCGGTGGGCGTTCCAGGACGTGCTCCTCCTCGCGGCGGAGAGCGCTCCGGACCGGCCCCCGGCGACGAGCCTGAGCTTCGCGTGCGTGCTCAGCCAGATCGACCCGCTCGCCGCGGCCTGCCGCACCCTGCGCCCGGGCTCGGTCGAAGGCCCCCGGGACACCCCCTGGAACACCCGTGACATCGAGGTGATCACCCCGGAGAACGCGCGGATCGTCCTGACGGCGGCGAAGCCCTTCGACCCGGCCGGCCAGGAGGCCCGGAACCTGGCGGCCATGGGGATCGTCCCACCGGCCGACGCCACCGGCGACGACAATGGCGGACATGCCTGATGCCCCCGACGCCACCACTGGAGCCGACGGCGACGGCGACCGCGACGGCCTGACCGTCGGCCAGGTGGCGGCGCGGCTCGGCGTGACCGTCCGCGCGCTGCACCACTGGGACGAGACCGGCCTGGCCCGGCCGTCGCTGCGCACGGCCGCCGGATACCGCCTCTACACCCCCACCGACCGGGAGCGCCTCCACCGCGTCGTGGTCTACCGCGAACTGGGCCTCGGCCTGGACGACATCCGGACCGTCCTCGACGACCCGGCCGAGGACGTGCCCGGATCGCTGCGAACCCAGCGCGCCCGGATCACCGAACGGATCGAACGGCTCCAGCTGCTCGGCGCCGGACTGGACCGGATGATCGAGGCCCACGAACACGGCCTCCTCCTGACCGCCGAGCAGCAGACCGAGGTCTTCGGCCCGGCCTGGAACCAGGACTGGCCCGCCGAGGCCCGCGACCGCTACGGGGACACGGCCCAGTGGCAGCAGTACGCCGAACGCTCGGCAGCCCGGGGCCCGGAGGAATGGCGGACGGTCACGGAGGCGACCACGGCCCTCGACCGGGCCCTCGGCGACGCGATGGCCGCGGGCACGCCCCCGGACTCCCCGGAGGCGAACCACCTGGTCGAACGGCACCGCGAGGTCTTCGCCGCGTACTTCCCCCTCACCCGCCGGATGCAGGTGTGCCTGGCCCGCCACTACGAGACCGACCCGGCGTTCACCGCCCACTACGACACGGTCCACCCGGGCCTCGCGACCTGGTTCCGCCAGTGCGTCGACGCGAGCGCCCACGCGCACGGAATCGACCCGGAGACGGCGGGGTGGGAGTAGCAGACGCCGGCTCCCGGGGCCCGGGGCCCGGGGCCCGGGGCCACCGGATCGTGGATCACTCCTCGCAGTACACCCCGATGAAGACCTCTCCCTTCCAGGACTTGCCTTCCGGGACAAAAGCCCGATAGTCCACCAGACACTCTCCATTCCATTCACGGGAACGTGAACTCGTCAGATAGTTTTCACCATCCCTCAGCCTCCAGCCCTCCCCTTCAGCTTGCGAAAGCCGAGTGACATCCCTAGGCGACGCCCGGACGAAGTCCTTCCAGCGCATCCCCAGAGATTCCAGATATGCCACACCGTCGTCCGGCTTTGCAACGAAATACATATTCGCCGCAAAGCCATCCTTGTCTTCCTTCTCGCAGAACCTAAAAGAAGAAACTTGCGGCAGATCCCCTAGGGAGTACCTGGATTTCAACTGCGCCGACACCTCAGCAGTCGAACATGACCCTGAATCACTCGACGCCGACACCGAGCACGCCGAAGCCAGCAGACCCAGCCCGAGCAAGAAAGCCACAGTACGTCTATATCGCATCCCGGATCACCTTAGAGCCCCCCGCGTTCAACCCTGACCCGACATTTCTCATTATCGCACCGCGAGCATACACGGAACCTTCAAATGGGCCGCACCTGCCTCGTCACGATTCAGGGCAGGAACACGAAATACCTCTGCACCCCGAGGGTGTATATCTGTTGCCGTAGTCAGTCACGAACCTTGAACATCCCGCTCATACCACGGACCCGGGTCGTGCGGAAGAAACCCCTTGGCACCGCCTGACTCGGCAGAGCCAACGATGGAGAGGTAGACGCTGCACTTCTTTCCCGTACCAGCCCCGATGTAGTCGAATCTGACTCCATCGGGTTCATCAGGGTAGGTGTCGAACACCCAGCGCGCCGGACCCGTATATGTGAGGTTGACCTTGTCGACGGCCTGCCCACAACCCGTCTCCGGCTCCAGCACCTGCTCCAGCTCCGCGGAACCGTCCGCTCGAACCGTCAGTCGCCCGCCTCCGTCGGCCGACCAGACGCCCCGCACGTCAGTGGCAGCGAGCTTCGAGCCGCTCTCGTCGCCACCGAGAGCCACGAGGAATGCGACCACCACGGCGACCGTGACCCCTCCCGATGCAACCAGCAGCCAGTGGGTACTCCGCGAAATTCCAGTCACTCGAAGCCCTCATTCATCCACATGTGGAAAATCTCGACTTACGCAAAAGCCCCTGACTCCGCATAAGCCCCAGCCTCGGCCATGATCCTGGCCTCAGAACAAAATGACCCGCCCTGGAATTCCGCAGCATTCGCCCCCCGGAGGACATCCTTACCGATCTCCCTGCCTTTTGAATCATCATACAGATCCGTCACGATCGGGACGCTGCCCTTTCGGCAGACACGTCCCACAGGTATCCGCCCACGCAATCGCCCCCTCCTCGCCAAATTCTGCAGTCAACCTTGCCAGCCACAGCACATGTCGATATAAATCCTTGCCCAACTCCATACGGGGAGCATCGGCCTTCGAAACGCTTGCGGCCCAACCCTTTATCCTCTTGGCGACCAGGCATTCGAGAGGATGCCTGACGCACCTATCTCGTTCAGCAAGGTTCGACTCACGTACGGACCACTCCGCATGCGAGTCTGCTCCGTCTCCAGGAACCCAGGCGAGCGGCCAAGCCTGACGATCCACATACTCCCGCTCCAGAACGACCGTCTCTCTTGCGCCATCTCTTTTACGGATGGGCCGCCACCACCCGCTCCCCCTGCATGGTTCCTGACAGTTCCTCCAACATATTCACCTCCCTCGGCCGGGTCGACGCTGATGAACTGGCCCAGGCCGGGGTCGTATTCACGGGTGCCGATGTGGGTGAGGTTGGTTCCGGTGTCGGTGGGCCTGCCCAGGAAGGTCTTGTCGTCGGGCCAGGTGCCGCTCGTGGTGCCGCGGGCGCTGCCGAAGGGGGTGGCGCAGCGCTTGGTCGGTCGCTGGGCGGTGTCTGCGGTGAGGGAGAGGCCGCCGGTGCCGTGGTGGTCGGACGCGAGGAAGCGGAGCTTCTCCGTGCCGGTCTCGTTGGTGCGCGGCGCGATGGTGGTGCCTGCGACGCCGTAGTACCTGTGGGCCCACTTCTTGGTGCCCTTGAGGTGGACTTCGGTGGTCCCGAGGCGGGGCGTCGGCCCAGGGGGGCGAGTGGCGCGGGCCACAGTCGGAGATCCGCCGAACGAGGGGTTCGGGCGTGTCGGGCGGCCCGCGTCCAATCTCTGTCCCAGCGGGTGTGATTTCCTGCCCAGGACGGGCCGCCAAGGCCCTTCGTGCTCACGTCTGACCGATGAAGTGCCTGGTCACGACGTTTCTTCTGTGTGGGGCGGGTGGGACTCGAACCCACGGCCGACGGATTATGAGTCCGCTGCTCTAACCGGCTGAGCTACCGCCCCCGACGGTGACGCGCGTACAAGTGTGCGCGCCGTCTGCCGCAGCATAGCCGCTCATACGATCTCCTGCTCCGGAAGATCGGCTCTGCTGACCATGAAGACCCCGGGGCGGTCCCCGTGGTTCCCGCAGACGCGAAAAAGGACCCCGAAGGGTCCTCTTCCGTTCCGCTCCCCCGGCTGGACTCGAACCAGCAACCCTCCGGTTAACAGCCGAATGCTCTGCCAATTGAGCTACAGGGGATCGCGCTCCCCCGACTGGACTCGAACCAGTAACCTGCCGGTTAACAGCCGGCTGCTCTGCCAATTGAGCTACAGGGGATTGCTGCGTCGCAGCGATCGTACCCAGTCCGGCTGAACCGGGAGGGCGCTCGCTCGCTGCGAGACATACATTAGCGCAAGCAGGGGGGTGCTCCGCCAATCGGTATCGCCGCGGGCACCGGGGACACATCAGGGAAGCTCAGGGAAGGATGGTGGCCGTGCGGTACAAGCTGACGTTCGTCGTGGGACTCGGCCTCGGCTACGTGATCGGCACGCGGGCCGGGCGCGAACGGTACGAGCAGTTGAAGAAGTCCGTGCGGGACTTCACACAGAACCCGGCGGTGCGCAACGCCGCCGAGTCGGCCGCCCAGACCGGCCGCCAGGCCGCGGGCAGGGCGGCGCACGTCGTGGGCGACAAGGTCGGCGACCGGCTGCCGTCCTCCGTGACCGTCCGCATCCAGGCCCTGCGCGAGCGGAGCGCGGGCAACGGAAGGGTCGAGGACGACGACTGGGGCACCAGCAACACCTGAACCGTCCCGCGTGCGGCAGAATCGGGGGCATGGGGATAGTCGCCGGACTCGACAGCTCAGCGGAGTTCACACGCATCGTCGTCTGTGACACGGACACGGGTGCCGTACTGCGGCAGGGATACGCCTCTCATCCGGGCGAACCCAAGGCCGTCGACGTCGACCCGCAGACCTGGCTGCTCTCGCTCGGGGAGGCCGCCACCGGCGGGCTCCTCGAAGGCGTGGAGGCCATCGGCGTCTCCGCGCAGCAGCACGGACTCGTACCGCTCGACGCGCAGGGCGGCCTCGTCCGGCCCGCGCTCGTGCGCAACGACAAGCGGGCCCAGGTCGCCGCCGCCGACCTCGTCGACTCGCTGGGCGGCCGTCAGGCCTGGGCCGAGGCCGTCGGCTCCGTGCCCGCCTCCGGGCAGCCCGTCGCCAAGCTCCGCTGGCTCGCTCGCACCGAACCCGAGCAGGCCCGCCGGATCGCGATGGTCCTCCAGCCGCACGACTGGCTGGTCTGGCAGCTCCTCGGGAGGCCCGCCCGCCGCACCACCGACCGGGGCGCCGCCTCCGCCACCGGCTACTGGTCGGCCCGCACCGGCACCTGGCGCCCCGACCTGGTCGAGCTGGCGCTCGGGCACCGGGCCGTGCTGCCCGAGGTGCTCGGCCCCTCCGCCGCGGCCGGCACCACCCCCGAGGGCCTCCTCATCTCCGCGGGCACCGGCGAGACCATGGCCGCCGCCCTCGGGCTCGGGCTCGGACCGGGCGACGCGGTCGTCTCGCTCGGCGCCTCCGGCTCCGTGATGGCCGTCCACCACGAGGCCCTCGCCGACCCCAGCGGCATGATCACCTCCTTCGCCGACGCCACCGGCATGCACCTGCCGGTCGTCCACACCTCCAACGCGGTACGGGCGCTGCGCGGCACCGCCGAGATGCTGGACCTCGCCTCCCTGGAGGAGCTGTCCGCGCTCGCCCTGAAGTCCACCCCGGGCGCCTCCGGGCTCGTCCTGCTGCCCTATCTGGAGGGCGAGCGGACCCCGGACCTGCCCGGGACCGCGGGCACCCTCAGCGGCCTCCGGCGGGCCTCGATGAAGCCCGAGCACCTGGCTCGGGCCGCGTTCGAGGGGATGCTCTGCTCGCTCGCCGACGCCCTGGACGTGCTGCGCGCGCGGGGCGTCGAGGTGCGGCGGGTCTTCCTGCTCGGCGCCGCCGCCTCGCTCCACGCGGTGCAGGCCGTCGCGCCCGCCCTGTTCGGGGCGCAGGTCGTCGTCCCCCAGCCGGCCGACTACGCGGCGCTCGGTGCCGCCCGGCAGGCCGCCTGGGCCCTCGGGGTCGCCCGGGGCACCCTGTCCCCGTCCGCTCCCCCGGCCTGGCAGGGCGCCGCCGCCCAGGTGCTCGAACCCGGCGAGGAGCTGGCGGTCGGCCGGGCCGTGCGCCAGCAGTACGCGGCGACCCGGGACCAGATCCACCCGGGTGCCTTCGGTTCGTAAAGGTTCGTCAAGGTTCCTAAAGTCTTTCCCAGGGCCTCGCCCGCACCCCGAAACGGAGTCGTAACGCCCCGGGGGTGCGGGCGATAGTAGGAGCCGTGCTCATAAGACTTCTCCGAACCCACCTTCGGCCCCACCGAAAACCGATCGCGCTGCTCGTGCTGCTGCAGTTCCTGCAGACCTGCGCGAGCCTCTACCTGCCCACCCTGAACGCGGACATCATCGACAACGGCGTCGTCTCCGGGGACTCCGGCTACATCCTGCGGTTCGGCGCCCTGATGATCGGCGTCTCCGTCGTCCAGGTCGTCTGCAACATCGGAGCCGTGTACTACGGCGCGCGGACCGCCGCCGCCCTGGGCCGGGACGTGCGCGGCGCGGTCTTCGACCGGGTGCAGTCGTTCTCGGCGCGGGAGCTGGGGCACTTCGGCGCTCCCTCGCTGATCACCCGTACGACCAATGACGTGCAGCAGATCCAGATGCTGGTCCTGATGGCGTTCACCCTGATGGTCTCCGCACCCATCATGTGTGTCGGCGGTGTCGTGATGGCCCTCGGGCAGGACGTGCCGCTGTCGGGCGTGCTGCTCGCGGTGGTGCCGGTGCTCGGGATCTCCGTGTCGCTGATCGTGCGGCGGATGCGTCCGCTGTTCCGGACCATGCAGACGCGTCTCGACACGGTGAACCGGGTGCTGCGCGAGCAGATCACCGGCAACCGGGTGATCCGCGCGTTCGTGAAGGACGGGTACGAGGCGGACCGGTTCCGCGGCGCCAACGCCGAGCTGACCGACGTGTCGATGGCGACCGGCCGGCTGATGGCGCTGATGTTCCCGACGGTGATGACCGTCGTGAACATCTCCAGCGTGGCCGTCGTCTGGTTCGGGGCGCACCGCATCGACAGCGGCGGGATGCAGATCGGCGCGCTGACCGCGTTCCTCGCCTATCTGATGCAGATCGTGATGGCGGTCATGATGGCCACCTTCATGTTCATGATGGTGCCGCGCGCGGAGGTCTGCGCGGAGCGCGTCGAGGAGGTCCTGTCCACCGAGTCCAGCGTGGTGCCCCCGGCGGAGCCGGTGACCGTGCTCGACCGGCGCGGCCATCTGGAGGTGCGGGGCGCGGACTTCCGTTACCCCGGTGCGGAGGAGTCCGTCCTCAAGGACGTCGAGCTCGTCGCGCGGCCCGGTGAGACCACCGCGATCATCGGCTCCACCGGCAGCGGCAAGTCCACCCTCCTCGGGCTCGTCCCCCGGCTCTTCGACGCCACCGGCGGCCAGGTCCTGGTCGACGGCGTCGACGTGCGCACCCTCGACCCCGTACTGATGGCGAGGACGGTCGGGCTCGTCCCGCAGAAGCCCTACCTCTTCTCCGGCACGGTCGCCACGAACCTGCGCTACGGCAAGCCCGACGCCACCGACGAGGAACTGTGGCACGCCCTCGGTGTGGCCCAGGCGGCCGACTTCGTCCGGAAGCTGGAGCACGGCCTGGACGCCCCGATCGCCCAGGGCGGCACGAACGTCTCCGGCGGGCAGCGCCAGCGCCTCGCCATCGCGCGGACCCTGGTGCAGCGGCCGGAGATCTATCTGTTCGACGACTCGTTCTCGGCGCTGGACTACGAGACGGACGCCCTGCTGCGGGCCGCGCTGTCCGAGGAGACCGCCGACTCGACGGTGGTGATCGTCGCCCAGCGGGTCTCCACCATCCGTGACGCCGACCGGATCGTCGTCCTCGACGAGGGCCGGGTCGTCGGCACCGGGCGGCACCGGGAGCTGATGGCGGACAACGAGACGTACCGGGAGATCGTGCTCTCCCAGCTCACCGAGGCGGAGGCAGCCTGATGGCCGGTCCTGGCGGACGCATGATGGCCGGTGGCGGCCCCGACCAGCGGTCGATGGACTTCAAGGGGTCGGGCAAGCGGCTGCTGCGGCAGCTCGCGCCCGAGCGCGGCGCGCTCTGGGTGATGCTGGTCGCGGGTGTGCTGTCGGTGGCGGCCTCGGTGGTCGGTCCGAAGATCCTCGGCAAGGCGACCGACCTCGTCTTCGCGGGTGTGATCGGGCGGCAGATCGAGGGCGGCACGAAGACGGAGGCGATCCAGCGGCTGCGGGCCGCGGGCGACTCCGGTATGGCGGACATGCTGTCCGGGGTGGACTTCACCCCGGGGCGGGGGATCGATTTCTCTGCCGTCGGCACGGTGCTGCTCGTGGTCCTCGGCGTGTACGTGGCGGCGGGTCTGCTGATGCTGGTCTCCACCCGTATGTCGATCAAGGTGATCAACCGGACGGTCTACCGGATGCGGGAGGACGTCCAGGCGAAGCTGTCGCGGCTTCCGCTGTCGTACTTCGACAAGGCTCAGCGCGGTGAGGTCCTGTCCCGGGCGACCAACGACATAGACAACATCTCGCAGACGCTCCAGCAGTCGATGGGGCAGCTGGTCAACTCGCTGCTGACCATCGTCGGCGTGCTCGCGATGATGTTCTGGATCTCGCCGCTGCTCGCCCTGGTGGCGCTGGTGACGGTGCCGGTGTCGGTGTTCGTCGCGGCGAGGATCGGCAAGCGTTCGCAGCCGCACTTCGTCCAGCAGTGGAAGTCCACGGGCACGCTCAACGCGCACGTGGAGGAGATGTACAGCGGGCACACGCTGGTGAAGGTCTTCGGGCGGCAGGAGGAGTCCGCGAGGGACTTCCGCGAGCAGAACGAGGCCCTGTACGAGGCGGGGTTCAAGGCCCAGTTCAACAGCGGTGTGATGCAGCCGGTGATGTTCTTCGTCTCGAACATCAACTACGTCCTGGTGGCCGTGGTCGGTGGTCTGCGGGTGGCGAGCGGCACGCTCTCCATCGGTGACGTGCAGGCCTTCATCCAGTACTCGCGCCAGTTCTCGATGCCGCTGACGCAGGTCGCCTCGATGGCGAACCTGGTGCAGTCGGGCGTCGCGTCGGCCGAGCGGATCTTCGAGCTGCTCGACGCGGAGGAGCAGGAGCCCGACGCGCCGACCAGCGAGAACCCGGTGGACCTCAAGGGAAAGGTGGCCCTGGAGGAGGTCTCCTTCCGCTACGAGGCCGACAAGCCGCTCATCGAGGACCTGTCGCTGAGTGTGGAGCCGGGCCAGACGGTCGCGATCGTCGGTCCCACGGGTGCGGGCAAGACGACCCTGGTGAACCTGCTGATGCGGTTCTACGAGGTGACGGGCGGCCGGATCACCCTCGACGGGGTGGACATCGCGAGGATGACCCGGGAGCGGCTGCGGTCCGGGATCGGCATGGTCCTCCAGGACACCTGGCTGTTCGGCGGGACCATCGCGGAGAACATCGCGTACGGCGCGACGCGCGAGGTGACCCGGGCGGAGATCGAGGAGGCGGCGCGGGCGGCGCACGCCGACCGGTTCGTCCGCACCCTGCCCGAGGGGTACGACACGGTCATCGACGACGAGGGCTCGGGCGTCAGCGCGGGTGAGAAGCAGCTGATCACCATCGCGCGGGCGTTCCTGTCCGATCCGGTGATCCTGGTGCTCGACGAGGCGACGAGTTCGGTGGACACCCGGACCGAGGTCCTGATCCAGAAGGCGATGGCGCGCCTCGCGCACGGGCGGACCTCGTTCGTGATCGCGCACCGGCTCTCCACGATCCGGGACGCGGACGTGATCCTGGTGATGGAGAACGGTTCGATCGTGGAGCAGGGCACCCATGAGGAGCTGCTGACGTCCGGCGGGGCGTACGCCCGGCTGTACGCGGCGCAGTTCGCGCAGGCGGTGGCGGAGGTCGACTGAGCCACGGTCTCCGTACGGCGGGGCCGGGCCGCCGCGGCGGTGCGGCCCCGCCGTGTGTCCGCCGTCGGTTCGTTCGGTCTCCGCCGTCGGCCGTTCGGTCTCCGCCGTCGGCCCGTTTCAGTCGAGGTAGCCGCGCAGCTGGTCCGCGTAGGCGTGGTCGCGGAGTTTGCTGAGGGTCTTGGACTCGATCTGGCGGATGCGTTCCCGGGTGACACCGAAGATGCGGCCTATCTCCTCCAGGGTGCGGGGCCTGCCGTCGTCCAGGCCGTAGCGGAGCTGGACGACCTTCCGTTCGCGTTCGCCGAGGGTGGAGAGGACGTCCTCCAGGTGGCGGCGGAGCAGCAGGAACGCGGCCGACTCGACCGGGGAGGCGGCGTCGCCGTCCTCGATGAGGTCGCCGAGGGCCACGTCGTCCTCCTCGCCGACGGGGGCGTGCAGGGAGACGGGTTCCTGGGCGAGCCGCAGCACCTCGCCGACCCGTTCGGGCGGCAGGTCGAGCTGGGCGGCGACCTCCTCGGCGGTGGGCTCGTAGCCGCGTTCCTGGAGCATCCGGCGCTGGACGCGGATCACCCGGTTGATGAGTTCGACGACGTGGACGGGGACGCGGATGGTCCGTGCCTGGTCGGCCAGGGCGCGGGACATCGCCTGGCGGATCCACCAGGTGGCGTACGTGGAGAACTTGTAGCCCCGGGCGTAGTCGAACTTCTCGACGGCGCGGATGAGGCCGAGGTTGCCCTCCTGGACGAGGTCCAGCATGGTCAGGCCCCGGCCCACGTACCGTTTGGCGACGGAGACGACGAGGCGCAGGTTGGCCTCGATGAGCTTGCGTTTGGCGATCCGGCCGAGGACGACGATCCGGTCGAGGTCGCCCGCGAGCCGTGAGTCGAGGTCGGGGGTCCCGGTCAGCTTCTCCTCGGCGAACAGGCCGGCCTCGACCCGGCGGGCGAGGTCGACCTCCTCCTCGGCGGTGAGCAGCGGGATGCGTCCGATCTCGCGGAGGTACTGGCGGAACAGGTCCGAGGAGGGTGCGTTGCTCCCGGGGTCGGCGCGGCGGCGCGGGGGCGGCACCGCGGCTTCCTCCTCCGCGTCCTCGCCGGGTTCGGCCGGTTCCTGCGACACGGTCTGGGTGTGCACGGCGGGCGACCTCCAGGGAGGGGCGGAACGGCTCCGTCACCCAGTGTGGGGTACGACACATCGCCGCCACGAGGGGCGTGCGGTGACTTTTTGCCAGCGGTGCGTGACGGAACGTGCGTCAGAGGGCGGCGGCGCCGTTGTTCCGCAGGGACTGCTGGTACTGGGTCAGCACCCACAGCTCGCTCTCGGCGGCGGCCTGCCCCTCCATGTCGCGGTGGGCGCCGAGCCGGGCCATCGAGCCCTGGATCTCGCGGATGCGCCGTTCCACCGCGCGGAGCCGGACCGTGACGAGCTGGTCGCCCGCGTAGGCCTCGTCGACGGCCTTCGCGAAGATCGTCTCGACGGCGAGTTCGGTGACGAGGGCGCGGACCGTGTCGTTGGGCGCGGCCTGGCGGACGGTGTCGAGGTAGTCGGAGGGGGCGCCGGTGGCGCCGCCCGCGTCCTGGACGCACTGGCGGACGGCCGCGTACGGCGGGGCGGTGAACTCGTCGGCGCCGTACGCGTCGAAGGCCGGGGAGACCAGTTCGGGGCGCTGGAGGGCGAGCTTGAGCAGTTCGCGCTCGGTGCGGTGGGCGGGGCTGCGCAGGTTGAGCGCGGGCCCGGGGAGGACGGCGGGTGCCTCGATCTCGTACGCGTCGCGCCGCGAGGTCCTCGGGGTGGAGTCCTTGTCGCCGCCGCCGCGCTGCCAGCGGGCGACCCGGGCGACCCGGCGGACCACGAACTGGGTGTCGAGGAAGCCGACCAGGCCCGCGAGCTGGACGGCCACCCGGTGCTGGGTGGAGGGGTTCTTGAGCTTCGCGACGATCGGGGCGGCCTCGTCGAGGGCGGCGGCCTGGCCCGCCGGGGTCTCCAGGTCGTAGCGGTCCACGATCTGGCGGAGCGCGAACTCGAAGAGCGGGATGCGGGGCTCCGCGAGGTCGGCGACGGCCCCGTCGCCCTTGGCGAGCCGCAGGTCGCAGGGGTCCATGCCGTCGGGGGCGATGGCGATGTAGGTCTCGGCGGCGAACTTCTGGTCGTCCTCGAAGGCGCGCAGGGCGGCCTTCTGTCCGGCGGCGTCGCCGTCGAAGGTGAAGATGACGCGGGCCGAGCCGTTGTCCATGAGGAGCCTGCGGAGGATCTTGATGTGGTCGCCGCCGAAGGCGGTGCCGCAGGTGGCGATGGCGGTGGTGACCCCGGCGAGGTGGCAGGCCATGACGTCGGTGTAGCCCTCGACGACGACGGCGCGGCTGGCCTTGGCGATGTCCTTCTTCGCCAGGTCGATGCCGTAGAGCACCTGGGACTTCTTGTAGACCGGGGTCTCGGGGGTGTTGAGGTACTTGGGGCCGTTGTCGTCGTCGCGGAGCTTGCGGGCGCCGAATCCGACGATCTCGCCGCCGACGTCCCTGATCGGCCACATGAGGCGGCCCCGGAAGCGGTCTATGGGGCCCCGCCGGCCGTCCTGGGAGATCCCGGAGAGGATCAGTTCCTTGTCGGTGAAGCCCTTGCCGCGCAGGAAGCGGGTGAGGTGGTCCCAGCCCGCCGGGGAGTAGCCGACGCCGAAGTGCGCGGCGGCGGCCTGGTCGAAGCCGCGTTCGGCGAGGAACTTCCGTCCGATCTCGGCCTCGGGCGAGTCGAGTTGGTCGATGTAGAACTGGGCGGCGGCCTTGTGCGCCTCGATCAGACGGATGCGTTCGCCGCGCTGGTGGCCGGGGTTGTAGCCGCCCTCCTCGTACCGCAGGGTGATGCCCGCCTTGGCGGCGAGGCGCTCGACCGTCTCCGAGAAGGAGAGGTGGTCGATCTTCATCACGAACGCGATGGTGTCGCCGCCCTCCTGGCAGCCGAAGCAGTGGAAGAGTCCCTTGCCCGGGCTGACCTGGAAGGAGGGCGACTTCTCGTCGTGGAAGGGGCAGAGGCCCTTGAGGTTCCCGCCGCCCGCGTTGCGGAGCTGGAGGTACTCGGACACGACGGCGTCGATCGGGACCGCGTCCCGTACCGCCTTCACGTCGTCATCGTTGATCCTGCCTGCCACGCACAGAGTCTACCTACCGGACGAGGTCCTCCAGGGGGACGGAGGCGTCGGCGAGGGCGTCGGCGTCCACGCGCGTGCGGGCCCGGATGAGCCGCTGGATCGGCTCTGTGACGTCCCACACGTTCACGTTCATCCCGGCGAGGACCCGGCCCTCCTTGAGCCAGAAGGCGATGAACTCGCGCTTGCCGGTGTCGCCCCGGACGACGACCTGGTCGTACGAGCCGGGGGGCGCCCAGCCGGAGTACTCCATGCCCAGGTCGTACTGGTCGGTGAAGAAGTAGGGGACGCGGTCGTAGGAGACCTGCTGGCCCAGCATGGCGCGGGCGGCGACGGGTCCGCCGTTGAGGGCGTTGGCCCAGTGCTCGACGCGGAGCCGGGTGTGCAGGAGCGGGTGGTGGGCGGCGGCCACGTCCCCGGCGGCGAACACGTCGGGGTCGGAGGTGCGCAGCGACTCGTCGACGGCGATGCCGCCGCCGTCGGCCCGGTCGACGAGGGCGAGCCCGGCGTTCTCGGCGAGGGCGGTCCGGGGGGCGGCGCCGATCGCGGCGAGCACGGCGTGCGCCGGGTGCTCCTCGCCGTCGTCGGTGCGGACGGCGAGGACCATGCCGTCCTGGCCGATGATCTCGGTGAGCCGGGTGCCGAAGTGGAAGCGGACGCCCCGGTCGGTGTGCAGGTCGGCGAAGAGCTGGCCCAGCTCGGGTCCGAGGACCCGGTGCAGCGGGGTGGGGTCGGACTCGACGACGGTGACCTCGGCGCCGTAGCCGCGGGCGGCGGCGGCGACCTCCAGGCCGATCCAGCCCGCTCCGGCGATCACCAGGTGTCCGTTGTCCCGGCCGAGGCCGGCGAGGACCTGCCGGAGCCGGTCGGCGTGGGCGAGCCTGCGCAGGTGGTGGACGCCCGCCAGCTCGGTGCCGGGGACGTCGAGGCGGCGCGGTTCGGAGCCGGTGGCGAGGAGCAGCTTGTCGTAGCGGATGACGGTGCCGTCGCCGAGCCGGACGGTGCGGGCCTCGCGGTCGACGGCGGTGACGGGCTGCCCGAGGTGCAGCTCGATGTCGTTGCGGGCGTACCAGGCGGCCTCCTGCACGAAGACCGTGTCGCGTTCCTTGGCGCCGGTGAGGTAGCCCTTGGAGAGGGGCGGGCGTTCGTAGGGGTGATCGCGTTCGTCGCCGATGAGGATCACCCGGCCGTTGAACCCCTCGGCGCGCAGGGTCTCCGCCGCTCTGGCCCCTGCCAGGCCCCCGCCGACGATGACAAAGGTCTGATCTGCGTCGACCACGTCTTTCCTCCTCTTTGCGACCGGTTCCAACCTACGCCCCCGGGCGGGCGTCGGGCCGTACCGCCCCGGGGCGCCGCATGTGAGCGTCCCGCACCGGGGGTGGTGGCGGAAGAGGGCCGACCGGGGGCGCGTTCCGCCGAACGGCCCTGATCCGCGGAGCGCGGCTCAGCCGTGGTGCGGGCGGAGCCTGGTGTGGAGGGCGCGGGCGGAGGCGTCGGTGAGGGAGGCGATCTGGTCGACGATCACCCGCTTGCGGGCCCGGTCGTCGCGCGCCGCGTCGAACAGGGACCGGAACTGCGGTTCGAGGCCGTCGGGGGCGCGGGCGACGAGCGCCTCGGCCAGTTCGGCGACGACGATCCGCTGGTCGGCGCGGAGCGCCTCCTGTTCGGCGCGCTGCATGACGTACCGGTCGGCGACCGCCTTGAGGACGGCGCACTCGTTGCGCGCGGCGCGGGGGACGACAAGTTCGGCGCCGTACCGGGTGAGCGGCCCCGTCCCGTACTCCTCCCGGGTGGCGGTCTCGGCGGCGAGGCAGAAGCGGCCGATGAGCTGGCTGGTGGCGTCCTTCAGCCGTGCCTGGGCGACGGCGGAGCCGTCGTAGCCGTGCGGCCACCACTCCTGGTCCATGAGCCGGTCGAGGGCTTCGGCCAGTTCCTGGGGGTCGGTGTCCGCCGGTACGTAGCGGCCGACGGCGACGGCCCAGATGTCGGCCCGTTCGGGCTCGGCGAGGAGGAGGTTGGGGTCGATGTGCCCGGCGTGCAGCCCGTCCTCGAAGTCGTGCACCGAGTAGGCCACGTCGTCGGACCAGTCCATGACCTGGGCCTCGAAGCACTTGCGGTGGGCGGGCGCGCCGCTGCGGATCCAGGCGAAGACCGGCAGGTCGTCCTCGTAGACGCCGAACTTGGGCGAGCCGGGGTCCTCGGGGTGTCCGCCGCGCGTCCACGGGTACTTGGTGGCGGCGTCGAGGGTGGCCCGGGTGAGGTTGAGGCCGAGGCCGACCGGTCGGCCGTCGGCGTCCCGTACGAAGTGCTTGGGTTCGATGCGGGTGAGGAGGCGGAGCGACTGGGCGTTGCCCTCGAAGCCGCCGCAGTCCTGGGCGACCTCGTTGAGCGCCTGCTCGCCGTTGTGCCCGAAGGGCGGATGGCCCATGTCGTGGGAGAGGCAGGCGGCTTCGACGAGGTCGGGGTCGCAGCCGAGGGCGGCGCCCAGCTCGCGGCCGACCTGGGCGCACTCCAGGGAGTGGGTGAGCCGGGTGCGGGGGCTGGCGTCCCAGGCGTGGCCCCGGGTGCCGGGGGTGACGACCTGGGTCTTCCCGGCGAGCCTGCGGAGCGCGGCGGAGTGCAGCACACGGGCGCGGTCGCGCTGGAAGGCGGTGCGGCCCGGCCGTTTGTCGGGCTCGGCGGCCCAGCGCTCGGTGGCGGCGGTGTCGTAGCCGGGGGTGGCGGAGCGGCTCTCGGCGCCCCCGGGGGCGGCACCGGGGGTGCGGTCCGCGCGGTCCGTGCGGTCCGTGCGACCTGCGTGGGTCGTGCGGTCCTGGCGACCTGCGTGGCTCGTGCGGTCCTGGTGATCCGAGCGATCTGTGTGATCCGTGCGGTCCGTGCTGTGCTCGTTGCCTTCCATGCACCGAAGGTAACCGGCGGGACCGACACGAGGGGCCGTACGCAGGCGGCTCCCGTAGGGGACGACGGGGGCCGGGCGGGTGATCCGGGCGGCGCCCTCGGCCTCGGTCCCCGCCGTCTCCCGTCCCCGCCGTCCCTGCCGTCCCCACCGCCTCAGCCGCCTCAGCCGCCTCAGCCGTCCAGCCAGACCCGCAGGGGTCCCGTCCTCTCGAAGCCCGCCGCGAGGGCGGGGGGCAGGTCGTCGCCGGACTCGTAGCCGGCGACCGGCTTCGCCGGGTCCGTGAGGGCGAGGCAGCCGGCCCACACCCGGGCCGGGTCGGTGCCGTCGGCCGTGAAGAGGTTGGAGACCCCGGTGACGGCGGTGCTCGCGCTGAGGACGGCGCCGCCGAGGAGGCGTCCGTCGGGGCCGTGTCCCACGACGAGGGTCGTCGCGGGGTGGTCCAGGAGTCCGGGGCGGAACAGCGCCGCCTCCTCCGGGTCCCCCCCGCTCCAGGCGAGCGCCCAGTCGGCCAGCTCCCGGGCGGTGGTGACGGACCGCCAGTCGCCGTCGGCCGGGGGCAACGGGAGACCGGCCGGGCGGTGGATCCAGTCGGCCTCGAAGAGGAGGCGGAAGCCCTCGGCCGTGAGGTCGAGCCGGGCGTGGCTGTCCTTGACCGAGGCGCCGGGGGCCGTGCGGTCGATTCCGGCCAGGACGTCCCCGGCGGTGGCGTCCTGAGTGAGCGTCACCGCGTCGGGGTAGTACAGCGGGGTGCGGCGGGGACTGGTCCAGGCCCGGGGCCCGAAGGTGCCGGAGATCCCGTGGGCGGCGCACATCGCCTGGCACCACTCGGCGTTGTTGTGGATCGCGTCGTCGATCATGGCGGGATCGTACGATCCTGTTCGATTTCCTTGCACGCTGTTTACTCCCCGATTCCATTCAGCGGAATACCTTTTCCGCCATGAGAATGTCTCCGCCCGCGCTCCACCGGCGTGTCCTGGCCGAGTTCATCGGCACCGGCGCCCTCGTCGCCGTCATCGTCGGCTCCGGCATCCGCGCCGACCTCCTGAGCCACGACCTCGGCGTCCGGCTGCTCGCCAACGCCGCCGCCTCCGCGATCGGCCTCGGGCTGATCATCGCGCTCCTCGGGCCGCTCTCCGGCGCCCATCTCAACCCCGTCGTGACGCTCACCGAGTGGTGGACCACCCGCCCCGAGGGCGGCGGCCGGGACGTCGCCGCCTATGTCGCCGCCCAGTTCGCCGGGGCCGTCGCGGGCGCGCTGCTCGCCGAGGCGATGTTCGGGCGACGGCCCGTCACCTGGTCCACCGCCTCGCTCTCGGCACCCCATCTGCTCCTCGGCGAGTTCGTCGCCACCGCCGGACTCGTCCTCCTCGTGCAGGGCCTGCGGCACATCGGACGCTCCTCCCTCGCCCCCGTCGCGGTCGCCGGATACATCGGCGCGGCCATCTGGTTCACCTCCTCCGGGTCCTACGCCAACCCGGCGGCCACCGTCGGCCGCGCGTTCACCGACTCCTTCACCGGCATAGCCCCTTCCTCCGTCCCGGGCTTCGTCGGCGCGCAACTGCTCGGGGGCGCGGCCGGGGTACTCCTCGCCGGTGTGTTGTACGGAACAAGCCGGGCGTCCGGCGAACCGAATCCGGCCGGATCACGTCGGACCGGGTGACAGCACACCCCTTCGACACCCTTCGAACAGCAGGAGGCTCCCCCATGCCGGTCCGGCTCCCCCGGCTCCTCCCCCGCACCACCCGGGCCAGGCGCCGTACCGTCCAGGCCGTGATGGCGGCCTCGGTCCTCGCCCTCCTCCCGGTCACCTGGCTGCACACCACCGCCGCCGGGAAGCTGCGGACGACCGCCGACGTGCCCGCCAGGGACGTCGGCGTCGTGTTCGGCGCCGGACTGTGGAAGGGGCGCCCCACCCCGTACCTCGCGCACCGGCTCGACACCGCCGCCGAGCTGTACCGGACGGGCAAGGTGCGGGTCCTCCTGGTCACCGGCGACAACAGCAGGACCTCGTACGACGAGCCCAGCGCGATGCGCGTCTACCTGACCGCGCGCGGGGTGCCCGACGACCGGATCGTCAGCGACTACGCCGGTTTCGACACCTGGGACTCCTGCGTCCGCGCCCGGAAGGTCTTCGGGGTCGACCGGGCCGTGCTCGTCACCCAGGACTTCCACATCAAGCGGGCGGTGGCGCTCTGCAGCCGGGCGGGCGTCGACGCCCTGGGGGTCGGGGTGCCCGAACCCCACGACGACACCTGGTACTACGGCACCACCCGGGAGCTGTTCGCCGCGGGCAAGGCGGCCCTTGACGCCGGTCTGCGGCCCGACCCGCACTTCCTCGGCCCCGAGGAGAAGGGCGTCACCGAGGCGCTGGCCTCACCCGCCGCCCGCCGGTGAGCGCCGGAACCAGTCGCCGGAGGCGATGAGCGGGCCGAGCGGGGTGCCGGGGGCGGCGAGGTAGACCCACGCGCGCGCGGCGCCGCCGTCCCCGACCCGCAGCACCTCGCGGGCGACCCGCTCGTACCCGGCGTCGCCCTCCACCCGGTCCAGCGCGCCGAGCAGTCCCGCGTACTCCCCGGGTCCGGCCGTCACCAGGGTGCCGACGACGGTTCCCGCGCCGGGCACGGCGTACGGATAGCCGGGGCCGTCGTGCAGCAGCGCCCCCGGCAGCCGGGCCGCCTCCTCCGCCCCGGTGCGCCCGAGGAGGAACCGGTCGTGGTTGTACGCGCCCGGGCGCAGCGTCCCGTAGACGAAGAACGGCAGGGTCACGGGGCGCTGGTCTCCTCGGCGAGCCAGGCGAGATAGGCGGCGGAGGCCCGGACGACGGGGGTGGCGAGGATCTCCGGGGTGTCGTAGTCGTGGGCGGCGAGGAGATGGGCCTCCAGGGCCTCGTACCGGTGCTCCGTGGTCTTCAGGAGGACCTGCCACTCCTCGGTGGTCTCGACGGCCCGCTGCCAGTGGTAGACGGAGGTCACGGGTCCCGAGACCTGGCCGCAGGCGGCGAGCCTGGCCTCGACGGCGCCCCGGGCGAGGGCCTCGGCCTTCTCGCGGCTGTCGGTGGTCGTGAGGACGGTGAGGGCGTGTGTGGTCACGTCCTCACCGTAGCCCGCGCGCGGCTCCCCGCGCGGTTGCCTCACACCGTCGCGAACTGGGCCTCGTGCAGGCGGGCGTAGGCGCCCCGGGCCGCGAGGAGTTCCTCGTGGGTGCCCTGCTCGGCGATCGAGCCGTTCTCCATCACCAGGATCACGTCCGCGTCCCGGACCGTGGAGAGCCGGTGGGCGACGACGAAGCTCGTGCGGCCCGCGCGGAGCGCGTTCATGCCCTGCTGGACGAGGAGTTCGGTCCGGGTGTCGACGGAGCTGGTGGCTTCGTCGAGGACCAGGATCACCGGGTCGGAGAGGAACGCGCGGGCCAGGGTGACGAGTTGCTTCTCGCCCGCGCTGAGGCCCCCGCCGTCCTCGTCGAGGCGGGTGTCGTAGCCCTCGGGCAGGGTGCGGACGAACCGGTCGGCGTGCGCGGCGCGGGCCGCCGCCACGACCCGTTCCCGCGAGACCTCGCCGGGCGCCCCGTACGCGATGTTGTCGGCGATGGTCCCGCCGAACAGCCAGGTGTCCTGGAGGACCATGCCGATGCCGGAGCGCAGTTCCTCCCGGGTCATCGCCGCCGTGTCGACGCCGTCGAGGGAGATCCGGCCGCCGGTCACCTCGTGGAACCTGGGGAGCAGGTTGACCAGGGTCGTCTTGCCCGCCCCCGTGGGGCCGACGATCGCGACCGTGCTGCCGGGCCGGACGGTGAGCGAGAGGTCCTCGATGAGCGGCCTGCCCTCCTCGTACCGGAAGGCCACCTTCTCGAAGGAGACCTCGCCGCGGAGTTCGGCGGGCCGCCTCGGTGCGGCCGGGTCCGGGCTCTCCTCGTCGGCGTCGAGGAGGTCGAAGACCCGCTCGGCGGAGGCCACCCCGGACTGGAGGAGGTTGGCCATCGCGGCGACCTGGGTGATCGGGCCGTTGAACTCGTACGAGTACTGGATGAAGGCCTGCACGTCACCGACGGACAGGGTGCCGCTCGCCACCCGCAGTCCGCCGACGACGGCGATGGCGACGTAGTTCAGATTGCCGACGAAGGTCAGCGCGGGCTGGATGAAGCCGGACACGAACTGGGCGCGGAAGCCCGCCCGGTACAGCTCCTCGCCCAGTTCGTCGAAGCGGCGCACGGCCTCGTCGCGGCGGCCGAAGGAGACGACCTCGGTGTGTCCGGTGATCATCTCCTCGACATGGCTGCCGAGCTTGCCGGTGACCGCCCACTGCTTCACGAACTGCGGCTGGGCGCGCCGCCCGACGAGGGCGGCGACGAGGACCGAGACGGGCACGGTGGCGAGGGCGACGAGGGCGAGCAGCGGCGAGATCCAGAACATCATCGCGAGGACGCCGAACAGGGTCAGGACGGCCCTGATCATCTGGCTGAGGGCCTGCTGGAGGGTCTGGGTGACGTTGTCGATGTCGTTGGTGGTGCGGGAGATGACCTCGCCGCGCGACTGCCGGTCGAGATAGGTGAGGGGCAGCCTCGCCAGCTTGTGCTGGGCCCGCTCGCGGAGCCGGTGCCCGGCCCGCTGGACGACGGTGGTGGCGATCCGGAGCTGGATCCAGGTGAAGAGGGCCGAGCCCGCGACCACCAGGACGGAGAGGGCGAGGACCCGGCCGACGGCGGCGAAGTCGACCCCGGCGGGGCCGGTGGCCCCGGAGACGACGAGGTCGGTGGCGCGGCCGAGGAGGAGCGGGCCGAGGACGGAGAGGAGGACGGCCGTGGCGCCCGCGGCGAGGACGGCGAGGAGGAGGGCCCGGTCGGGGGCGAGGGTGCGCAGGAGCCGGAGCCCGGAGGCCCGGAAGGAGAGGGAACGTTCCTGGACGGCGGCGGCGGGGACACCGGGGCCGCGCTGCTGGGGGGAGGGGCCGGTACGGGCGGGTGCGGTCGAGACGGGGCCGGGGGGCTTGTCGGTGGGGCGCGGGGCGGCTGACTGCGGGGTGCTGGGGCGCGGGGCGGTGGGGCTCTTCCTTGTGGGGTTCTCGCCGGTCAGGGGCTTGTCGGTGGGCCGCTGGCCGGTGGTGCGGGTGGGGTCGGTGGTGGTGGTGCGGATGGGGTCGGTGGTGGTGCGGGTGGGGTCGCCGTTCCGGCCGGGGGGTTCCTCCGTCGCCGGGTTCTCCGTGGTGGATGGGTTCATGCCGCTTCCTCCTCGGTGAGCTGCGAGAGGACGATCTCCCGGTAGGTGGCGTTGTCCCGCATCAGGGACGTGTGGGTGCCGGTGCCGACGTTCCGGCCCCGGTCGAGGACGACGATCCGGTCGGCCTCGCGGATGGTGGAGACCCGCTGGGCGACGATCACGACGGTCGCGCCCGCCGTCTCCTCGCGCAGGGCCTCGCGGAGCCGGGCGTCCGTACGGGGGTCGAGCGCGGAGAAGGAGTCGTCGAAGAGGTAGAGCCGGGGGCGGGCGACGAGGACCCGGGCGATGGCGAGGCGTTGCCGCTGCCCGCCGGAGAAGTTCGTGCCGCCCTGGGAGACCGGCGCGTCGAGCCCGTCCCCCGACTCCCGTACGAAGTCGGCCGCCTGGGCGACCTCCAGGGCGTGCCAGAGCTCCTCGTCGCTCGCGCCGGGCCTGCCGTAGCGGAGGTTCGTCGCGACCGTGCCGGAGAAGAGGTACGGCTTCTGCGGGACGAGTCCGACCGTCCTCGCCATCAGTGCCGGGTCGAGCCGCCGGACGTCGACGCCGTCGACCAGCACCTCGCCGCCCGCCGTGTCGAAGAGCCGGGGCACGAGTCCGAGGAGGGTCGACTTGCCGCTGCCGGTCGAGCCCACGATCGCGGTCGTCTCGCCGGGCCGGGCGACGAGACCCACGTCCGTGAGGACGGGCTCCTCCGCGCCCGGGTACCGGAAGCCCGCGCCCCGCACCTCCAGCTCCCCCCGGCCGTCCGCGGTCCGCACCGGATCGGCCGGCGGGACCACCGAGGAACGGGTGTCGAGCACCTCGCGGACGCGCTCGGCGCCCGCCTCCGCCCGGGGCATGTTCATCAGGAGGAAGAGGACCATCATCACGGACATCGCGGTCTGGAGCAGATAGCCGAGGAAGGCGACGAGCCCGCCCGGCTGGAGCGTGCCGGAGTCGATGCGGTGGGCGCCGACGTACACCAGGGCGACGGTCGCGAGCTCCCAGACGATCAGCACCGTCGGGTACATCAGGGCCTGGAGCCGGCCCGCCCGGAGGCCGACGGAGAGCAGTTCGTCGTTGGCGGCGCCGAACCGCTCCCTCTCGTACCGGTCGCGGACGAAGGCACGGACCACCCGGACGCCGGTGATCTGCTCGCGCAGCACCCGGTTGGCGCCGTCGACGCGCTCCTGCATCCCCCGGAACAGCGGCCGCATCCGCAGCACGATCGTGCCGACGGCCCCGGTCATCACGGGCACGAAGAGCAGCAGGACCACGGCGAGCGGCACGTCCTGGCGCAGGGCCATGACGATCCCGCCGACGCACAGGAGCGGCGCGGCGACCAGCATGGTCAGGACCATGACGGTGAACGTCTGGATCTGCTGGACGTCGTTGGTCGTACGGGTGATGAGGGAGGCGGCCCCGAACCGGCCCCGCTCCCGGACGGAGAACTCCTGGACCCGGCGGAAGACCTCGGAGCGCAGGTCACGGGCGACGCCCATGGCGATCCTCGCCCCGGTGTAGGTGGCGGCGGCCGCGACCACCGCCTGGAGCAGGGTGACGGCGATCATCACGGCGCCGCCGCTGAGGACCCGGTCGGTGTCCCCGCGCAGGACTCCCTCGTCGATGACACCCGCGTTGAGGGTGGGCAGGGCGAGGGAGGCCAGCGTCTGGACGAGCTGGAGGACGACCAGGAGCACGAGGAGCCGCCGGTGGGGCCGGAGGCGGGGAACGAGCAGTCGCAGAAGCATCGGCCCGGGCCCTCACGCGCCGTAGGGGCGGACGGCCTTGGCGTCCCGGAGGGCGTGTCCCCACCAGGCGAGCTGGTCGAGGAGGGCCTTGGCCGCGGCCTCGGCGCCCGCCGGGTCCTTGTGCCGCCCGTCCTCGTCGAACTGGCTGTGGGCGTGCGGGAAGGAGACGGTGTCGCGGATGGTGACGGAGTGCATCTCGGCGTAGACCTGGCGGAGTTGCTCGACGGCCCGCAGGCCGCCGGAGATGCCGCCGTAGGAGACGAAGGCGACGGGCTTCGCCTGCCACTCGGTGTAGTGCCGGTCGATGAGGTTCTTGAGGGAGGCGGGGAAGGAGTGGTTGTACTCGGGGGTGACGACGACGAAGGCGTCGGCGGCGGCCAGCACGGGGCTGACCTTGGCGAGTTCGGCGAGGACGGCCGGAGAGGGCTCGTACGAGAGGGCGGTGGGGAGGTCGAGGTCGACGAGGTCGACGACGGTGACGGAGAAGTCATCGCGTTCGGCGAGGTGGGAGAGGAACCAGTCGGCGACGACCGGGGCGAAGCGGCCTTCGCGGTCGCTGGCGACGACGAGGGCGAGCGCGAGGGGCGCGGGGGTGGTGGTGACGGGAGCGGCGGTGACGGATGCCGTGACGGCGTTCGTGATGTCCATGGAGAGGATGGTGGTACCTCAAGCTTGCTTGAGGTCAAGTACCGAATCTCCACTCCCCTCCCGAACGGCCTTCTGGTGAAGGCGTGGTGGGGTTCCGGTGGTACGAGCTTCCCTGATCGCGCCCCCGCCGCGCGGGCCCGGTCTCGGCCCCCGGCACCCCGGCCGCGCGGGGAGCGGCGGCCGTACCGTGGGGGCATGACGACTCCGCCCGAACACATCGAGATCGACGGCGCACCGGCTGCCGACCCCGCACTGCTCGCCACCCTCATGAACGGTTTCGGTCACTTCACGGCGATGCAGGTACGGGACGGGCGGGTGAGGGGCCTCGGCGCGCACCTCGCCCGGCTCGACCGCTCCACCCGTGAACTGTTCGACCGGGAACTGCCCGGCGGGCGGGTCCGCGAGCTGATCGCGAGCGCCCTGGCGGCGGCCGGACGGCGGGACGCCTCGGTGCGGGTGTACGTGTACGGGGGCGCCCGGGTCGCGGTGACCGTCGCCCTGCCCGCACCCGACGGGCCGGGCGCGCCGCAGCGCCTGACGGCCGTGGACTACTGGCGTCCGGCCGCGCACATCAAGCACCTGGGCGGCTTCGGGCAGGCCTACCACCGGGCGGAGGCCCTGCGGGCCGGTTACGACGAGGCGCTGCTCACCTCGCCGCTCGGCGAGATCTCCGAGGGGGCGATCAGCAACATCGCCTTCTGGGACGGGACTTCGCTGGTCTGGCCGTCGGCCCCGTGCCTTGAGGGCATCACCATGACCCTGCTCTCGGGCGCCCTGGAGTCGGTCCGGCGCCCGGTGACCCGGGCCGATCTGCCGGGCTACCGGGCCGCCCTGGTGACCAACGCCCGGGTCATCGCGCCGGTGACCGCGATCGACGGGACCGGGTTCGCGGTCGACGAGGAGCTGATGGCCCGGGTGCGCGCGGCCTACGACGCGGTGGAGGCGGAGGCGGTGGCGGGCTGACGCGGCGGGGGCGGAGACCGCCGGGCGCGACCGAAGGCGTGGGGGGGGCCGGAGACCGCCGGGCGCGATCAAGGCCGTGGGGGGAGGCCACCGGACGCGGCCGAGGGCGTGGGGGCGGAAACCGCCGGGTGTGATCAAGGCCGTGGAGGTCCGGCGCCCGGAGCGCCGGAACACGGGGTAGCGGCGTCACCCCGGGGGTACGTCGTCCCCCATGAGCACGCCCTACCAGGACGCCCGGCGCATCGGCCAGGACGCCGTGCGCGCCACGATCCTCGGCCGCGCCGTCGAACTGCTGGTGTCGGAGGGCCCGGCCGCCCTGACCGTGCGGCGGATCTCCGCCGACATCGGCGCGTCGACCAAGGTCCTCTACACCCTGTTCGGCGGGAAGGAGGGGTTGGCCGACGCGCTGTACCGGGAGGGTTTCGCCCGGCTGCGCCGCGCCCAGGAGGGCGTTCCGCGCGGCGGCGGTCCCCTGGCGCACCTCGTCGCCCTCGGCGCCGCCTACCGTGGCCACGCCCTGGCCGAACCGGCCTACTACCGGGTGATGTTCGAGCGCGCGCTGCCCGGCCACCGGCCGGGCCCGGAGGCCCTCGCGGTCGCCGAGACGGCCCTGGGGACCTCGACCGCCGCCGTCACCGCCTGCATGGAGGCGGGTGTCCTCCGGCCGGGCGACGCCCGCGAGGTCTCCAGGGCCCTCTGGGCCGCCTCGCACGGCGCGGTGAGTCTGGAGATCTCCGGGCACTTCGCCCCGGAGGAGGCCGCCGCCCGCTACGACGCGCTGCTCGCGGCGGTGCGGCGGGCGTTCGGCGCGGAACCGCCGGAGACCGGGGCCGGGGCCGGAGTCGAGGCCAGAACCGGGGGCGGGGGCGAGGCCAGGACCGGGAGCGGGGGTGAGGTCGGGACCGGAGCCGAGAGCGAGGCCAGAACCGGGGCCGAGGGCGAGGCCGGGATCGGGGGTGCGGCCGAGGCCGGAGCCGCCCCGGTCCTCCCCGCCGTGGAAGGGGAGCGATGACGACGACCCCCCGCGACCGCCACCCCTCCGGCGGCCGGGCGACACGGCCGGAGCCGACCCGCCCCGACGAGGGCCCGCCCGACAGGCCGCGCGTGCGGTCACCCGTTCGGCACCGCGTGTCGCCTGACGCCCCGAAACCCACTCCGACCTGCGAGGACTCCGGGAATCCAGCCGACACACCGCACCGGACGGCCCAATCCTGATGCCTCATCAGCAGGCGCGGGGCGCGCCACGGCTCTTATCTCGGTCATATGAAGGTCACTGCCGGGAAGTCCCTCCCGGCAGGACCGCCCCGCATGACCGCTCGCGCGCCCCGGAGGCTCCCCTATGCGCACCCCTGTCCGCCTGCTCACCGGTACCGCGCTGACGGTCGTCGCGCTCGGGGCGTTCGCCGCCCCGGTCGCGTACGCCAACAACGGCAACGAGAACGACCGCACCAACAACGGCAACCACCACGACAACGGCCGCCCCGAGTTCCTGGAGATCTACCCGTCCTCCGCCGAACCCGGTACGAGCGTCACCGTCAGCACCCGCGCCTGCGGTGAGCACGGTCACGGCGTCGGTGACGCGAACTCGCTCGGCGCGGGCGAGTTCCAGCTGAACCCGAGCACGCACAAGGACGTCGTGGTCGGACGGTTCCACGTGCCGGAGCACGCCAGGGCCGGTACCCACGGCATCAGCGTGGCCTGCGACAACGGCAGGACGGCCCGGGGCGAGCTGACCGTCAGGCACCGGGGTCCGAGCGGGCACGTCCAGACCGGTGTCGGGGGCAGCGTGGGCCCCGACACCGCCCAGGTCACGGCAGGTGCGGCGGTGCTGGCCGCGACTGCCGTGGGCGGGGTCTGGCTCCTGCGCCGCCGGGCGAGCGGCGCGCAGGGCCACTGACGGAGCACGTCCGAGGAGCGACGCCCCTGGCGTGACGCTCCGGACACCTCCCGAGGACCACCGCCCGCCCTGCCCCCGCCGCCCCGTCGCACGGGCCCGGCGGGGGCGGGGCCACCTCCATGAACCGACAGGGGGAACCCAGGTGAGCAACAGGAGCAAGGGCTGGGGCCTGGCCGTCGCCGCCTGCGTCGGGCTCTGGCTCGTCCAGAACGGCTCCGGGCAGGTCACCCCGCCCGTGCCGTCGGCGGCCCAGGCCTTCGCCGCGGGGCCGAGCGTGCACACCGACGCCGCCGCCGACCCGCTGCCGCCGTCGCCGCCGGTCCGGCTCCGTATCCCGGAGACCGATGTGGACACCCCGATGGCACCGCTCGGGCTCGCGGCGAACGGCTCGCTCGACGTGCCACCCGCCTCGGACCGGAACCTGGCCGGCTGGTACCGGGAAGGCACCACACCCGGCGCCAAGGGCACGGCGATCGTCGCGGGCCATGTCGACAACGCCGAGGGACCGGCCGTCTTCTACACGCTCGGCGCGCTGCGCAAGGGCCACCGGATCGAGGTCGACCGGCAGGACGGGCGCACGGCGGTGTTCACCGTCGACGCGGTCGAGGTGTACGAGAACAAGGACTTCCCCGACCGCAAGGTGTACGACGAGGCGGGCCGGGCCGAGATCCGGGTGATCACCTGCGGCGGCGGCTTCTCGAAGAAGAACGGCTACCAGGGGAACGTGGTCGCCTTCGGGCACCTCATCGGGGTGAGATGACCCGGGGCCTTGTCCCGTCCGGGCTCCGGTGGTCCGGGGCCATGGCCCGTGGCCTGTCACCGCTGGCCCGGAGCCCGTGGCCCGGAGCCCGTGGGCCTGAGCCCTTGTCCCGTCCGGGCTCACGCCCACTGGTCGAAGGCGAGCTTCGCGACCAGGGACAGGACCACGACGAGCAGCACCCCGCGCACGAACTCGGCGCCCCTGCTCAGGGCCATCCGCGCCCCGACGGTCCCGCCCACCAGGTTGAAGACCGCCATGACGGCGGCCAGCTGCCAGTACACGCTGCCCTGGTGGGCGAACATGACGAGCGCGCCCGCGTTGGTGCAGACGTTGACGATCTTCGCGGTCGCGGAGGCCGTCACCAGGTCGAGGTGGAGCACCGCGGTCAGCGCGAGGACCAGGAAGGTGCCGGTGCCCGGCCCGAACAGGCCGTCGTAGAAGCCGATGCCACCGCCCACGACGACGATCGCGGTCACGATCCGCGCCCTGGTCAGCGGTGCCCGGTCCGCCCCCTCCGGCTTCGCCCCGAACGACGGCCGCAGCACCACGAAGGCCGCCACCGCCAGCAGCACCACCATGATGACCGGGCGCAGCACGTCACTGCTGATCCCGGCGGCGAAGAAGGCCCCGCCCATGGAGCCCATGAGCGCGGCGAGCCCGATACGGACCGCCGTCCACACCTTGACCGGCGCTTTGCGGACGTAGGTGACGGCGGCTCCCGAGGTGCCCACGATCGAGACGGCCTTGTTGGTGCCGAGGATGTGCGCGGCGGGGACGTTCGGGAGGCCGAGCAGCAGGGCGGGCAGCAGGAGCAGGCCACCGCCGCCGACCACGGCGTCGATCCAGCCCGCCACGAGCGCGGCGAGGCACAGCAGGACGAGGGTGGTCAGCGATATGTCGGGCATGGCCGTGAGCCTAGGGAGACGGTCGTTGCCCCGTCCATCGATCGCCGGATAGTTGAGCTACGTCTGAGCTTGCGGCGCCCGGCTCACGGTCCGGGGCGGGCGGGGCGGCCGGGCTCACGGAGGCGGTGAGCAGCGTCGCGGCGATCGCCCCGGCGCCGAGGAGGGCGGTCGCCAGCCGCCGCCGGGCCCGCTCGACGGAGACGGCCGCGAACGGGGCCCGGGGCGCGCCGTGCCTGCCCCGGCGGGCCCGCGCCCCGGACGGCGGCGGTCCCTGGACGTCCACCGCCTCCGGTACGTCCGCCGTGCCCCGCACGTACGGGGCCCCTCGTACGTCCACCGCCTCTCGCACGTCCGTACCTCCCCACGCGTCCGCCGTACACCGTCGTGCGTCCGGTCCGCTCGTCTCGCTAGGCATGGTCGAAGTCCTCGCTGTGGATGCGGGAGGCCGGCACTCCGGCCCGGATCAGGTTGGCGGTGGCGGCCCGTGCCATCGCGGGCGGCCCGCACAGGTAGACGTCGTGGACAGCGAGGTCCGGCACCAGTTCGCGCAGGGCGCGCGGGGCGAGCGGGTCGAAGGAGGCGTCCGAGGGGCCGAGGAGGAAGTGGAGCGCGGCCCGGCGTTCGCGGGCTATGCCCTCCAGTTCGGCGCGCAGGACGAGCCCGGTGGCGTCGGACGCCCGGTAGAGGAGGGTGATGTCTCCCGGCCCGCCGGGCAGCGTCTCGAAGAGGGCCCGCAGCGGAGTGATGCCGACGCCGCCGGCGAGCAACAGGACCTTGCGGCGGGTGCGGCGGTGGGCGGTGAGCGCGCCGAACGGACCCGAGGCCAGGACCCTGGTGCCGGGGCGCAGCCGCCGGATGCGCCGGGTGTGGTCGCCGAGCGCCTTGACCGTGATCCGCAGGGTGTCGTCGCGGACCGGGGCGGAGAGGGAGAAGGGCAGTGCGGTGGCCCAGAGCCCGCGCCGCAGGAACCGCCAGCGGAAGAACTGGCCGGGTTCGGCGCGGAGCCGGGCCACTCCCCTGCCCCGGACGAGGACGGAGACCACCCCGGGCCCCTCGTCGCGGACCTCGACGACCCGCAGGTCGTGGCGGAGGGCGGCGCGGACGGGGACGACGAGCCGGTACCAGACGAGGAGGACGGCGACGGTGCCGTGGGCCATCGACCAGAGCCAGCGGGTGAGGAGGCTGTCCGCCACGTCGGGCCCGGCGAGCTGGTGGACGAAGCCGAGGGCGGCGGCGAGCAGACCGCCGAGGTGGACGGCCCGCCAGGTCTCGTGCCGGACCCGGCGGCGGACGGAGCGCGCGGAGGTGACGCCCACGGCGACGAAGAGGGCGGTGCCGACGGTGGCGGCGGCGAGCGCCGGGTACGCCAGGAGGTGCCCGGTGGCGGTGACCAGGTCGGTACGGGTGTGGGCGGCGTAGCCGCAGAGGGCGAGGAGCGCGTGCGCACCGATGAGCCCGAGGACGTACCGGCCGCCGAGCGCGTGCCAGCGGGCGAGCCGGTCGGCGCCGACGCCGTGCTCGACGGCCGGGACGCGGGCCATGAGCAGCAGCAGGACGAGGACGCCGTATCCGGCGAGGAGACCGGTGAGGTGGGCCCCGGTGGCGAAGAGGGCGTCGAGCCGGGCGGACGGCCGGGCCTGGACGCCCCACAGCAGGGTGACCGCCCCGGCACCGGCGAGGATGCCGTTCCGCAGCCGGTCGGGGGCGAGCCGGAGCGGAGGGACGTCGGGGTGGGGGTGAGGAGTGGGGGCGTGGACGCCAGGGGTGGGATGGGGATGGGTGCGGTCGGCGGGGTGGACCGGGCCTGCGGGGGGAGTGTGGCCGGTGGAGTGGAGCGGGGTGGTGGGGTGAATGTGGCCTGTGGGGTGAACTGGGCCTGTGGGGTGGAGCAGGGCGGCGGGGCGGGTGCGGTCGGCGGGGCGGGGCGAGCCGGAGGGCGGGGGCGGGGCGGCGGGCGTGGCCGGGGCCGGCGGGGCGGGCAGGGGCACGTACAGGGGGTGGGGGCTGGACTCGGGGGTCACATCCGGCACCCTAGGTCGGCCTCCGCACGCGAACCCGGCGCTCGGGCCCGTCCACCTGATCCTTAAGGCAGGCTTGAGCCGAGGCTGACCACGGGTTAACCCCGGTGGCGGAGCCGGGACGGGACGGGGTGGCGCAGCCGGAACGGGGTGGCACAGCCGGGACGGACGCGGGACCGGCGGCCGGACGGGGCCGCCGCACGCCGGATTTCCCGATTCCCCCCTTGTCTCATATCCGGACAGCAGATCGCCGTGAGCGGACGTCCGGCGGACCCGCGAGCACCCGGCGGCCCGGCCGGCACCAGTCCCCCGGCCCGACCAAAGCCACCCCCTTGACCGATCGTTCCAAAAATTGCTTGACCGCTCGTTCCAGAAAGCCGTACGGTCCTCTCGTGGCCAGGACCAAGGAATTCGATCCCGACGCCGCGCTCCAGGCAGCGCTCGACCTGTTCTGGGCGCGCGGCTACGAGGCGACGGCGATGTCGGACCTCGTGGAGCACCTCGGCATCGGCCGGGCCAGCATCTACGCGACCTTCGGCAACAAGCACGAGCTGTACCTGAAGGCGATGGACCGCTACCTGGAGACCCGCGACCCGGATCTCACCGAGGAACTGTCCGCGCCGGGTCCGGCACTGCCCGCCGTCCGCGCGCTCGTCCGCCGCTTCGCCGCCGAGGCGTCGACCGATGAGGAGCGCCTGAACGGCTGTTTCGTCACCAACTCGGCGGCGGAGCTGGGGCCGCACGACACGAAGGTGGCACGCCGCGTCGAGCTGAGCTGGGAGCAGATCGAGACGCTCCTGCACGCGTCGCTCGCACGGGCGCGCGCCGGGGGCGAACTCCCGGCCGACCGCGACCCACGGGCGCTCGCCCGGATGCTGCTCGTCCTGATGCAGGGCATCCGGGTGGTCGGCAAGGTGTCGAGCGACCCGGCCCGGGTCCGCGACGCGACGGAGCAGGCACTGACCCTGCTGGACTGAACGATCCGGAAAAGGCGCCCACGGGGGAGGCGCCTTTTCTTCGGCGCCCATATTGGAACGAACGGTCAAATATAACGGGGGGTGGCCATGTCGTCGATGACGACGAGAAGCACCGACGAGGGCACGGAAGGGTGCGGGGCGGAGGGCGGGGACGGGAGCGCGGACAGGAGCACGGACCGGAGCCCGGACGAGGGTGCGGATACGGGTCGGGGCAGGAGAACGGGCGAGGGTACGAGTCGGGGCGGGGGTACGGTCACGGCGGGCGCGACGGCAGCCGGAGACACGGGCCCGAGGCACAGCACGCCCGCCAGCACCAGCGTCCGCCGTACCCGCGCCGGATTCGTCCTGCTCGGGGCCGTGCAGATGACGCTCGTCTTCACCCTCGCCTCGCTGGCCGTACCCCTCCCCCGCATCGGCGTCGAACTACGGCTCGATCGGGCCCAGTTGATCCTGCTGAGCGCCGCGTACGGGCTGACCTTCGCCGGGCTGCTGCTCCTCGGCGGACGGCTCGCCGACCGATTCGGCGGACGGCGGACGCTCACCGCCGGGCTGCTGCTCTTCGGCGCCGCCTCCGCCCTCGCCCCCCTCACCCAGGGGTACGGGGCCCTGCTCGCCGCCCGGTTCGGACAGGGCGCCGGTGCCGCGCTGGTCGCCCCGGCGGCGATGGCCGCGCTCCGGGACCTGTTCCCGGCGCCGGGCGCGTACGGCAGGGCGATGGGCACCTGGGGCGGGCTCTCCGTGCTGGGCGCGACCGCGGGGAACCTGCTCTCCGGGGTGATCGCGGCGGCCTCCTCCTGGCGCGGCACGTTCGCGGTACCGATCGCCGTGGCCGTCGCCGC
Source organism: Streptomyces sp. NPDC101490 (assembly GCF_044767145.1). Lineage (NCBI taxonomy): Bacteria > Bacillati > Actinomycetota > Actinomycetes > Kitasatosporales > Streptomycetaceae > Streptomyces > Streptomyces sp. NPDC101490. The sequence goes on from NZ_JBIWNI010000003.1 coordinate 774,075, forward strand.
ACTGCTCCTCGCGCCCCGGCTGCTGCCACCCGCGCCGCCCTCCGGGACGGCCGGGCGCCGCTCGCTCGACCTGCCCGGTGCGCTGCTCGCCACCGGCGGCATCGTCCTCGCCAGTTACGGGCTGGTCCTCACCGACGCCCACCCGTGGGCGTCCGCCCAGGTCCTGGTCCCGCTGCTCGCCGGAGTCGCCCTGCTCACCGCCTTCGGGGCGGTGGAGCGGCGGACGGCCGATCCGCTCCTGCCGCCGGGTTTCCTGCGCGACCGGCGCCGCGCCCTGGGCCTGGCGGCGATCGGGCTCACCGCGGCGGGCACGGCCACCGTCTTCGTCCTGCTGTCCCTCGCGCTCCAGCGGGAGCGCGGCTGGGACGAACTGCGCACCTCCGCCGCCTTCGTGCCCTTCGCCGTCGCGCTGCTGGGCGCGGGCCGGCTGACGGGCCCGCTGATCGCACGGTACGGCCCCGGCCGGGTGACCTCGGCGGGCCTCGGGACGGCGGCCGTCGGCCTGGGGCTGCTGGCGGCGACCGGCTTCGAGACCTCGGTCCCGTACGCGTACGGCTTGCTGCCGGGGCTCGTCCTGCTGCCGCTCGGCGGCGCCCTGTCTTTCTCCGGCGCCGCCGTCCTCGCCACCGAGGGCGTCCCGGCGCACCGCGCGGGGCTGGCCGGAGGCGTCCTGAACACGGCGATGGAACTCGGTCCGACCGTCGTCTTCGCCGCCCTGCTCACCCTCGGCGGCGACGCGGTGTCCCTGGCGGCGGCCACCGTCCTCTTCGCGGCCCTCGCGGTCGCCACGACCCGCACGGAGTGACACCACCACCCGCATCACGCATCGCACGCCGCACGGACCACCGACCGCAGACCGCAGACCGCAGACCGCAGACCGCAGACCACAGACCACAGACCAAGCAGCAACCATCACAGGGGAGTTGACCCATATGTCCGCATCACGTTTCACCGGCCGCGTCGCACTCGTCACCGGGGCGGGTTCCGGTCTCGGCCGGGCCGTCGCGCTCGCCTTCGGCGCCGAGGGCGCGAAGGTCGTCGTCGCGGGCCGCACCTCGGGCCCGCTGGAGGAGACGGTCGCGCTGATCGAGGCCGCCGGGGGCACGGCCGCGGCCGTCACCGCCGATGTGGCCTCCGCCGAGTCCGTACGGGAACTGGTCCGCGCCACGGTCCAGCGCTTCGGCGGGCTCGACGTGGCCGTGAACAACGCGGGGATCTTCCGGGGCGGACACAGCGCCGCCGACTTCCCGCTGGAGGACTGGCAGGCACTCCTCGACACCAACGTCACGGGGGTCCTGCACGCCCTCCAGGCCGAGGTGGCCCACATGCGGGCGCACGGCGGCGGGGCGATCGTGAACGTCTCGTCGAACCTGGGCCCCCACGTGCGCGTCCCCGGGGTCTTCGGCTACCAGGTGTCGAAGGCGGCCGTGTCGGCCCTGACCAGGGCCGCCGCCCTGGACCACATCGCCGACGGGGTCCGCATCAACGCGGTCAGCCCCGGCGCCTCCGAGTCGTCGATGTCGCTGCTGCCCGGGGAGACGGAGGCCGAGCGGGAGGTCCGGATGAAGCAGGACTCTCCCCTCGGCAGGATCTCCTCGGCCGCCGAGATCGCGGCGGCCGTGCTGTACCTCGCGTCGGACGCGGCGGGCTCCGTCGTGGGCGCGGATCTGGTGATCGACGGCGGGGTCTCCGCCTGACGCACCGGGGCTCAGCCCTGGACGGCCGCCGGGTCCATCCAGAAGATCTCCCAGTGGTGGCCGTCCAGGTCGGTGAAGGAGCGGCCGTACATGAAGCCGTGGTCCTGCGCCTCCTTCGCCGGGGTGGCGCCCGCGGCCAGCGCCGCCTCGGCCAGCGCGTCGACCTCCTCGCGGCTCTCCGCGCTCAGCGTGACCAGCGCCTCCGTGGTCCGGGTCGCGTCGGCGATCTCCTTGCCGGGGGCCATGAAGCCACGGAACTTGGGCTCTTCCAGCAGCATCACGAAGATCGTGTCGCTGATGACGACACACGCGGTGGACTCGTCGCTGAACTGCGGGTTGATCGTCCAGCCGAGCTTCTCGAAGAAGGTCCTGGCGGCGGCGACGTCCTTGACGGGCAGGTTGACGAAGATCATCTTCTGGGCCATGGCGTGCTCTCTTCCCTCGGTGCGTACGCGCGCTTCCGTTCTCGCGCCTTCAAGAGGTAGGACGGGTACCGCGCCCCGAACTCATCGCTCTCCCGAGATCTTTTTCCGCTCAGGAGGCGGTGCGCAGCTCGAAAGCGGCCAAGGGGATGAATCCACCGGACCCGCCGCCGGTCGCCGCCCCCGCCACCGCGTCGGGCCCGGCGAGCCGCCGCAGCAGCGCGAGGGCGATCCGCTCGCCCTGCGCCTTGGCCCGGTCGGCGAGCGGCCCGGCGTACAGCCCGTCGACGCTCGCCCGCCACAGCTGCGTCCAGCGGCCGAAGTGGGCGGCGGTCAGCGGCCGTGCGGAGTGCAGGGCGCCGTGCGGGGCGAAGGCGTCACGCCGGTACGGGGCGCTCCGCAGGAGGGCCCGCTCCCAGAAGTCGGTGATGTGCGGCAGATGGGCCTCCAGGTCCGTCCCGGCGACCTCCGTGAAGAAGGGCCCGATGAGGGGATCGGCGAAGGCGGCGGTGTAGAAGTGGCGCAGGAGCACGTCGAGATCGGCACGGTCGCGGATGTCCCGGGTGGCACGCATGCCCCCAGTGTCCCCGCCGCTCGCCCGCCCCCCAAGTGCCGAAGGTCCCCGGGCCCACCGCCCGCGAGGCCCCGTCCGGAGCCATCCGGCTCCTACCCGGCCCAGCCGCCGGTCCGGTCTCCCGCCCGGCCCCTTCCCCGGCCTCCTTCCGCCGCCGGTCCGGTCACCCCCGCCCGTCCCTCCGTCCCCGCTCAGCCGCCCGTCCGGTCGCCCTCGGCCGTCCACCGGCTGAGCGTCCCGCCGTCCGCCTCCGCGTCGTACGTGAGCCAGCTCCCGTCACCGAGCGGGCGGACCGGGCTGTCGACGGGGCCGCCGGGGTACGTGACGGGGCCCCGTATCTCCAGGGTGCGGGCGTCGAGGAGCCAGTGCCGGGGGCCCGAGTCGTCCACGTCGTACTCGACGCCCGTGGAGACGACGACCGTGTCCGCGTCGACGAAGCCGGGCGCGTGGTCCCACGGCAGCTCGTCCGCGTCGGCCCCCTCCGCCGCCGGGAGCGGGTCGCGCGCGGCGAGGACCGTACCGTCCAGGGCGTGCAGCCGCAGGTCGGAGCCGTAGTGCTCGACGGTGAGGAAGCCCCCGTGCGCCGGGTGGACGTCCACGAGGATGCGGTCGAGGGCCCCGTCGAGGTCCCACACGGTCGGCCGGGTGCCGTCCCAGCGCGCCCAGAACAGCAGGACGCCGTCCTGGCCCATGCCGACGCAGAGCCCCATGTGGACGCCGTCGGGGTGGGAGAAGTGCTGCGAACCGGACGCCTCGCTGTCACCGAGCGGAATCCGGGCGAGCTCCCGGCCGTCCCGCGCGTCCAGGACCGACCAGACCTCCTGGTACTCCTCTCCCGGGGCCAGGACGTGCGCCCAGACGAACCGGCCGTCGTCGGAGACCCGGCAGGAGCCGTGCTCGTAGCCCTGGCAGGGGCCCCGCCCGGCCGCCGGATGCGGATGGCCGAGCGGGGAACCCCAGCAGGTGTGCTCGTACTCCCAGAGCGTCTCGCCGTCGGCGGTCACCGCCCGTACCGCCCGCTGTCCGGCGAACACGGCGAAGCTCCCGTCGGGGCTCACCGACCCCCCGCCCCGGGCGAAGTCCGGCCAGGGCAGCGGGAAGACGGCGGCGGGCGCCTGCTCCCCGCCGAACAGGGCGTCCAGTTCGTGGACCTCCAGGTCGTCGCCGTGGAGCAGCAGGGCGCGGGGCGGACGCCCCGACCGGCTCTCCCAGACGGAACCCTGGACCAGTGCCCGCCCCTCCGGCAGCCGGAGCGAGTCGAGCAGATGCGCGGAGATCGACATGGTCCGAAGCTAACGGGTGGCACCGACAGCGGGGGACGCACGGTGCCGCCGGGCGCCCCTCCGGCCTCGGCCGGAGGCGCCCCCGCCCGGTGCGCGCCGTCTCCGCTTCACCGCTCGTTGACGCGCAGTCAACTCCGTACTCCTAGGTTCCGGAGACGCGCGACCCCGTCGCCCGACCGGCGCGGCGGGGCGGATCACCATCCTTTCCCGGGAGTGAGACGTGGAGCGACGCGGTTTCCTGCGTGGAGCGGTCATCGGCACCTCGGCCGCCGTCTTCGGCGGCAGCCTGTGGCACGGGGCGGCGTTCGCCGCCCCCGCCCAGCCGGGCGCGGGCCCCTACGGGGCGCTGGGCGCGGCCGACGCCAACGGCATCCTGCTGCCCGCCGGGTTCACCAGCCGGGTGATCGCCCGGTCCGGACAGCCGGTCCCCGGCACCTCGTACAGCTGGCACAGCGCCCCCGACGGCGGCGCCTGCTTCGCCGACGGCACCGGCTGGATCTACGTGTCGAACTCGGAGGTCAACCCGGGCGGCGGGGCGAGCGCGGTGCGCTTCGACGCGGCGGGCACGGTCACCGGCGCGTACCGCGTCCTCTCCGGCACCCGGCAGAACTGCGCGGGCGGCGCCACCCCGTGGAACACCTGGCTCTCCTGCGAGGAGGTGTCCCTCGGCTACGTCTACGAGTCGAACCCGTGGGGCGGCACCGCGTACCGCCGGGACGCGATGGGCCGGTTCAAGCACGAGGCCGCCGCCGCCGACCCGGTCCGCAAGGCGGTCTACCTGACCGAGGACGAGACCGACGGCTGCTTCTACCGCTTCCTCCCCACCACCTGGGGCGACCTTTCGGCGGGCACCCTCCAGGTCCTCAAGGCGTCCACCGCCACCTCGGGCGGCTTCACCTGGCAGAACGTGCCGGACCCGGACGGCTCCCCGACCACCACCCGCAACCAGGTCCCGGGCGCCAAGCGCTTCAACGGCGGCGAGGGCTGCCACTACGCGGACGACACCGTCTGGTTCACCACCAAGGGCGACAACCGGGTCTGGCAGGTGAACCTCGCCGCGGGCACCTACGAGCTGGCCTACGACGACTCGCTGGTCCCCGGCGGCGCCGCCCCACTGACCGGCGTCGACAACATCACCGGCAGCGCCTCCGGGGACCTGTTCGTCGCGGAGGACGGCGGCAGCATGGAGATCTGCCTCATCACCCCGGACGACGTCGTCGCGCCGTTCCTGCGGATCAGCGGCCAGTCCGGCTCGGAGATCACCGGCCCGGCCTTCTCCCCCGACGGCGGGCGGCTGTACTTCTCCAGTCAGCGCGGCACCGTCGGCAGCTCCTCCGGTGGCATCACGTACGAGGTCAAGGGCCCGTTCCGCAGCTGATCCATGACGCCCGGGACGGTGGCCGTCGCGTCACCGCGCGCCCCCGTGCGCGGGTGCCCGTGTCACCGGCCCGTCCGGGCGTAGCACCGCCCGTCCGCCGACCGCTGGGCGCCGCCGAGGAGGGCGGCGCCCAGCGGTGTCAGGGTGTGCAGGACCGCGTTGCCGTTGCGCAGGGTCGCGATGAGCCCGGCCTCGCGCAGGACGCCCGCGTGCTGGCTCGCGGAGGCCAGGGACACCCCGGCCCTGCGGGCCAGTTCGCTCGTCGTGCCACCGTCGCCGATGGCGTGCAGGACCACCGAGCGGGTCTGTCCGACCAGCTTGCCGAGCGAGGTGCCGCCGGGCGGGCGGACGGTCGGCGCCTCGCCGTGCGTGACCGGGTAGACGAGGACCGGCGGCAGCGCGGGATCGCGCAGCACGACGGGCGTCCCCCGGCAGAAGTACGAGGGCTGGAGCAGCAGCCCCCGCCCGTCCAGGTGGACGTCCCGGTCGACCGGGTAGTCGGCCTCCAGGACGGGTGCGCGCCAGCGCAGCATCGGCGGCAGCGAGTCGAGGAGTTCCTCGGCGCCGCCGTCCAGGAGGGCGCGGCCCCGGCGTGCCCGGTCGGCCTCGACGCTGGCGCGGATGCGCGGCCAGTACGGCTCGACGGCCGCCCGGTGATAGCTCCGCAGGGCCCCCACGAGCCGGTCGAAGGGCTGGGCGGCGCCGTCGGCGAGGGCGCGCAGCGAGTGCGGCACGGTCCGGCCGCCGGAGCGGTCGGCGGCGAGCAGGGCGAGTTCGTCGTGGAGCCGCAGGGGATCGGTGGCCCGGATCGCCTGGAGTCCCTCGTCGAGTCCCTGGATGCCTTCCGCAGGTGTCAGGAAGTCGGGGAAATATCCACGGCCGGGTACGAGCGCCGCGAGGATGCGGGTCTCACCGCCGAGCCGCATCCGTGTTTCGGAGCGCCATTCCCCGTAGACCACAGGGCCGCGCCGGTCCCGTAAACGATGAAAACTCAGAATCGTTTCCCATAGAACGTCCGGCCGGGCGGCCGTCCGCACCCCCGCCAAGTCGATTCCGGTGAAATGAATCCGCAGCATGACGTCCCCACCTGTGCACGATCAACCACCCCCGACAACGAGTATGCACAGCATCACAGCACGTTACCAGGGTGTTTCAGCCACAGTTGAAAAGCATCGCGGCGATCAGGGCGGAAACGAAAAGCTGTACGGGTCGGGCAGGAAACCTTCAGGACCGAGGTGACGGACCAAGACCGTGGGGGGCTTAGTCCGTCCGGCGGCGGTCGGCGAGGTTACGGCTCACCTGCCCGGCACCAGTAAAGGGCGCGGCCTCCGGGTGGGGATCCGGGGGTCGCGCCCGCCCCATTCTCCGTACCGCTTCACGCCTCTTCGCTTCTTTTCGGCCACACACGAAGAAGTTCAACAACGAATAATTCAAACGGCCGAAATTGAACACCGACTCACGACCGCGCGAATGGCTTCCGTACGGCGCCCATACGGGATTCGTACGGCCCCGCCGCCGCACCGCACCCGCACCGCACCCGCACCGCCCCGCACCCGCACCGCGCGGCCTCCCGGACGGACGGCGGGAATCGCGGCGGGTGCGACGGCGGGACGGACGACGGGGACGGACGACGCGGACGGCGCCGTGCGACGGGTGCGACGGCGGGACGGACGACGGGTGCGAGGCGGGACAGGCGACGCGGACGGACGACGGGACGGACACCTCCGCACTGAGGTGTCCGTCCCGTCCTGTGGTTCCGGTGCCGCCGCCCGCCGGTGAGGGTGGAGGCGGCGGGGGCGGCACCGGGGGTCCCGCGGGGGCGCCGGGCGCCCGGGTTCAGCGGCTGTCGCTGCCCTTCGCCTCGGCCGCCGCGCGGCCCGCCTCCAGGCGCGCCACCGGGATGCGGAAGGGCGAGCAGGAGACGTAGTCCAGGCCGACCTCGTGGAAGAAGTGCACCGACTCCGGGTCGCCGCCGTGCTCGCCGCAGACACCGAGCTTGATGTCGGGGCGGGTGGCGCGGCCCGCCTCGACGGCGCTGCGGACCAGGGCGCCGACGCCGTCCTTGTCGATGGTCTCGAAGGGGCTGACGCCGAAGATGCCCTTCTCCAGGTAGGCGGTGAAGAAGGAGGCCTCCACGTCGTCGCGGGAGAAGCCCCACACCGTCTGGGTCAGGTCGTTGGTGCCGAAGGAGAAGAACTCGGCGGCCTCGGCGATCTGTCCGGCGGTCACGGCGGCGCGCGGCAGCTCGATCATGGTGCCGAGGGCGAGCTTGAGGTCGACGCCGGTGCGGGCCCGTACCTCGGCGATGACCTGCTCGGCCTCCTCGCGGACGATCTCCAGCTCCTGGACCGTGCCGACCAGCGGGATCATGATCTCGACGCGGGGGTCGCCCTTGGCGTCGACGCGCTGGGCGGTGGCCTCGGCGATGGCCCGGACCTGCATGGTGAACAGGCCGGGGATGACCAGGCCGAGGCGGACGCCGCGCAGTCCCAGCATCGGGTTCTGCTCGTGCAGCCGGTGGACGGCCTGGAGCAGGCGCAGGTCGTTCTCGTGCGGCTCCTTGCGGGACTCGGCGAGGGCGACCCGGACCGACAGCTCGGTGATGTCGGGCAGGAACTCGTGCAGCGGCGGGTCGAGCAGCCGGACCGTGACGGGCAGCCCGTCCATGGCCTCGAACAGCTCCACGAAGTCCGTCTTCTGGAGCGGGAGCAGGGCTTCGAGGGCCTCGTCGCGCTCGGTGTCCGTGTCGGCGAGGATCAGGCGCTCGACGTACTGGCGGCGCTCGCCGAGGAACATGTGCTCGGTGCGGCAGAGGCCGATGCCCTGGGCTCCGAAGCGGCGGGCGCGGTTGGCGTCCTCGGCGTTGTCGGCGTTGGCCCGGACCCGCAGCCTGCGGACGCGGTCGGCGTAGGCCATGATCCGGTGGACGGCCTGGACGAGTTCGTCGGCGTCGTCGGCCCCGGCGTGCATCCGGCCCTCGAAGTACTCGACGACCGGGGACGGCACGACGGGCACCTCACCGAGGTAGACCTTGCCGGTGGAGCCGTCGATGGAGACGACGTCGCCCTCCTCGACGACCCGGCCGTCGGCCGTGGTCATCCGGCGGCGCTTGGTGTCGACCTCCAGCTCCTCGGCGCCGCAGACACAGGTCTTGCCCATGCCCCGGGCGACGACGGCGGCGTGCGAGGTCTTGCCGCCGCGCGAGGTCAGGATGCCCTCGGCGGCGATCATGCCGTCCAGGTCGTCCGGGTTGGTCTCGCGGCGGATCAGGATGACCTTCTCGCCGGAGCGGGACCACTTGACGGCGGTGTACGAGTCGAAGACGGCCTTGCCGACGGCGGCGCCCGGGGAGGCGGCGATGCCGCGCCCGATCTGGTCGGCCTTGGCGGCCTCGTCGAACTTGGGGAACATCAGCTGGGCGAGCTGGGCGCCGTTGACGCGCTGGAGCGCCTCGGCCTCGTCGATGAGGCCCTGGTCCACGAGCTGGGTGGCGATGCGGAAGGCGGCGCCGGCGGTGCGCTTGCCGACCCGGGTCTGGAGCATCCAGAGGTGGCCGCGCTCGATGGTGAACTCGATGTCGCAGAGATCCTTGTAGTGGGTCTCCAGCGTGTTCATGATCTCCATGAGCTGGTCGTACGACGCCTTGTCGATCGACTCCAGGTCGGCCAGCGGCACGGTGTTGCGGATGCCCGCGACGACGTCCTCGCCCTGCGCGTTCTGGAGGTAGTCGCCGTAGACGCCCTCGTGGCCGGAGGCGGGGTCGCGGGTGAAGGCGACGCCGGTGCCGGAGTCGGGGCCGAGGTTGCCGAAGACCATCGAGCAGATGTTGACGGCGGTGCCGAGGTCGCCGGGGATGCGCTCCTGGCGGCGGTACAGCTTGGCCCGGTCGGTGTTCCAGGAGTTGAAGACGGCCTGGATGGCGAGGTCCATCTGCTCGCGCGGGTCCTGGGGGAAGTCGCGGCCGGTCCCGGTCTCCACGATCTTCTTGAAGTGCTCGACGACCCGCTGGAGGTCGGCGGCGCCGAGGTCGGTGTCGCTGGCGACCCCCTTGGCGGCCTTGGCCTCGTCGAGGGCCTCCTCGAACAGTTCGCCGTCGACGCCGAGGACGGTCTTGCCGAACATCTGGATGAGACGGCGGTACGAGTCCCAGGCGAAGCGCTCGTTGCCGGCCTGGCGGGCGAGCCCGGCGACGGACTCGTCGGAGAGGCCGATGTTGAGGACGGTGTCCATCATGCCCGGCATGGAGAACTTGGCTCCTGAGCGGACGGAGACCAGGAGCGGGTCGTCCGCCTGGCCGAGCCGCTTGCCCATCCGCCGTTCCAGGGCGTCGAGGTGCGCGCTCACCTCGTCGCGCAGCGCGGCCGGTTCCGAGCCGCTCTCGAGGTAGACCTTGCACGCCTCGGTGGTGATCGTGAACCCGGGAGGGACCGGCAGGCCGAGGTTGGTCATCTCGGCCAGGTTCGCGCCCTTGCCACCGAGCAGGTCCTTCAGGTCCCTGTTGCCCTCGGTGAAGTCGTACACGAACTTCTGATCATTGTTTTCCGACACGGGTCCCGACTCCTCGATGACTCGGTTGGCTGCCCTGACGGCGAGGAACATACCCAGATCGAAGGCTTCTGGGGAGGTACGCCTAGCGGTCACGTGGCCTTAACCACCCGTCCGCCAGCACTTCGAAAGTAACCGACCGGTAGCTTCCGCTTTCAGGCCCCGAAGGCGACATGACTCCCCACAGAGACAAGTCGCTCACATGAGCACACATTCGAGCATCTGTGTTCACTTCTTGAACGCAAAAAGGGTGGCACCCGGTGCCACCCTTCAGGGAGTACAGTCTTGCGTAACCTGCTCATCTGAGCACCACCCCCCTCAAGGGTGGCGAGGATCACTCCCCCGGGATGGTCCGATCTCAGCCGCCGGACGTGTCCAGCTCGGCCTCTTCGCTCACGCCCGCACAGTCGTACGGGTCCTTCAACCAGCCATCCGGCAGGACAACACGGTTGTTTCCGGACGTACGGCCCCGAGGGCCGTCGGCACCCACCGGCCACGGCTGGTCCAGGTCCAGCTCGCTCAACTGAGCGCTCAGCTCGTCCAGGGAGGAGGTGATCGCCAGCTTCTTGCGCATCTCGGAGCCCACCGAGAAGCCCTTCAGGTACCAGGCCACATGCTTGCGGAAGTCGATGACACCGCGTGCCTCGTCACCCAGCCACTCCCCGAGCAGCCGCGCGTGCCGCACCATCGCGTCCGCGACCTCCCGGAGCTCCGGCTGGGCGTAGGCGTCGGTGCCCTCGAAGCCCGCCACCAGGTCGCCGAAGAGCCACGGGCGGCCCAGGCAGCCCCGCCCCACGACCACGCCGTCACAGCCCGTCTCCCGCATCATCCGCAGGGCGTCGTCGGCGGACCAGATGTCACCGTTGCCGAGCACCGGGATCTCGGGCACGTGCTCCTTGAGGCGCGCGATCGCGTCCCAGTCCGCCGTACCGCCGTAGTGCTGCGCCGCCGTCCTGCCGTGCAGGGCGATGGCCGTGACACCCTCCTCGACCGCGATCCGGCCCGCGTCGAGATAGGTGATGTGGTCGTCGTCGATGCCCTTGCGCATCTTCATGGTCACCGGCAGGTCGCCCGCGTTGGACACCGCCTCGTGCAGGATCGCCCGCAGCAACGGCCGCTTGTAGGGCAGCGCCGAGCCGCCGCCCTTCCGGGTCACCTTCGGGACCGGGCAGCCGAAGTTCAGGTCGATGTGGTCGGCGAGGTCCTCGTCCACGATCATCCGCACGGCCTTGCCGACCGTCACCGGATCCACCCCGTACAGCTGGATCGAGCGGGGGCGCTCGGTCGCGTCGAAGCGGATGAGCTGCATCGTCTTCTCGTTGCGCTCGACCAGGGCGCGGGTCGTGATCATCTCGCTCACGAACAGCCCCTTGCCGCCGCTGTACTCGCGGCAGAGGGTCCGGAAGGGGGCGTTGGTGATGCCGGCCATGGGGGCGAGCACCACCGGCGGCTGCACGATGTGCGGCCCGATGGCAAGGGGGGAGAACGCGGTCATGGCGCCATTGTCGCGCACTGCGCCGGTCGGGGGTCGGCCGTACTATCCGCACATGCCCGAGCTCACACGCTCACCGCTCCCCCGGCGCAGGCAACTGCTCGTCCTGGCCGTCTGCTGCATGAGCCTGCTCATCGTCAGCCTGGACAACACCGTGCTCAACGTCGCCCTGCCGTCCATCCGGCGCGATCTGGGCGCCTCCGTCTCCGGACTCCAGTGGACGATCGACGCGTACACGCTGGTCCTCGCCTCCCTCCTGATGCTCGCCGGTTCCACGGCCGACCGCATCGGCCGCCGCAAGGTCTTCGTCACCGGACTCGTCGTCTTCGCGCTCGGCTCCCTGCTCTGCTCCCTCGCGCCGAACCTGGAGGCCCTGATCGCCTTCCGCGCGCTCCAGGCGGTCGGCGGCTCGATGCTCAACCCGGTCGCCATGTCGATCATCACCAACACCTTCACGGAACCCGCCGAACGCGCGCGTGCCATCGGTGTCTGGGGCGGGGTCGTCGGTGTGTCCATGGCCGCGGGACCGCTGGTGGGCGGAGTGCTCGTGGAGACCGTCGGCTGGCGGGCGATCTTCTGGATCAACCTGCCGGTGGCCTTGGTCGCCCTGCTCCTCACCCTGCGGTACGTCCCCGAGTCCCGGGCGCCCCGGCCCCGGCGGCCCGACCCCGTCGGGCAGCTCCTGGTGGCGGCGCTCCTCGGCTCGCTCACGTACGCGATCATCGAGACCGACCCGCTGTTCGCCGGGATCGCGGCGGGGGCGCTCGCCGGACTGCTCTTCTACGAGCCCCGGCGCCGCGAGCCCCTGATCGATCTGCGGTTCTTCCGCAGCGCGCCGTTCAGCGGGGCCACGGTGATCGCGGTCGCCGCCTTCGCGGCCCTCGGCGGCTTCCTCTTCCTGAACACCCTGTACCTCCAGGACGTGCGCGGCCTCACACCGCTGCGGGCGGGCCTGTTCATGCTGCCGATGGCGGGGATGACCCTGGTCTTCGCGCCGCTGTCCGGGCGTCTGACGGGGGCGCGGGGGCCACGGCTCCCGCTGCTGTTCTCCGGAGCCGCGATGACCGCCGGGGCGCTGCTCTTCGCGGCCTTCGGGGCGGAGACGGACGATGCGCTGCTCTTCACCGGGTACGTGGTGTTCGGCATCGGCTTCGGTCTGGTCAACACGCCCATCACCAACACGGCCGTCTCCGGGATGCCCCTGGCACAGGCGGGGGTGGCGTCGGCGGTGGCCTCGACGAGCAGACAGGTGGGGCAGACGCTGGGAGTGGCGGTCGTGGGCGCGCTGCTGGCGGCGGGGACCCGTGGCGGAGGCTCCCTGTCCGACTTCGCGGCGGCGGCCCGGTCTGGGTACTGGGTGGTGACGGCGTGCGGGCTCGTGGTGTTCGTCGCGGGGGCGCTGACCAGCGGGAAGTGGGCCCGTGGAACGGCGGAGCGGACGGCCCGGCGGCTGTCGGTGGAGGAGCCGGACTCCCCGTCGCGGACGCCCTAGTAGTGCTTTGTTAGGTGGTGTCGTAGGGCTGCCATGGGGTGGTTTGTCGGCAGGTGGGGCAGGTTCCGGTCCAGGTGGCCAGCAGGTGTTGGAGGAGGTCCAGGGCCTGGTAGAGGGTCAGGCCCTGGCAGGGGCTTTTGGGCAGGTCCGCTGTTCGGTCAGGAACAGGTGGGCGGCTGTGACGAGGGTGACGTGGCGGTGCCAGCCGGTGAACGACCGGCCCTCGAAATGGTCCAGGCCCAGGCTCGTTTTGAGTTCGCGGTAGTCGTGCTCGATGCGCCATCTCGACTTCGCGAGGCGGACCAGGTCCTTGGCGGGGATGCCCGTGGGCAGGTTCGAGATCCAGTACTTCACCGGCTCGGCCTCGTCCTCGGGCCACTGCGCGATCAGCCAGACGAGCGGGATCGTCCCGTCGTCG
>NZ_JBIWNI010000004.1:0-35907 GCF_044767145.1 Streptomyces sp. NPDC101490
ACCAGCGGTCACACTCAAGCTCCTCAAGGGAGCGGTCACGGTCCACGAGTCGAGTCACCGACCGATCGTCCCATGGCAGATCTCAAACGCGGTCTAAGTGTTCGTTGGTGCATGTGGTAGTCCGATTGGTCGCTGGGATCGGATTACCAGATCCCGGTCGGCAATATTGCCAACCGGGATCCTCTAGCGTCTCGTCGGTGCGATTCAGCTGCTGCGAATCGGCCGGATGATCTGCATGTAACCGTTGCTTTTCGGCATAAGTGTGGGCCCGGTTTAGAGTCACTGGACAGGCGAGATGCTTGAGTCTTTCGTGATGGCTCGCTGGGTACACCTGGAATCGGAACTAACGGCTCCGCCCTGGTGGCTGAGAACATCCTGTCGACACCTTTGCGCCAGATCCTGACGTGCCGTTGCGGCCGCACTGGGATTCGCATAATGTCTTTTCCTGTGTAATCGACAAAATGGCGGAGGTAGTGCGTGCGGAAATTATTTAAAGCTGATCGCGTTGGGCGTGCCATCGTTGCTCCAGCATTAGGAGCACTGCTGGTTGCGGCGTTCTCGATCGGTGTCGAGGGTGATGCGGTGGCCTCTAGTGCCAGCCCTCTGGCGCACCCCAGCGACTGTACCTACGAGACGCGTGCCCCATGGGGGGCGGTTGCCCGGTGTGCGAGTCACAACGGTGGTTCCTATAGGGCTACTGCTATCTGCAGGAACCCGGAGACCGGGCATGTGCAGTGGTTCTCCGGTGGATGGAGGCAGTGGGGAGATTCCTATGCCTACTGCAACGGATCCTATAGGGCTATCTCTGCGGGTGTGGAGACGTCCTATGCCAACAAGAGCTGAAATCTAGGGCATCACTTGCGGAAGGGCTGGCATCTGTGAAGAAGCTATTCGCAACACTTCTTTCGGTCATGATCATGACCGTCCTGGGGCTCCAGGGGGCGGCTGCTGCGGCGGTGGCCTACCCTGTGAATCTTGACTTAGCCTCGAGGGGTGACGTATCGGCAATGGGGTGGCCGACTGGATGTATTCATGAAAAGTTCGATAATGGCTGGTCGGCCAGGTGTAGCCAGAGTAATGGCGGCAGGTATAAAGCCACCGTCATTTGCATGCCTCTGGTGAGCGGACCGAACATCAATCGGGATGCTGGATCGTGGGCATCCGGAGGGGATATTTCCATCGTCTTCTGTCCGCCGCTTACTTGGGCCCAGAGCGGTGGCTATTGGACCAGGTCATACTAGTAGGTCCACTAAAGTCGTTGCGTGGGCCAGGGTCAGGTCCTAGTGGGATGAGGCCCGGCTCAGTGGGTTGCGGCAGTCTCACTTTTTGGGCGAGGCGAGGCTGCCGCAATCAAAAGTGTGGGCGCTGGGTAGACGCGGGTTCGCGGCAGTGGTGGTCAGGGTTTCACCGAGCGGTAGTAGCGGCGGGCGCCCTCGTGCAGGGTGAGGGGCTCCGTGTAGACGGCGGTCCGCAGGTCCACCAGCTGGGCCGGATGGACCCGGCGGCCGATCCCGTCCCTGCTCCTGATCACCGTCCGGGTGAAGCCCTCCACCAGGTCCTCCTTCGCCTCCACCGTGGTGACCAGGAGGTTCGCCACCGCCAGGGTCTCCGTCGGCCGCCCGTCCTGCGCCTTGGCGTACGCGTCGGCCGGGATCACCGCCGAGCGGTAGTGCCGGGTCGACCCGCCCACGTCGTGCAGCCGGTCGACGAGCCCCGCGTCCAGCGGGACCAGCCGTACCGGAGTGCGTTCCGACAGCGCCTGCACCGCCTGCGTCGGCAGCCCGCCCGACCAGAAGAAGGCGTCCAGCTCGCCGCGCTCCAGCCGCCCCGGCATCGTGTCGATGCCCGCCGGGACCGGCTCGACATCACGTACGGGGGTGAGCCCGGCCGCCGCGAGGACCCGGTCGGCGATCAGCCGCACCCCCGAACCGTCCTGGCCCACGCCCACCCGCAGACCCCGCAGGTCCCGCACGGTCCGCACCGTGGAGCCCTTGGGCACCACGAGCTGGACGTAGTCGTCGTAGAGCCGGGCGCAGCCGCGCAGCCGCTCGAAGCCGGGCCTGCGCTCCCGCTGGTACTGGGCCACCGCGTCGGCGGTCGCGATGGTGAAGTCGGCCTCCCCGGAGGCCACCCGGGCCAGGTTCTGCTGGGAGCCCTCGCTGTCGGTCAGATGTATCGAGACCCGGGGCAGGTCCTTGGCCAGGGCTTGCTGGAGGAGTTCCCCGTACCGCTGGTAGACGCCGGTGGGGACACCGGTGCTGAAGGTCACCGTGCCGCTGGGCGCGGGCGGGCCGAAGGGGGCCGTCCACCACACCAGCAGCCCGCACAGCGCCAGCAGCGCGGCGGAGACCGCCAGGGCGCGACGGCGAGCGGTACGGGAGAGCGAGGGGGACATCCCGCGATAGTGCCAGCTCACCGTCGCCCTGGCCAGGCGCGGCCGGGGCCGTGGCGTTTCCGGACCGGACGGGCGCGTGTGAGGACCGTCCGGCCGCCACGGCTCCCGCCCCCGCGAGGCCCCCTCGTCCCTCCCGCCCCGCGAGGCCGCCCGGCCCTCCGCGCCCCGCGCCGTACCGGCCTCGCCCCCGCCCCCGTACCGGCGGGAAGGGGCGTACGCGCTCCGCCGAACTGGTGAGCGGTCGCCGGGACGGGGGCCGTCGCCGTGTGTCCTGCCGGGGCGCCGGGAACCCGGCGACTAGCGTCGGAGCACGCTCGGTGATCTTGAGGGCAGTCCCCTGCCCGCCCCTGGCCACCCCGCCGAGCCGACCGGCACACCCCCGTCCCCGGGGAGTCCCGTGTCCCCGCCCGTGCTCCGGGCCCGTCGTGCGGCGTGCCGGGCGGCGGGCCCGGCACACCGCCTCAGCCCGCCACGGCGGTCAGACGGCGCACCACCTCGTCCCGGCCCAGCGCCGCCGCCACCGTGAACAGGTCCGGGCTGCGGGTGCAGCCCGTGAGCGCCACCCTGATCACCTGGGCGATGGCCCTCGGCGGCCCCGCCCAGCGCTCCGGCTCCCGCCGCCACGCGGCCGTGTCCGGGGCGTGGCCGTGCAGCACCGTCAGCGCGCGGAGCCTGCCGTACCACTCCTCCGGGGTCGTCACCCCCTCCGTCTCCCGTACGAACCCGGCGGCGACGGCCCGCACCAGGTCCCCCGGAAGACCCCCGTACCGGTCGTCCCCGGGCGCCGGTGCCGGACCGAACAGCTCCGCGAAGAAGAAGCCGTAGCGGTCCCGGAAGCAGGACCAGCGGTCCAGGTCCTTCCGGGCGGGCGCGCCCGCAGGCCGCCCGGCGGCCACCGCGGCCAGCGCCAGGTCCCGGTGCCGGGCGAGGACCGACGCCAGCTCGGGGTCGTACTCCTCCGCCCAGGCGAGCAGCTGCGCGTACAGCTCCTCCGGTGCCAGCGAGGCGATGAACTCCCGGCTCAGGGAGTGCAGTTTGGGCAGGTCGAGCAGCGGCCCCGAGGGGCGCATCCCGTCGAGCCGGACGGGCGCGGCGAGCGCCTCGGCGGTGGGGACGTCCATCAGCCGGATGTTGGCGAGCCCCCGCAGATAGTGCTGCACGGCCGCCGGGGGATACCCGGCGGTCAGGTAGTAGTCCACCGACGCCTCGGGGTCCTTGCGCTTGCTGAGCTTGCGGCGCGAGGGGCCCTCGGCCTTCATCAGCGGCGCGAGGTGCGCGTACGAGGGCGGCTCGAAACCGAGCGCCGTGTGCAACTGGAGGTGCACCGGCGTCGACGACAGCCACTCCTCCCCGCGCACCACGAGCGACACCCGCATCAGATGGTCGTCCACGACGTGCGCGAAGTGGTAGGTCGGCAGCGGGAGTTCCTCCTGCGAGGACTTCAGCAGCACGATGTCGTTGCCGTTGTCCTGCATGGTCACGGAGGAGCGGATGCGGTCACTGAAACGGACCCGCCCGGGGAACTCGTACGGGCAGCGGAACCGCACCACGTACGGCTCGCCCGCCCCGATCCGGCGCGCCGCCTCCGCCGGGCCGAGCGTCCGGCACGGCGCCCACCGCCCGTAGTAGCCCAGCGGGGAGCGCCCCGCGCGCTGCTCCTCCCCGCTGCGGGCCAGCAGGTCCCTGTCGCAGAAGCACGGGTAGGCGCGGTCCCGGCGCAGCAGTTCGCGGACATGGCTGAGATAGACGTCCCGGCGCTCCGACTGGAGGTAGGGGCCCCAGGCGCCGTCCCCGGACACCCCGCCCTCGTCGGGCGCCAGCCCGAAGGCGCCGAGCAGCCGGGAGAACTCCTCGGCGGCGCCCGCGACCCGGCGCGAGCGGTCGGTGTCCTCGACGCGCAGCACGTGCGTGCCGCCGCTCTGGTGGGCCAGGGCGCGCGACACGGCCGCCGTGTACAGACCGCCGATGTGCAGATGGCCGGTGGGGCTGGGGGCGAAGCGCGTCACCTCGGCGCCCCGCGGCAGGGCGCGCGGCGCGAACAGCCGCTCCCAGTCGGCCGGTTCCGGGAGATCGGGCGGGAACATCGCGTTGATGACGGAAAGGTCGAGCACGGTGGACTCCCTCCTGGGGTTCCTCGATCGGTCCACGGTAGGCCGGTGACCGGCCGATTCGAGCCGGACGGCCGCGCGAGGCTGCGGAACTCCGAACCCACTTCGGCGTTGTGGGCCCCGAGCGGGGCGCACGGTCAGTAGCGTCCCCAGGACCGTTCCGTACGACGTACCCGCCCGTACCCGTACGCACCGAACCACACGACACACGCACACAAGGGGGTGTGATGGGCGGCACGCGCGCGGTGGCCCTGCTCGCGCTCGGCTCCTTCGCCATGGGGACCGACGCCTACGCGATGGCGGGGCTCCTCCCCGGCATCGGCGCCGACCTGGAGGTCTCCGTCTCCCTGGCGGGACAGTCCGTCACCGTCTTCACCCTCTGCTACGCCCTGGCGGCACCCCTGTTCTCGGCCGTTCTCGCCCGCTGGGGCACCCGGACCGTCCTGATCACCGCACTCGTCGTCTTCGTCCTCGCCAACGCCGGTACGGCGCTCACGGGTTCGTACGCCGGGCTGCTCGGCACCCGGGCCCTCGCGGGCGCGGGCGCGGGCCTCTTCACCCCGGCGGCGGCCACCGCCGCCGGAGCGCTCGTGCCGCCCGAGCGGCGCGGCCGGGCCCTCGGCCTCGTCCTCGGCGGCATGAGTGCCGGAACCGTCCTCGGCGTCCCCCTGGGACTGCTCGTCGCCGACCGCTCCGGCTGGCGCACCGCGCTGTGGCTGATCACCGGACTCGGGGTGCTCGCCCTGCTCGGCGTCGCCACCCGGCTGCCCGCCGTCACCGGCGCCGCCGCGCCGGACCTGCGGGCCCGGCTCGGCGCCCTCGCCCGGCCCCGGGTCGCCGTGGTCGTCGCGGTCACCTTCACCCAGACCGTCGCCAGCCTCGGCCTCTACACCTATCTCCAGCCGGTCCTCCAGCGGACCGCCTCCATCGGGAGCGCGGTGCCCCACCTGTGGGTCTGGGGCATCGGCGGGGTCTGCGGCAGCTTCCTCGCCGGGGCCCTCGTCGACCGGACGGGGAAGCCCGCGTTCCTCGCCGTCGGCCTGCTCGGCACCCTCGCCACCGCCCTGGCCCTGCTGCCCTTCACCGGCGCCGTGCCCGGTCTCGTCCTGCTGCCCCTGTTCGTCTGGGGCGTGGTCGGCTGGGCGTTCGTCGTCCCCCAGCAGCACCGGCTGCTCGCCGGGGACGGCGCCGGGGGAGCCGCCGCCGTCGGCCTCAACAGCTCGGCCACCTACCTCGGCGGCGCCGTCGGCTCCGCGCTCGGCGGCCTCGCCCTCGCCGGCGGGCTCGACGCCCGCTGGCTCCCGCTCCCCGCGGCCGGGGTCGCGCTCGCGGGAGTCCTCTTCCACCTCGCCGCGGTCGGGGCGTTCGCCGGACGCGGCGCCAGGACCGGCCGGAGCACCACGGACCATGCCAACGGGACCCGGGCCGCGGACGCGACCACGGACGGGGACCTGGAAAGGAACGCCCCATGAAGTTCGGCGTCAATCTGCCCAACTACGGCCCCGAGGCCACCCCCGACGCCCTCGCCGACTGGGCGCTGCGGGTCGAGTCGACGGGCTACCACTACGCGATGGTCTCCGACCACGTGGCGCTCACCCCCGATGTGCAGCACCTCTTCCCCGCCCCCTTCTACGACCCCTTCGCGACGCTCTCCTGGCTCGCCGGGGTCACCAGGACCGTGGGCCTGGGCACGACGGTCACGATCCTTCCGTACCGGCACCCCGTGCACACCGCCCGGGTCGTCGCCAACATCGACCGGTTCAGCGGCGGGCGGTTCGTCTTCGGGGCCGCCGCCGGATGGGCGGCCCGCGAGTTCGCCGTCATCGACGTCCCGTACCGCAAGCGCGGCGCGATCAGCGACGAGTACCTGGCCGCGATCAAGGCCTGCTGGGCGGACGAGGTCGCCTCCTTCGACGGCGCCCACGTCTCCTTCCGGGAGGTGCACACCGGGCCGCTGCCCGTGCAGCGGCCCGGCCCGCCGGTGTGGGTCGGCGGACACAGCTACGGGGCGCTGCGCCGGGCCGTCCGCCTCGGCGACGCCTGGCACCCCACGTCCGTCTCGGGCGACTGGCTCCTCGGCGTGGGCGTGCCGACGCTCCGTCAGGTCGCCGAGGAGCACGAGCGGCCCGTCCCCGCTCTCTGCCCCCGGATCAAGCTCCGGGTCACGCCCCGGCCGCTGGGCCCGGGGCGGCTCCTCGGCGAGGGCACCCTGGGGCAGATCGCCGACGACCTCGGACTCCTCCAGGACCTGGGTGCCCAGGCGGTGGTCCTCGATCCGACCTACCCGGGCGACCGGCGCGAACCGGGCCGCACCGCGCGCGACCTGGACGTCCTGGAGACACTGGCCAAGGAGATCATCGACCTGGACGCGGGCCGCGTACGCTGACCGGTCGGTGAGGGAGGGGTGCGGGAGATGGTCGATCCGGACCTGCGGAAGCTGCGGGTGCTGAGGGAACTCAGCGAGCGCGGCACGGTCAGCGCGGCCGCCCAGGCGCTCCACCTCACTCCGCAGGCCGTCTCGCAGCAGATCAGCGCCCTGGGGCGGGAGTTGGGCGTGCAGCTCACCGAGCCCTCGGGGCGTCGGCTGCGGCTCACGGAGGCCGCCCGGATCGTGCTGCGGCACGCGGACGCGGTCTTCACCCAGATCGAGCAGTTGCGCGCCGAGCTGGCCGCCCACCGGAGCGGCGAGCGGGGACAGGTGGCGGTCGCCGGTTTCTCCACCACCCTCTCGGCCCTGATCCTGCCCGCCGTGGCACGGCTGCGGGAGACCCGGCCGCTGCTGCGGACCTCGCTGGCCGAGGTCGATCCGCCGGAGAGCTTCTCCCTGCTGCACCGGGGCGAGACGGACGTCGTCATCTCCGCCGACACCACCCGCCCGGCCGGGAGCGCGGGGGAGGACGGCCGTTCCGACGGCCGGTTCCACCGGGTCGCGCTCTGCGACGACCCCTTCGACATCGCCCTGCCGGAGGGGCACCGGCTCCTCGGCCGGGAGCGGCTCGTCCTGGCCGACCTCGCCGAGGAGACCTGGATCTTCGCCACCACCGGCATGTGCCACGACATCGGCGTCGCCGCGTGCACGGCCGCCGGGTTCACCCCGCACGCCTCGCACGCCATCGGCGACTGGGACGCGACCCTGTCGGCGGTACGGCTCGGCCTCGGGGTCGCGCTGGTCCCCCGGCTCGCCAAGCCGGCGCCCCGGCCGGAGGTGACGATCCGGGCCTTCAGCGAACACGCGCCGTCCCGGACGGTCTTCGCGGCCGTCCGCGAGGGCAGCCAGACCTCGCCGGAGATCGCCGCGGTCCTGGACGCGCTGCGGACGGTGGCGCGGGCGGCGGTGGCGACGACGACGGCCTGACCGGCGGCTTGACCGGCGGCCGACCACCGGGGCGGGGCGGGGGCCGACCGTACGTGCCCCGTCGGACGCACGTGTCGTACGTGCTTGCCTCACGCCGCTCGCGCCACGCGCCTGTCGCACGCATCTGCCGTACGCGCCCGCCTCACCCCGCTCGCCTCACGCACCCGTCGTACGCGCCCGCCGGGCACGACCGCCCCGCCGGTGCCGGTGCCGGGGCACGAGAGGCACGGCCGGGCTCCCGGTCCGGACTCTGTCGGACGCCGGGTCGGCAGGACCGTCCCGTGCGCGACCGGGGTCGCCGGTCTCACACCCGTCCGGGCTCCCGGCCTGTACCGCGCGGCCCCGCCCCCGTACCGCCCGGCCAGCGCGAACGCGCCCGCCCGCGAAGGCCGTCGGTGATTCGCCACGGCTGCTGGAAGGTACCGTCCACCAGCCGTTGCTGGACCTGGCCGGGCGCCGGTGCCAGGCTCGTGGTCGTACCGCGGAACGTCCCGCGCGTCCCCTCCCCCTTCCTTCCCTGACTCCTCCGGAGAGCGGAAACACCCATGTCCAAAGCCACGTACACACGGCTGGCCGCGCTGAGCCTCATCTGGGGCTCCGTCTTCCTGTGGATCAAGATCGCCGGGTACGGCTTCTCGCCCGTGCAGATGGTGCTGATCCGGCTCGCCCTCGGCGCCGTCGTCATCCTCGCGATCGGCTACGCGAAGGGGCTCCGGCTGCCCAAGGAGGCCGCCACCTGGGGGCATCTGTCGGTCGCCGCGCTGCTCGGCAACGCCATCCCCTGGACCCTCTACGCGGAGGGCGAGATCGACGGCTCCAGCAGCGTCGCCGCCGTCGTCAACGGCAGCGCCCCGATCTGGACCCTCGCCGCCGCCCTGCTGCTCGGCCAGGAGAAGCGGGTCTCCGGCTTCAAGGCGGGCGGTGTGCTGCTCGGTCTCGGCGGCACCGCGCTCATCGCCTCCCCGTGGAACTCCGCCTCCGCGGGCTCCGGCTGGAGCATCCTCTGCTTCGTCCTCGGCTCCATCAGCTTCGGCGCCAGCTTCGCGTACATGGGCAAGTTCCTGGTGGGCAGGGGCATCCCGCCGCTGATGCTCGCGGGCGGCCAGCTCGGCGTCGCCACCGTGATGCTCCTGGTCGCCTTCCCGTTCCTCGGTCTCCAGGCCGTCACCTGGCGGACCGACTCGGTGATCGCGGTCCTCGTCCTCGGCGTCGTCTGCACCGGCTTCGCAGCCCTGCTCAACTTCGAACTGATCATCAAGGACGGGGCCACGGTCGCCTCGACCGTCACCTATCTGATGACCGCGGTCGCCGTCGTCCTCGGCGCGGCCGTGCTCCAGGAGCCGCTCGGCTGGACCGTGTGGGTCGGCGCCGTCGCGGTGCTCGCGGCCACCGGGCTGCTGCGGCGCAAGCCCCGCCCGGCACCCGAGCCGGAGCCCGCGCCCGCCCCGGCCCCCGTGGCGACCACGGCGGCGGCCGATTAGCGGCCGCCCCGGAAGCAGTGACGCGGGGCGACACCCGGCCGTTTCCGACGGCCGGGCGACCGCCATTCCCTCAGGAAATTCCGGGCCGCCGACCGCAACATTGTGTTCATTAATGGGGCCGGTGGTGGGTGGTAGCGTCACAAGCGGAAACACCCGGCCTTTGTGGGGGAGTCGTACGTGGCTTTTGTGGTCGAACTCGTTTTCCGTGGCAATGAGACGGACCGGCTGAGTTTCGGGGAGGCTCACCGGACCTACTGGAAAAGGATGGCCGCACGCGGCATCCTGCTCGGCGGCGGTCCCTGGCGGGACGGCACCGGGGAACTCCTCGTCTGCGACGCCCGCGACCGCCGGACGCTCCTGCGGGTCCTCTACGCGGACCCGTACGCGCAGGCCCAGGTCATCGGGGAACTGCGGGTCCGGGAGTGGAACGCGGTCATGGGGCATGTCGTGCTCGCCGGTCTGGAACGGTCCACCGGCGGCGCCGGGACCCACGAACGAATACGCGGGGGCGTCCCGACGCCCGTCCCGCCGGCGCTCCGCGAGGAGACCGCCGTCCGCGAGGAGCTGACCGCCCACGAACGGCGCATCGCCACGATGATGCTCGACGGACTGACCAACAAGCAGATCGCCGAGTCCTTCACGGTGTCGACCCGCGCCGTGGAACTGCACATCACCCGGATCTACCGGAAGCTCGACATCCGCCGCCGCGCCCAACTGGCCGCTGCCATCGACCGGTTCGAAGCCGCGCTGGCCTGCTGATCCTTCACCTCACCCGTATCGGCGCGCACCCGTCCGCGCGCACGTCCATGCACACATCCGCGCACACATCGCTGGGAGTCGTCATGCCGCTGGTCGAGATAACCGTCCCCGAGGGCAGTGTCACCGGAGCCGCCGCGGAGGTCCTGCAGCAGCGGGTCGCCGACTCCGTGCTGACCGCCATGAACCTGCCCCACACCGACTTCTTCGCCTCCGCCACCTGGGTGTACGTCCGCGAGGCGGCCAAGGGACTCGCGGTCACCGGCGCGGGCACTCCCCCCGGCGTCCTGGTGGTGCTCACCCCCCTGAAGGGCTTCCTGACCCCCGAGCGCAACGAGGCGCTGGGGGCCGAGGTGACCCGGCACGCGCGGGAGGCGACCGGGAACGCCGACACGGTCGTCTGGCTCGTCGTCAACGAGATCCCGGAGGGGAACTGGGCCGTCAACGACGCCCTCACCCGGCGCGCCAAGATCGACGAATTCATCGCCGAGGCCGCCGCCGCGACCAGGGCCCAGTAATTCCGTTTCCGCTTTCCGGATGCCCCGCACGGGCATCTCGCATTCCGGATGGTCCGAGGGGCCGCACGTCCCGCATTTCGGAACGTCCCGCATTCTGGACGGTCTTTTGTTCCAGGCCGCCCCGCACTCCGGACGCCCGCGGCGCCGCACCGTATTCACCGGTGCGGCGCCGTTCGCATGCGCGGACCGGATTTCGGCCACGGGTGCGGAATCCCGTATCGATGTGCGGTGCTTTTTCCTCGTACGGTGATGTCAATGGCACCGACGGATCGGAGAGACTCGCTCATGGCTCTGCAATCGGCGCCGCGACTCGGTGTGGTGGTTCCTTCCGGAAACGCCGCGGCCGAACCCGAGATCGTGGGCCTCGTAAGCCCCGCACTGAATGTCCACACCGCGCGATTCCCGGTCCTTCCCGGAAATGACCTGCGCGGCCGTCTGGAGAAGTACAACGAGGTGCTCCCCGATGTCCTGGGGAATTTCGGCGGACTGCGTCCCGACGCCACCGTCGTCTCCTGCACCGGATCCCACTACCTGCTCACCCCGGACGGCGACCGCGCCCTCTGCGCGGAACTCTCCGAGCGGACCGGCGCGCCCGTGCGCTCCGCCGCCCTCGCCATCCTCGACACCGCGCGCGCCGTGGGCTCCGAGCGGCTCGTCCTCGTCTCCCCGTACGAGCCCTGGCTCACCGAACTGAGCCAGGGCTACTGGGAAGCCGCCGGGCTCGCCGTCGACCGGGTCGTCAAGATCCGGGCCGGTGCCCGCTTCTCCCCGTACGACGTGACCACCGGCGAACTCGTCGCCCAGGTCCGGGAGGCCGAACTGCCCGAGGACGCCACCCTGTTGTTCACCGGCACCGGCATGTTCACCTTCGACGCGCTCGCCGAACTGGGCCGCGACAGCGCACGGACCCTGCTCACCTCCAACCTGGCGAGCGCCTGGTGGGCCCGGGACACCCTCGGCGTCCCGGCCGACGGCCCCGACGCCCACCCGCTGCTGCGCCGGCTCGCCGAACGGACCGGCACCGCCCGGGGCGACCGGTCCGATGCCTCCGGCCGTACCGCCGTGACCGTGTCGTGAGCGGTTCCGCCGCCGTCCGGCGGGAAACCGTCGCCGTCGTCGGCGCCGGGCCCGTCGGACTCGCCGCCGCGCTGGTCCTCGCCCGCTCCGGCGTCCCGGTCACCCTCCTGGAGTCCCGTACGGAACTCGCCACCGAGTCCCGCGCCTCCACCTTCCACCCGTCCACCCTCGACCTCCTCGACGAACTCGGCGTCGCGGCGCCCCTGCGCCGCCAGGGCCGGGTCGTCGACCGCGTCCAGTGGCGCGACCTGGACGGCGGCGTCCACGCCGAACTGGACTACGCCCTGCTCGCCGGGGCGACCGGCCACCCGTACCGGCTCCACGTCGAACAGTCCCGGCTCACCCCGCTGCTGCTCGCCGAACTCTCCGCCACCGGACTCGCCGACGTGCGCTTCGGCGCCACCGTCACCGGCGCCGAGGACACCGGCGACGGGGTCCGGCTGCGCGCCGAGGACCCCGCCGGGCGGACCACCGTCACCCGGCACCCGTACGTCGTCGCCGCCGACGGCAGCCGCAGCGTCCTGCGGGACCTCGCCGGACTCCCCGGCACCGCCGAGGTCTACCCCGACTACGCGCTCCGGGTGGTCACCGAGACCCCGCTCGACGAACTGGTCCCCGGGCTCGCCGCGCTCAGCTACGTCCGCGACCCTCGGGGCTCGTACAGCGCGCTCGGCATGACCGACCACTGGCGGCTGATCTTCCGCGTCCCGCGCGGCACCGACCGGGACGAGATCCTCGCCCCCGACGCCGTACGGGCCAGGGTCGAGCGGGCGCTGCCGGGCGACGCGGGGCGCGCGGTCCGCGTCGGCGACGCCCACACCTACCGGCTCGCCCGGTTCCTGCTGCCCCGCTACCGGGCCGGGCGGGTGCTGTTCGCCGGGGACGCGGCCCATCTGACGTCCACCGCGGGCGGCCTGAACATGAACTGCGGGCTGCACGACGCGGTGGAGACCGGCCGGGCCCTGGCCGCCGTGCTGCGCGGCGACCCGGCGGGGGAGAGCGTCCTCGACGCTGCCCTCGACCGGCGCAGGAGCGTCGTCGAGACGGCCGTCATCCCGCGCAGCGAGGCCCGCACGGCGGGCATCGACGGCCCGGCCGGACTCCCCGCGGCCCTCGCCGCCGTGCGGCGCACCGCCGCCGACCCCCGGTCGGCCACCGACTACCTGTTCAAGGCATCACTTCTCGACGTCGCACCACGACCCCTGAAAGGTGACGCACATGCGGATCTGGTTTCACAAGCACACCGTTGAGGGACGCCTGCCGCTGCTCGACCAGTGGTACCGCGAGCACCTCGACTCGATCGCCTCACCGGGCACCACCGTCGACATCAAGACCCTGCCGGCCGACACCTACCCCGACCGCACCCCCTTCGGGCTGGTCGGCCACCACTCCGCCCAGGTCCTCTTCAGCAGGCACTTCTCCGAGTCCGCGCTCGTCGCCGAACGGGAGGGCTACGACGCCTGGGTGATCGCCGCGGGCCAGGACCCCGGTCTGCGCGACGCCCGCCACCTCGCCTCCATCCCGACCCTCGGCTACGGAGAGACGGCCTTCTTCCTCTCGGCGCTCACCGGGCAGCGCTTCGGCGTCCTCGGCTTCATGCCGCCGCTCGAAGAGCCCATCAGGGCCAACATCCGCCAGTACCGCCTGGAGTCCTCGCTCAGCTCCTACGAGGTCGTCCCCGGCGGCTGGGACTCCGTACACCGCTCCCTGGAGGGCGACTTCGACGAGTTCGTCGAGGTGTACTCGGCCGCCGCCCTGCGCGCCGCCAAGGCCGGAGCCGAGGTCATCATCCCCGCCGAGGGCATCCCCAACGAGATCCTCTGGCACCTCGGCATCCACGAACTGCACGGCCTGCCCGTGATCGACCCGGCCGGACTCGCCGTCAAGCTCGCCGAGACCCTCGTCCAGCTCGGCGAGCTGAAGCTCTTCCAGCGCAGCGGCCACGGCTACTGGTTCAGCCGCCCCGACGAGCCGGTCTCCAAGCACCTGGAGCAGGTCTTCCTCGGCTCGGCGCTGTAGAGCGCGCCGGGAGATGCCGTGTACGCCGCCCGGCGGCAGCCCGGGCCCCCGCAGAACTCCGCACGACCGCAGTACTCCCCGCCCCCGCAGTACTCCGCGCGACCGCACCCCACCGCCCCAGCCGTCACACCTCCCGAGGAGTCACGCTCATGACGTACGACGCCTACGGCCGCAACACCGCGGCCACCGACCCCGCCGCCCCTTACTACCGCCCCCGCCGACTGCGCCGCACCCCCGCCCTGCGCCGGTTCGCCGCCGAGACCCGGGTCGGCCCCGCCAACCTCGTCCAGCCCCTCTTCCTCCGCGAGGGTCTGACCGAAGCGCGCGAGATCCCGTCCATGCCGGGCGTCTTCCAGCACACCCGCGACACCCTCCGCAAGGCCGCCGCCGAAGCGGTCGCCAACGGGGTCGGCGGACTCATCCTCTTCGGCATCCCCGAGCACAAGGACCCCACCGGCACCGGCGCCGTCGACCCCGAGGGCATCCTCCAGGTCGCCCTGCGGGACGTCACCGCCGAGGTCGGCGACTCCACCGTGATCATCGGCGACATCAACCTCGACGAGTACACCGACCACGGCCACACCGGAGTCCTCGACGCCGACGGCGACGTCGACAACGACGCCAGCATCGAGCTGTACGCACAGGCGGCCGTCGTCCAGGCCGACGCGGGCGCCCACATCGTCGCCCCCAGCGGCATGATGGACGGCCAGGTCCGCCGCATCCGCGAAGCCCTCGACCGGGCCGGACACCAGTCCGTGGCCATCCTCGGCTACTCCGCCAAGTACGCCTCGCACTTCTACGGCCCCTTCCGGGACGCCGTCGAGTCCACCCTGCGCGGCGACCGCAAGGGCTACCAGCAGTTCCCCGGCAACATCCGCGAATCCCTCCTGGAGGTCTCGCTGGACGTGGCCGAGGGCGCCGACCTCGTCATGGTGAAGCCCGCCCTCGCCTACCTCGACATCGTCCGGCTCATCGCCGACCACGTCCAGGTGCCCGTCTCCGCCTACCAGGTCTCCGGCGAGTACTCCATGGTCGAGGCCGCCGCCGCCAAGGGCTGGATCGACCGCGACCAGGTCGTCCGCGAGAGCCTCGCGTCCATCCACCGCGCGGGCGCCACCCAGATCATCACCTACTGGGCCTCCGAGTTCGCCCAGACCCTGGACCGGTGACCCGGTGACCTCGTCCTCCTCCATGCTGGTCCTCGGCATCAGCCACGCCAGCGCCCCGCTCGACCTCCTGGAGAGACTCGCCGGCACCGACCGCCCCGCCGAGGACCTCGTCTCCGACGTCACCTCCGTGGACGGCATCGACGCCGCCGTCGTCGTCTCCACCTGCAACCGCCTGGAGATCTACGCCGAGACCCGGGGCCCGTCCGGCGGCGCGGGCGACCCCGGCGGACTGACCGGCCTCGGCGAGCTGTTCGCCCAGCACACCGGCGTCGACCACGAGGAGATCGCCCCGCACCTCTACAGCCACCACGCCGACGGAGCCGTACGCCACCTGTTCGCCGTCGCCTCCGGCCTGGAATCGGTCGTGGTCGGCGAGGACCAGATCCTCGGCCAGGTCAAACTCGGCCTCGAACGGTCCCAGCGGCTCGACCGGACCGGCCGCGTCCTCGCCAAGGCCGTCCAGACCGCCCTGCGGGTCGGCAAGCGCGCCCGCAACGAGACCGGACTCAACGAGGCGGGCCGCTCCCTCGCCACCGCCGGACTCGGCTTCTTCGAACGCCGGGTCGGCTCCCTGCACGGCAAGACCGCCCTCGTCATCGGCGCCGGGGCCTTCGCCGGAGTCGTCGTCGCCGCGCTGCGCCGCTCCGGACTCGACCGGGTGCACGTCGCCAACCGCACCCCGGAGAAGGCCCAGCGCCTCGCCGAGACCACCGGGGGAGTGGGGTACGACCTCACGGACCTGCCCCGGCTGCTCACCGAGGTCGACGTGGTCGTCGGCGCCACCGCCGCCACCGGCCACCTCGTCACCACCCGTGACGTGGAGGCCGCGCTGGCCGCCCGGGACGGCCGGGAGCTGTTCCTGCTCGACCTGTCGCTGCCCCACAACATCGCGCCCGGCGCCGCCGACCTGCCCGGCGTCACCTTCGTCGACCTCCGCCGCATCGCCGAGGAGGGCCAGGAGGACGAGATCTCGGCGGCCAGCGTCCAGGCCGCGCACGAACTGATCGACGCCGAGGTCGAGCAGTTCCGCACCGGCCTCCGGCTCGCCGGGGCCAAGCCCGTCCTCACCGCGCTGCGGTCCGCCGCCACCGAGGCCGCCGAGGCGGAACTCGACCGGCTCGCCCGCCGCCTCGAAGGTCTCGACGGCACCGTGCGGCAGGAGATCGACCGCAGCGTCCGGCGCATCGTCGACAAGGCCCTGCACCAGCCGACCGTCCTGGTCCGCGAACTGGCGGCCGACCCCGACGGCGCCCGGCACATCGCCGCCTTCACCCGGCTCTTTGCGGCGGCGGAGACCGGCGGCACCGGTACGGACACCGGTACGGACACGGTCACGGCGACCGCTCCCGGCTCAGGAGGCACCACCGTCGTGGCGACCCCTTCCGTTTCCGGAGCGACCCCCGTCGCAGCGACCACCCCCGTTCCCGGAGCCACCCCCGGCACCGCGACCACCCCCGGCACAGCGACCCCCTCCGGCACCGCGACCCTCCCTGGCGCGGGCACGAACGACCCGAACGAGAAGAAGATCGAGGCCATCGCATGAGTGACATCTCGGCCCTCTGGGAAGCCGAATCCATCGCCGTCATCGGGGCCAGCGAGCGCCCCGGCGCCCTGGGCCGCAAGCCGCTCGACTACCTCCTCCGGTACGGCTTCAAGGGCCGCATCCTGCCGGTGAACCCGCGCTCCCCCCAGATCCTCGGCGTCCCCGCCTACCCCAGCGTGAAGGACGCCCCGGGCCCGGTCGACCTCGCGCTGATCATGGTCTCCGCCGAGCGGGTGCCCGGCGCCGTCGACGACTGCGTGGCCGCCGGGGTCAAGCTCGCCGTCATCGCCTCCTCGGGTTTCGCCGAGACCGGTGAGGAGGGCGCCCGCCTCCAGGCGGAGGTCGTCGCCAGGGCCCGCGCGGGCGGCCTGCGGATCATCGGCCCCAACTGCATCGGCGCCGTCGCCTACGAGAACCGCGTCCTCGCCACCTTCAGCCCCCTCTTCGGCGCCGAGTCCGTGCCCTTCGAGCCCGGCACCCTCGCCTTCGTCAGCCAGAGCGGCGCCCTCGGCTTCGGGGCCGCCAGCCTGGCCCTGGAGCGGGGACTGCGCCCCGGCTGGGTCGTCAGCACCGGCAACGACGCCGACGTCACCGCCCTCGAAGTCCTCCGCGAACTCGCCGCCGTGCCCGAGGTCACCGGTCTCCTCGGCTATCTGGAGGACACCCCCGACATCGGCACCCTGCGCGAACTCGCGGGCTCCGGGAAGCCCGTCGCCCTGCTCAAGTCGGGCCGCACCGAGGCCGGCGGCCGGGCCGCCGCCTCCCACACCGGCGCCCTCGCCACCGACGACCGGGTCCTCGACGCCGCCCTGCGCGGCCTCGGCATCGTCCGCGTCGACGACATCGACGAACTCCTCGACGTGGCACGGGTCTTCGAGTCCGAGCGGCGGCCCACCGGCAACCGCGTCGCGGTCGTCACCACCTCCGGCGGCTCGGGCATCCTCGCCGCCGACGCCGTCGAGACGTACGGACTCGAACTCAGCGAGCTGGAACCGCGCAGCAAGGAGGCGCTCGCCGAGATCGTCCCCGCCTTCGGGGCCATCGACAACCCCGTCGACATCACGGCCACGGTTCTCAGCGACCCCTCGCTCTTCGACCGCTCCCTCGACGTCCTCATCGCCGACGAGACCGTCGACATCATCGTCGCCGCGTTCTGCGTGATGGCGGGACCCGACGTGGAGAAGGCCGTCAACGCCCTCTCGCGGGCCGCCGTGAAGGGCGGCAAGCCGATCCTCGTCGCCCGCACCGGCGCCGACTTCCTCGCCCCCGACGCCCCGCGCGACCTGCGCGAGGCCGGACTCCCCGAGTACCCGACCCCGGCCCGCGCCCTGCGCGCCGCCGCCGCCCTGTGGGAGGTCAGCCGCCCCCGGGTGCTGCCCGACGCCCCCCGCCCCGGCACCGTGCCCGGCCCCGGCGCCGGGGCCGACGAGCCGGAGCTGAAGGCCCTCCTCGCCGGGGCCGGGATCGCCGTGCCCGAGGGCCGGATCGCCGGAAGCCCCGAGGACGCGGCCGCCGCCGTGACCGAGGTCGGCGGCACCGCCGTGCTCAAGGCCGTCGTCCCCGGTCTGCTCCACAAGACGGAGGCGGGCGGCGTCGAGGTCGGCGTCACCGCCGAGGCCGCGCCCGAGGCCTACGCCAGGCTCGCCGCGCTCGGCGGCCGGGTCCTCGTCGAGGAACTCGTCGACGAGGGAGTCGAGTTGATCGTCGGTGTCCACACCACCGACCTGGGCCCGGTGCTCACCGCCGGTCTCGGCGGGATCTTCACCGAGGTCCTGGACGACGTCGGCCACCGGCTGCTGCCGCTGGCCCCGGGCGAGGGCGCCGAGCTGCTCGCCGGACTGCGCGGCGCCAAGATACTTGCCGGGACCCGGGGCCGGGCCGCCGTGGACATCGAGGCGGCCGCCGCACTCCTGCACAAGGTCGGTGAGCTGGTCCAGGACTGGCCGCCCGGCTTCGCCCTCGACCTCAACCCGGTGCGCGTGCTGCCCACGGGCGCCGTCGTCCTGGACGCGGCACTGACCACCGAGGCCCCGGCCGTCACGGACGCCACCGCCACCCCCGCCAGCACCGAGGAGACCGGCCGATGAGCGGCGGAGAGCACGCGAGCAAGGCCCTGTTCGAGCGGGCCCGCAAGGTCACCCCCGGCGGCGTCAACTCCCCGGTCCGTGCCTTCGGCGCCGTCGGCGGCACCCCCCGCTTCATCGCCTCGGCACAGGGCCCGTACCTCACGGACAGCGACGGCAACGAGTACGTCGACCTGATCTGCTCCTGGGGCCCGATGATCCTGGGCCACCGGCACCCGGCCGTCGTCGAGGCCGTCACCCGGGCCCTGGACCACGGGACCTCCTTCGGCGCCCCCTCCACCGGGGAGGTCGAACTCGCCGAGGAGATCGTCGACCGGGTCGCACCGGTCGAGCAGGTCCGCCTGGTCAGCTCCGGCACCGAGGCCACCATGTCGGCGATCCGGCTGGCCCGGGGCTTCACCGGACGCGGCAAGATCGTGAAGTTCGCGGGCTGCTACCACGGCCATGTGGACGCGCTCCTCGCCTCGGCCGGTTCGGGCCTCGCCACCTTCGCGCTGCCCGACACCCCCGGCGTCACCGGCGCCCAGGCCTCCGACACGATCGTCCTGCCGTACAACGACCTGGTCTCCGTCGAGAAGGTCTTCGCGGAGATCGGCGACGAGATCGCCGCCGTGATCACCGAGGCCGCCCCCGGCAACATGGGCGCCGTCCCGCCGCTGCCCGGATTCAACGCGGGCCTGAAGGAGATCACCGCCCGGCACGGCGCGCTCTTCATCTCCGACGAGGTCATGACCGGCTTCCGGGCCAGCCGCGCGGGCTGGTTCGGCCGCGACGGGGTCACCCCCGACCTGCTGACCTTCGGCAAGGTCATGGGCGGCGGCTTCCCGGCGGCCGCCTTCGGCGGCCGGGCCGACGTCATGGCCCACCTCGCCCCGGCCGGCCCCGTCTACCAGGCGGGCACCCTCTCGGGGAACCCGGTCGCCACCGCCGCGGGCCTCGCCACCCTCCGGCACAGCACCCCCGAGGTGTACGCACGGCTCGACGAGGTCTCCACGACCCTCGGCACCGAGGTGTCGGCGGCCCTGACCAAGGAGGGCGTGGCCCACCGGGTGCAGTACTCCGGCACCATGTTCTCGGTCTTCTTCACCGAGGACCAGGTGGTCG
Organism: Streptomyces sp. NPDC101490; assembly: GCF_044767145.1. Classification (NCBI taxonomy): domain Bacteria; kingdom Bacillati; phylum Actinomycetota; class Actinomycetes; order Kitasatosporales; family Streptomycetaceae; genus Streptomyces; species Streptomyces sp. NPDC101490. Next base: position 19,610 of record NZ_JBIWNI010000004.1, read on the forward strand.
ACTTCGACGACGTCCGCGCCACCGAGGCGTACCGCTACACGCCCTTCTTCCACGAACTGCTCCGCCAGGGCGTCTATCTGCCGCCCTCGCCCTTCGAGGCGTGGTTCATCTCCGCCGCCCACGACGACCGGGCCGTCTCCCGGGTGGTCGAGGCGCTCCCGTCGGCGGCGCGGGCCGCGGCCTCGGCGGCACGACCGTAACGGACCGGCCGGTCCGCCGAGGCACGCTCACGGCGGACCGGCCGCACGGAGGAGCCCCGGTCCGTCGCGGAGGCACAGGGAAGCCCCCGCGACGGACCGGACACAGGGAAGCCCCCGTGGCAGGACCACGGGGGCTTCCCCCTTGTACGCGTGCGGCGCGGTCGGTCCGGGCCGGGGCCCGGACCGCGCGGTGCCCGATCAGACGGTGACGTCCACCCGTACCTCGACGTTGCCCCGGACGGCCTTGGAGTACGGGCAGCGGCCGTGCGCCGCCTCCGCGAGCCGCCGCGCCTCGGCGGGGGCCAGCCCCGGGAGCACCACGCCGAGCACCACCGACAGGTGGAAGCCGCTCTCCTCCTTGTGCAGGGCCACCTCGGCGGTGACCGTGTCGTCCGTGAGCGCCGTCCTCGACTCGCGCGCGGAGACCCGGAGCGCGCTGTGGAAGCAGGCGGCGTAGCCCGCAGCGAAGAGCTGCTCGGGATTGGTGGCGGTGCCGGAGCCCCCCACGGCCTTGGGGCTCGACAGGGGGAGGTCGAGGAGCCCGTCGGAGGAGTGCACGGCGCCGTTGCGCCCGTCTCCGGTGGAGGTGACCTCGGCGGTGTAGACGACGGCCATTCGCTTGCCTTTCGGAATCGGGGGACCGGCGGGCCGGAGAACCGGGAGCCGGGAAATCGGAGAACCGAAGGGACCGGACGAACCGGAGAACCGAAGAAGCCGGATGAACCGGAGAATCGGAGCGACCCGGTCGACCCGGTATTTCCTCCCAGTCTCCGGCGCCGCCGAATTCCCGGCGCTACGGATCTCCGCAGTCCTTCCGCCCGCCCGCCGCAATACCGTGGAACGCGTCACCGAATCGAGAATTCAAGGGAGTTGGCCATGGCCGGACCGCTGACCGGAGTACGCGTCCTGGAATTCGCGGGCGCGGCGCCCACCGCGTACGTCGGCACCGTCCTCTCCGGCCTCGGCGCCGACGTCGTACGGATCGACCGGGCACCCGGCACCGCACCCGGCCCCGACGCCCCGCGCCCGGGGGAGAACCCGCTGTCCCGGGGCCGCCGTTCGGTCGCCCTCGACCTCAAGAGCCCCGAGGGCGTCGAGCAGGCCCTCGCGCTCGCCGAGCACGCCGACATCCTCGTCGAGGGCTTCCGGCCCGGCGTCGCCGACCGGCTCGGCATCGGCCCCGAGGCGGCCCTCGCCCGCAATCCGCGCCTGGTCTACGGACGGGTCAGCGGCTGGGGCCAGCAGGGCGCGTGGGCCGGCCGCGCCGCACACGACCTGGCGGTCCTGGCGCTGACCGGCGCCCTGGACACCGACCCGGGGACCGGGGACCCGGTGCTGCCCCCGACCGCGTACCTCTCCAGCTTCGCGGGCGGCGCCAACGCCCATGTCCAGGGACTGCTCGCCGCCCTCCACGAGCGCGAGCGCTCCGGGCGCGGCCAGGTCGTCGACACCGCCCTCGCGGACGGCGCCGCCCTGATCGCCACCCTCGTCCACCAGTGGCGGCGGGCCCCCGGCATCCACACCGTCACCGACGCCCCGCACTACTCGCTCTACCGCGCCGCCGACGGGGGCCACCTCGCGGTCGCCGCCATCGAGCCGAAGCTGTACGGGAACCTCCTCGACCAGCTGGGTCTGACCGGGGCCGAGGAACTGCCGGACCGCGCCGACCCGGCCGCCTGGCCCGCCCTGCGCGCCCTGATCGCGGAGCGCTTCGCGGCCCGGGACCGCGACCACTGGGTGAAGGTCTTCGACGCCGTGGACGCCGGAGTGGCCCCGGTCCTCACGGCCGCCGAGGCGGCCGGTCACCACCAGCTCGCCGCGCGGGGCTCCTTCGTGCCCGTCGGCGACTCGGTCCAGCCCGCCCCCGCCTCCCGCTTCGGCCGCACCCCCGCCGGAGCGCCGGGCCGCGCCCCGCTCCCCGGCGAGCACACCGAGGAGGTCCTCGCGGAGTGGCGCGGCTGACCGGCCGCCCGGGTCGGCCGTGGGCCCCGGGGCCGCGTCGGCGTCCGTGTCCGGTGCCCGCGCGGAAGTCGGCGTACGTACGTGTCCGGGGCGGCGTAGGGATCAGGGCGCGGGTCCGGCCCCATGACCGGGGCGGGAGCGGGAACGCCCGGCTCCGGGGACGTCAGGAGACCCGGCGGTGCCTGCCCTCGCTGCGGCTGCGGAGCCGTACCGCCAGGAACGCGGCCAGGGCCAGTACGGCCAGGCCGAGGACCACCTTCGACAGGATGCCCACATAGCCCTCGACCAGGTCCCAGCTGTCGCCGAGCCAGTACCCGGCCATCACGAGGATGGTGTTCCAGATGAAGCTGCCGAGGGTGGTGAGCAGCAGGAAGACGGGCAGCGGCATCCGCTCGACCCCTGCGGGCACCGAGATCAGGCTGCGGAAGACCGGCACCATCCGTCCCAGGAGCACCGCCTTGGTGCCGTGCCGGGCGAACCACCGCTCGGTCCGTTCCAGGTCGCTCGCCTTCACCAGCGGCAGCTTCGCCCAGGTTGCGTGCATCCGTTCCCGCCCGAACAGCGCCCCGATCCAGTAGAGCGCCGCGGCCCCGGTCACCGAGCCCAGGGTCGTCCAGAACAGGGCGGAGGCCAGGGAGATCACGCCCTGCCCGGCGGCGAAGCCGGTCAGCGGCAGGATGACCTCGCTGGGCAGCGGCGGGAAGAGGTTCTCCAGGGCGATGGCGAGCCCGGCGCCGGGCCCGCCCATCGTGTCGACGAGCTCCGTGGCCCATCCGGCGACACCGCCGGCGGGCTGCTGGGCGGCGGCGAGGGACGCGGTCGTGAAGGGCATGTGGGGGAAATCTCCGGGGCGTGGGGGGCGGCCGCCGGGCGGCGACCCGGCGTCCCCTCCGACTCGGGAACCCGGGGGTGGTTCCCGGCACACGGGCTCCCGTCCGGCCACCCTGCGGGAGAGGACAGGGTACGTGGCGCCGTGTAGGGGCGGCGTCAGGAGAGCGGGCGGTGCCGGGCGTCCCGGTGTCAGGACGCGGGCCCGCCCCGGTGCCGTTCCAGCGGGGTCGTGGTGGCGGAGTTCGTCACGCTGAAGGTGATGCTGCCGGGCCGGTAGCGGTCGTCCGTCCACTCGATCGGCCGCCCCGACCGGTCGCGGCTCACGTGCCGCTGCCGCAGCAGCGGGCTGCCCCGGCGGATGTGGAGCAGCTCCGCGTCCCGGGAGCCCGCCGCCACCGCGTCGATGAGGTGCTCGCCGTACTGGGCGACGATGCCCGACTCCCGGGCGATGCTCTCCATGATCGAGACGCAGTCCTCGGGGAGCGCCTCGACGGCGGGCGCCGCCCAGCCCGCGTACGCGGTCCGCTCGATCATCGCCGGTTCGCCCTCCAGGCGGCGCAGCCGCAGCACGTGCAGGACCTCGCTCCCGGCCGGTACGGCGAGACGGCGGGCCTCCTCGGGCGTGGCCGCCCGCCGCGACCGCAGCAGGATGCGGCTGGTGACGCGCAGCCCCATGCCGTGGGCCCACTGGGCGAAGCTGTTGAGCTCGGCGAAGCTGTGGGGGCGCTCCTGGCGCAGCACGATGCGGCGGGCGCCCTGCCGGGAGCCGACGAGCCCCTCCGACTCCAGGACGGCGACCGCCTGACGGACCGTCCCCCGGGAGGCCGACCAGCGGGCCACCAGGTCCGCCTCGGAGGGGAGCTGGGAGCCGACGGCGTACTCGCCGTCGAGCACCGCCCGCCGGACGGCCTCGGCGATCTCCAGATAACGCGCCCTGCCCATGGGCCCTCCTTCCGTCGGTGCTGTGCGCAGCCGGTCCCCGCGCGTTCCGGCCCGGAGGCTCACCCTAACCCCGTGGAACGCCCCCGGTACCGCTTTCGGACACAGTCAACTGCCCGCAGTTCACCAGCGGTTCACGTGTCCCCGGTCTTCGCGCACTCCTCCCCGGCGGGTCATGTCCCGTTCATCTCCACGTCGTGGGACCCGGGCGAACTGGAGCTCCACTTGTTCAGACAAGTGGCAGCCCCTTCAAGGCTTCAAGTGACGCCCCCGTCTCGTCCCAGGAGTGACCGTGCCCAGATCTTCCGGCCGCCGCGCCGCCGTCCTGCTCGGCGCCGCCGTCCTCACCACCCTCACCGCCGCCTGCGGCGCCGCCCCCGAAGGACCCGCCGCGGGCAGCGCCGGGGCTGTGGCGGCCAAGGCCACCTCAGTCAGTGCCTTCGGCGGCATGGAGAAGCTGGTCGCCGCCGCCGAGAAGGAAGGCGCCCTGCACGTCATCGCCCTCCCGCCGGACTGGGCCAACTACGGCGAGATCATCGAGGCCTTCCAGGCCAAGTACCCCAAGATCAAGATCCAGAGCGAGAACCCGGACGCCGCCAGCGCCGACGAGATCGCCGCCGTCAAGTCCCGCAAGGGCCAGGACCGCGCCCCCGACGTCCTCGACCTGGGCATCGCCTTCGCCCGCAGCGGCGCCGAGGAGGGCCTGTTCGCCCCGTACAAGGTCACGGCCTGGGACAAGATCCCCGACGCCCAGAAGGACGCCGACGGCCGCTGGTACAACGACTACGGCGGCTACGTCTCCATCGGCTGCGACGCCAAGCGCGTCCCGAACTGCCCGGAGACCTTCGCGGACCTCCTCAAGCCCGAGTACAAGGGCAAGGTCGCCCTCAACGGCAACCCCACCAAGTCCGGCTCCGCCTTCGGCGGCGTCTACGCGGCGGCCCTCGCGAACAAGGGCTCCTTCGCCGACATCCAGCCCGGCATCGACTTCTTCGGCGAGCTGCGGAAGAGCGGCAACTTCATCCCCGTCGAGTCCACCCCGGCCACCGTCGAGAAGGGCGAGACGCCCATCTCCATCGACTGGGACTACCTCAACGCCGGTTACGCCGACCAGTTCGCCTCCAAGGGCGTCGACTGGAAGGTCACTGTCCCCGCCGACGGCGTCTACGCCCAGTTCTACTCGCAGGCCATCAACAAGGACGCCCCGCACCCGGCCGCCGCCCGCCTGTGGATGGAGTTCCTCTACAGCGCCGAGGGCCAGAACCTCTGGCTCAAGGGGTACGCCCGCCCGGTCCTGCTGCCCGCGATGACCGCCGACGGCACCGCCGACAAGTCCTTCGTCGCCAAGCTCCCCGAGGTCGAGGGCACCCCCGCCTTCCCGGCCTCCGCCGAGCTGGACAAGGCCAAGGCCACCCTCGCCGAGAAGTGGGACAAGGCCGTCTCCTGATGACCGCATCCGCCACGCCCCGCCGGGGCACGGACAGCACCCCGGGCCCGCCCCGCCGGGAGACGGACACCGTGCCCACCGCTCCCCACCTGGGGGCGGGCAGCACGCCCGGCCCGGGGGCGGACGCCGTGTCCGACTCGGCCCACCCGGGGACGGACATCGTGTCCAGCTCACCCCACCCGGGGACGGACGCCGTGTCCGACTCGGCCCACCCGGGGACGGACGCCGTGTCCAGCTCACCCCACCCGGGGGCGGACACCGTCGGCGGCACCCGCCGCCGACGGCGCGGCCCGCGCACCTGGCTCGCCGTTCTCCCCCTCGTCCTGTTCGCCGGAGTCTTCTTCGGCCTCCCGCTCACCGCCCTCCTCCTCGGCGCGGTGACCCGTACGGAACCAGCGGGACCCGGCGCCCCCGAGGGCGCCACCACCACCGTCCTCACCGGCGACCACCTGGCGCTCTCGCTCCAGGGCCCGTACCTCGGCTCGCTCCTCGGCAGCGTCCAGCTCTCCGCGCTCACCGCGCTCATCGGCGGTGTGCTCGGCGTCCTCGTCGCCCAGGCCGTCGTCACCTCCCGCTCGCGGGCCCTGCGCACGGCGGCCCTCACGGCCTCGGGCGTCCTCGCCAACTTCGGCGGCGTACCGCTGGCCTTCGCCTTCATCGCCACCCTCGGCATCTCGGGCGTCGTCACCCAGCTCGGCGACCTGGGCGCGCTCGGCTGGGACCTGTACTCCTTCACCGGACTGACCGTGGTCTACCTGTACTTCCTGATCCCGCTGATGGTCCTGGTCACCGTGCCCGCCCTCGACGGACTGCGCCCCCAGTGGCGCGAGGCCGCCCGCAACGCGGGAGCCACCCCCTGGCAGTTCTGGCGGTACGTCGGCCTGCCCGTGCTCGCGCCCTCCCTCCTCGGCGGCCTGGTCCTGCTCTTCGGCACGGCCTTCGCCGCCCACGCCACGGCCGCCGCCCTGGTCGGCGGCTCGGTCCCGCTGGTCACCCTGAAGATCGCCGACGCCCTCTCCGGCAACGTCCTCACCGGCCAGGAGAACGTGGCCCTCGCCCTGGGCCTCGACATGATCCTCGTCGCCGCCCTGGTGATGGCCGTCTACCTGCCCCTGACCCGACGGAGCGCCCGATGGCTGCGATGACCCCCGGCACGGCGGACGGCCCCACCGTGCCGCGTACGGACTCCGGCCCGATCGCCGGCTCCGCGAGCCCGCGCAAGGCCGCCGGAGCTGGACCTGGACCCGTGAGCCCGCGTACGGCCGACAGCGACGAGGAGCCGCGTACGGCCACCGGCGTCGCGGAGCCGCGTAGGGCCGACCACGCCCCGGCACCGCGTACGGCCACCGGCCCTGCCGACCCCCACCCGGCCACTGACTCCGCGATGCCGCACACGGCCACCGGCTCTTCGGGCCCGCCCGCACCCACCGGCCCTGCCGACCCGCACCCGGCCGCCCCTCCCACCGCCCCCGCCGCGCGCCGCCGCCGCCCCCGGCCCCGGATCTGGCGCGGCGCCGTCCTCGCGCTCGCGGGCGCGTACTTCCTGCTCCCGCTGCTCGCGTCCTTCGTCTTCACCGTGCACGTGCCCGGCCAGGGCGTCTCCTTCGACGCCTACACCCAGCTCATCGGCGCCGACGGCTTCACCGAGAGCCTGCTGCTCTCCCTCGGCCTCGCCGCCGCCACGATCGCGCTCTCCCTGCTGCTCGCGGTCCCCGCCCTCATCGCCGTCCGCATCGGCCCGCCCCGGCTGCGCCCCCTCGTCGAGGTGCTCTGCACCCTGCCCCTCGTCGTCCCGCCGATCGCCCTGGTCACCGGCATCACCACGGTCCTGCGCCGGGGCCCGGAACACCTCGCGCACACCCCCTTCTACCGCACGTTCCTCGCCGTGCAGGACGAGTCCTTCCCGGTCGTCCTCGTCCTGGCGTACACCGTGCTCGCGCTGCCGTTCGTCCACCGCGCCCTCGACGCCGGACTCCGCGCCGTCGACGTCCCCACCCTGGTGGAAGCCTCCCGGAACTGCGGGGCGAGCTGGCCGTACACCGTCTTCCGGGTCATCCTGCCGAACCTGCGGACCTCCCTCGCCGGAGCGGCCTTCCTCACCCTCGCCCTCGTCCTCGGCGAGTTCACCATCGCCTCGCTGCTCGGCTTCCGGCCCTTCGCCGTCTGGATCGTCTCGATCTCCGGCTCCCACGCCCGGATGTCCGTCGCGGTCTCCCTCCTCAGCCTCGTCATCACCTGGGTGCTGCTCCTCGCGCTCTCCCGCGCCGGAACGGCCCGCGCCGCCGCACCCGCCCGTAAGGAGTCCTGACATGTCATCGGCCACCGCGGAGCGCCCCGCGCCCCCCGCCACCGGAGCCCGTCTGGAGTTCCGCTCGCTGCGGCGCGCCTTCGGCACCACCGTCGCCCTCGACGGACTCGACCTCACGGTGGAACCCGGCGAACTCATCGCCCTCCTCGGCCCCTCGGGCTGCGGCAAGACCACCGCCCTGCGCATGGTGGCCGGATTCGAACACCCCGACTCCGGCGCCGTCCTCGTCGACGGCCGGGACATCACCGACGTCCCCGCCGACCGGCGCGACGCGGGCATGGTCTTCCAGTCGTACAGCCTCTTCCCCCACCTGACCGTCCGAGACAACGTCACCTTCGGCCCGCGCGTCCGCAAGGTCCCCGCCGCCCGCCGCGCCGAACGCGCCGCCGAACTCCTCGACCTCGTCGGACTCCCCCGGCACGGCGACCGCTACCCGCACCAGCTCTCCGGCGGCCAGCAGCAGCGCGTCGCCCTCGCCCGCGCCCTCGCCCTCGAACCCCGGGTGCTGCTCCTCGACGAACCGCTCTCCGCACTCGACGCGAAGGTACGGCTCAGCCTCCGCGAGGAGATCCGCAGGCTCCAGCTCTCCCTCGGCATCACCACCGTCTTCGTCACCCACGACCAGGAGGAGGCCCTCTCCATGGCCGACCGGGTCGCCGTCCTGAACGCGGGCCGCCTGGAACAGTGCGCCGCCCCCGCCGAGCTGTACGCGCGCCCCGCCACCGCCTTCGTCGCCGAGTTCGTCGGCACCATGAACCGGCTCCCCGGCCGCCGCACCGGCCCGGACACCGTCGAGGTCGCGGGCCGTACGGTCCCCGTGGACCCGGCCGCCGCAACGGGACACAGCACCGGAACCGGACCCGACGCCCACGTCGACGTACTCGTCCGCCCGGAGAACGTCCTCGCCACCCCCGACCCCGCCGGGGACGCCACCGTCGTCGGCACCGCCTTCTTCGGCGCCGTCACCCGCGTCCGCCTCCTCCTGCCCACCGGAACCGAGGTCAAGGCCGACCTGCCCTCCCGCGACGCCACAGGCCTCACCGTCGGCGCCCGCGCCCGGCTCGACCTCGCCCCGCAGCCCGTCCTCGTCCTCCCCGGAACCGCCGCGTGACCACCTACCGGACCACGGCCACCAGCCCCCGGCTCGGCGCCGTCCTCTTCGACATGGACGGCACCCTCGTCGAGACCGAGGGCCTCTGGTGGCAGGTCACCGAAGAGATCGCGGCGGGCCTCGGCCACCGCCTCACCACCGCCGACGCGCCCCACGTCGTCGGCCGCGCGGTCGAGGACACCGCCGCCCACCTCGTCCGCGTCACGGGGACGGCCGACCCCGCCCGGGTCGCGGCCGACCTCGGCCGGGAGTTCCTCGCCCGCGTCGAAGCGGGCGCCCCGCTGCGCCCCGGCGCCCAGCGGCTGCTCGACCGGCTGGACGCCGAAGGCATCCCGTACGCCCTGGTCAGCGCCTCCCCCCGAAGCGTCGTGGACAGCGTCGTCGGGGGCTCCCTCGGGCACGTCCCGTTCGCCTTCACGCTCTCCGCCGACGACACCCCGCACACCAAACCGCACCCCGAGCCCTACCGGACCGCCGCCGCCCGCCTCGGTCTGCCGGCCGGAGCCTGCGTCGCCGTCGAGGACTCCCCGGACGGCACGGCCTCCGCCGACGCGGCGGGCTGCGCCGTCCTCGTCGTCCCCTCCCTGCTGCCCGTCCCCGACTCGCCCCGGCGCACCTTCGCCGACACCCTGGAGGACGTCGACCCGGCCCGGCTCCGCGCCTGCCTGTCCCGCGCGGCCGGGGCCGAGGAGCCGCCGGACGGAGGGTCTCCCGCGACCGCCTACCCTTGAGCCATGACCAGCAGCAGCGACCGGAGCAGCATCGTGGGCGAAGCCAAGACCTATGAGATCCGCACCTAGACCTCTGGTCGTCTTGAAACGCAGAAAGGCCCCCTGATCAGGCACAAAGCCCGGTCGGGGGGTCTTCTGGCGTCCTGGGTCCGTGTACGGCGGGCCGTGCCGGGACGCGGCCGGACGGTATCAGCTACCGGCCCGTTGCTCTCGCTCGGCCATGAAGCGGGCGGTGTGCTCCTCCGCCTTCGCCAGGCGGGCCGAAGCCTCGGTATGGTCCGCTTCCATCCGGGCCCGAGCCTCGGCACGGTACGCGACATCTCGGGGATGCGAGGAGAAACCCGCCTTCTCGTCCGCAGCGAGGTTCCTGGGCTGCTTGGCGGCCATCTCGTGGTCCAGGGTCGCCCGCAGGGCGTCATGACCCCCAGGGGCCCGCCCACGCACTCAGCGAGCAGCGTGTGTACACGCTCCACAACGTCGTCACGGTCGGCGGCACGGCTCATCGTCGGACATCCTGTCCGCGCCGGTGCCGGGGGTCGTTTCGACCTCACTGGGATGGCCCTCGTGATCACTCGGGGGCGCGGGAGTACTGCTCCAAGATCGCCTTCGACGTGGACTTGTCCACAAGCCGCAGCTCCCACGGCCCCGTGTTCACATCAAAGTCCTTGCCGAACCCGACCCACTTCCCGGCCATCCTCCGGCCGGTCGGCTCCACCAGAAGCTGTAGTGCCCCGTGGTAGCGGGCACCGTTGTAGTAGCCATCGGCGGCGGTCACCTCGACCCATGAGCCGGTGACGACGTTCCGGTCAACGGTCAGGTCGAGGGACAAGGGACTGTCCGGGTTGCTCGATGCCCCCGGGAGGCTCTGAGCGGTCAGCCGGTTCCTGTGCTGCACGATCACCACATAGTGCTTGCCCTCGTACGTGTCGCCACGGCTGGACGAGTAGAACTCGTACCGGCTGAGCCACACACCCGAGTACTCCCCATCGGCCTGTCCGGCCAAGGGACGGGCGGCGCCCGATCCCCGCGTCCGGGCGCTGACGGCGGCGGAGGTGGCTCTGCCCTGTCCTGCGTCCATGTCATGCCCTCTTGTTCCGTCTGCGTGAACCCTCGCCATCGGAACCGGCAGGGTGAACCCCAGCGCTTCCACGGGACGCCCTGTGACCCTCTCCAGGGCCCGCGCGTACACACCCCGGGGTGTCTTGCTCGTCCCGGACTCCCAGCGCTGCACAAGCCGCTTGGAAGCCTCGTTCGGCTCCCCGAGATCCTGCCCCGCCTGCCGGAGCGCTTTGGCGAACTCGTCCTGGCTCAAGCGCAGGCCGATACGCACGGCCCGCAGCACATCATTAGGCACAACGGCGGTCGTCGTCATGACGTCAAAGCTATCGCCAACACGGTCCCAATGACACCGGATTGACGCCCATGGGGGCGACATTGACGCCCCTGCAAGAGACGCCCCGGTGACGCCCGAAGCGTCGTCACACTGGCCCTGCCTCCCGCAGCAACATCGATCCCGCACACCGCGCCGGCCAGGGAGGCGAGCGGATGACCATGACCGTGCGGGTGTCCCGCGACGACGGCAGAACCTTCGGCCGACAGGTCGTCTGCTCGACCGGCACGGGATCGAAGCCGAACCCCATGGCTACGGCCGTCTGGCCCCCCTGTCGGTGCCCGCTGTGTGAATCCGACTCCCCGACGATCCGAAAGGCACAGACGTGACCACCACGAAGCCCACGAACGTCAAGGACCTCATCAGCCCCGACCTGTCGGCCCAGCTCATCAAGGACGTACGCAAGGTCTGGCCCGAGCTGAGCGACGACCTCGGCGCCCGGGGCGTGCACCAGATGACGGCCTACCTCGCCACCGCCGCCCACAGCACCGAGCCGCTGTCCCCGTCGCTCCGCGTCGACCTGTTCTGGCACGCGTTCATCATGCGCACGGTCGACTACATCGCCTTCTGCAAGGCGCTGGGGGTGGTCTACATCCACCACGTCCCCGAGGACGACGACGAGAACGGCACCAACCCCGAGGCGGGCCGGGCCGCCCTCACCCGCACGAAGGACAGCATCCTCACGGCCGGTCACACGATCGACGCCGAGTTCTGGCCGGGCACGGGCGCGGCCGACTGCTCGCAGTGCCACGCCGGATGCCACAACAGCCCGAAGAAGTAGCGGCGTTGGGCGGACAATGAGACCGCCCGAACACCGCACCGCCCCCAGGGTCACACTGGCCCTGGGGGCACCGCCACACCCCCGGGGAGAGACGTGCAGCACGACGTAGAGGCATGGGACCAGTGGGCCACCGACAGGCCCGGCCGCCGCGGCACGAACGCAGCCGGTGAGACCACATGGTTCAACTGGACGATCTACCCCGACCACGGGCCCGGCGCGGAAGTCCTCGGGGACATCGGCCCCGGTGCCCGCGCGCTTGAGCTTGGCTGTGGCTCTGGCGGCAACCTTGCCCACGTCGCCACCCTCGGCGCTGACGCGGCCGGTATCGACCTGTCCCCAGTGCAGGTGCAGGCAGCCGTGGACAGGTACCCGCACCTGGCCGTGCAGGTTGCTGACGTGCTCGGGTTCCTGGCCGCCGCCCCGGCCACGTATCAAGCCGTCTACAGCGTGTACGGCGCTTCCTGGTTCACCGACCCCGACGACCTGTTGCCGCTCGTCCTCGCCACGCTCGCCCCCGGCGGCCGCTACGCGTTCTCCCAGAATCCTCCCGCGCTCCCGGGTTGTGTCGGCCCGCAGGCCACACAGATGAAGCCGCCTGCGCCCGGTGATCCTCTGTACGTGAAGCGCTGGGACTACGAGCCGGAGGAGTGGGAGGCGCGGTTGAAGGAAGCCGGTTTCGTGGACGTACGGGCCCGCATCATCGCCCCGCCTGCCGATCGCCGTACCGGCACTCTCCTGGTTACCGGGGACAGGTCGTAGCCGCAAGGGGACCACCCCGGACAGTTCCCTGATGCCGCGCCAGACCCTCCTGCGGAAGGCCTTGGGTCCCGGCGACGGTACAGTCCGAGGTCCCTGGCCTCACCACTCCGACGGAGCGCCCCGGCTGCCGTCCCGGCACGCGTCACTGTCACCACCGGCAAGAGGACACTCCCGCTCGTCCTGCCCGGGGACTGCTCCCCGGGCCACAGCTCCAGCTCCCGAGCCATGACCCGCAAGAGGGAAGGTGGACGGGAGGGGACCCGACGTACGGGTACAGCCCGTGAGCACGTGGACGGCTGCGACTGGCACGCCTGCGACTGCCCGCACAAGGAAGGGCTGCAGATCGACTTCGACCCTGACGTGTACAAGGAGTCCCTTGAGGTCGTGACCCGCATCCTGCGGGGCGACTCCCGACGCGCAAGCCGCGCAGCTTCTCGCCCTGCTGGTGAAGGCCCCCCCGCACCCGCACGACCGGCGCGGCCCCTCTCCTTGACGTGGCGTACTGCGACTGCGGCGGCAAGCTCCGCCTGTGGCGGGCAACGAGGAAGATCAAGGGTGGGGAGAAGGTGTACCGGAACCATAGGTGCCAGTACGCCGACAAGGGCCAGTGCGACGCCGGAGCGATCAACGCCGATGACCTTGAGTCCCTGGCATCGTCATACGTCACGATGCCGAACATCCTCGGGGGCGTCGAAGTGCATGAGTCGCACCTGATGCCGGGGAAGGACCACACCAGAGAGATCGGCCGGCGCAAGGAAGCGCTCAGCAACCTCACGGCCCGTCTCGCCCTGGTTCCCGCAGGGGGCCCGCCATGGATGCGGTACGCCAAGCCATGGGGACCACACGGAAGCCATCGAGAGGCTTGAGCGGCTCCCCAGCGAGACGCCGAGTGGATCTCCGTTCCGACCGGGGAGACGTACGCGAAGCAGTGGGCCCGGATGGACGGGGACGGTCGTCGGCGGCTCCTCATGGAAGGCGCCTTCACGCTGGTCGCCTGCCGCAGGAACAGAGGTAGGGGCGGAGCCGCGCGGAAGGGCACGCACACGCAGATCCTCATGTGCCCGGGTCCCGATCTTGCCGCCCGTCTCAACGCCCCCAGGGACACGCTTACCCTTATTGCATGAGCAGCGCAGGCCAGGGTGGAGCAGTGGAGTCGAAGAGCGAGCACGGCGTAGCCGTTCCAAGAAGCTATGAGATCCGCACCTACGGGTGTCAGATGAACGTCCACGACTCCGAGCGGCTCTCCGGTCTGCTGGAGGAGGCCGGGTACGTCCGGGCCCCCAAGAGCGCGGACGGCGACGCCGACGTCGTCGTCTTCAACACCTGCGCGGTCCGCGAGAACGCCGACAACAAGCTGTACGGGAACCTCGGCCGCCTCGCCCCCATGAAGACCACGCGCCCCGGTATGCAGATCGCCGTCGGCGGCTGCCTCGCGCAGAAGGACCGCGAGACCATCGTCAGCCGGGCCCCCTGGGTCGACGTGGTCTTCGGCACCCACAACATCGGCAAGCTCCCCGTCCTCCTGGAGCGCGCCCGCGTCCAGGAGGAGGCGCAGATCGAGATCGCCGAGTCCCTGGAGGCGTTCCCCTCCACGCTCCCGACCCGGCGCGAGTCGGCGTACGCGGCCTGGGTGTCGATCTCCGTCGGCTGCAACAACACCTGCACGTTCTGCATCGTCCCCGCGCTGCGCGGCAAGGAGGAGGACCGCCGCCCCGGCGACATCCTCGCCGAGATCGAGGCGCTGGTCGCCGAGGGCGTCTCCGAGATCACCCTGCTCGGCCAGAACGTCAACGCGTACGGCTCCGACCTCGGCGACCGCGAGGCCTTCTCCAAGCTGCTGCGCGCCTGCGGCCGGATCGAGGGCCTGGAGCGGGTCCGCTTCACCTCCCCGCACCCCCGCGACTTCACCGACGACGTGATCGCCGCGATGGCCGAGACCCCGAACGTCATGCCGCAGCTGCACATGCCGCTGCAGTCCGGCTCGGACACGATCCTGCGCGCGATGCGCCGCTCGTACCGGCAGGAGCGTTTCCTCGGGATCATCGAGAAGGTCCGCGCGGCCATCCCGCACGCCGCCATCTCCACCGACATCATCGTGGGCTTCCCCGGCGAGACGGAGGAGGACTTCGAGCAGACCATGCACACCGTCCGCGAGGCCCGCTTCGCGAACGCCTTCACCTTCCAGTACTCCAAGCGCCCCGGGACCCCGGCCGCCGAGATGGACCACCAGATCCCCAAGGAGGTCGTCCAGGAGCGCTACATGCGGCTCGTCGCCCTCCAGGAGGAGATCTCCTGGGAGGAGAACAAGAAGCAGGTCGGCCGCACCCTCGACGTCATGGTCGCCGAGGGCGAGGGCCGCAAGGACGGTGCCACCGACCGCCTCTCCGGCCGCGCCCCCGACAACCGGCTCGTCCACTTCACCAAGCCGGACGGGGGAGTGCGCCCCGGTGACGTCGTGACCGTCGCCATCACCTACGCGGCCCCGCACCACCTGCTCGCCGAGGGCCCGGTCGAGGCGGTCCGCCGCACCCGCGCGGGCGACGCCTGGGAGAAGCGCCACACGACCGCGGCGAAGCCCGCGGGAGTCCTGCTCGGCCTCCCGCAGATCGGTGTCCCGGCCCCCCTCCCGGCCGCCGCGGTCCCGGCCTGCGGAACCCACTGACACCGTTCCCAGCGGGCCGGACACGGCCCGGACCGGCCACCACGGCCACCCGGAGGAGCACGGCACCCCACGCCGGGCACGCGAGCCCCGCCGCCCGGCCGGGGTGACGGCCGCCGGGCGGTGCCTCGACGCGGTCTGCGAGGCCGGGCCCGTACGGCGTGGCACATCGTGGCACCGCCCGGCGCGGCCGGGCCTTCGGTCGCGGTGCGGCGCGGGGCCGCCCAGTAGGCTGCCGATCATGCTTGTCGCCGCCGCAGTCTGCCCCTGCCCCCCGCTCCTCGTGCCCGAGGTCGCGGCCGGTGCCGCCCCCGAGCTCGACGCCGCGCGGACGGCCTGTGCCGATGTCCTCGGGCTGCTCGCCGCCGCCCGCCCGGACCGGCTGTACGTCGTCGGGCCCGCGGGCGAGGGCGCGGTGGGCGTCCACCCGGCCGGTTCGACGGGCTCCTTCGCCGGATTCGGCGTCGACCTCTCCGTACGCCTGGGAGCCCCGGGGACACCGGCCGGCCGGGCCGCCCCCGGGGCACCGGCCGGTGACCGGCCGCTGCCCGGCTCCCTCGCCGTCGGCGCCTGGCTCCTCGACCGGGCCGGGTGGGCCGACGCGCCGGTCGAGGGCCTGGCCGTCGACGAGGCCGCGACCCCCGACGTGTGCGCCGGGCTGGGCCGTGGCCTGGCCGGTTCCGCCGCGCGGGTCGCCCTGCTCGTCCTGGGCGACGGCAGCGCCTGCCGCACGGTGAAGGCCCCCGGCTACCTCGACGAGCGGGCCGAGGGCTTCGACGCGACGGCCGCCCGCGCGCTCGGCGCGGCCGACGCGCCCGCCCTGCTGGCCCTCGACCCGGAGCTGGCGTACGAGCTGAAGGCGGCGGGCCGCGCCCCCTGGCAGGTCCTCGCGGGCGCCGCCGGGGGCGCGGGGCTCGACGGGCGGCTGCTCTTCGAGGACGCCCCCTACGGCGTCGGGTACTTCGTGGCCGCCTGGTCCTGAGCACCCGGGAACGACGACGGTGGCCGCCTGGTCCTGAGCACTCAGGAACGACGACGGTGGCCGCCAGGTCCTGAACACCCGGGAACGACGACGGGGGGGGGGGGGGGGGGGGCGCGGGCGGCCGGGGGGCCCCCCCCCCGGGGGGGGGGGGGGGGGGGGGGGGGCGGGGGGGGGGGGGGGGGGGCCCCCGCGCCCGGC
>NZ_JBIWNI010000004.1:35917-471157 GCF_044767145.1 Streptomyces sp. NPDC101490
GCCGCCCCCCCCCTGCCCGCGGGGGGGGCCCCGCGCGGCCCCCCCCCCGGGCACCCCCGGGGGGGGGCGGGGGGGGCCCCCGGCCCCCGCGGCCCCGTCCGCCGTACGTGCGGAGGGGCCGTCGGTGTCAGGCGGCGGGCGGCGGGGTCGTACCGCCGTTCCCGGGCGTGCCGTCGTCCTTCTGACCGATCCGGTCCAGCGCGTCCTTGGCCTTGTCCGTACCGGTGTGGATCTTGTCGCTGTACTTGCCCTTGGTCTTCTCGTCGACCAGCTTCGCGGCCTTGTCGAGGCCCTGGTCGATCTTGTCCCCGTGCTGCTGCGCGAGGTCGGCGACCTTTTCCTTCGCCGGGCCGAGCTTGGCCTTCAGCGAATCCAGGAGACCCATGGGAACCTTCCCTCCGCGGACCCCGTGGGGCCCGTCCTTCGGTGTGCCGTCTGTGTGCCGTCTATGCTCCGGCGTCTTCACCGGTCCGACCGTCGGCGGCTTCCGCCGACGACTGCTGCCTGGGGATGTCGACGGTCGCCGCCGTCGGGGGAGTCCCTTCCGCGCCGTCCGGTCCGCTGCCGGACCCGGCCGGAGCCCCGGCCCCTCCCCGCGCCTCCTCCTCGACCGCCGGGACGACGGCGACCTGCTCCGACTCGGCCTCGGTCACCTTGCTCGTCCTGCGGCGAAACGCAGAAAAAACGCCCATTGCTCACTCCATAGCGTACTCGGACGGGACGGGTTCCCTGGCGAACGGGGCCGGAACCCCGCACCGGGCAACGAAGCCCGGAACGGCCCCGTCACGTAGCTCGTTCGGGGACGGGCCCGGAGGTTTGCGAGACTGGGGCGGTGAGAAGCGCAGCTCCCGCACCGCGGGTCATCGCCGTCGTCGGCCCCACGGCGGCCGGAAAGTCCGATCTGGGTGTGTTCCTGGCCCAGCAGCTCGGGGGAGAGGTCGTCAACGCCGACTCCATGCAGCTCTACCGGGGGATGGACATCGGCACCGCCAAGCTGACGCCGGAGGAACGCGGCGGCGTCCCCCACCACCTCCTCGACATCTGGGACGTGACCGAGGCGGCCAGCGTCGCCGAGTACCAGCGGCTGGCCCGCGCCGAGATCGACCGGCTGCTGGCCGCCGGACGCGTCCCCGTCCTCGTCGGCGGTTCCGGTCTGTACGTACGGGGGGCCGTCGACGCCCTGGAGTTCCCCGGCACCGACCCCGCCGTCCGGGCCCGTCTGGAGGCCGAACTGGAGGAGTACGGCCCCGGCGTCCTGCACGCCCGGCTCGCCGGGGCGGACCCCGCCGCGGCCCACGCGATCCTGCCCGGCAACGGACGCCGCATCGTCCGCGCCCTGGAAGTGATCGAGATCACCGGAAAGCCCTTCACGGCGAACCTGCCGGGCCCGGACTCCGTCTACGACACCGTGCAGATCGGCGTCGACGTGGCCCGTCCCGAACTGGACGAGCGGATCGCCACCCGGGTGGACCGGATGTGGGAGGCGGGGCTCGTCGACGAGGTCCGCGCCCTGGAGGCCCGCGGTCTGCGTGAGGGACGCACCGCCTCCCGCGCCCTCGGCTACCAGCAGATCCTTACCGCGCTGGCCGGGGAGTGCACCGAGGACGAGGCCCGCGCCGAGACCGTGCGCGCCACCAAGCGTTTCGCCCGTCGCCAGGACTCCTGGTTCCGCCGCGACCCGCGCGTCCACTGGCTCAGCGGGGCCGTCGAGCACCGGGGGGAACTCCCGGGACAGGCGCTGTCGTTGGTCGAACGAGCGGTCACAGCCTGATCACGTGATGGCATCGGGACGCCCTGCCCGTCAATTCGGCGGCCGGGAGCGTGCCATCATCGAGCGACGATCGACCGAGTGAAGTCCGAGTGGGGAGGGCGCGTGGCGATGGAGGCCGGCCCTCGCGACAGAGAACAGCACGGAGCGTCCCTCGGCGACCCGGCGGGTGACGCCCCCGGTGTCCCGGTGGGCGCGGCCGGCCTGGACCCGGACCTTCCGGTCGGTGCCTCGGGCCTGACCCCGGACGGCCCGGACGACGTGCTGGGCACCTCCGTCGAGGTGGACGCCGCCGAGGTCGAGGTGGAGCTGCGGCCCCAGCGCAGGCTGCGGATCTGGCAGCTCGCCCCCATCGTGGCGCTCGCCGCCCTCGGCTCGCTGATGTTCGCGTTCCCGCTCGCCTTCGGTTCGGGGGACGGCGGCGCCGTCGTCGCGATGCTCGGACTTCTCATCAGTTCCTGCGCGGCGGGCTGGGGCGTGATGGCCGCCCGCAGGGTCGGCCACACCTGGCCGGGGCTGCGCAGGCGCGGTTCGGGCGAGCGCCCGAACTGGCGGGCGCTCCTGCTGTACGCGGTGACGATCACCGCCCTGGTGTCCCTCGCGGTCTGGCGCGTCGCCCGCCTCCGCTGACCCGGTCATCGGCCCCGGGCCCGACTCCCGCGACTTCCGGGCGCCCCCTTTTCCATCCCCCCCGGTCGCCCGGACCCGCTCCTCCGCGCCCGGTCACGGCCGGTGGCCTGCGACGACCGGCCCGTGGACGGTCGGGCGGCGCCCGGGGCCACCCCGTACAGTTGATCGCGTGACCAACGCGCAGACCTCACCGCTCCCGTTCCTCAAGGGCCACGGCACCGAGAACGACTTCGTGATCGTCCCCGACGCGGAGAACGCCGTCGACCTGCCGCCCGCCGTCGTCGCACGGCTCTGCGACCGACGGGCCGGGATCGGCGGCGACGGACTGCTGCACGTCGTGCGCAGCGCCGTCCACCCCGAGGCGCGGCACCTGGCCGACGAGGCCGAGTGGTTCATGGACTACCGCAACGCGGACGGCTCGGTCGCCGAGATGTGCGGCAACGGGGTCCGGGTCTTTGCCCGGTACCTGGAGCACGCCGGGCACGTCACCGCCGGTGAGGTGGCCGTCGCCACCCGGGGCGGGGTCAAGCGCGTCCACCTCGACAAGGACGGTTCCGTCACCGTCGCCATGGGCCGGGCGGTCCTCCCCGAGGACGGGGTCACCGTCACCGTCGACGGCCGCCACTGGTCCGCGCGGAACGTGAACATGGGCAATCCGCACGCCGTCGCCTTCGTCGAGGACCTCGCCCACGCGGGCGACCTCTTCACCGAGCCGTCCTACGAGCCCTCGGCGGTCTACCCGGACGGGGTGAACATCGAGTTCGTCGCCGACCTCGGCCCCCGGCACGTCGCCATGCGCGTCCATGAGCGCGGCGCGGCCGAGACCCGCTCCTGCGGCACCGGCGCCTGCGCCGTGGCCGTCGCCGCCGCCCGCCGGGACGGTGCCGACCCCGCCGTGACCGGCACCCCCGTGACGTACACCGTGGACGTGCTCGGCGGGACCCTGGTCATCACCGAGCACCCCGACGGCCGGATCGACATGACGGGCCCCGCGGTGATCGTCGCCGAGGGCACGGTCGACCCCGAGTGGCTGGGCTGAGACCACCGGACCGGACCACCGGCGGACGGGCCGCCGGACCCGGGCGGCGGGGCTGAACCACCGGACCGGGCCGCCCCTGCCCGAGAGTGACGGAATCGAAATCGTCAACGACCGATCTGTCGCTCGAATGGGTGATCCGGTTCATGCTGGGCGAGAGCGTGACGGCGCCGCGTGGTGGGGTCGGTAGCATCAAGCACCGGCCCCCCGGGCACCCCTGGCCCGCCCACTGCCGGTCGACGTCGCCGGAGGTGCCCATGAGCGCAGAGGCCGCCAACCCCGTGAGCGCGGCGGAATCCGCCGACACCGGGACGACCGCCCGCAGACGCGGGCGCGCCAGGATCGATCTGCGCCGCCTCGGCCGCGCCGCCCTGCTCGGCGCCACCGCGGGACCCACCCCCCGCGACCGGCTGCCGGACGCCATCAGCCATGTCGCCGAGGCACACCGCGCCCACCATCCGGAGGCCGATCTGACGGTGCTGCGGCGGGCGTACGTGCTTGCCGAGCACTCGCACCGGGGCCAGTTCCGCAAGAGCGGCGAGGCGTACATCACCCATCCGCTCGCGGTCACCCTCATCCTCGCCGAACTCGGCGCGGAGACCACGACCCTGACCGCCTCCCTGCTCCACGACACCGTCGAGGACACGGAGGTGACCCTCGATCAGGTGCGCCGCGAGTTCGGCGACGAGGTGGCCTATCTGGTCGACGGCGTCACCAAGGTGGAGAAGATCGACTACGGCGCCGCCGCCGAGCCCGAGACCTTCCGCAAGATGCTCGTCGCCACCGGTGACGACGTCCGGGTGATGTCGATCAAGCTCGCCGACCGGCTGCACAACATGCGCACCCTCGGGGTGATGCGGCCCGAGAAACAGGCCAGGATCGCCAAGGTCACGAGGGACGTCCTCATCCCCCTGGCCGAACGGCTCGGCGTCCAGGCGCTCAAGTCCGAGCTGGAGGACCTGGTCTTCGCCATCCTCCACCCCGAGGACTACGAGGTGATCCGCGCGCTCGTCGCGGGCGCCCCGCAGTCGGGGGACGCGCTCGGCGCCGTCGCCGATCAGGTGGCGTCGGTGCTCCGAGAGGCGGGCATCGGCGCCGAAGTCCACGTCCGGCCACGGCACTTCGTCTCCGTCCACCGGGTCCGGCTCAAGCGCGGCGAACTGCGCGGCTGCGACTTCGGACGGCTCCTGGTCCTGGTCGCGGAGGACGCCGACTGCTACGGGGTGCTGGGCGAACTGCACACCTGCTTCACCCCGGTGATCTCCGAGTTCAAGGACTTCATCGCCGCGCCCAAGTTCAACCTGTACCAGTCGCTGCACACCGCGATCGCCGCTCCCGACGGCGCGGTCGCCGAGGTCCTCATCCGCACCCACCGGATGCACACGGTCGCGGAGGCGGGCGTCGTCGCCCTCGGCAATCCGTACGTGGGGCAGGACACGGCCGCACAGCCCGGGGCGGAGGCCCCGGCGGCCACCGCCCCGGCCCCCCGGGAACCGCTCACGGCCCCCACCGGCCCCGGGAGCCCCAGCGGTCCGGAGGCCGCCACCAGACCGGAGGCCCGCACGGGTCCCGCCGCTTCCAAGGCTTCCCCCCGCTCCGACGCGTCCGCCGAGGCGGACGCGACCGCAGGGGCGGAGGACGAGCGCGTCGACCCCACCCGTCCCGGCTGGCTCTCCCGCCTGCTGGACTGGCAGCAGGCGGCGCCCGACGCGGACACGTTCTGGTCCTCGCTCCGCGCCGACCTCGCCGAGGACGACGAGATCACCGTCTTCCACACGGGCGCCGGCCTCCCCGGCACCATCAGCCTGCCCGCCGGGGCCAGCTGCGTCGACGCCGCGTACGCCCGGCACGGCGAGGCCGCCCACACCTGTCACGGCGCCCGCGTCAACGGCCGCCTCGCCCCGCTGAGCACCGTCCTCGGCGCCGGGGACACCGTCCAGCTGCTCCTCGACCCGGACGCCGGGTCGGGCCCCTCGCCCGAGTGGCTGGACCACGCCCGCACCCCCGCCGCCCGGATCGCGATCACCGGCTGGCTCCGGGACCACCCCGAGAGCACCCCGCCACCCGCCGCGAGCACCGGCCCCCGGCCCCCGGCGGGGCCCGTGGCCGACCGGCGTACCGGCGCGGAGCTGCACGCCGACCTGGCGGGAGAACCGGCCCCGGCCGTCCGCCCGGCGGGCTGCTGCACGCCCGTACCCCCCGACGAGATCACCGGTTTCCGGGTGAGCGGGGGATCGGTCACCGCCCACCGCTCGGGCTGCGCCGCCGTCGACACCATGCGCGGTCTCGGCCGCGAGCCGGTCGCGGTCCGCTGGGGCGACACCGCCCACGGCAGGGTCACCCTGGTCGCCGAGTCCTTCGGGCGGCCCGGCCTCCTGGCCGACCTCACCGAGGCCATCGCCGTCGCCGGGGCGGCCGTCGTCGCCGCGACCGTCGAACCGCCGAGCGAGCAGCGCGTCCGGCACACGTACACGCTCCACCTGCCCGACGTGGCCCGCCTCTCCGCCCTCATGCGGGCCATGCGGGACGTGCCCGGCGTGTACGACGTGACCCGGGCCCGCCACCGCCCGTCGCCGCGCCGCGCCTGACGGGCCCGCCCCGGCCGAACGCGAGACCGGCCCCGAGCCGGACCGGGGCGGGGCCGTGCGTCCGGGGCCCGCGCGGGGCCCGCCGCCGGATTCGGCCGAGAAGCGCGCCCGACGGGTCCGGAGCCGGTTCCGTGCCGGGCCCGGGGAGGCGTGGGGGGGACCTGTCGGGTCCGGACGGGCCCCACGAGCATCCCGCCCACCCGGACCGGGCGGGCCCCGAACCGCCGACGCCGCCCCCGGCCCGCCCCCGTGAACCCCTTCGAGTGGCGGGCGGGCGCGTCGGCCGGGGTCCGGGGGAGCGTCCTGGTAGCCGTAGGGCCAGTCCTCAGGAAAGGCCCGGCCCATGCCGCTCCTCCGCACCCCCCCGTCCCGCGCGCGGTGGCTCCGCTCCGCCGTCCTGGTCGCCGCCTCCGCCGGGCTCGTGGCCGCCGCGCTGCCCGCCCCGCAACCCCTCGGCATCGGGGACCCGCTCTTCCCGGAGCTGGGGAACCCCGGCTACGACGTCCTCGCCTACGACCTCGACCTCACCTACACCGGCGTCAACACCGAGCCCCTCGCGGCGGTGACCCGGATCGACGCCCTCGTCACCGCCGACCTGGAGCGGATCAACCTCGACTTCACCCACGGCACGGTCTCCGCCGTCAGCGTCGACGGCCTGCCCGCCGCGTACGCCACCGCGGACGAGGACCTGGTGGTCACCCCGGCCGTACCGGTCGACGCGGGGGAGCGGGTGCACATCGTCGTCACCCACACCAGCGACCCCCGGGGCCCGGCCTCGGCGGGCGGCTGGGTGCGCACCACCGACGGGCTCGCCATGGCCAACCAGGCCAACGCCGCCCACCGGGTCTTCCCGTCCAACGACCACCCCGCCGACAAGGCGTACTTCACCTTCCGCGTCACCGCCCCCCAGACCCTCACCGTCGTCGCCAACGGCCTGCGCACCGGCCGCGTCCGGCACGGCGCCACCACCACCTGGACCTACCGCGTCACCCACCCCATGGCCACCGAACTCGCCCAGATCTCCATCGGCGACTCCACGGTCCTCCACCGCGAGGGCCCGCACGGCCTGCCCGTACGGGACGTGGTCCGCACCGCCGACCGGGAGCTGATGGAGCCCTGGCTGGCCCGGACCCCCGGACACCTGGAATGGATGGAGCGACGGGTCGGCCCGTACCCCTTCGAGACGTACGGGGTCCTCGTCGCCGACGCCTCCACCGGCTTCGAGCTGGAGACCCAGACCCTCTCGCTCTTCGAACGCCGACTGTTCGCCGACCCGAGGTACCCGCGCTGGTACGTCGACTCGGTCCTGGTCCACGAACTGGCCCACCAGTGGTTCGGCGACAGCGTCTCCCCCCGCACCTGGTCCGACCTGTGGCTCAACGAGGGCCACGCCACCTGGTACGAGGCGGTGTACGCCGAGGAGAACGGGGGCCCGACCCTGGAGCGCCGCATGAAGGCCGCCTACGCCGCCTCCGACCGCTGGCGGGCGGACGGCGGCCCGCCCGCCGCACCCGATCCGCCCACCCCCTCCCACCAGATCAGCCTCTTCCGGCCCGTGGTCTACGACGGAGCCGCCCTCGCCCTCTACGCGCTCCGCGAGGAGATCGGCGACGACGCCTTCCGCCGCCTGGAACACCGCTGGGTCGCCGGCCACCGGGACTCCACCGCCACCACCGCCGACTTCGTCGCCCTGGCGGGCGAGACCGCCGGACGCGACCTCACCGCCTTCCTCCACGGCTGGCTGTACGAGAAGAAGACCCCCGCCATGCCCGGCCACCCGGACTGGCGCAGCGACCCCGTCGACACCGCCCCGGACACCGTGAAACCCGGGTGACGCGTCCGCCGGGGCCGTGGCACCATCGTCGGGTCGGCGACGCGGCCGGGACCGGGAATCTTCCGGT
This sequence comes from Streptomyces sp. NPDC101490, assembly GCF_044767145.1. Lineage (NCBI taxonomy): Bacteria > Bacillati > Actinomycetota > Actinomycetes > Kitasatosporales > Streptomycetaceae > Streptomyces > Streptomyces sp. NPDC101490. The sequence continues at coordinate 43,841 of NZ_JBIWNI010000004.1, forward strand.
GCCCACAGGCGTTGTGCCGACATCAGACTCATCGCTCCCTCGACGTAAGGATCAAATGACCTCCTCTTCCTCCCCTTCCCAGGACGAGCAGAGCTCCGCGCAGACGAGCCGTACCGAGAGCCTTCGGGCCGATGCCCTGATGGAAGAGGACGTCGCCTGGAGCCACGAGATCGACGGAGAGCGGGACGGCGCCCAGTTCGACCGCTCCGAGCGGGCGGCGCTGCGCCGCGTGGCGGGCCTCTCCACCGAGCTCGAGGACGTCACCGAGGTCGAGTACCGCCAGCTGCGCCTGGAGCGCGTCGTGCTGGTCGGTGTCTGGACCTCCGGGACCGTCCAGGACGCGGAGAACTCCCTCGCGGAGCTCGCCGCCCTCGCCGAGACGGCGGGCGCGCTCGTGCTCGACGGCGTGATGCAGCGCCGTGACAAGCCGGACCCGGCGACCTTCATCGGTTCCGGCAAGGCCCGTGAGCTGCGGGACATCGTCGTCGAGACCGGTGCGGACACCGTGGTCTGCGACGGTGAGCTCAGCCCCGGCCAGCTCATCGCCCTCGAAGACGTCGTCAAGGTCAAGGTGGTCGACCGGACCGCGCTGATCCTCGACATCTTCGCCCAGCACGCCAAGTCCCGCGAGGGCAAGGCCCAGGTCGCGCTCGCGCAGATGCAGTACATGCTGCCGAGGCTGCGCGGCTGGGGCCAGTCGCTCTCCCGGCAGATGGGCGGCGGCGGCGGTGGCGGCATGGCCACCCGCGGCCCCGGTGAGACCAAGATCGAGACCGACCGGCGCCGCATCCGCGAGAAGATGGCGAAGATGCGCCGGGAGATCGCGGAGATGAAGACCGGCCGTGACATCAAGCGGCAGGAGCGGCGCCGGAACAAGGTGCCGTCGGTCGCCATCGCCGGATACACCAACGCGGGCAAGTCCTCCCTGCTCAACCGGCTCACGGGCGCGGGCGTCCTGGTGGAGAACGCGCTGTTCGCCACCCTCGACCCGACCGTCCGCCGGGCCGAGACGCCCACCGGGCGGGTCTACACCCTGGCCGACACGGTCGGCTTCGTCCGGCACCTGCCGCACCACCTGGTCGAGGCGTTCCGCTCCACCATGGAGGAGGTCGGCGACTCCGACCTCATCCTGCACGTGGTGGACGGCTCGCACCCCGCCCCGGAGGAGCAGCTGGCCGCCGTCCGCGAGGTGTTCCGGGAGGTCGGCGCGGTGAACGTGCCGGAGATCGTCGTCATCAACAAGGCGGACGCGGCCGACCCGCTGGTCATCCAGCGTCTCCAGCGGATGGAGAAGCACTCGATCGTGGTCTCGGCCCGTTCGGGCGCGGGCATCCCGGAGCTGCTCGCGCTGATCGACGCCGAACTGCCCCGCCCGCAGGTCGAGCTGGAGGTCCTCGTGCCGTACACGCAGGGCGGTCTGGTCTCGCGGGCGCACGCCGAGGGCGAGGTCGAGTCCGAGGAGCACACCCCGGAGGGCACCCTGCTCAAGGTCCGGGTGCACGAGGAACTGGGCGCGCTGCTCACGCCGTACGTTCCGGCCGCACACTGAACGGACGGCCCACGCCGTACGCGAAGGGCGCCGCCCGCCACCCCGTCAGGGGGGCGGGCGGCGCCCTTTCGTCATGGACTGCACCGACCCGGCCAAGCCCCCCCCCGCTCAGCGGGCGAACTTCTTGCTGACCATGTCGTGGGCCGCCTTGGCGCCCCGTCCGAGCTGTGGTCCCGCGAGCCAGCCGTTGCCGCCCGCCGGGCCGATCGAGGTGTTCGACACCAGGGCCGTCCCGCCGTTCGGCAGTACGCGGAACCAGCCGCCGCCGGAGGAGCCGCCGGTCATGGTGCAGCCGATCCGGTACATCACCGGAGTGGCCGGGGCCGTCGTGAGCCTGCTCGCCGGACCGAGGCACTTGTGCATGATCATGCCGTTGTACGGCGGCGCCGCCGGGTAGCCCCAGGCACCCACCGTCCCCGTCCGCGCGGGCGCGGGCGCCGAGAAGTCGACCGGCAGCGCCGCGCCGACGGTCTCCTCCAGGGACTTGGAGCCCCGCTGCGGCTTCACGTGCAGGACGGCGTAGTCGTACGGCCAGGCCTGGCCGGTGCCACCGGACTTGATCCACTCGCCCGAGGTCACGGCCCAGTCGGCCCAGTACTGGCCGTAGGGGTAGACCTCGTGCGGCTGGGCGTCGTTCAGCGCGGCCGGGGACTTGCCCAGGTCGTTGAAGGCGGGGACGAAGGTGATGTTGCGGTACCAGCCGCCCTTCTTGCCCGCGTGGACGCAGTGACCCGCCGTCCACACCATGTTGGACTTCCCGGGCCTGCGCGGGTCCTTCACGATCGTGCCGGAGCAGACCATGTGGCCCTGCGGCGAGTCGAAGAAGATCTTGCCGACCGGTGCCGCGTTGCGGTGGTACGGCGTCTTCTCGCGCTGTGCCCGCACCGGCGACGGCGTCGGGTCGGTGCCGCCGCCACCCGCCTGCGCGGTGACCGTCTGCTCCGGGTTCTTCGCCGACCGCATCCTGGCCGGGTCCCAGAGCCCGTCGATGACCGGATTGACGAAGTCCTCGGCCTCACGCAGCCAGGTGCCCCTGTCCCAGTCCTTCCACGCGCCGTCCCGCCACTTGTCGATGTCGACGCCGTGCTTCTTGAGCTTGTCGGCGAGATCGGCGGTGAGGTCGGAGTCGGCGGCGGGCGCGGAGCCGCCGGCCTCGGTGGAGGGCTTGCCCGAGGGCTTGTCCGAGGCCGGGGTCTCGGTGGGCCCGCAGGCCGTGACGGTCAGCGCGAGCGCGGTGACCAGGCCCAGGACGGCGGGCAGGAGTCTTGCGGAACGCATGTGGTGTTTTCCCCCTGTGGTGGTTCCGCGTCCGGGAACGGGCACACGTCGGCGCGTTCTCGCCTTGACGTGGTCATGGACGCGTCACTTGCGGTGCACAGTATGCCGGTCGGAACCGGCGCGGACACGGGCCGGGCCCGTACCCGTACGGCGGTGGTCGCGGGCGGCCCGCACCCGACGCCCGGGGCTCGGGCGCGGAGAAGGCGGGGCCCGGACTCCCGGGACCCCGCCTCGCCCTCCCCGCCCGGCGAGGGGCCGGGAGGAGACGACCCGGTGCGTGCTTCGAGAGCCCCGCCCGCCTGCCGACGCTCCTTTCGAAGCAGGAGCTAGCGGCTCGCGGACCTCGTGCTGACCTCGGAGAAGACGGCCTTGGCCTCGGGGCCGAACCTCGGTCCGGCGAGCCAGCCCGCCGTCGACGGGCCGATCGAGGTGTTCGACACCAGCGCGGGCTTGCCGTCACGCCCCTGGGCGACCCAGCCGCCCCCCGACGAACCACCGGTCATCGTGCAGCCGATCCGGTACATCGTCGGCTGGTCCGCCTTCAGGGACAGCCGGCCCGGCCTGTCCGCGCACTGGAACATCTTCTGGCCGTCGAACGGCGCCGCCGCCGGGTAACCCGTCGCCGTCAGGCGTGCGACCTTCGGCACGGCCGGAGCGTTGAACTCCACCGGCAGGGCCGAACCGACCGTCTCCTCGAGGGACTTGCCCGAGGAACCCTTCTCCGGGGTCACCCGGATCACCGCGAAGTCGTACGGGGCGCCCGCGCCACCGGTCGAGGCGCCCTGGGCGATCCACTGGTCCGAGGTCTTGACCCAGTCCGCCCACCACACCCCGTACGGAGCGATCTGCTCCCGCGTGGCCTTCTCCAGGTCAGAGGTCGGCAGCGCCGCGTCGTTGTACGAGGGGACGAAGGCGATGTTGCGGTACCAGCCGCCCTTCTTGCCCTTGTGGACGCAGTGGCCGGCCGTCCACACCATGTTGGACCTGCCGGGGTGCGCCGGGTCCTTCACGACCGTGGCCGAGCAGACCATCGAGCCCTCGGGCCCGTCGAAGAAGACCTTCCCGGACGCCGGGGCGCTGGCGTGGTACTTCGCCGGGACGCCCTTCGCCCGCACCGGGTCCGGCGTCGGGTCGGTCACGCCCTCGTCACCGGAGATGTCCTCCTCCTCGACCGGCTTGTCGGGGCGCTCGGCCTCCCGCATCCGGTCCGGGTCCCAGAGGTCCTCGATGATCGGGTTGACGAAGTCCTTGGCCTCGCGCAGCCACTTGTCGCGGTCCCAGTTCCGCCACTCGCCGCCGCGCCACTTGTCGATGTCGATCCCGTGGTCCTTCAGGCGCTGCTTCAGGTCCTCCGGAATCTTGATCCTGTCGGGAATCCGGTTCGTGGGCGCGCTGGGCTTGTCCGCCGCGTTCTGCTCGCTCGGGCCGCAGGCAGTGACGGTCAGCGTCAGCGCCGCGACGGCGGAAGCCGCCGTCAGCAGTGGACGAATCGATCGCATCTCGTGATCCCCCTGGAACTACGTGTACTGATGTCTTCTCGCGCACGGGCGGAGCCGTGGCCACCTCCGTACGGACGGTGGCCGGAGGCCCCACTATGCCGGTGCCGGAGGGGACGGTACGCGCCCGGCGGCCGGTTCCGGGAACCCTTCGGCCGTTGTCGTGCCGTGATCCGGGACACGCCAAGTTCCTTCCGCCGGGCCCGTGATCCCCGGCATCCCGCGTCGTTGGTACGTACGGGGGACACAACGACGGCGCCCCGGAAGGCCCTTGAGGCCGTCCGCCGGTGCCCCGATGTGCAACGCAACCGTTACAGCGGGAGGACACCGAGCCGTGGCCGTGACCGAATCAGCTCCGGCCGTCCCACCGGCCGCGCGGGCGCAGACCCGGACACCGGGAGTCCCGGGAACCGGCGCGCACGACGAGGCGGAACGCGCGGGGGAGGGCCGGAGCCCTGCCCCGCCGTCGGGACGGACGACCCCCCTGCCCCCTCCGGCCCACGGACAGCCGGAACCGGAACGGCCCGAACCAGGACGACCGGAACCGGACCGGTCCCGGCCGGGGCGGCCGGAGCCCGCCCAGCCGGAGCCCGAGAAGTCCGAGCCCGAGAAGTCCGAGCCGGGGCGGCCGGGCCTCGCGGCCCAGGAGCAGGGCGGAGGCGGGTACGAGGGCATCCTCCGCCGCCAGTCCCTGCGCGAGTCCGCCGCCCGCACGTATGCCCGCTCCCTGCCGATCGTCCCCGTCCGGGCCCGGGGCCTGACCATCGAGGGCGCCGACGGCCGCCGCTACCTCGACTGCCTCTCCGGTGCCGGGACCCTGGCCCTCGGCCACAACCACCCCGTCGTCCTCGAAGCCGTCAGGAAGGTCCTGGACTCCGGCGCCCCCCTGCACGTCCTCGACCTCGCCACCCCCGTCAAGGACGCCTTCACCACCGAACTGTTCGCCACCCTGCCGCGCGGCCTCGCCGAGGACGCGCGCATCCAGTTCTGCGGCCCCGCCGGTACGGACGCCGTCGAAGCGGCGCTCACCCTCGTCCGTACGGCCACCGGCCGCACCGGGCTCCTCGCCTTCACCGGCGCCTACCACGGCATGACGTCCGGCGCCCTCGCCGCCTCCGGCGGAGCCGCCGACGTCCGCGTGACCCGGCTGCCGTACCCCCAGGACTACCGCTGCCCCTTCGGAGTCGGCGGCGCCGAGGGCGCCCGGCTGGCCGCCCGGTGGACCGAGAACCTCCTCGACGACCCCAAGAGCGGGGTCACCGCCCCCGCCGGAATGATCGTCGAGGCGGTCCAGGGCGAGGGCGGGGTCATCCCCGCCCCCGACGACTGGATGCGGGCCATGCGGCGGATCACCGCCGACCGCTCCGTCCCGCTCGTCGTCGACGAGGTGCAGACCGGCGTCGGCCGCACCGGCGCCTTCTGGGCCGTCGAACACAGCGGGATCGTCCCCGACGTGATGGTCCTCTCCAAGGCCATCGGTGGCTCCCTGCCCCTCGCCGTCATCGTGTACCGCTCCGGGCTCGACGTCTGGGAGCCGGGCGCCCACGCGGGGACCTTCCGCGGCAACCAGCTCGCCATGGCGGCGGGCGCGGCCACTCTCGCGTACGTCCGCGAGAACGGACTCGCCGAACGGGCCGGCACCCTCGGCGCCCACATGCTCGAACGGCTCGGGGAACTGGCCGCCGCCCACCCCTGCGTGGGCGACGTCAGGGGCCGGGGCCTGATGATCGGCGTCGAACTCGTCGACCCCGAAGCGGCCGGGCCGCACGACACCGTCCCGCCCGCCGCCCCCGCCCTGGCCCGCGCCGTCCAGCGGGAGTGCCTCGCCCGGGGACTCATCGTCGAACTCGGCGGGCGCCACTCCGCGGTGGTCCGGCTGCTGCCCCCGCTCACCCTCACCGACGAGCAGGCCACCGCCGTCCTCGACCGCTTCGCCGACGCCCTCGCCGCGGCCGAGCGGGCCCACACCCCCCACCCGGCCGCCCCCCGACGGGCCCCGGCCCCCCGGACCGCCACCGGGCCGTCCCACTGAACCCGGACCGCCCCCGGCCCCACCCCAAGGAAGCCCCCGTGAACGCCACCCCCACCTCCCCGGCGCCCGCACCCACGACGGCACCGGGCACCCCCGCACCCGACACGGCCACACCCGGAACCGTCACCGGCTCCACCGGACCCGAGGCCTTCGCCCCCGTCACCGGACCGTCCGCCTTCTCCGCCGGACCGGCGGCCAGGACCGCCGCGCCCGCCCCGAGCGCCACCGCCGCCTCCGTACACGGCCCGCCCGCCGCCGTCCTCGCGGCGCACGGCCCCCTCACCCACGGACCGACCGGGCACGGACCGGTCACGCACGGTCCGACCGGGCACGGACCGGTCTCGCACGGACCGACCGGATACGGCTCCGCCACCCACGGATCTACCGGGCACGGACCGACCGGCCATGGACCGACCGGCCACGGGCCCATCGGCCACGGAACAGCGGGCCACGGGCCCGCCGCGCACGGACCCGTCGCCCACGGACCCGCGTCCCACTCCTCCGTGTACGGCCCCGACAGCGCCGACGACCCCACCGTCCCGCGCCAGCACACCGGGCCGGGGGGCCTCCGGCCGCACCGCCCGGCCACCGCCGCCGACGCCCTGGACGACCCCGACCCCCTGAACGACCCCGACCCGGCGCGCGCCGCCGACGCCGCCGCCGTCGAGAACCTGCTCCGCTGCTGGGTCAGGGAGACCGGCCGGTCCGCCCCCGGCTCCACCACCCTGCGCATCCCCCTCGACGCCAGCGGCACCGCCCTCCTCGTCCCGATCCTCCACTGGTCGCCCACCGGCTGGCACCGCTTCGGCGCCCCCGTCCTCGAAGGACTCCCCGCCACCGCGCCCCCCGTCGACGCCGTGACCGTCGCCGCCCTGCTCGGCCGGGAGAGCGGCCGGCCCGAAGGCACCGAACTCGTGGGCCGGGTCGCCGACTCCACCCGCCGCACCGCCGAGTTCCTGGCCGAGCGCCGCCGCAGCCCCCGGCCGCACCCGGCCGCCGACCCCTTCCTCGCCGCCGAACAGTCCCTCGTCCTCGGACACCCGCTCCACCCCACCCCCAAGAGCCGCGAAGGACTCTCCGAGGCCGAGTCCCGGCTCTACTCGCCCGAACTCCACGGCTCCTTCCCGCTCCACTGGTTCGCCGTCGCCCGCTCGGTGCTGGCCGCCGACTCGGCATGGACCGAACAGGGCCGCCCCGTCACCGCCGAACAGCTCGTCGGCGGCCTCGCCGAAGGGCTCGCCCTGCCCGCCGGGACCGTGCCCCTGCCCGTACACCCCTGGCAGGCCCGCGAACTCCGGCACCGCCCCGAGGTCCGCGCGCTCCTCGACGCCGGGCTCCTCCGCGACCTCGGCCCGTACGGCAGCCCCTGGCACCCCACCTCCTCCGTCCGCACCGTGCACCGGCCCGGCGCGCGCGCCATGCTCAAGCTCTCCCTGGGCCTGCGCATCACCAACTCCCGCCGCGAGAACCTCCGCAAGGAACTCCACCGGGGGGTGGAGGTCCACCGGCTGCTCCGCACCGGGCTCGTCGACGAGTGGCAGGCCGCCCACCCCGGCTTCGACATCGTCCGTGACCCCGCCTGGCTCGGTGTCGACACCCCCGACGGCGTCCCCGTCCCCGGGCTCGACGTGATGGTCCGGCACAACCCCTTCGGGCCCGACGACGACGCCGTCTGCGTCGCCGCCCTCACCTCGCCGCGCCCCTGGCCCGGGTCCGCCGTCCTGCGCTCCCGGCTCACCGATGTCGTCGACGGGCTCGCCGTCCGAACCGGCCGCCCCACCGCGGCCGTCTCAGCCGAATGGTTCCTTCGCTACCTCGACCAGGTCGTCCGGCCCGTGCTCTGGCTCGACGGACACGCGGGCATCGCCCTGGAGGCCCACCAGCAGAACACCCTGGTCCTGCTCGACCGCGACGGCTGGCCGGTCGGCGGCCGCTACCGCGACAACCAGGGCTACTACTTCCGCGAGTCCCGCCGGGGCGCGCTGGAATCCCGCCTCCCCGGCATCGGCGACGGCAGCGACACGTTCGTCTCCGACCGGATCACCGACGAACGCTTCGCCTACTACCTCGGCATCAACAACGTCCTCGGTCTGATCGGGGCGTTCGGCTCCCAGCGACTCGCCGACGAACGGGTCCTGCTCGCCGCCTTCCGCAGTTTCCTCACCGCCGCCGACGACCTCGGCTCACCGCTGCCGCGCCTCCTCCTGGACGCCCCGACCCTGCGAAGCAAGGCCAACCTCCTCACCCGTCTGCACGGTCTGGACGAACTCGTCGGCCCGGTCGACACCCAGTCCGTGTACGTCACCGTCACCAACCCCCTCCGCACCTGACCCCACCCGCACCCGCCCCTCCCGGTGCCTCGGCGCCCGCCCCAGGACCGGACACCCGAACGGCCACCGACCGCCGACCGCCCCGCCCCACCCGCACCGCCGAAAGGAGAGCGCCACCGTGTCACCCGCCCGCCCACCGGCCGACCCGCCCGGGGACGACACCCTCGACCTGAGGATCGACGACCTCGTCGCCCTCCTCGAAGGCGGTCACCCCGACGCGGGCCGCCCCGGCACCGGACCGCTCGACGGGGACCTGCTGGACTCCGTGGCCTCCTGGAACCCCGCCGCCACCCCCTTCGGCGGCTTCCGGCTCGTCCCCGTCCGGCTGGAACGGGACCTGCCGCTCCTGGTCCGCTGGATGAACGACCCCGCCGTCGCCGCCTTCTGGGAACTGGCGGGACCCGACTCGGTCACCGCCGACCACCTCCGCGCCCAGCTGGCGGGAGACGGCCGCAGCGTCCCCTGCCTCGGCGTCCTCGACGGCACGCCCATGAGCTACTTCGAGATCTACCGCGCCGATCTCGACCCGCTCGCCCGGTACTACCCCGCCCGCCCCCACGACACCGGCGTCCACCTGCTGATCGGGGGCGTCACCGACCGGGGGCGGGGTATCGGCACCACGCTCCTGCGGACCGTCGCCGACCTCGTCCTCGACCACCGCCCCGCCTGCACCCGGGTCGTCGCGGAACCCGACCTCCGCAACACGCCCTCCGTCGCCGCCTTCCTCGGCGGCGGCTTCCGGTACGCGGCGGAGATCGAGCTGCCCGACAGACAGGCCGCGCTCATGGTGCGCGACCGGGCCCTCCGGCACCTGCTCTGACAACCCCGCCCCGTACGGAACTCCATCCCCCCCCGGAAGCCCGAACCCCAGGCCGCCCCGCCCGGATCTCCGGCCCCGTACTCCCCGGACCCCACCGTCCGTCCCCGACCTCACCCTTCCCGCACCCCACACGACCCGACCCCCAGCCCGCCCCACCGGCTCGTCCGTCCCCGACCTCGCCCTTCCGCCACCGGGCACGGACCGGCCCTCGGTCGCCCACCGACCCGTCCGTCCCGACCCCGCTCCGTCCCCACCGGAAACGGACTCGCCCTCCACCCGCCTCGTTCGTCCCACCCCACCCCGTCCCGTCCGCCCCACCGCCCGACCCACGGCGGTCCCCACCCCGAGGAGTCCTCGTGTCGACCTCCCCTGCACCACACGACTCCGCACGCCCCGTCCCCACCCCGCGACCGGCCCCCGCCCCGGCCCAGGAAGGCCCGGCCGCCACGGAACCGGCCCCGGAACGGCCGGCCGCCGCCCCCGCCACGACCCCCGCCCCGGAAGAACCGGCCCCAGCCACCCCCGCCCGGACCCCGGAACGCCGGACCACGGCACCGGAGGAGCGGACCCCCGCCCCGGACGCACCGGTCCCGCACGCCCCGCGGCCCCCGCACCCCGCCCCCGAGAGCCACTCCGCGCCCGTCCCCGAGCGCTCCTCCGCGCCCGTCCTGCTCGCGCCCCCCGAGCTGACCGCCGCCGGCTGGACCCGGGCCTCCTCGCGGCTCCTCGCCAAGGCCCTCGCCGAGTTCTCGTACGAGGAGATCCTCGTCCCCGTACCCGAGGCGACACCTGGCGAGGGACCCGCGCGGTACGCGCTGCCGCTCGACGACGGCGGCACCCTGTCCTTCCGCGCCCGCCGGGGCGCCTACGGCGGCTGGTACGTCGCCGCCGACTCGATCACCCACGAGGGCCGGCCGCTGACCGACCCCCTCGACTTCCTGGTCCGCGCCCGCGGGCTCCTCCGGCTCGACGGAGCCACTCTCGGACACCTCATCCGCGAACTCTCCGCGACCCTCGCCGCCGACGCCCGTCTCGACCACACGGCCCTCACCGCCGACCGGCTCGCCGACCTCCCGTACGCGGAACTCGAAGGCCACCAGACCGGCCACCCCTGGCTCGTCCTCAACAAGGGCCGCATCGGCTTCTCCGCGGGAGACGCCGCCCGCTGGGCCCCCGAGGCCCGCAACGCCACCCGCCTCCCGTGGATCGCGGTCAGCAGGCGCATCGCCGTCTACCGGGGAGTGTCCGGCCTCGACACCCCCGACCTGCTCTACGCCCAGGAGCTGGACCCCGAGGTCCACGCGGCCTTCCGCGCCGCACTCGCCGCCCGGGGCCACCGGCCCGACGACTACCTCCTGCTGCCCGTCCACCCCTGGCAGTGGGACGAGATCCTCCTCCCGCTCTACGCCCCCGCCGTCGCGGACGGCTCCGTCGTCCCGCTCTCCGCCGACCCCGACCTGCGGCTGCCCCAGCAGTCGGTCCGCACCTTCCTCAACACCAGCCGCCCCGACCGGCACACCGTCAAGCTGCCCCTCTCGGTGCTCAACACCCTCGTCTGGCGCGGCCTGCCCACCGAGCGGACCCTCGCCGCACCCGCCGTCACCGCCTGGGTCCACGGCCTGCGCGACACGGACCCCTTCCTGCGCGACGAGTGCCGGGTGATCCTGCTCGGCGAGGTCGCCTCCGTCACCGTCGCGCACCCGCTGTACGACCGGCTGCCCGAAGTCCCGTACCAGTACAAGGAACTCCTCGGCGCGATCTGGCGCGAACCGCTGCGCCTCCCGCCGGGCGAGCGCGCCCGCACCCTCGCCTCGCTGCTCCACACGGACCCCGGGGGGCGCGCCTTCGTCGCCGAGCTGGTCGCCCGCTCCGGCCTCGCCCCCACCGTCTGGCTCCAGCACCTCTTCGCGGCCCTGTTGCCCCCGCTCCTGCACTTCCTCTACCGCTACGGCACGGTCTTCTCCCCGCACGGCGAGAACGCCATCGTGATCCACGACGACCGGGACGTCCCCGTACGGCTGGCGATCAAGGACTTCGTCGACGACGTGAACATCAGCGCCCGCCCCCTCCCCGAGCACGACACGCTGCCCGACGACGTACGGGCCGTCCTCCTCACCGAGGAACCGGGCTTCCTCGTGCAGTTCATCCATTCGGGGCTCTTCGTCGGCGTCTTCCGCTACCTCGCTCCGCTCTGCGAGGAACAACTCGACGTTCCCGAGCGGGACTTCTGGGCGCTCGTCCGCGCCGAGATCCTGCGCCACCAGGCACGCTTCCCCGAGCTGAAGGAACGGTTCGAACTCTTCGACCTCCTCACGCCCCGGATCGAACGGCTCTGTCTCAACCGCAACCGTCTGCATCTGGACGGCTACCGGGACCGGCCGGACCGCCCCCACGCGGCCGTCCACGGAACCGTCCCGAACCCGCTCGCGTGAGGCGCGCGCGTGCCCTGGCTGTCGGTGCCGCCCCGTAGGCTGGGCGGGCTATGACGAAGCCATCCCTCCCCGATCTCCTCCACGCCGCCGTCTCCGCCGTCGGCGGCACGGAGCGACCCGGCCAGGTCACCATGGCCGAGGCCGTGGCCGAGGCCATCGACGACAATTCCCACCTGCTCGTCCAGGCGGGCACCGGCACCGGCAAGTCGCTCGGCTATCTGGTGCCCGCGCTGGCCCAGGGCGAGCGGGTGGTGGTGGCCACGGCCACCCTGGCGCTCCAGCGCCAGCTCGTCGAGCGCGACCTGCCGAGGACCGTGGACGCCCTGCATCCGCAGCTGCGCCGCCGCCCCCAGTTCGCCATGCTCAAGGGCCGGTCGAACTACCTCTGTCTGCACCGGCTCCACGAAGGGGTCCCGCAGGACGAGGAGGAGGGCCTGTTCGACCCCTTCGAGGCCGCCGCGCCCACCAGCAAGCTCGGCCAGGACCTCATCCGGCTCCGCGACTGGTCGGACGAGACGGAGACGGGCGACCGGGACGACCTGACGCCCGGCGTCTCCGACAAGGCGTGGGCCCAGGTCTCCGTCTCCTCCCGGGAGTGCCTCGGCGCCTCCAAGTGCGCGTACGGCCCGGAGTGCTTCGCCGAGGCGGCCCGCGAGCGCGCCAAGCTGGCCGATGTCGTCGTCACCAACCACGCCCTGCTCGCGATCGACGCCATCGAGGGCGCCCCGGTGCTCCCGCAGCACGAGGTGCTGATCGTCGACGAGGCGCACGAACTGGTCTCCCGGGTGACCGGTGTCGCCACCGGCGAGCTGACCCCGGGCCAGGTCAACCGTGCGGTGCGCCGGTCCGCCAAACTGGTCGACGAGAAGGTCGCCGACCAGCTGCAGACCGCGGCCGAGGGCTTCGAGCGGGTGATGGAGCTGGCCCTGCCGGGACGTCTGGAGGAGGTCCCGGAGGACCTCGCGTACGCGCTGATGGCGCTGCGGGACGCGGCCCGCGCGGTGATCACGGCCCTGGGCTCCACCCGGGACCGGTCCGTGCAGGACGAGGACGCGGTGCGCAAGCAGGCGATGGCATTGGTGGAGACCGTGCACGGCGTCGCGGAGCGGATCACGGCCGGCTCGGAGTACGACGTCGTCTGGTACGAGCGGCACGACCGCTTCGGAGCCTCCCTGCGGGTCGCGCCGCTCACCGTGTCGGGCCTGCTCAGGGAGAAGCTGTTCACCGAGCGGTCCGTGGTCCTCGCCTCGGCCACCCTCAAGCTGGGCGGCGACTTCAACGGGGTCGGGGCTTCGCTCGGTCTGGCCCCCGAGGGCACCACGGGCGACGACCTGCCGGTCTGGAAGGGCCTCGACGTCGGCTCCCCGTTCGACTACCCCAGGCAGGGCATCCTGTACGTCGCCAAGCACCTGTCCCGGCCCGCCCGGGACGGCGACCGGGGCGACATGCTCGACGAACTGACCGAGCTGATGCAGGCGGCGGGCGGCCGGACCCTCGGTCTGTTCTCGTCGATGCGCGCCGCCCAGCAGGCGGCCGAGGAGCTGCGGAGCCGGATCCCCGAGCTGCCGATCCTGCTCCAGGGCGAGGACACGCTGGGCGAGCTGATCAAGAACTTCGCCGCCGATCCCCAGACCTGTCTCTTCGGCACCCTGTCGCTCTGGCAGGGCGTGGACGTCCCCGGGGCGAGCTGTCAGCTGGTCGTCATGGACAAGATCCCGTTCCCGCGCCCGGACGACCCGCTGATGAGCGCCCGGCAGAAGGCCGTGGAGGAGGCGGGGGGCAACGGCTTCATGGCGGTCGCGGCGACGCACGCGGCGCTGCTCATGGCGCAGGGCGCGGGCCGACTGGTCCGGGCGACCGGGGACCGGGGTGTCGTGGCGGTGCTCGATCCCCGGCTGGCCACGGCGCGGTACGGCAGCTATCTGAAGTCCTCGCTGCCGGACTTCTGGTACACGACGGACCGCAACCAGGTGCGGAAGTCCCTCGCGGCCATCGACGCGGTGTCGAAGGCAGCGGGCACCTGAGCCGCTGCGGGCACCCGAGGGGCTGCGGGCCGCCGAGGTGACGGCCCCCGTGTCGCCCGCCCGCCGGACGGCCCGGGGCCTTCGCAGTGCCCGGTTCGAACGTTCGCGGCCGGGCCGCTCGTCCGTGTCCGGGGGACGGGATGGCGGTCCGCGTCCCGGCCGGGCGTTCGCGGCCGGGACGGCCGTCCTTGGTCCCGGCCCGGAGACACGGCAGGGCCCCTGGACCGGCGCAGAGGGTCCAGGGGCCCGGTTCAGAGCCGACAGGTGGGGTCACACCCGTCGCAGCACCGCCACGACCTTGCCGAGGATGGTGGCCTCGTCGCCGGGGATCGGCTGGTAGGCGGCGTTGTGCGGGAGCAGCCAGACGTGCCCGTCCTCGCGCTTGAAGCGCTTGACCGTGGCCTCGCCGTCCAGCATGGCGGCGACGATGTCGCCGTTCTCCGCGACGGGCTGGCGGCGGACCGTGACCCAGTCGCCGTCACAGATGGCCGCTTCGATCATCGAGTCGCCGACGACCTTGAGGACGAACAGTTCGCCGTCGCCGACCAGCTGCCGGGGGAGGGGGAAGACGTCCTCGACGGACTCCTCGGCCAGGATGGGGCCACCGGCGGCGATGCGGCCGACCAGCGGGACGTACGACGCGGCGGGCTTGCCGGTGGTGTCCGTGGGCTGGGTGCTCGGCTGGTCGGAGCCGCGCACTTCGTAGGCGCGGGGCCGGTGCGGGTCGCGGCGGAGGAAGCCCTTGCGCTCCAGGGCCATCAGCTGGTGCGCCACGGAGGAGGTGCTGGAGAGGCCCACCGCCTGCCCGATCTCGCGCATCGACGGCGGATAGCCGCGCCGCTGGACCGAGTCACGGATGACCTCGATGACCCGGCGCTGCCGGTCGGTGAGGCCCGAACTGTCCGCCCTGATGCCAGGAGGTCGACCGGGAAGCGCGCGCGGGGGGCGCCCGGGATCATCGCCGGTCATGCCGATGTCGTTCATGCCATGCACCTGCTCGAGTCGGCCCTGGGAGCGGTCCTGGGCGGTGATGGTGGCACTGTCTGCGGTGGTGGTCACGTCGGCCCCTCTCGAATGGTCTCCCTGGCTGGCACAACGGTAGTAGCTTTCGAAAGGTTGCGCCAAACACACGTTCGAGTGAAAATTCGCAGATCGCCTTACGCCTGTCCGCACGGAGGTGTATGAGCACTCTCACTCGGCCCCCACTCCACCCCCACCCGGCTCTCACTCCGCGGGGGCCCGCCGACTCAATTCGGTCATTACGGTAACCTCGCCGCTGGGCCGCGAGGTGTCGCGTGAAGGCCCCGGGGCGTTGCGCGCCCCTCAGTGTCGCACCCGGAGGGCCCGGAATCCCGGAGCCGCCGCGCCGCGACACGCGAGAGGTCCGGAATCGCCCACAACCCAAGATCTAGTGGTTGTATGTCATCGGCCACCCAGGGGTAGTGGTCCCTCGGTCTGCCGGGGGTGCCCGGATCACCTATGCTGGTGGTCGTTCCGCAGGGCCCACCGGCCCGTGGGGTTCACCAGTCGTACCGTGAGGGAGGGTCGGAACCAATGCACTGTCCCTTCTGCAGGCACCCCGACAGCCGTGTCGTCGACAGTCGCACCACCGACGACGGGACGTCGATCCGGCGTCGTCGTCAGTGCCCCGACTGCTCCCGTCGTTTCACGACGGTCGAGACGTGCTCGCTGATGGTGGTGAAGCGGTCCGGCGTCACCGAGCCCTTCAGTCGTACCAAGGTCATCTCCGGCGTCCGCAAGGCGTGCCAGGGGCGGCCGGTCACCGAGGACGCCCTCGCCAAGCTCGGCCAGTGGGTCGAGGAGGCGGTGCGCGCCACCGGCAGCGCCGAGCTGACCACCCACGACGTGGGCCTGGCGATCCTCGGCCCGCTCCAGGAGCTGGATCTGGTCGCGTACCTGCGGTTCGCGTCCGTCTACAAGGCCTTCAACAGCCTGGAGGACTTCGAGGCGGCCATCGCGGACCTCCGCGTGAGGCCTCCCGGTGAGACCTCCGGGACCGGAGCGGCCCCCGCGGTCCCCGTTCCCGCCACCGCCGCCGACTGATCGGCGGACCGGGCCGTCACGGCCCGGCGACCGGCCGCCGCGCGGCCCGGCAGACGTGCCCCGGACGATCCCCCGTGACGTCCGTGGCAGCAGTACAGAACAACGACGTACAGAAGACGGTGCCCTGGGACTATCTGGGCGCCAAAGTGTGTTTTGCCCGTATATGGGAGGCGGCATGACAGAGACGGCGAGCGGCCCGGCACGTGGTTCCCGCACCAAGGGACCCAAGTCGGCGAGCAAGGGCCTGCGCATCGAGCGCATCCATTCCACCCCCGGCGTGCATCCGTACGACGAGGTGGTCTGGGAGCGTCGTGACGTCGTCATGACCAACTGGCGCGACGGCTCGATCAACTTCGAGCAGCGTGGCGTCGAGTTCCCCGACTTCTGGTCGGTGAACGCGGTCAACATCGTCACCAGCAAGTACTTCCGGGGGGCCGTCGGCACCCCGCAGCGCGAGACCGGTCTCAGGCAACTGATCGACCGCATCGTGAAGACGTACACGAAGGCGGGCGAGGAGTACGGCTACTTCGCCTCGCCCGCCGACGCGGAGATCTTCGAGCACGAGCTGGCGTACGCCCTCCTGCACCAGATCTTCAGCTTCAACTCGCCGGTCTGGTTCAACGTCGGCACGCCGCAGCCCCAGCAGGTCTCCGCCTGCTTCATCCTGTCCGTCGACGACTCCATGGAGTCCATCCTCGACTGGTACAAGGAAGAGGGCATGATCTTCAAGGGCGGCTCCGGCGCCGGCCTGAACCTCTCCCGCATCCGCTCCTCCAAGGAACTGCTCTCCTCCGGCGGCAACGCCTCCGGCCCGGTCTCCTTCATGCGCGGTGCCGACGCCTCGGCGGGAACCATCAAGTCGGGCGGCGCGACCCGTCGTGCGGCCAAGATGGTCATCCTCGACGTCGACCACCCCGACATCGAGAACTTCATCGAGACCAAGGTCAAGGAGGAGGAGAAGATCCGCGCCCTCCGTGACGCGGGCTTCGACATGGACCTGGGCGGCGACGACATCACGTCCGTCCAGTACCAGAACGCCAACAACTCGGTCCGGGTGAACGACACGTTCATGAAGGCGGTCGAGTCCGGCGGCTCGTTCGGCCTCACCTCCCGGATGACCGGCGAGGTCATCGAGGAGGTCGACGCCAAGTCGCTCTTCCGCAAGATGGCCGAGGCCGCGTGGGCCTGCGCCGACCCGGGCATCCAGTACGACGACACGATCAACCAGTGGCACACCTGCCCCGAGTCCGGTCGTATCAACGGCTCGAACCCGTGCAGCGAGTACATGCACCTGGACAACACGTCCTGCAACCTCGCCTCGCTGAACCTGATGAAGTTCCTCAAGGACGACGGCAAGGGCCACCAGTCCTTCGACGTGGAGCGCTTCGCCAAGGTCGTCGAGCTCGTCATCACCGCGATGGACATCTCCATCTGCTTCGCCGACTTCCCCACCGAGAAGATCGGCGAGAACACCCGCGCCTTCCGTCAGCTCGGCATCGGCTACGCCAACCTCGGCGCCCTGCTGATGGCGACCGGTCACGCGTACGACTCCGACGGCGGCCGCGCCCTCGCCGGTGCCGTCACCTCGCTGATGACCGGCACCTCGTACAAGCGTTCCGCCGAGCTCGCCGCGGTCGTCGGCGCGTACGACGGCTACGCCCGCAACGCCGAGCCGCACCAGCAGGTCATGCGGCAGCACGCCGACGAGAACACCAAGGCCGTCCGCACGGGCGACCTGGACGCGCCGATCTGGGCCGCCGCCACGGAGGCCTGGCAGGACGTGATCCGCCTCGGCGCCAAGAACGGCTTCCGCAACGCCCAGGCCTCGGTCATCGCCCCGACCGGCACCATCGGTCTCGCGATGTCCTGCGACACCACCGGCCTGGAGCCCGACCTCGCCCTGGTCAAGTTCAAGAAGCTGGTCGGCGGCGGCTCGATGCAGATCGTCAACGGCACCGTCCCGCAGGCCCTGCGCCGCCTCGGCTACCCCGAGGAGCAGATCGAGGCGATTGTCGCCCACATCGCCGAGAACGGCAACGTGATCGACGCCCCCGGCCTGAAGACCGAGCACTACGAGGTCTTCGACTGCGCCATGGGCGAGCGTTCCATCTCCGCGATGGGCCACGTCCGCATGATGGCCGCCATCCAGCCGTGGATCTCCGGCGCCCTCTCCAAGACCGTGAACCTGCCGGAGACGGCCACGGTCGAGGACGTCGAGGAGGTCTACTTCGAGGCCTGGAAGATGGGCGTCAAGGCGCTCGCGATCTACCGCGACAACTGCAAGGTCGGCCAGCCCCTCTCCGCCAAGACGAAGGAGAAGGAGAAGACCGAGGTCACCGCGAAGTCCGAGGCGACGATCCGCGCGGCCGTCGAGAAGGTCGTCGAGTACCGTCCGGTCCGCAAGCGCCTGCCCAAGGGCCGCCCGGGGATCACCACCTCCTTCACCGTCGGTGGCGCCGAGGGCTACATGACCGCCAACTCCTACCCGGACGACGGTCTCGGCGAGGTCTTCCTCAAGATGTCCAAGCAGGGCTCGACGCTCGCGGGCATGATGGACGCCTTCTCCATCGCGGTCTCGGTCGGCCTCCAGTACGGCGTCCCGCTGGAGACGTACGTCTCGAAGTTCACCAACATGCGCTTCGAGCCGGCCGGTATGACGGACGACCCGGACGTGCGGATGGCGCAGTCGATCGTCGACTACATCTTCCGCCGCCTGGCGCTCGACTTCCTGCCCTTCGAGACCCGCTCCGCCCTCGGCATCCACTCCGCCGAGGAGCGTCAGCGCCACCTCGACACCGGCTCGTACGAGCAGTCCGAGGAGGACGAGGTCGACGTCGAGGCGCTGGCCCAGTCGGCCCCCCGCGCCCAGGAACTGAAGCCCGTCGCCGTCCCGGCGCCGAAGGCCGAGGTCCCGGCCCCGAAGCAGGCCCACACCTCCGCCGAGCTCGTCGAGATGCAGCTCGGCATCAGCGCCGACGCCCCGCTCTGCTTCTCCTGCGGCACCAAGATGCAGCGCGCCGGCTCCTGCTACATCTGCGAGGGCTGCGGCTCGACCAGCGGTTGCAGCTGACACCGGCCGGAACCGCGCGGCACACGGCGTCCGACGTGTGCCGCGCGGTGGCTGAGCAGTGACGCATGAAGGGGACCGGCCTCGGGCCGGTCCCCTTCGTCGTGCGCGGAGTGCGCGCCAGCCCGTGCCGAAGGCCCGGCGGCCGGGCGGAGGTCAGGGGCGGACGGAGCCGAGCAGTGCGGAGAAGGCCCCCGGGTCGGCGTCGAAGCCGTGACTGAGGGGGTGGAACGACCAGCTGTCGGCGCCCTCGCGGACGAACTCCACGATCGTCGCCGACCGGGCGTCCGCGACGTCCGCGAAGTCATGGACCAGGAGATCGGTGTAGCCCTCGCGGACCCGCACGCCCACGTGCGTGATGTCGCCGAAGGCCAGCCGCCCCGCGCCCTGCTGGATCGCCACGCCGACCACCACGCGCGTGTAGCGCGGCGCCAGCCGGTTCAGCTCCACGGTCATCGCCTCGTCGAATCCGAAGCCCTGCCCCGTACGGCTGTCGCGGTGGAGCGTGATCGTGCCGTCGGGGGAGCGGCTGCCGAAGTGCACCAACTGGGCCGGTGGCCCATGGGGGTCGTCCGCCGTGAAGACGCCCGCGACCAGGTCGAGGTCGTGGGACGGCGCGCCGGACGGCGCGGGGTCCCATTTGAGCGCCACCTCGACCCGTCCGACCCCTTTGCTGAGTCCGCTCATGGTGCTTCCCCTCTCCGCGTACGCCCCCGCGCACGCCTCCGTCGTACCGTCCGGCCCGTCCGAAGCCCATGGTCGTATGCCGATCACTCATGGTGTCATGCGGCGGTGACACCGGACCCGGGGACCGGGCAGGAGAGCACCGCGGGGAGCTGCGAGCAGCCGGATCTCGACCCATGAATGGCTCGAATCCGCGCACTTGGGCGGGGGATCGGTGAACTCGCCCTGAGTGGTGGGGCACTTGGCGCGCCGCCTGTGGCGGGCTTCGACGGGGTCTGCCGGGGCGGTCGTCCGCCCCGTACGATGGCGCGGTGCTGGTCAAGTGGATTCGCTGCACCGTGATGGACCGTCGAGGGTTCGAGCGGGGACAGCGGAAATGGGCGGGGCTGCTCGGTGAGCCGGGATTCCGGGGCCAGGGCGGCGGGTGGAGCCGGGCTCGTCCGGACGTCGCCCATGTCTTCGCGTTCTGGGAGAGCCGGGCGTTCTACGACTCCTTCATGGCGCGTTCCCACGACCGGCTCGCGGCGACGCAGGCGGGCACCTTCAAGAACGCCCAGGTCAAGCTGTTCGACCACCGTTTCGACGTGAAGACGGGGTTCGAGCCGAAGTTCTCCGACGCCGACGTGGCGCGTGTCGCCCACTGCCGTGTCCACGAGGAGCGCGCGGAACACTTCGCGCTCATGCAGGAGAAGGTCTGGAACCCGGCGATGGCCGGGTCCCCGGGCATGCTCCGGGGTCTGTTCGGGGAAGCGCCGGGCAGCGAGTTCATGGTGCTGTCCCTGTGGCAGTCCGCGGCGGAGCACGGCAAGTACCGCGTGGAACGCATCGAGCGGCTGGGTCTGCGGGCCCACACCGCCGCCGACGTGGCGGCGCTCGACGGCGACGTGGTGCGGCTCGAAGGCGCCTGGACGGTCTGAAGGGCCTGCCGCGGGGCCGTCCGCAGGGGCTGCTCGACGAGTCGGCCGACCACCTCGACGCGTCCGCGCTCGACCGGCCGGTGGGCGCGCTCCTCGCGCACCGGGGCACCGTCGTGGCCGTCTCGCACGACCGGGCCCGGCGTCGTCGCTTCACCGGGGACGTACGCCGGATGGACTCCGGACGCCTCCTCGGTCGAGCCCGCTCGGAGGCGGCGATCCCGGGGGTGCTTCAAAGGCAGTGCCGTCTGCCCGGAGGGCGGGCCTGGCGGCGTCCGGTGCGTGCCATCACGAGGCGGAGGATCACCCCGACACCTGATGTACCGGGGTGATCCCGACAACGCGGCGGGCATGTGTGCCGGACGCCGCCGGGCAGGCGGGACCTTCGGAGCACACCCTAGGGTCGGGGTATGGCACGACCGCGGCGCATCGTCCTCGTACGACACGGGGAGTCCGAAGGCAATGTCGATGACACGGTGTACGAACGGGAGCCCGATCACGCCCTGAGGCTCACCGGGACGGGACGGCGGCAGGCGGCGGAGACGGGGGAGCGGCTGCGGGAACTCTTCGGGGACGAGGCGGTCAGCGTGTACGTCTCCCCGTACCGGCGCACCCACGAGACGCTCAGCGCCTTCCGGCTGTCGCCGGAGCGGGTGCGCGTGCGGGAGGAGCCACGGCTGCGCGAGCAGGACTGGGGAAACTGGCAGGAGCGGGAGGACGTGCGCCTCCAGAAGGCGTACCGGGACGCCTACGGGCACTTCTTCTACCGCTTCGCCCAGGGCGAGTCGGGTGCGGACGTCTACGACCGCGTGGGGGCCTTCCTGGAAAGCCTCTACCGCAGTTTCGAGGCACCCGACCACCCGCCCAACGTCCTCCTGGTCACCCATGGACTGACCATGCGCCTGTTCTGTATGCGCTGGTTCCACTGGACGGTCGCGGACTTCGAGTCGCTGTCGAACCCGGGCAACGCCGAGACCCGGGTCCTTCTGCTCGACGAGGACGGAAGGTACCGCCTGGACCGGCCGTTCGAGCGCTGGCGGACCCCGGAACCGTACGGTCCCACCGGATAGTCACCTCGTGTCGCAGCTCCTACAGGTAGAGGGCGGCCAGGCGCGGCAGGCGGCGAGTGATCTCGTCGGAGTCGTCGAAGTCGAAGGCCCAGGCGGGGTCCAGCCGGGGGGAGTGGGTGCGGATGGCGGGTGACCCTGCGGGAAGCCGCTCACCGGTCGCTGTGACGTGCGCGTTCCACGCGATACCCAGCATGTCCTCGCACTCCAGGTCGTAGCCCTCGGTCGCGGAGGCGCGAACGGCGGGCAGTTCCGCGAGCGTGTCCGGATCGGCGACCGCGCGTTCGAAGACTTCGCGGCCCTGAGCGATCAGCCAGCCGCGGAAGTAGTCGAAGCCGTCGTCCGAGCACCCGCCGTTGGCGGTGTAGGCGGCGGCCCACAGGGGGCTGATGCAGGACTCGCCCATCAGGTCCCACAGCGCCTGCTCGGCGGCGACGATCTCCTCGACCGGCCGGTCGGCCAGCAGTGAGGTCGCCCCGCGGGCGATCGACTCGCTGTCGCACGGGTCGGCCACCCGGCTGCGGGCCATCTCGACGAGTTCCCAGAACTGCTCCTTGTCCATGGTGGTGGAGCATCTCACCCGGCACTGACAGAGCGGTTTCTCCCTGGGGCTCTGCTGAGGGGTGAAGTGTCGGCGCGGGCGCCCATGTCCTGGGTGCGCGGGCGCCGGGGCGGATGGATGGTGTTCGTGTGACGGGTGGCAGGGCCGGTCGGGCGGAGTGCGCTCACGGGTTCTGGGGTGTCGTGCCATGGTCGGAGCGAACGGCCCCTTCGCGGGGTACGGGTGCCGGTGCTCGCCCTGAGGAACCGTGGGCCGGGCGGCGGCCTTATTCCGGGCGGCAGCGCGCGTCGGCCGATCCGGAGGCTCATGCCGGTCACAGCAGCTACGCGCGTCACCGGCACCGTGTTCGAACAGGCCGGGCGGCACCACCTGGGTGCCACGTGGTGCCGGATCCACCGCGACGAATTAGAGTGGCCGACCGATGACCGCTGACTCCGCATTCGACCGGCGCTTCGACCGCGCCCTGGCCAGCCTGCGCGGGCTGTCCGTGGGAGACGCCCTGGGCTCCCAGTTCTTCGTTCCCGCCCACTACCCCCTGCTGAAGCGGCGCGAGCTGCCCGAAGGCCCCTGGCAGTGGACCGACGACACCGAGATGGCGTGCTCCGTCCTCGCCGTCCTCGTCGGCCACCACCGGATCGACCAGGACGCCCTGGCCCTGTCCTTCGCCCACCACCACGACTTCGACCGGGGCTACGGCCCGGCGGTCAACCGGATGCTCCGGCTCGTCCGGGAGGGCGGCGACTGGCGGGAGCTGGCCGCCGCGCTCTTCCAGGGCCAGGGGTCCTGGGGCAACGGCGCCGCCATGCGGATCGCGCCGCTCGGGGCCTGGTACGCGGACGACCCCGAGCAGGCGACGCACCAGGCCGAGATCTCCGCGTACACGACCCATCAGCACCGCGAGGCCGTCGTCGGCGCCATGGCCGTGGCCGCCGCGGCCGCCCTGGCGGCGGCCCCCGCCGGACCTCCCACGCCCGAGGAGCTGCTCGACGGGGTCATCGCCCTCGTCCCGCGCAGCGCGGTGGGCGCCGGGCTGCGCAGGGCCCGCGACATGCTCGACTACGGCGACGCGAGCACCGTCGCGGCCGTTCTCGGCAGCGGACGCCGGACCAGCGCGCACGACACGGTTCCCTTCGCGCTCTGGTCGGCGGCCCGGCGGCTCGGTGACTTCGAGGACATGTTCTGGACCACCGCACAGGTCGGCGGTGACGTGGACACGACCTGTGCCATCGCGGGAGGCGTGGTGGCCTCCGCCACGTCCGGAGCCCCTCCGGCCGACTGGCTGCGCCAGACCGAAGGACTGCCGGAATGGGTCCCGGGCGCCCCGCGCTGAGGTGCGGCATGTAGTTCGCGTATGCGAATTCGAGGGAGATTTCCCCTCTCTCGGCCTGATGGTCGAGAGAGGTGGATCTCATCTGCCCCTTCCCCTGTGATGTGCCTCGCGTGACGCGCAGAAATCCCCGTAGTTGAGGTGGTTGTAGGCCCTGAGGGGCGGTTCCGGAGCGGATTCCTCTCTCGCCTCGACGGCCCGCCCATGCCTTCGATCCGCTGTGTGCGGAAGTGAATGCCTGGGTGTCGGCCCGGTCGGTTTCCTCGACCGGGCGATGGCGCTCCCGGAGTGTGCCGACCCCTGTCGGAGCCGCACCCGGTGCGGCCGGACGGAAACCGGGTATCGCACCCGGTGCCGAGCGGCGTAACCTGTCAGGCGCCATGCCGTATGAACCCCCCACCCACACTGTCGAGCGATCGCTCCGAGCGACCACCGGCGCCAGGATCGTCGCCGGAGTCGACGAGGTCGGGCGCGGGGCGTGGGCCGGTCCCGTCACCGTGTGCGCGGCCGTCACCGGTCTGCGCCGACCGCCCGAGGGCCTCACCGACTCCAAGCTGATCACCCCCAGGCGGCGTACCGCGCTCGCCGCGGAACTGGAGCGGTGGGTCACCGCGTACGCGCTGGGCGACGCCTCTCCTCAGGAGATCGACGCACTCGGTATGACCGCCGCCCTGCGGCTCGCCGCCGTACGGGCCCTCGAAGGCCTCCCCGTACGGCCCGACGCGGTCATCCTCGACGGCAAGCACGACTACCTCGGCAGCCCGTGGAAGGTCCGTACGGTGATCAAGGGCGACCAGTCCTGCATCGCCGTGGCCGCCGCCTCCGTCATCGCCAAGGTCCGCCGTGACACGGTCATGGCGGAGCTCGGAGCCGGGACCGAGGAGTACGCGGCCTACGCCTTCGGTGCCAACGCGGGCTACCCTTCGCCGGTCCACAAGGCCGCGCTCGAAGAGCTGGGGCCCACCGCCCAGCACCGTCTCTCCTGGTCCTACCTGGACGCCATGCCCAGGTGGAGCCACCTCAAGAAGGTCCGCCTCTCCGTCGAGGCGGCCGCGCTGGAGAGCGGGGGCCAACTCGGCTTCGACTTCTGAACTTCCGGTCGCGGGGCCCTGATCGAAGGGTCCGTCACGGGACCGGGGCGCACATGTGTGCCCACCCGCCGATGCCTCGCGCAGCGGCGTTTGATAGACATCCACCCATGCCGCTCATCCCCGAGGAGCCTCAGATTCACGAGAGCGCCCAGGGTCCCCGCGCGACCGCGGCCACCGGCCGCCCCGCGCAGACCCCTCGTCCCGTACCCGGCCCGCGTTCCGCGGCCTCTCCGCGCCCCGGACAGCCCGTGCCGGGTCCGGCCAAGCCCGCGGCCCCTGCCCGGCGACCGCAGCCCGGTGCCGTGCCCGCCCCGGCGAACACCACGGAAAATCGTTCCGGCGGCTCGTCCGAGCCGCAGCTCCAGCTGATCCCGGCCCCCGTCGACGGCGCCCTGGACGCCGCCGAGGAGGCCCTGGACCTGCTCCTGGAGAGCGGCCGGGCCCCCGGCGAGGTCCTGGTGATCACCACCGGCGACCCGCACCCGTGGGCGACCCACGAGCTGTCCTTCGGCGAAGCCGCCTACTGGGCCCAGCAGGACACCGGTGACGACGTCTTCTTCGCGCACGCCGCCGCCGTGGAGCGGGCCTCGGCCCGTCCCGTGGTGATCGTCGCCGTCAACGGCGGGGAGGACGACATCCTCGCCCGGGCCCTGCCGTCGGCGAGGGCCCGTGCGGGTGCGCTGCTCGTCGTCTGCGGTGACCCCCAGCGCGTCACCTCGCTCCTCGGAGCGGGCGCGAGCGTCTGAACGACCGTTCCCCCGCCGGGCCGTTCCGGGGTCCGGCGGGGGCGGACGTCGTTCCGTCCTCCGTGCCGTCAGCGTGCGGCGACCCGGCGCAGCGGCTCGTTCGCACCGCTCGCCGTGCGCGGTGTGTGCGCGCCCGGCTCGGCGGGTCCGTCACCCAGGGGCACGGGTGGCGAGTCGGAACCCGGGCGCCGGCCGCCCCGGCCCTCGCCCAGCACCTGCCAGCCCCCCCGGGTCAGCGTGATGTAGGCACCACAGCGGAGCCCGTGCAGCGTGCAGGCGTCCCTGAGCCCCCACATCCAGGCGCCGTCCTCCTCCGTCCACCGCTCGTCGCCGTCACGGCAGTACAGCAGGACCGCCGTCCTGACCGGTGAGCGTCTGCGGAGGTCGTGCGGAATGACCCGGCGCAGATGCGCGAGCAGCGCGTTGCGGAACTCCCAGCCGTCCGCCGGGGCGGGGCGGCGGACGAACGAGGCACTGGCGGCGAGCCGTTCCTCGTGGTCGAGGACCGCGAGGACCGCCATGGAGGGCGTCGGCTCGTGACGTGAGTGCAGGCCGCTGACGACCTCGCGCGGGTTGCGCAGCAGGGGGATCCCCGCCGCGCTCCACTCGGAGGGTTCGAGTATCCGGGAGAGGCGGCTGGCGGACTCGGACGAAGATCTGAACGAGGTGGCTGTGGGCGGAGCGAATCCGAGGGTCACGGTCCTCCCTTCGGATACGCGCCCGCACGGCGGGCAAGGTCGGGTGAGGGCGCACCACGGCACAGTCCTTCAGGGCCGCTGAGGGCCGTGCGGGGCGGTTTCCCAATTCTTGCTGGCCCGTGCGCGGGCGGCAACGAGCAATTGAGGTCGCTGACGGGAATGCGTGGGTATGCCTCTCATATCCCTGCCCAGTTGCCCATTGTTCACTCCCCGTTTCCCCTCCTGTTTCACCCCCGGGCGGCGAGGACCGACGGAAACGCTCCGTCCGCCCCGGCTCGTCGCAGCGGTCGTGCCGCCACCGCCAGGGTCCAGCCACTGTCCGGCAGGTCGTCCACCAGGCCCCGAGCACCCGGCGGCCGTGGGACTCCGGAGTCCGTAGGCCCCGGCTCCCGAGCTCCGGTTTCCGGTTTCCGGATGGCGGGGACAGTCGGCCTTCGGGAGCGGGTCGGCTGTCCGTCCTGCTCGCTTCCCGTAGCCCCCCGTAGCCCCCCGTAGCTCCCCGTAGCTCCCCGTAGGGAAGGCCGTCGAGGCGGACCGGTTCTTCCCGCCGGTTCTCGCCGTGACCGGGCGGGCCGCGACGGCACGCGGGGCGGCCCTGTCGCGCTCCCGGAGGAAGGCTCCCTGCGGAAGGGTGCCCTCCGTTTCATGTCAACTCGCTCGGCCGACCGGTCGGGTCCTCCTCGGAGTGCCCCGTGGCGTCGATGGGCCTGATTTCGGCTGAGCGATGCCGACGAATGCACCCTTCACGGACCGCACGTTGCCGACTTCCGGCCAATTGATCGTTCATGTCGATTCTTGAATGTCGATCACGTAGATTTTATGCCGAAAATGTTCAGGTGGCGTGCAGTCTGGCAGGAGTCAAGGGGGGCACCATGCGCATGGGGCAGCGATACGGGAAGGCCTCGGATGGCGGGAAAACCTCCGTCGGACCCGGTGAATCGGCTGCGTGGGTGGCCGAACTCGGCGACTCCGTCTTCGCGCCCCTCGGCAGACGTGACCAGCGACTCCAGGCCGAGAGATACGCGCGGGGGCTGCTGACCGCGACAGGGCGCAAGACGCTGCGGAACATCGCGGACCAGGTGGGCGGAGAGGCCGCGCGGCAGAGCACCCACCACTTCATCAGCGGATCGCCGTGGGAGTGGACGGAGGTGCGGCGCGCCCTGGCCGCCGAGGTCGAGCGGCTGACCGGGCCACGGGCCCTCGTGGTGCTGCCGACCGTGGTTCCGAGAGTCGGCGCGAGCTCGGTGGGGGTGGAGGAGCAGTTCGTCCCGCATCTGCGGCAGACCGTCGTCGGCCAGCAGTCGTACGGGGCGTGGCTGGCGTCGGCGGACGCGGCGGTGCCGGTGAACTGGAGACTGGTGCTGCCCCCGAGCTGGTCGCAGGACGCACCGCGCCGGCGCATGGCGAGCATTCCGGAGGAGATCGGACCGGAGTCCCTGGAGGAGTGCGCGAGCGCGGTCGCCCTGGAGCCGGTCCGCGACTGGGGCGTGTCCTGTCTGCCCGTGGTGCTCGACAGCGAGGGACTGGACGTCGGGGAGTGCTTCCGGCACTTCGACCGGGCGGGGACCCCGGTGGTGATGAGGGTGTGTCCCTCGACCCCGCTGCGGGTCGACTGCACGGCCCTCCAGGGGTACAGCGACCGTGAGATGCAGGCCGAGCAGCTCGTCGAGTCGATGAAACGGATGCGCAGGCCCCTCGAATGCCAGGACCCGCAGGGCAGGCCGGTGCAGGACGCCGTGGCGTCGGTCATCCCGGTCGTACCCGTGCGGATGTCGGCGCCCCGGCGCGGCACCGACCGGTCACTGCTGCTGGTGGCGCACTGGCCGGCGCGCGAGCGGCGGCACGCCAAGCTGTGGCTCACGAACATGAGCGATCTCCCGCCGACCGCGGTGCTGGAGCTGACCGATCTCGCCGACGTGGTCACCCGTGACTTCCTCCCGATCGCGGAGGACGTGGGTCTGCGGGATTTCGGGGGCCGTTCGTTCCAGGGCTGGCACCGGCACATCACGATGGCGTCCGTGGCCCACCTCGCGGCGGTGCTGGCCGGTCCCGAGAGCTTCCCGGCGACCAGCGCCGCCGGGTACGCCGTGGCACGCACCGGCTGACGCCGGGCTCCGGCAGGGCGCGCACCGGTCGGCGCATGGGCTCCGGCGTGGCGCGGGGTCCGGGGGCGTGTGGGCCGGGGACGCGCGGGCCGGGGCCCGGACCACCGGCGCGTACCACTGGATCTCCGCTCGACCACCCGTCGAGCCCCCGCGCCGACTCTGAGCACCGTCAACTCGCCTCAAGCAGACGGTGTTACGGAGGAACGATGGCCGAGCGGCAGCAGAGGGTGGCAGTGGTGACCGGGGCGACCAGCGGGATCGGCCTGACCGTGGCCGCGCACCTGGCCCGCGGCGGTGCCCGCGTCTTCGTGTGCGGACGGGACGAGGACCGGCTCGCCGGGGCCGTCAAGTCCCTGCGCGACGAGGGGCTGGAGGTCGACGGCGTCCCGTGCGACGTCACCGACAAGGAGGACGTCCGGCGCTTCGTCCGGACCGCCGTGGAGCGCTACGGGACCATCGACGTCCTGGTCAACAACGCCGGGCGCAACGGTGGCGGAGCGATCGCCGAGATGACCGACGAGCTCTGGTACGACGTCATCGACACCAATCTCAACAGTGTCTTCCTGGTGACCCGCGAGGTCCTCTCCGCCGGAGGGATGCTCGGCAAGGGCTGGGGCCGGATCATCAGCATCGCCTCCACGGCGGGCAAGCAGGGAGCGGTCACGGCGGCCCCCTACTCCGCGTCGAAGCACGGTGTGGTCGGCTTCACCAAGGCGCTGGGCCTGGACCTGGCCAAGACCGGCATCACCGTCAACGCGGTCTGCCCCGGCTTCGTCGAGACCCCGATGGCCGAGCGGGTCCGCCGCCACTACGCGGACATGTGGGACATCACCGAGGACGAGGCCGCCGAGAAGGTCACCACGCGCGTGCCGATCGGCCGCTACGTGGAGGTCGAGGAGGTCGCCGCGATGGTGGACTACCTCGTCGCCGACGCCGCGGGAGCCGTCACCGCTCAGGCCATGAACGTCTGCGGCGCCCTCGGCACCTACTGACCCGTGCCCCTCCCCGTACCCCAGGAGCACCTGTGAACGAGACGACGGCGGGCACGGTCACCGCGGCGGGCGGAGCCGGGCCCGCGCGGACGGCCACGGTGATCGGCACCGGCACCATCGGCCTCGGCTGGATCGCGCTGTTCGCGGCGGCCGGGATGACGGTCCGCGTCAACAGTCGCCGCCCCGACGCGGAACGGCATGTGCGCGCGGCCCTCGGCCGGTACGCGGCCACCCTGCCCGGCGGCCCGAGGGATCCGGAGGAACTGGCGCGGCGGCTGCTGTTCGAGCCGGACGTCGCCCGCGCGGTCGAGGGCGCCGACGTCGTGCAGGAGAACGCCCCCGAGGACCTGGCGCTCAAGCGGGACCTCTTCGCGCGGGCCGGAGCCGCGGCCGGTCCCCGGGCCCTGCTGCTGTCCTCGACGTCCACGCTGCTGCCCGACGACCTGGGCTCGGCGATGGACGACCCGTCCCGGTTGCTCGTGGCGCACCCCTTCAACCCGCCGCACATCGTGCCGCTGGTCGAGGTGGTCGCCGGGGAGCGGACCGATCCGGCGGCCGTGGACGAGACGGTCGCGTTCTACCGGAGCCTGGGGAAGGCGCCGACCGTGCTGCGCAGGGCCGTCCCCGGATTCGTCGCCAACCGGCTCCAGTCCGCCCTGCTCAGGGAGAGCATCCATCTGGTCCGCGAGGGAGTGGTGTCGGTCGCGGAGCTGGACGAGATCGTGACCGCGTCCATCGGGCCGCGCTGGGCGGCCGTCGGCCCCTTCCGGGCCTTCCACCTCGGCGGCGGACCGGGCGGGCTGCGCCACTGGTTCCGGCATCTCGGCGTCGGTCTGGAGCGCGGCTGGGCGGGGCTGGGCGACCCGCCGGTCGACGAGGCCACGGTCGGCACGGTTCTCGCCCAGGCCGAGGAGGCGTTCGGCGACCGCTCCTACGAGCTGCTCGCGGCGGACCGCGACACGGTCCAGAACGCCGTCATCGCCGCCGTCGCCCGTGCCAGGGCCACCGAGCCGGACGCCGTCGAGCGCTGAGCGGACACCACGGCGTCCCTGTCGCTCGACGTCCGATCGACGTCCACTCGACGTCCACTCGAAGACCGCTCAAGGACCGCTCAAGGGTCGATCGAGGACCGCTCAAGGACCGCTCGAAGGGCGCTTGAAAGGCGACGCGGCCCAACTCCTGTCCTGAAAAGGCCGATTGACCTCAACTGCGGTTGAGGTTGCACGATGGGGTCACGGGTTCACCGGGGATGCCCGGTGAACCCGTGACCCTTATGCGTACGAGGAAGGAATCGCCCATGCTGGCAGCAGCCATCCACGCCTTCGGCGGCCCCGAGGAGCTCAAGGTGACGGAGGTCGACACGCCCCGTCCGGCCCCCGGCGAGGTGCGGGTGAGGGTACGGGCGGCCGGAGTCCAGGCCTACGACTGCGCCGTCCGCGCCGGGTGGAACCCGCCAGGCATGACCCTGGCCTTCCCCCAGGTCCTCGGCAACGACTTCGCGGGCGTCGTCGACGAACTCGGCGAAAGCGTCACCGGCTTCTCCGTGGGGGACGAGGTCCTCGGCTGGGCCGTGCTGTCCTGCTACGCCCAGTACCTCGTGGTCCCGGCCGAGCAGGTCGTGCCCAAGCCCGCGAACATGCCCTGGACGGAGGCAGGAGCCTTCTCCGCCTCCGCGCAGACCGCCCACACCGCCCTCAAGGCGCTGGAGGTGGGCCCCGGCGACACCCTGCTCGTACACGCCGCCGCCGGTGGCGTCGGCACGATCACCGTGCAGCTCGCCAGGGAGTGGGGCGCCACCGTCATCGGGACCGCCGGCGAGCACAACCACGCGTACCTCCGCTCCCTCGGCGCCATCCCCGTCACCTACGGCGAGGGGCTCGCCGACCGGGTCCGCGCCCTCGCCCCCCAGGGAGTGACCGCCGTCCTCGACTGCATCGGCGGCGAAGCCCTCGACGTGTCCGTCGCGCTCGTGGAGGACCGTGCCCGCATCGCCACCCTCGTCGACTTCGGCCGCGTCGAGGAGCTCGGCGTCCGGGCCGTCTTCAGCCAGCGGTCCGCCGAGCGCCTGCGCGAACTCACCGAGGTGTACGGGCGGAACCGGCTGCGCGTCGAGATCTCCCGGGTCCTCCCGCTGGACGCCGCCGCCGACGCCCACCGCGAAGTGGAGACCGGGCACGTGCGCGGCAAGGTCGTCCTGTCGGTCGACTGACCGGCCCCGCCCCCCTCCGCCCCACCGTCACCCAGGAGACCCCCGTGAAGATCGAGATTTTCTCCGACATCCTCTGCCCCTGGTGCTACGTCGGAAAGCGCCGCATCCAGGACGCGCTGGACCGGTTCGGCCACCAGGACGAGGTCGAAGTCGTCTGGCGCAGCTACGAACTCGGCCCCGAGGCCGAACACGAGCCCGGTCCGACCGCCGAGAAGGTCATGGAGCAGTGGATGGACCCGGCCGCCGTCCCGGTCCGCGTCGCCCAGATCAAGGAACACGGCCGCAAGGAGGGGGTGGAGCTCAACATGCACCTCTCCACCCCGGTCAACTCCTTCGACGCCCACCGGCTCACCCACCTCGCCGCCGCGCGCGGCGGCGCCGACGAGATGGTGGAACGGCTCCTCCACGGCTACCACACCGCAGCGGTCAACATCGCCGACCACGACGTCCTGGTGCGCCTGGCCGAGGAGGCGGGCCTCGACGCCGCCGAGGCGCGCGGGGTGCTCGCCGGGGACGCGTACGCCGACGCGGTCCGCGCCGACGAGCAGCGCGCCCGCGACCTGGGCGTATCCGGGGTGCCGTCCGTCGTGGTCGACGGTCTCCCCCCGGTCTCCGGAGTGATGGACCCCGCCGCGCTCGTGGAACACCTGGAACGCGCCAGGTCGCGCTCCGCCGCGCACGCCGCGTCACCCGCCGGGGAGTGACGCCGCGCCTGGACGCACTCTCGATCGCGGCTCCAGTCGGGACGCTCAGATTGAGCCAGGCGCGCCCGGAGTGTCCAGGCGCGAAGAACAGGGGAACACAGTGCAGACGAACTGGAAGAAGACCGCGGGTCTCCTCGCCTCGGCCGGCGTGGCCGTCACGGGCGTCCTGGTGTCGAGCGGTCCGGCCTCGGCCGCGGTGACCGCCACGACCACGACCACCACTCCCTACGTGTGCCAGACCCGTGTGTCGGGCGGGTGGATACCGGTCGACTACTCCCGCGACTTCACCGTGACGGCGCCGGCCACCGTCGCCCCGAACAAGACGTTCAAGGTCACGTTCGACTCGGCGCCGATCAACGCGGTCGCCGCGTACAACAAGACGCTGACCGACGTGAAGATCGCGTACCGGGTCCCGGCGGGCGCCACCGTGGTGAGCTACTGGCTGAGTGGCGGCAGCGCCAACCTCGGAGGCAACCAGTGGGTCGAGCGGCACGGCGACACCCTGGTCGTGCGGTCCGGCGACGACTTCCAGGGCGGGGTGGCGTACGACCTGCCCAATCTGGAGGTCGTCCTGCGCGCCCCCGGCTCCGGCACGCTGACCACCGGCCCGGCCGGGACCGGCTTCACCGACCCGTCCTTCTACTGGTACCGCCTCCAGCCCACCACCAACGAGTGGGACCCCTTCCAGTGCTACATGGACCCGGCCGCGCCGGTGGTCTTCTCCACCACCACGGTCCAGCCCTGACGGGCCGGAAACGGGTCGTTCCGTACGGCCGCCGGAGCCCAGCTCCGGCGGCCGTCGCCGACTTCCGGCCCCCCACCGACCACGACGGGTGAGACATGAGCACCACGACGGACCCCGCCGCCCCGCGCACGGTCGCCGTCATCGGGGCCGGCACCATCGGACTGGCCTGGACCACGCTGTTCCTGGCCCACGGACTGCGCGTCCGGGTCCACAGCCGACGTGCCGGTGCGGGCACGATCGTCGCCGAGGCCCTGGAACTCCTGGCCCCCGGGCTGCCGGACGGCGGCCGGGACCCGCGGGAGCTGGCCCGCCGACTGGAGATCGCACCCGACCTCGAACACGCCGTACGGGACGCCGACGTGGTCCAGGAGAACCTGCCCGACGACCTGGAACTCAAGCAGGAGCTGTTCCGCCGCGTCGGCGCGGCCGCGCCCCCGACGGCGCTGCTGCTCTCCTCCACGTCCCGGCTGCTGCCCGACGCCATGGGCGCCACGATGGCCGACTCCGGACGGCTGCTCGTCGGCCACCCCCTCAACCCGCCCCACGTCATCCCCCTCGTGGAGGTCGTCGGCGGCAGCCGCACCGATCCGGCGGCGGTCGCGGAGTGCGTCGCCTTCTACCGGTCGGTGGGCCGGGTCCCGGTCGTGCTGCGCAAGCCGGTGCGGCGGTTCGTCGCCAACCGGCTCCAGGCCGCCATCCTCCGTGAGAGCGTCCACCTCGTCGAGGAGGGCGTCGTCACCATGGCCGAGCTGGACACCGTGGTCACCCAGGCACTCGGGGTGCGCTGGGCCGCCGTCGGCCCCTTCCAGGCGTTCCACCTCGGCGGCGGCGAGGGCGGGCTGCGCCACTGGCTGGCCGCCGCCGGGCCCGGCATGGACGCCGCCTGGGACGAGCTGGGCCGCCCCCGGATGACGGCGGAGACCGTCGACCGGCTCGCCGACCTGGCGGAACAGACTTTCGGACGGGACGGATACGCACGCCGGGTGGTGGCCCGCGACGCCCGGCAGAACGCCGTCCTGGAGGCACTGGCCCGCGCCGCCGCCCTCGACGGAGCCGACGGAGCCGACCGGGCTGACGGGGCCGACGGCGGTGCGCCCGATGCCGGTGCGCCCGACTCGTACGACGGACGGCCGGACGGCCGGACCGTCTGAACTCCGACGGACCGGCAGAGGGTCCGGCTCTGACGGACGGTCCGTTACCGACGGACGGTCCTTTTTGACGGACGGACGGACTGACGGACTGACGGACTGACGGACTGACCGACGGACTGACCGAACAGGAACGAGGAACAGGAAGAGATGCAGCCCATGGACACCACCGAGACCGGCGGGACCCGCCCCGCGCCCGACACCGGCACGGACATCGTCGACTTCTGGTTCGACCCGCTCTGCCCGTGGGCGTGGATCACCTCACGCTGGATCACCGAGGTCGCCGCGCTCCGCCCGCTCACCGTGCGCTGGCACGAGATGAGCCTCGCCCTGCTCAACAGCGGCTCGGAGATGTCCGAGGAGCGGCGCGGGATGCTGGCGGCGTACTGGGGCCCCATACGCGTGGTGGCGGCAGCCCGGCACGCGCACGGCGACGAGGTCGTCGGCCCGCTCTACACGGCCCTGGGCAGTCGGCTGCACGCCCCGGACGGCATCTTCTCCCCCGTGCGGGACGCCACCGAGGACACCTGGCAGCAGGTGATGACCGAGGCGATGCGTGGAACCGGAGCCGTCGTCGAGGCCGCGCTCCGCGACATCGGACTCCCCGCCGCCCTGGCCGGGGAAGCGGGCTCCGAGCGGTGGGACGAGACGCTGCGGGCCTCCCACGCCCGCGTGCCGTCCGAGGGACTCCGGCAGGAGCTCATCGGCGTCCCCGCCCTCTCCGTCAACGGCCACGCCGCGCAGTTCGGGCCGGTCCTCAGCGAGATCCCGACCGGCGACCGCGCCCTGCGGATCTGGGACGCGCTGCGCACCCTGTCGACCGACCCCGGCTTCTTCGAACTGAAGCAGTCCACGGCCCGCGCGGAGCCCCGCACCATCCGCTGACCCGGTCCTCCGCGTGCCTCTCGACGCGTCCCCGAGCTGTCTCCGAGCCGTGCTCAAGCCCGGCTCGCGAGGCTGGTCCCGGCGACGAAGACCGGAGGAAAAGATGCGCACCATCCGTATCCACGCGTTCGGGACCCCGGAGGTCATGCGGGTCGAGGAGACACCCGTGCCGAGCCCCGGCCCGGGGCAGGTGCTCATCGCCGTGGAGGCGGTGAGCGTGGGGTTCGCCCAGACCCAGATGCGGCGGGACATCTTCCCCGCACCCATGTGGAAGCCGACGTTCCCGATCGTCCTCGGCGGCGACGTCGTCGGCACGGTCGCGGCCCTGGGCGAGGGCGTGACCGGAATCCGCGAGGGCGACCGGGTCGGCGCCTTCACCCTGCACGGCGCGTACGCCGAGTACGTCGCCGTGGACGCGGACACCGTGCTGCCGGTCCCCGCCGGGATGGACGCGGCCCGGGCCACCGCCCTGCCCGGCTCCGGACCCATCGCCATGGGCGTCCTGGCCACCGCGTCCCTGCGGCGGGGCGAGACCGTCCTGGTGCACGCCGCCTCCGGCGGCATCGGCCACCTCGCCGTCCAGGCCGCCAGGGCGGCGGGCGCGGGGCGGATCATCGCCACCGCGGGCTCCGCCCGCAAGCTGGACTTCGTACGGGAACTGGGCGCCGACGTCCTCGTGGACTACTCCCGCGACGACTGGTCGGACCGGGTGCGGGACGCCACCGGAGGCCAGGGCGTCGACATCGTCCTCGACGGCGTCGGCGGGGAGGGCCT
This sequence comes from Streptomyces sp. NPDC101490, assembly GCF_044767145.1. Classification (NCBI taxonomy): domain Bacteria; kingdom Bacillati; phylum Actinomycetota; class Actinomycetes; order Kitasatosporales; family Streptomycetaceae; genus Streptomyces; species Streptomyces sp. NPDC101490. The sequence continues at coordinate 79,584 of NZ_JBIWNI010000004.1, forward strand.
GCGCACCGGAGTGGGACTGCTCGCCCCCTTCGGACGGCTCGTGTTCTACGGCTCCTCCGCGGGCGGACGCGCCGTTCCCGCCGTCTCGCCCATGGAACTCATCGGCATGCGGTCCCTCACCTGCTTCGCCCTGGGGCAGTGGCGGACGAGCCGCCGCGAGGAGTACCTGGCCCACCACGAGACGCTGGTCGGGCACCTCACCGACGGAACGGTCCGGCACGCGATCCACAGCACGCTGCCCCTCGAAGAGGCCGCCAAGGCCCACGAGATCGTCGAGTCCCGCGCCCACACCGGACGCGTGGTCCTGCTGACGGGCCGGGACGGCTGAGCGGGCTCCGCCCTCCGCCCTCCTCCTCCACCTCGCAGCCCCTCCTCCCTAGCCCTCAGCCGCTCAGCCCTCAGCCCCCAGCCCCCGGGACAGGTTCCCCACCTCACGCTAGGAGCCCCCATGCCGACCGCCACGCCCAGCCGCCTGGCCGTCATCATCGGCAGCACCCGCGAGGGCCGTTTCGGCCCCGTGGTCGCCGACTGGTTCGTCCGTCAGGCCCGCGCCCGCGGCGACCTCGTCGTCGATGTCGTCGACATCGCCGAGGCACGCCTGCCCGCGGCCCTGTCCGCGCCCGACGAGAACGGCGGGTACGCCTCGCCCGAAGTACGTGCCTACGCCGAGCGCATCGCCGCGGCCGACGTCTTCGTCGTCGTCACCCCCGAATACAACCGCGGCTATCCCGCCGCCCTCAAACACGCCATCGACTGCGTCTACGCCGAGTGGCAGGCCAAACCGGTGGCCTTCGTCGGATACGCGGGCGGCATGTCCGGCGGCATCCGCGCCGTCGAGCAGCTGCGGCCGGTCTTCACCGAACTCCACGCGGTGCCGCTGCGCGACAGCGTCAACTTCCCGCACGTCCACACCCGGTTCGGCGCCGACGGCGAACCACTGGACGCGAAGGAGGCCGAAGCGGCCGTGAAGAAACTGCTCGACCAGCTCATGTGGTGGGGGCAGGCGCTCCACGAGGCCAGGACCTGGCGCCCCTACGTCGCCTGACCGCACTCCCGAACCTCCCGCACCGGCCCCGCCCCGGGCGGGGATCGGGCACGGCGATCCGGTTTCGAGCCGTGTTCGAGCCCCGGTCCGCAGGGTGGGAACAGCCGACGGCGCTGCCCCCACGGGCGTGGCCCGGTGGATCCCGCCGGGCAAGACGAAAGGAAAAGAGACGCGATGTTCTGCTGCAGGCAGGGTGGTTCCCGGGCGACCGGCAGTGCGGGGAGCCCCCGATGAGCCGCCGCGTGGTCATCACCGGAATCGGGGTCCGTGCCCCCGGCGGCTCCGGTGCGAAGGCGTTCTGGGACCTGCTGACCGCCGGGCGCACCGCCACCCGGCGCATCTCCTTCTTCGACGCGAGCCCGTTCCGGTCCCAGGTGGCGGGCGAGGTCGACTTCCACCCCGAGGACGAGGGGCTGACACCGCGCGAGATCCGCCGGATGGACCGGGCGACCCAGTTCGCGGTCGCCTGTGCCCGTGAGGCGGTCGCCGACAGCGGTCTGGAGTTCGGCGGCGGCGACCCGCACCGGATCGGCGTCAGCCTCGGCAGCGCCGTCGCCTCCGCGACCAGCCTGGAGAACGAGTACCTGGTGATGTCCGACCGGGGACGCGACTGGCGGGTCGACCCCGGCTATCTGTCACCGCACATGTTCGACTACCTGAGCCCCGGGGTCATGCCCGCCGAGATCGCCTGGGTGGTCGGCGCCGAGGGGCCGGTGACCATGGTGTCCGACGGCTGTACCTCCGGACTCGACGCCGTCGGCCACGCGGTGCAGCTCATCCGCGAGGGCGGTGTCGACGTCATGGTCGCCGGAGCCGCCGACACCCCCGTCTCCCCGATCGTGCTGGCCTGCTTCGACGCCATCAAGGCCACCACCACCCGTAACGACGACCCCGAGCACGCCTCCCGCCCCTTCGACGCCTCCCGCGACGGCTTCGTCCTCGCCGAGGGCGCCGCCGTGTTCGTCCTGGAGGAGTACACGACGGCGCTGGCCCGGGGCGCGCGGATCTACGCCGAGGTCACCGGCTACGCCACGCGCTGCAACGCGTACCACATGACCGGGCTGAAGCGGGACGGCCGCGAGATGGCCGAGGCGATCGGCGCCGCGCTCGACGAGTCCCGCATCGACCCGACGGGCATCGACTACGTCAACGCCCACGGCTCCGGCACCAAGCAGAACGACCGGCACGAGACCGCCGCGTTCAAGCGCAGCCTCGGCGACCACGCCTACCGGGTGCCGGTCAGCTCCATCAAGTCGATGGTCGGTCACTCCCTCGGCGCGATCGGCTCCCTGGAGATCGCCGCCTGCGCCCTCGCCATCCGGCACGGCGTCGTGCCCCCCACGGCCAACCTGCACCACCCCGACACCGAGTGCGACCTGGACTACGTGCCGCTGACCGCGCGCGAACAGCGGGTGGACACCGTCCTGACCGTCGGCAGCGGCTTCGGCGGCTTCCAGAGCGCGATGGTGCTGCGCACCCCGGAAGGAGGCACCGCATGACCGCCCGTACGGTCATCACCGGGATCGGCGTCACGGCCCCCAACGGCCTGGGCACCGAGACCTACTGGAAGTCGGTCCTGGCCGGCCACAGCGGCATCGGCAGGGTCACCCGCTTCGACGTCTCCGGCTATCCGGCCACCCTCGCCGGACAGATCGACGACTTCGACCCCGCCGAGCACCTGCCGAGCCGACTGCTCCCGCAGACCGACCACTCCACCCAGCTCGCCCTCACCGCCGCCGCGTGGGCCCTCACCGACGCCGCCGTCTCCCCGGGCGACCTCCCCGACTACGACATGGGCGTCATCACCTCCAACGCCCTCGGCGGCTTCGACTTCACCCACCGGGAGTTCGCCAAACTCTGGAGCAAGGGACCGGAGTTCGTCAGCGTCTACGAGTCCTTCGCCTGGTTCTACGCCGTCAACACCGGCCAGATCTCCATCCGGCACGCCATGCGCGGCCCCAGCGCCGCGCTCGTCGGCGAGCAGGCCGGTGGACTCGACGCCCTCGGCTACGCCCGCCGCGCCGTCCGCCGGGGCACCCCCCTGATGCTCGCCGGAGGCGTCGACTCCGCCCTCGACCCCTGGGGATACGTCTCCCAGACCGCCGACGGCCGGGTCACCACCGAGGACGACCCCGCCCGCGGCTACCTGCCCTTCGACACCCTGGCCTCCGGCCACGTGCCCGGCGAGGGCGGCGCGATGCTCGTCCTGGAGGACGAGGACCGCGCCCGCGCCCGCGGCGCCGAGCGGCTGCACGCGGCGCTGACCGGATACGGCGCCACCTTCGACCCCGCCCCCGGCACGGGCCGCCCGCCCGGGCTCCGGCGCGCCGCCGAGACCGCGATCACCGACGCCGGACTGAGCCCCACGGACATCGACGCGGTCTTCGCCGACGGCGCCGGAATCCCGGAACTCGACGCGGCCGAGGCCCGGGCCCTCAGCGGCCTGTTCGGCGCGGGCCGCGTTCCCGTCACCGCGCCCAAGGCGCTCACCGGCCGCCTGTACGCGGGCGGCGGCCCGCTCGACGTGGTCACCGCGGCCCTGTCCATCCGCGACGGCGTCGTACCACCCACCCCTGTGGTCGGCGAGGTCCCCGACGACTACGGCATCGACCTCGTCCGGGGCGAGCCCCGGGAGCGGCACGTCCGTCACGCCCTCGTCCTCGCCCGGGGGCGCTGGGGATTCAACGCCGCCGTGGTGGTCAGCGCCGTCGACGAGCCGTAGCGGGCACCGCGCCCCCGGCGCTCCCGGAGCCGTAGACCGCGCCGACCCCGGCCCCTCGCAGGAATCCAAGGAGAGAACCCATGGCACAGATCACCATCGACGACATCCGCCGCATCCTCGTCGCGTGTGCGGGCGACATGGAGGGCGCGGGCCCCGGCACCGACATCAGCCACCTCACCTTCGAGGACCTCGGATACGACTCCCTCGCCCTGATGGAGAGCGCCGCGCAGATCAAGCAGGAGTTCGGCGTCCTCGTGCCCGACGACGAGATCACCGAGGTCACGACCCCGCGGGCGCTCGCCGACCTGGTCAACGGCCTCGTGGCCCGTGCCGCCTGATCCCGCCCACGCCCCCGCCCACGTCCCCGCCCATGTCCCCGCCCGCATTCCCGCAGGAGGAGCGCGACCGTATGACACCGCGACGGCACCGCACCGAGCACACCCTGGACGTCTCCGCCGGCCCCGAGACGCTGTACGGGCTGGTGGCCGACGTCGCCGCCTGGCCGGCCGTCTTCGGACCGACCGTGCACGTACAGCACCTGGAGCGCGGCGAGCACGCCGAGCGGTTCCGGATCTGGGCGACCGTGAACGGCACGGTCTCCGACTGGACCTCGCGGCGCACCCTGGACCCGGAGGGCCTGCGCATCACCTTCCGGCAGGAGCGCAGCCGCGCCCCGATCGCCGCCATGGGCGGTGAGTGGCGCTTCGAGGCCCTGCCCGACGGCGGCACCCGCCTCGTGCTGCTGCACGACTTCGCCGCCGAGGGCGACGACCCGGAGACGGTGAAGTGGATCGGCGAGGCGCTGGACCGCAACAGCGCCGAGGAGCTGCGGGCCCTGGCCCGGGTGGCCGAACTCGGCCATCCCGTGCGGGACATGGTCCTCACCTTCACCGACACCCTCACGTTCCGGGGGGCGGCCTCCGACGCGTACGCCTTCGTGCACCGCGCGGACCTGTGGGCACGCCGACTGCCGCACGTCAGCCGCGTCCGGCTGACCGAGGAGCCGCCCGGGATCCAGGACCTGGAGATGGACACCGTCACGGCGGACGGCTCCGCGCACACCACCCGCTCGGTGCGCGTCTGCGAGGAGCCGTCGTGGATCGCCTACAAACAGCGGGTCACCCCGCGACTGCTGCTCGGCCACAGCGGTCTGTGGGAGTTCGCGCCCGGCGGGGACGGCACCACCGTCGCCACCGCCCGCCACACCGTGGTGCTCGATCCGACCGGGGTGCCGGAGGTCCTCGGCGAGGGCCGCGGCCTCGCCGACGCCCGCGCCCACGTCCGTGACGCGCTCGGCCGCAACAGCCTGGCCACCCTGCGGCACGCCGCCGCGTTCGCCGGGTCCGCCGCCCCGGCCTGACGGCCCCTATCCGAGGAGACCCCTTGAGCAGCACCACCGCCCCCGCCTCCCTCACCGAACTCCACTCCCTGGTACAGCACTTCTACGCCCATCAGATGCACCACCTGGACCACCGCAGGTTCGAGGAGTACGCCGCCACCTTCACCGAGGACGGCGAGTTCCAGCACTCCCCGGGCATCGAGCCCGCCCGGGGCCGGGCCGGGATCGTCCGCGAACTGGTGGCGTTCCACAAGAAGTTCGACGGCGACCCGGTGCGCCGTCGGCACTGGTTCAACCAGATCGCCCTGGACCCGCGCCCCGACGGCACCGTGCACTCCACCGTCTACGCCCTGGTCGTGACCGTACGGCCGGGAGGCAAGCCGGAGATCAGCCCCAGCTGCACGGTCCACGACGTGCTGGTCGTCGACGGGGGGAGGCCGGCGCTCAAGTCCCGGGTCATCAGCCATGACCAGGTGTTCTGACGCGTCGGGGACGGAGCCGACGGGCCCCGCGGCCCGGCTGGAGCGGGTCCTCGGCCCGCCGTACGACGGCCGGTACGGGGGCCCACCCCTCGGTACGGCGGCCCTCGCCGCCCAGGTCCTGCGCCACGAACTCGTCCCGGCCGCACGCGGCGGCCGGATGACCCGACGGGACACGGCGGCCGTGCTGCTGCGCGCGGTCGCCCGCCGCGACCTCCTGGCGGCCCGCGCCCACGGAGCGGGGGCCGCCGCCCGGACGGGCGTCCCCGGCTCCGGGACAGCGGCCGTGGGCTCCGCCGACAGCGCCCTGCGGGCCGTGCTCGGCGCGGTCCTCGCCGGGCACGGCGGCGCGCGCCCCCTCACCTCCCGGTGGACCCGCACCGCCGTCACCGGCGCCTTCGCGGACCTCCTCGCCGCCGACGCCCTCGTCCTGGCGGCCGTACGGGGCGGCCATCTGCTGCCCGGCAGTGCCGCCCCGTGGACGGCCGCCGCCGACCATCTGGTGCCGCGCCTGCTGCGGCGGAGCACCGGAGACCTGCTCGGGGTGCTCGGCACCGGCTGGCTCCGGCAGGAACGCCGGCACGGCGCCTTCCACCGGCACCTGCGCGCCCTCGACACGACCGGGGCCGGGGGGACGGGGCCGCCCGCCCTGCCACCCGTCGCGGCGGAGAGCGGGTTGCCGCCCGGCCTGTTCATCCCGAACGGTCCGCTGCCGCCGCTGAACCCCCCGCGCCCGGCGTCCGGCCCCGATCCGCTCCCCGCCGCGCTGCACGCCGCCGCCCGGCAGGTCACCAGGGCTCATCCGCCGGCCCTGCGGAGTCGGCTGGCACTCCTGGCCACCGCCTTCGCGGAGCTCGGCCGTGAGCGCCGGGACCCGCGCCGGGAGGGCGCCCAGGGGGAGCGGTACGCGCTCCTGGCCTCGGCCGCGGCCTGCGCGGGTGTCTGGGCGTCGGCGGTGGCCCGGCCGGACGCCGGGTTCCTCGCGCACCCGGCGTGGCTCCTCGTCGCCCTCGACCGGGCCGCGGTCCGACTCGGACTCGGACTGCCGGACCTCCGGCCCGAGGACCCCGAGCCGCTCGGGGTCCTGCTCGCCGAGGCGGTGACCCGCGTCCGCCGGGACCACAGCCTCGACCTGTACGCCGTGCCGCTGGCCGGACACGGCGGGCGGGCCGGACACGGGGCGAGGGCCGCGACGGCGGCGGGCGCGGGCGCGCGGGGGCGCCCGCGCCGGACGACGCCCGTGCCGCCCGTGACGCCCGGACCACCCGCACCCGCACCCGCACCCGCATCCGGCCCGGCCCCGCTGCGCGCCTCGGGGCCCGGCGGTCCCTGGACCGGCGAACTGCTCCGCCGCATGGACGCCGAAGGACACGCCCTGCTGTACGGGTACGCCGACGACTGGGCGACGCCCGTCCGTACCGCCTCGCGGGCCTTCCTCGCCCACGCCGCCGCGGTCGCGCTGCGCGTCGGGCCCGACGTACCGGAACTCTCCCGGGAGCCGGGCGGGAAGCCGTACCTCCGGGGCTTCCCGGGCCTGGAACTGAGCCTCAGCCACTCCGGTCCCGTGCTGGTCCTCGGCCTCAGCCGCCTCGGCCGCATCGGGGCCGACACCGAGGCGACGGACCGTCCGGTGTACGGACGGCCCGTGACGCGGGACGTGTTCACCGCACCGGAGCGAGCCGCGCTGCGCCGCCTCCCCGAGGGGGAGCGGAACGCGGCGGCGGTGGGTCTGTGGACGCTCAAGGAGGCGTACGGCAAGGCCTGGGGCCTGGGGCTGAGACTGCCCCCCGGGTCCTTCGGCTTCTCCGTGCCGGGTGCCGCGACCGGCTCCGTCGCCCTGTTGCACCGCCCGGACGGCGTCCCGGCCGCCGGGCGGGGCTGGCGGTTCGTCACCCACCGGACGCCCTGCGGCTGGACCGTGAGCGCGGCCGTCGCCGGAGCGGTCCCGGCCCGGGTGCCGGGGGCCGCTCGGGACGGGCCCGGCGGCCGCGCCCCCGACGTACGTACAGCGACGACCCACATCCCAGGGAGCTGCCCGTGACCCGCCACCACTCCGACCCCACGGCCCCCCGGCTGCGGGAGATCGCGGAGGACGTCTTCGCCTATGAGCAGCCCGACGGCGGATGGTGTCTCAACAACGCCGGCCTCGTCGTCTCGGACGGACAGGCGGCGCTGATCGACACCGCCGCGACCCGGGCCAGGGCGCTGGCGCTCAAGGAGGCCGTCGCCCGGGTGTCGCCGAGGTCTCCGCGATTCGTGGTCAACACCCACTCGCACGGCGACCACACCTTCGGCAACCATCTGTTCGCCGACGACGCCGTGATCGTCGCCCATGAGGACGCCCGCACCGAGATGGACGCGACCGGCCTCCATCTGACCGCGCTGTGGCCCGACGTCCGGTGGGGCGACCTCACCGTGGCCCTGCCGGACCTCACCTTCCGGGACCGGCTCACCCTGCACGTGGGCCGGGTCCGTGCCGAACTCGTCCACCTGGGACCGGCGCACACGGCGGGCGACACCGTCGTGTGGCTCCCCGACCGGCGCGTGCTGTACGCGGGGGACCTGGTGATGTCCGGGGCGACCCCGTTCTGTCTGACGGGTTCCGTCGCGGGCACCATCGAGGTGATGGAGCGGCTCAGGGCCTTCGGCGCCGACACCGTCGTGCCCGGCCACGGCCCCGTGGGCGGGCCCGAGCTGCTCGACGTCACCGAGGGCTATCTGCGCCGCGTCCAGGAACTGGCGGCCGAGGGCATCGACGCCGGGATCACCCCGCTGGAGGCGGCGCGCGACGCCGACCTCGGTGAGTACGCGGGACTGCTCGACTCCGAGCGCATCGTCCCCAACCTGCACCGGGCGTACGCCGAGGCGCGGGGCGCGACGCCCGGCGAACCGATGGACGTCGCCGTGCTGTTCTCCGAGATGGTCACCCACCACGGAGGCCTTCCCACCTGCCGCGCCTGACCGGCGAGCCCCGACCGCGACCGCGACCGCGTCCGGGCCGGGCCGGGCGACAGGGCCTCCGAGGCCCGGCACGCCCGGGGCGAACCGGCGGTCCGCGAACGCCTCGGCCTCCTCTCCGGCAAGGGCACCTTCGCGGAGACCGAGGAGCAAGGCGTACGGCGGAGCGCACATCGTCGTGGATGCGCGCTCCATCGGCTGCGAGGTCTCGCCCGCCCGGCTGCCCGCCTGCCTGCCCGGCCGCCCGCCCGGCCGGAAGCGCGGCACGGTCCTGGACCGCGGCTCCCGGTCCCGGCCGAAAAATGCGGGATAAGCCGAGAACGGCCGGATCTCACATCCCTGGCTCTTTTCGTTCCCCCTGTCAAGGAGACATGACATTTCCCTCTCATAAGACTTCGGCGCCGCAGCCGGTGTCCTACTCTTGAGCTGTTGGCCAGATGGCTGAAATAGCGAGTCGGCTGAACGACACTGCGGGGGCAATTCAATGCGATTCAATCTGATAGGTCCATTCGAAATCATCGCTGAAGACGGTCGTTCCCATCTACCCAGCACACCGAAGGTGTGTCAGTCCCTAGCACTGCTTCTCACCAGGCCGAACGAGACGGTGAGTTCGGATTCGCTCATACGGGAGCTCTGGGGAGAAGCGCCACCGAAAAGCGCCCTGACAACCCTTCAGACCTACATTTACCACGCGCGTAAATTATTCATCAACGAAGGGATCGTGGCGCGCGATCGAACCCTTCTCGTCACCCGGGCGCCTGGATATGTCATTCAGGTGAAGGATGATGAGGTCGACGTGAAGATATTTGAGAACCTCATCACACGCGGCCAGAACGCACTCCAGGGCGGTGAGCCCGAACACGCCCTCGGTCTCCTGCGCAGGGCCCTCGCCCTGTGGCGGGGCCCCGCCCTCTCCAACATCCCCGCGGGCGACGTGCTCACCGGCCGCATCGTCCACCTGGAAGAGCTGCGCATCCGAGGCCTGCAACTGCGCATCGAGGCGGAGATCCAGCTCGGCCGACAACGCGACGCGATCCCGGAACTGTCCGAACTGGTCAACGAGTACCCGCTCAACGAGTGGTTCCACGCCCAGCTGATCTCCGCCCTCAACCACTCGGGCCGCCGCGCCGAGGCGCTCCAGGCGTACCGCACCCTGCACCGCATCCTCGACCGGGAACTGGGCCTGGAACCCTCGCCGGAACTCCAGCGGCTCCAGCTCGCGGTCCTGAACCCGCCGTCCTCCCCCCACCCCTCGATGCGCAGGCTCCCCGCCCAGCGCGAGCACCACGCCGCCACCGCCGTATGAGAGGTGCCACCCCGCCCGACCCCCTACGCGCCGATGGCCGCGGCCGACCCCTCACGGGGCCGGCCGCGGCCATCGGCGCGGTAGCGGCGGGCCCTCAGCGGCCCACTGCCCCCGCGAGCCGCGCGTAGGCGCTCGCCGCGGGGGCCCACTGGAGCCCGCTGTGCCCCGCGCCGCAGTTCACATCGCGCCAGTGCCGCTGCAAGGCCTCCGCCTCGGACTGAGCCCGGGTCCCGGCCGTGCGCAGCAGCCCGTCCACCACCGTGGCCAGCCGTTCCGCCGCCAGGGCGCAGTCGCGCGCGTTCCTGGCCGTCTCCACCGAGGTGACGCCGCCCCGGTCGACGACGCCCGCCGCCCGGCCCAGCAGCAGCTCCACCGCGTCGAGCTCACCCTCCGCCCGCGAGAACGCCTGCTCGTACGGAACGGGCCCCGGCCCGTCGGAGATCGCCCCGCCCGGAGCCGCCAGCTTCGCCCCGGTCAGCTCCCGCCACCGCCCCAGCGCGCCCCGCGCCGCCCCCAGCAGGGGCGCCGTCAGCGTCAGCCCGTTGCCTGCCTTCAGCGGCATCCGGTGACAGGGCGCGTCCGCCGCGGCGGGCCTGCCCCGCAGGATCGCCGCCAGTGGCACCGACCGCTCGTCCGGTACGACGACGTCGTCGTCCAGCACCACCGTGTGGCTGCCGGTGCCCCGCATGCCGATCACGAACCAGGCGTCCACGACGGTGTGATCGGCCCGGGGCACCGCGAACACCCGCACGTTCGGCCGCCCCGCCTCCTCCGTCCGTGCCGCGAGCAGTGTCCAGTCGGCGAAGTCGACCCCGCTGATGTACGCCCACTCGCCCCGGACCCGCCAGCCGCCGGGGACCTGCCGCGCCGTTCCCGAGGGCATCAGCCCGGCGGCCACCACCGTGCCCTCGCCCTTCTCCCAGACGGCGGCCCGGCCCTGCTCCGGCAGGTGCGCCGTCAGCCGGCCCGCGCTCGCGGTGACCGAGGCGACCCACGCCGCCGAGGCGCACCCCTCGCCGAGCGCGGCGACGGCCTCGACGAGTCCGGTGAACGTGCCGGGGGAGCGGTCCGGCAGGTCCGGGGCGAAGTGCCGAGGGAATCCGGCGGCGATCAGCGCCTCCGCCACCGCGGGGTGCAGCCTGCGCCGCTCCTCGGCGGCGGCGGAGTGCTCGGCGGCGAGCGGCGCCATGGCGCGGGCCGCCGGGAGCAGGGGCGACTGTGGTGCGTGGAGCATGAGGGACCTTCCCGCCGCGTCGTCGCGGCCCGGCACGGACGTCAAGAGTTCTTCACCGCGTAGTCGCGGACGGACTCGGCGATGTAGCGGACCATCTCCTCGCTCAGCCCCGGATAGACCCCCACCCAGAAGGTGTGCCCGGCGACGATGTCGCTGTTGGCGAGCGAACCGCTGACGCGGTGCGGCCGGTCGAGGTACGCGGGATGGCGGGTGAGGTTTCCGGCGAAGAAGCGGCGGGTGCCGATCTTCCGGCTCTCCAGGAAGGCCACCAGCCCCTCACGGGTGAACCCCGCGTCCGGTGCGACGGTCAGGGCGAAACCGAACCAGCTCGGGTCGCTGTCCTCGGTCGCGCGCGGCAGGATCAGTCCCGGCACGCCGTCCAGGGCCTCCCGCAGGAACCGCCAGTTGACGCGGCGGGCCTCCCCGAACGCGTCGAGCTTGCCCAGCTGGCTCAGCCCCAGGGCGGCCTGGAGATCGGTGGACTTCAGGTTGTAACCGACGTGCGAGAAGATGTACTTGTGGTCGTAGCCGTGCGGCAGCGTGCCCATCTGGTAGTCGAACCGCTTGAAGCAGCGGTTGTCCTCGCCCGGCTCGCACCAGCAGTCCCGGCCCCAGTCGCGCAGCGACTCCACGATCCGCGCCAGGGCCAGGTTGTCCGTCAGCACACAGCCGCCCTCGCCCATCGCGATGTGGTGGGCCGGGTAGAAGCTCGTGGTCGCGATGTCGCCGAAGGTCCCGGTGAGCCTGCCGCGATAGGTCGAGCCCACCGCGTCGCAGTTGTCCTCGATGAGGAACAGTCCGTGCTCCTCGGCGATCCGCGCGACGTCCTCGACGGCGAACGGGTTGCCCAGGGCGTGCGCGATCATGATCGCCCTGGTGCGGGGCCCGATCGCCTCCGCGATCCGTTCGGCCGTGGCGTTGTAGGTGCCCAGCTCCACATCGACGAAGACCGGCACCAGGCCGTTCTGGATGATGGGGTTCACGGTGGTCGGGAAACCGGCCGCGACCGTGATCACCTCGTCGCCGGGCAACAGCCTGCGGTCCTCCAGCTGCGGCGAGGTGAACGCCGAGAGCGCCAGCAGGTTCGCCGAGGAACCCGAGTTGGCCAGATGCGCCTTGCGCAGCCCGAAGTAGCGGGCGAACTCCCGCTCGAACCGGCGCGAGCTGACCCCGGCCGCGATCCGCATGTCCAGTGCGGCGTCCACCAGCGCGACCCGGTCGTCCGCGTCGAACACCGCTCCCGAGGGCCACACCGCGGTCACACCGGGCTCGAACTCCTTCTCGTCCGAGCCGTGGTACGCGCGCACCTGCTCCAGAATGCGGGCCTTGGCGTCCTTCATCGGTCCTTGCCTCCCACGGCGTCTCGCGCCGGTCGTGGAGCCGCCCGCACACCGCGGGTCCCGCTCCGATGGACATCTGCGATCAGCTCCGCCTGCCGGACGATCGCCTCCCCGGCCGTACCCGCTCCCGTCGCGACCGCCCGTACGAAGGCGTCGACGGTGCCCGCGCACTGGTCGAAGGGTTCGAGCTCCAGCCGCTCCGTACCGTCACGGCGTTCGAGCACCACCGTGGGCCGGTGGTCCGCCGGCGGGGTGAAGGCCCGGTCCACGACGAGCCGTCCACCGCTGCCCACCACCTCGTACCGGGACGTGTAGTGGTGTTCCATGCCGAAGGACACCTGCGCGGTCACCCCACCGGGCCCGGCCAGCAGAGCGGCGCCCGACACGTCCACCCCCCGGTCCCCGTCGGTCCGCAGGGTCGCGCCGACGACCTCCAGCCCGTCCCCGAGCAGGAGTCGGGCGGCGCGCAGCGGATACGTCCCGACGTCGAAGAGCGCTCCGCCCCCGAGCTCGGCCCGGTAGCGGATGTCGTCCACGGGCCGGGGCGGGATCGTGAACGCCGCGCTCATGGTCCTGAGTTCCCCGATCGCGCCCTCCCGCAGCAGCCGCCGGACGTGCCGGTGCGCGGGGTGGTGGACGAACATGACGTTCTCCCTCAGCACCAGTCCCGCCGCGCGGGCCGCGCCGACGAGCCGGACCGTGTCCGCCACGCACGTCGTCAGCGGCTTCTCCGCCAGTACGTGCTTCCCGGCCGCCAGCGCCCGCTCCACCCACCGGGCGTGCAGCGCGACCGGCAGCGGGACGTACACCGCGTCGACGCCCGGGCGGGCGAGCAGGGCCTCGTACCCCTCCAGGGGATCGCCGCCGAACCGGTCGGTGACCCGCGCGGCCCGCGCGCCGCTCCGGCTCGCCACCGCCGCCAGGGTCACCCCCGGCACGGCCGCCAGGGACGGCAGCACCCGCCGGACCGCGATGTCGGCGCAGCCCAGCACGCCCAGGCGCACGGGCCGCCCGGTCACGGACGCCGCGCTCACCGCAGGTACCGCAGGCACGTCAGCAGGTTCCGGGCCTCGACGTTCACCCGGCCGCCGTGCCGCACCAGGGCGCCGAGCTGTTCGGGCGTCATCCAGACGAAGTCGGGGCCCGGGTCGAGCGGGACCCCGTCGCCCGCCTCCACCACCAGGTAGCGGTTCTCCGCGTGGTGGAAACGGCCGCCCTCCTCCGAGTGGACGACGTCCAGCACGGTGCGGGTCGGCCCGGCGGCCAGCACCCCGTCGAGGAAGCGCGGCCGCAGCTCCGCGGGCCGCCGCCGGTGGTTCTCGGGGGCGCACTGCACGGTCGGGCCGAGCTCCAGCACATCGCGGGAACCGGCTTCCGTACGGGCCTGGACCAGGACGTGCGGCAGGCCGTCCACGGTACGGATGAGGAACGCGACGACCCCCCGGGAGGCGGGCGCCAGCATCGGCTGGGACCAGCGGCCCACCTCGCGGCCCTCGGCCTCCACGTCCACCCCGACCACCGAGAAGTAGAGGCCCTCCTCGTGCTTCACCCGCCCGTCGTCCACGGACCAGCCCTTCACCGAGGCCAGCGGCACGCGCCGCTGCTCCAGCCGACGCCCGACCTGCGCCTCGGTGAACCAGCTGAGCAGCTCCGCCATCCGGTGCAGCCCGCGGTCCTCGGCCCCGGCGTCGCCGAACCTCCCCCCGTACGTCCCGGGGAGGCCGGACAGCACGGTCCGGGTGTCCATGTTGACGAGGTTCTCCACGGCCAGCAGGTCGCCGATCTGCTCCAGCGTCAGCCAGCGGAAGTCGTCGTGCGGCGGCACGTCCTCCGTCGTCTCCACGATCATGTTGCGGTTCCGCTTGCGCAGGAACCACGAGCCCTGCTCGGACTGGAGGGAGTCGAAGACGACCCGGCCCCGGCGCGGCGCCAGGAAGTGGTCCAGGTAGGGAACGGCGTTGCCGCGGTGCACCCGGGTGAAGTTGCTCCGGGTCGCCTGCACCGTCGGTGACAGCTGGAGCAGGTTGATGTTCCCCGGCTCCATCTTGGCCTGGAGCAGGAAGTGGGGGACGCCCCCGAACTCCTTGACCAGGATGCCCAGGATGCCGGACTCCGGCTGCACGATGATCGGCTGCTGCCAGGAACCGGCCTCCCGGTGGCCGGTCTCCACCTGGAGGCCCTCGACGGTGAAGAACCGCCCGCTGGCGTGCCGCAGGTCACCCGTCGCCGGGTCGAGGGACCAGCCTTCGAGCCGGTCCAGCCGGGTGAGGGTGACCGCGTGCCGCTGGGCACTTCTGCGTTCGGCGTACCAGCTGTGGACTTCGGACGTGTGCCGGAACACGGCGGCCTCCTCGAAGGTGGGATGCGTTCCCGGGGCGGGGAAGCCGGACGGCGGCTCACGGTGGTCCCCTCGGTCCCGCCCAGCGTTCGGCACGCCCTTCGAGATCCGCTCGAAGCCCCGTGAGCCCGCGGGCGCGGGAGTGCCACCGGGCGGGGCTCAGAGCCCCGTGAGCCCGGCGGGGCCGCGGCGTCGCCGGGGTCCGCCCGGAGGTCCGCCGGCCCGCGAGGTGCGAGTGCCTTCGAGCGAGGCTCGAAGGGCGGAACCGACGATGCGCCCATGAAGATTCTTTTCGTGGGAGGCAACGGTGCCGGGACGATCTTCCCGGACATCCCGCTGGCCCAGGCGGCCCGGAACGCGGGCCATGAAGTGATCATGTCGGGCCCCGAGGTGACCATGCCGGCCATCCTCGGCTCGGGCGTCTCCGCGGTCTCCGTCACCGGACGCACGATCCAGGACTGCCGGGTGAACCGGGAGGGCGTCCTCGTACCGACGCCACCACGGGGGCCGGAGCGCAACATCGCCATCGGCCGCATGTTCGGAAGGCTCGCGGCGCACTCCCTCGACGCCCTGATCGACCTGGCGGAACGCTGGCGTCCCGACCTCGTCGTCAGCAACGTCCTCGCGTACGCGGGACCGCTCGTCGCCCACCACGCGGGGGTCCCCTGGGTGCGGTTCGCCACCGACATCGCCGAACCCCTCGACATCGACCTCGCCGCGGCGGCCGAACTGGCTCCCGAGATGGAACGGCTCGGCCTCCACGGCACCCCGGCCCCCGCGTTCTCCGTCACCCTCATGCCGGAGAGCGTGCGTCCCCCCACCGCGCCCGTCGCCCTGCCGCTGCGCCACATCCCGTGCAGCACGCAGAGCTCTCTCGAACCCTGGATGTACACCAGGGGGGACCGGCCCCGGGTGCTGGTCAGCGCGGGCAGCAGAGTCACCCCCGACGACGACTTCGACCTGCTCAAGGGTCTGGTCGAGAAGGTGGCGCCGCTCGACATCGA
Source organism: Streptomyces sp. NPDC101490 (assembly GCF_044767145.1). Classification (NCBI taxonomy): domain Bacteria; kingdom Bacillati; phylum Actinomycetota; class Actinomycetes; order Kitasatosporales; family Streptomycetaceae; genus Streptomyces; species Streptomyces sp. NPDC101490. Next base: position 95,349 of record NZ_JBIWNI010000004.1, read on the forward strand.
GCTGCTGATCGCCACCCCCGACGACGTCGCCGCCCGGCTGGACCTCCCCGCGGGCGCGCGGGCCGGCTGGCTGCCCGTGGACGTCCTCGCCCCGACCTGCGACGTGATGGTCCACCACGCCGGCGGCAACATCACCCTCACCTGCCTGGCCAACGGCGTGCCCCAGGTGTTCGTCCCGTACCTGCCGGGCCTGGAGGAGCACAGCGCGCGCATCGCCGCCCGGGGCGCCGCCCGGCTGGTCGACCCCGAGAACGACAGCGCGGCCGACATCGCCGGAGCCGTCCGCGACCTGCTGGAGGACCCGTCGTACCGGGCCGGGGCCCGGCGGCTGCGCGAGGAGACCGGACGGATGCCCCTTCCGGCCCAGCTGGTGCCCGACCTGGAGCGGGTGGTCGCCACCCACCGGGAATCCACGGACGCGAAGTGAGGCGGTCCCCTCGTGCACGTTGTGGAGACGGCCGTTCCGGGGGCCTACGTCCTCACCCCGGATCAACTCGCCGACGACAGAGGGACGTTCTACGAGTCGCTGCGGACCGACCTGCTGGCGGAGACGATCGGGCGGCCCTTCCTGCCCCGGCAGATCAACTTCTCGGTCTCGCACCGGAACGTCCTGCGCGGACTGCACGGCGTCGCCGTCCCGCCCGGCCAGGCCAAGTACGTCTCCTGCGTACGCGGCGCCCTGCGGGACGTCATCGTCGACCTGCGGACCGGTTCACCCGCCTTCGGCGCCCACGTGGTCACGGAACTGGACGCCGACTCCGGCCGCTGCCTCTACATCCCCGAGGGCGTGGCCCACGGCTTCCTCAGCCTCGCGGACGACAGCTGCATCTGCTACGTCGTCTCCACCACCTACGTTCCGGGGACGCAGATCAACATCGACCCCCTCGATCCGGACCTGGACCTGCCCTGGGGCTTCACCGAACCGCCGTTGATCTCCGACAGGGACGCGGGCGCCGCCTCGCTCGAGGAGACGCTCGCCGCGGGTGTCCTGGCCGCGTGGCGGGGGTGAACCGATGACGGACGCCCCGGTCGTCGTCCTGGGCGCCACCGGCTTCCTCGGGCGCCACCTCTGCGTGGCGTTCCGGTCGGCGGGGCTGCGGGTGACGGGGATATCCCGGGGCCTGCCCGGCGGCTCCGCCGCGCCGCCCGTGGAGCGCTGGGAGCACCTCGACCCCCTGCGGGAGCCACCGGACCGGCTCGCCCGGCTGCTCGACGAGACCGGAGCCGACACCGTGGTGAACGCCGCGGGCCAGGTCTGGGGCGTCGCCCCCGAGCAGCAGGAGGCCGCCAACGCGGACCTCGTCGGACGCCTCCTGGACGCCGTCGCCTCCGTACCGGGGCGCCCCCGGCTCATCCAGCTCGGCACGGTCCACGAGTACGGGCCGGGGACCGCCGGCCGGCCGTTCGCGGAGGACCGTCCCGAGGCCCCCGACACCGCCTACGGGAGGACCAAACTCCGGGCCACCCGGGCCGTGCTGGACGCCGTTCGCACGTCCGGCGCGGACGGGGTGGTCCTCCGGGTCGCCAACGTCTGCGGGGCGGGCGCGCCCACCGGAAGCCTGCTCGGCTCCCTCGCCGCCCGGCTCGCCGCGCACCGGGGGCCCGGGCCGATGGAATGGGACCTGGCACCGGCGACCGCCTGGCGGGACTTCGTCGACGCCGTGGACGTCGCCGAGGCGGTCGTCGCCTGTGCCCGAGCGCCCCGCGCGCTCGTGACCGGACGCGTCGTCAACGTGGGCAGCGGGCGGGCCGTCCTCGTCCAGGACGTGGTGGACCGGCTGGTGGAGCTGAGCGGTGTCCCGGTCCGCCGGTCGGCCGCCGCGCGGCCGGAGCCGGGCGCGGGCCCCGGCGGCTCCGCCAGCTCGGCCGCCGCCTGGCAGGCGCTGGACGTCACCCTCGCCCGCCGGGTGCTGGAGTGGCGGCCCCGCCGAGGTCTGGACGACTCGCTGCGCGCCCTGCTCGCCGCGGTCTGAACGACACCGGAGGCCCCGGGCCGGCCATGCCGCCCCGGGGCCTCCGGCGTTCCCGCCCGCGCGGTCGGACGGTCAGACGGTCACACCGCACCGGCGGGCCGCCGTCAGGAACACCTCGACGGTCTCCGGCAGCCCCGTGATCGCGTCGCGGTAGTCGGCACGGGCCCCGGCGAGCCGGTCCCGCACACCGGGGTCGTACAGCACGGCCTCCAGACCGGCCACCACCGACTCCTCGTCGAGGAGTTCGGCGCGCAGCGCGGTCGTGGTCAGCGGATTGGCCTCCAGGAGGCGGCTCACGACTGCGTTCCACCGGAGCGGCCACATGTGGAACGGCGGCACCGGGCCGGGGAACGCGGCCAGCCAGGAGCGCACGGCGGGCGAGACGCCGCCGAAGGCGTCGGAGAGCAGGCGCAGCCCCGGCTCGCCGTCGACGTCGAAGGTGTTGACGGTGAACAGGCCCGGCACGTCGGCCAGGACCGCCCGCTCCAGCGCGAAGGAGGGCAGGAACAGGGCGAGCACCGCGTCGGACGCGCCGAGCAGCGAGGCGTAGCGCTCCGCGGTGTACGACTCCTCGACGCGCAGCCGGTCCTCGGGCAGGCCGAAGCCTTCGAGGTACGGGCCGACGGCCAGGAACCGCGTGTGCGACGGCAGCCGACGCAGGTACCGCCCGACCAGCCGGGGCACCCGGACGGCCAGTTCGCGGGTGAGCGGCCCGGCCTGGGTCTGCATGATCCGCTGCCACGGCAGGGTGGGGAGCATCAGCAGCCGCTCCCCGTCACGGACTCCCAGGGACCGGCGCAGCTCCTTCCTGGCGGCTTCGGAGGGCGGTGCGGGGGTCCGGGCGGCGCGGTAGGGGAGTCCTCGTCCGCCGGTGGCGTCGGGCCGGTTCGCGGGCACCGGGAGCAGATGGGCGGGCGCGGTCAGGATGCGGTCGCTGACCAGGGTGGGGCGGCCGAGGAGTTCCAGTTCGAGACCGGTGTTCTCCAGGTTCACCGAGTCGATGGGGATGACCGGCGGTCCGAAGTCGTCGACGAACCACGGGTCGGTCCGGTAGTTGACGACGTGGGTGAGCCAGTGGGCCATGTAGTCGCTGAGGACGATGGCGTCGGGCCGTGCCCGCCGGACCGCACCGGCGACGACCTCGCGCACGCCCGGCCCCATGGAGGTGTCCACGAGGGTGTACGGGTGTCCGGCCGCGTCCAGCTGGCCCTTGTTGTAGCGGTCGACGACGAAATGGGCGTCGATCCCGGCGTCCTTCAGCTGCGCGGCCAGGTCGAGCCCGAGGGTGACCTCGTGCAGGGTCTGTCCGAGCGTGGCCATGAAGAGCAGGCGCATGTGTCCCTCCCGGTCCCTTCCTCCGCCGTTCAGGCGGTGCCGACGGCCCGGCCCCGGGCGGCCACGGCCTCGCGCAGCCGCCGGGTGACCGTCAGGACGTCGTCGTCACCGAGCCCGTGGTGCAGGGGCAGGCAGAGGGTCCCGCCCGCCGCCCGGTCCGTGGCGGGCAGCACCTTGTCGGAGCCGTAGGCGGACACCTTGTGCAGGGGCGCGTACCGGAACGTGGTGTAGATGTCGGCGGCGAGGAGGTCCGCCGCGACGCCGTCACGGATCGCGGCGTCCATCTGCACCCAGTAGAAGTAGTGCGAGGACGTGTGGTGGCCGGGCAGGGGCGGGGGCAGCCGCAGCCCGGCCACGTCGGCCAGCTCCTGGTCGTACCGCTCGACGATCTCCCTGCGGCGGGCGACGAACTCCGGCAGCCGTCGCAGCTGCACCGTGCCGATCGCGGCGGTCAGGTCGTTGCCGATGACGCGCCGCCCGATCTCCGGCACCTCCAGCTCCCACCACCGGTGGGACACCCTGGCGTAGCCGAGGCCGGTGGCCCGCGTCAGGCCGTGGTAGGCCAGCCGCCGCACCCGGGCCGCCTGTTCGGCGTCCCGTACGTACAGCAGGCCGCCGTCGCCCGTGGTCAGGATCTTCGCCGCGTCCAGGGACCACATGGCCAGGTCCCCGAAGGTGCCCACGGTCCTGCCGCCGACCGTGGAGGCGATCGAGCAGGCCGAGTCCTCGATCAGGGTGAGGCCGCGCTCCCGGCAGTGTCCGGCGATCTCGGCCACGTGTCCGGGCTGGCCGCCGTAGTGGAGCAGCAGCACGGCCCGGGTGCGGGGCGTGAGGGCCGCCTCGATGTCCTCCCAGGACGGGTTCATGGTCCGTGGGTCGACGTCGCAGAAGACCGGCCGGGCCCCGGACGCCAGGACGGCGTTGGCCGCGGCCAGGAAGCTCATCGACGGCATGACCACCTCGTCGCCCCCGGCGAGACCGAGGGACTCGACGGCCAGGAAGAGTCCGGCCGTGCCGGAGGCCAGGAAGAGGACCCGGTCCGGTTCGACCCCGAGGTGCTCGGCGAACGCCGTCTCGAAGGCCTTGGTCCGCGGGCCGTGGCCGAGCCACTTGTCGCGGAACACGTCGGCGACGGCGGAGAGCTCCTCGTCACCGACCGCGGGCTGGAACAGATTGATCACGTGGTTTCCCTCTCGCCCTCGTACGCCTTGAAGTCATGGCTCCGGCCCGGCCGGAAGGTCAGAGACCTCGGCCCGTCAGCCGTTCGATCGCCGTCACGGCCTCGGCCGCCCGGGGCAGCCCGGCGACCTCGTCGGCCAGCTCCCGCGCCCGCTCCCGGTAGGAGGGGGTGGCGAGCATCTCCGCGCAGACGTCCGCGATGGTCGCGGCGGAGTCGTCCACGGGATCGATCATCCGTGCCGAGCCGTGGTCGCTCAGCCGTCGGCTGTAGTCGACGCAGTAGGGCAGGTACGGGATGAGGACCTGCGGCACGCCGTAGGACACGTAACCCATGGTGGTGTTGCCACCCGCGTGGTGGACCACGAGGTCGCAGGTGGGGGCCGCCGCGTGCAGCGGTATCCACCCGGCCCGCACGTGCCCGGGGAGCGGACGCAGCTTCTCCGCCACGGTCTCGGGAGCGGCGATGAGCAGCTCCACCTCCAGCTTCCCGACCTTGTCCACCAGCCCGCTCAGGATGTCGAAGTCCGACTCGGGGGTCACCCGGCTGCCCGCCGACACCAGGACGCGCGGCCGGTCCCCCTTGGCGTACATCCACGGTTCGACGCGCTTCTGCGTGGCATAGGGCACGTAGCGCATCATCTGCGCGGGCCGCGCGTCCGCCGGGCGGAGGCTGGGCGGGCAGATGTCGATGAACAGGTCGGCGCGCGGCATGTCGTACAGGCCGAGCCGTTCCAGTTCGGGGCCGAGTTCGGCGGCCGCGCCCAGGTCGATGGTGCGCGGCTCGCCCATGTCGATGGCCTGTTTGACGTAGGGCACGCCCGCGTGGGCGGCGACGAGCGGCGCGGCGAAGGCCAGCGCCCCGCCCACCACCACGTCGGGCCGCCACCGGTCGGCCAGGTCCAGCAGCCCGTCCAGACAGGAGGCCGCGTACCGGCCGAAGGTGCGGCCGTTGAAGATGTACCGCTCGTGCAGGTCCTCGGGGACGGGGACCCGGACGCCCCGGCGGTCGACGAGCGCGTCGTGCATGACCTTCGACGAGACGGCGACGCCGGGGACACCGGCCTGGGTGATGGTGGGCATCACGTTCTCCGGAGCGGCCATGAAGACCTCGTGTCCGGCGTTACGGGCGGCCTGGGCCAGCGGGACGATGCCGAAGATCACTCCGGAGGTGCCGCCCGCCACAAAGAGAATCCTCATGCGGAGATCGTCCGGAACGGGCCTCGAACGCCGCTCGACACCCACTGGACCCCGCTTCTCCCGGGGCCGCGGCCGGGCCGGAACCGGCCGGAACCGGGCCGGAAGCGGGCCGGAAGCGGAGCCTGCTCAGGCGAGGGGCCTGCGGGCGGTCGTGATGACGTATCCGAGGAGGTCGCGTTCGAGTGCGGAGATCTTGCCGATCATGGCCTTGAACTCCTCCGCGAACTCCCGCCCGCCCTTCTCCACGACCTTCGGGTAGTTGTCGGCGACGAGCCGGTCGATACGGGCGGCCGACCGGCGCAGGTGCGGGGTGGCGTCCTCGTGGTGCACGATCTCCAGGCCCGCGCCGCCGATCATGTCGGTGTACGCGTCCGCGGTCGGCAGCGAGCCGACGGTGAAGCCCTCCTCCAGGACGGCCCGCCACTCCTCGGTCAGCGGACCCGACTCCGTGTAGTCGGCGAGGACGAACACCCCGCCCGGGGCCAGGACACGGGCGATCTCCCGCAGCGCCGCCCGCCGGTCGGAGAGGTACATCAGCGTCTCGACCGCCCACACGGCGTCGAACGAACCGTCCTCGTAGGGGAGCCTCATGGCGTCGACCCGCTCGAAACGGACCCGGTCGTGGACGCCCGCCTCCCGCGCGAGCCGGTCGCCCGTCTCGACCTGGTCCGCGCTCACGGTGATGCCGAGCGCCTCGCAGCCGGAGGCCACCGCGAGCCGGACGGCCGGCCGCCCCTGCCCACAGCCGACGTCGAGCAGCCGCTGTCCCGGGCCGAGCGCCACCCGCTCGATCAGCACATCGGTGAGCCGGTCCTTGGGATCGACGTCCGGATCGGCCTCGTCCCAGTAGCCGATGTGCAGGTTCTGCCCCATGAAGATCTCCCAGAGCCACCCCCGGTCGTCGTAGAACTCGCCCACCTCGTCGGGGGTCAGGGCCTTCTCCGCCATCGACTTCAGCTCCTCGTCGTCCGGTGCGTGACGCCTCGGACGGTCCCAGGCGGAATTCGACGGTGGCTCGAACCGGAGTCGAGTGGGGGACCGGAGGTTGTTCCCGACCGCATCTCCGTTCGAGAACCGCTGGGAAGCCCATGAAAGCGCTCGTACTGTCCGGAGGCGAGGGGACGCGCTTACGTCCCTTCACGTACTCGATGGCGAAACAACTGGTTCCCGTGGCCAACAAGCCCGTTCTGGTGCACTGCCTGGAGAACCTGCGGAATATCGGAGTGAGAGAGACAGCCGTCGTCGTCGGTGGCCACGGCGCGCAGATCGAGAAGGCGATCGGCGACGGCTCCCGCTTCGGCATGCGCATCACCTACCTCGAACAGGAAGCGCCCCTGGGCCTCGCGCACTGCGTGACGCTCGCCGCCGAATTCCTCGGCGACGAGGATTTCGTGATGTACCTCGGTGACAACGTCCTCGCCGAGGGCATCGCGGAAGCGGCAGCGGAATTCCGGCGCCGCCGTCCCGCCGCCCAACTCCTCGTCACCAAGGTCCCCGATCCCCGGCAGTACGGAGTGGCGGAGGTCGACGCGGACGGAGTGGTACGCGCCCTGGTGGAGAAACCGGCCGAACCACGCGGCGACCTGGCGGTCATCGGCGCCTACTTCTTCACGTCCGCGATCCACACGGCCACCCGCGCCATCAGCCCCAGCCCCCGCGGCGAACTGGAGATCACCGACGCCCTCCAGTACCTGATCGAGGGCGGCTGGACCGTCACCGCCCAGGAGTACGAGGGCTACTGGAAGGACACCGGGAAGATCGACGACCTCCTGGAGTGCAACCGGGTGCTCCTGGAACGCATGGGCACCGAGGACGGCGACGGCACCGGGCCGGTGGCCGCCGGCGAGATCGACGCCACGACGGTGGTGGAGGGCCGGGTGGTCGTCGAGCCCGGCGCCCGGGTCACCGGATCGCGGCTCACCGGCCCCGTGGTGATCGGGGCGGGCAGCGTCGTCCGGGACTGCCGGATCGGTCCGAACGTGGCCGTCGGACAGGACTGCGTCCTGGAATCCGCCGGAATCGAGAACTCCATCGTCCTGGAGGGCGCCTCCATCACGGACGTCCCCGAACTGCGCGGCTGTGTGATCGGCCGCTGGGCCCGGGTCCGCGCCCAGGACGACGGCCCGTACAACCGGTTGATCATCGGAGACCACACACAGGCGGAGGTGCCGGTATGAGGATCCTCGTCACGGGCGGTGCCGGATTCATCGGCTCCCACTACGTGCGCACCCTCCTCGCGGGCGGGTACCCGGGTCATGAGGACGCGCGGGTCACGGTCGTCGACAAGCTCACCTACGCGGGCAACACCGAGAACCTGCCGATCGGCCACGACCGGCTGTCCTTCGTCCACGGCGACGTGTGCGACCACGCGCTGCTGCGGCGCGTGCTGCCCGGCCACGACGCCGTCGTGCACTTTGCCGCCGAGTCCCACGTGGACCGGTCCGTCGACGGTTCGGTCGCCTTCGTCCACAGCAACGTACTGGGCACCCAGAGCGTCCTCGACGCCTGTCTGCGCACCGGGGTGCCCACCGTCGTCCATGTCTCCACCGACGAGGTGTACGGGTCCATCGCCGAGGGCGCCTGGACCGAGGAGTCGCCCCTGCTGCCCAACTCGCCGTACTCCGCGTCCAAGGCGGGCAGCGACCTGCTGGCCCGCGCCTACCACCGGACGCACGGCCTCGACGTGCGCGTCACCCGCTGCTCGAACAACTACGGCACGCACCAGCACGTGGAGAAACTGATCCCGCTGTTCGTCACGAACCTGCTGCGGGGCATCCCCGTGCCGCTGTACGGCGACGGCGGCAACGTACGGGAGTGGCTGCACGTCGACGACCACTGCCGGGCGATCCAGCTCGTCCTCGACGGCGGCAGGGCGGGCGGCACGTACAACATCGGCGGCGCCACCAGCCTCACCAACCGGGAGATGACGGACCGGCTCCTCGAACTCTGCGGCGCCGACCGCTCGATGGTCCGCCACGTCGAGGACCGCAAGGGACACGACCTGCGGTACGCCATCGACGACGGCCTGATCCGGGCCGAACTGGGCTACGCCCCGCACCGCACCCTGGACGAGGGGCTGCGGAGCGTCGTCGCCTGGTACCGCGACAACCCGGGCTGGTGGAAGCCGCTGCTCGACGCCTGAGCGGACCGGACGAGGGCCGCTGGAGCGCCGCTCGAACCCCGCACGTGACCGCCGCCGACGCGGTTGACCTGAACCGTGCTTGAGGTTGCACGATGCGATCACGGCGACGCCGAGTCGCCCCTCCAGCCGCTCCGTTCCGAGGAGATCCGCCGTGTCCTTACCGGGCCCCACCACTCCGTCCACTTCGCACCGGGCCACCCTGTTCGTCCTGCTGCTCGCCTCCACCCTCACCCTGATGGCCGGCGCCGTCATCGCCCCCGTCGTCGGGGTCATCCGCGGCGAACTCGGCGTCAGTGGCACCGCCGCCGGCCTCATCCTCACCGCGCACGGACTCTCCCTGGCCATCGTCAGCCCGTTCGTGGGCTGGGCCATCGACCGCTTCGGCCTGCGCACCCCGCTCGCCGGCGGACTCCTGCTGTACGGCGTCGCCGGTGGCGCCGGTCTGGTCACCGAGTCGTACACCGCCCTGATCATCAGCCGGTTCGCCTTCGGGATCGGCGCGGCGGCGGTGTTCGTCGGCACCACCGTCGCCCTGCTCGCGCTCTTCCAGGGCGAGCAGCGCGACCGGGTCGCGGGCTGGCGCTCCACCGCCCTCAGCCTCGGCGGCATCATCTGGCCGCTGATCGGCGGCGCACTCGGCGGACTGTCCTGGCACGCACCGTTCGCCGTCTACCTCCTCGGCGTCCCGGTCGGCATCCTGACGCTCCTGGTGATACCCGCCGTTCCCCCCGCGGGCCGCGCCAAGGGAGGGATCGTGACCCTGCTGCGCCATCAGCCCGGCCTCCTGGTCTTCTACGCCTTCTCCTTCTTCGGCTCCTTCCTCCTCTACGTGCTGGCGGTCTTCCTGCCGCAGCGCCTCACCGAGGTCGCTGTCGAGGCCCCCTTCCTGATCGCGCTCATCACCACCAGCACCTCCGTCGGCGGCAGCCTCATCGGCCTGTTCTACGCCAAGATGAAGGCCCGGCTCGGCTACGTGAACCTGCTCCGTCTCGCCACCGTGGCCTGGGCGCTGGCCTTCCTGCTGATCGGCCTGAGCGGCCAGTGGATCTTCCTCACCGTGGCCGCCTTCGTCTTCGGCCTCGGCAGCGGCGTCGTGGTGCCCGCCCTCGCGATGATGATCGGCGAGTCCGCGCCCGTGGCCAAGCGCGGCCAGGCGATGTCCCTGTCCGGAACGGCCAACTTCACCGGCCAGTTCGTCGCCCCCCTCGTCCTGGGGCCGGTCATCGGCGCCACCTCCATCGGCACCGGCTTCCTGATCGGCGCCGCCCTGTCCGCCCTGGTCCTCCTGCTCCTGCTGGTCTTCCCCGTCATGTCCGCGCGGGCGCCCGCGGAAGCCGCCGGTACCGACAAGCCCTCCACCGACGCGACCTCCGTGTGACCGCGGTGGACGCGGCACCGGGCCCGGGTCACCCGCCCGGGCCTGCGGCGGCCCCCGGGAGGATCCTCCCGGCCCCCGGCACGACCACCGCTCGTGACCCGTTCGTCACACCGCCGGATTCGCCGATTGTCGGTGCCGTCGGGTTGCATGGAGGCATGACCAACCTGGAGCTCCGTGCCGAAGCCGATGCCGTCCTCGCCGAACTGGTCGGTGACCCCACGGGTTCCGCGCGGCTGCGGGAGGACCAGTGGCAGGCGGTGTCGGCCCTGGTGGAGGAGCGCCGCCGGGCCCTGGTGGTGCAGCGCACCGGGTGGGGAAAGTCGGCCGTGTACTTCGTGGCCACGGCCCTGCTGCGACGGCGCGGCTCCGGGCCCACGGTGATCGTCTCGCCGTTGCTGGCGCTCATGCGCAACCAGGTGGAGGCGGCGGAGCGGGCCGGTATCCGGGCGCGCACGATCAACTCCGCCAACCCGGAGGAGTGGGCCACGATCTACGAGGAGATCGAGAGCGGCGCCACCGACGTCCTCCTCGTGAGCCCGGAGCGGCTCAACTCCGTGGACTTCCGCGAGCAGGTGCTGCCCAGGCTGGCGGCCACGACCGGTCTGCTGGTGGTCGACGAGGCGCACTGCATCTCCGACTGGGGTCACGACTTCCGGCCCGACTACCGCAGGCTGCGCACGATGCTCGGGGAGCTCGCCCCCGGTGTTCCGGTGCTGGCCACCACCGCGACGGCGAACTCCCGGGTGACGGCGGACGTGGCGGAGCAGCTGGGCACCGGTGCGAGCGAGGCCCTGGTGCTGCGGGGCTCGCTGGAGCGGGACAGCCTGCGGCTGGGTGTGGTGAGGCTGCCGGACGCGGCGCACCGTCTTGCCTGGTTGGCCGAGCACCTGGACGAGCTGCCGGGCTCCGGGATCATCTACGCCCTCACGGTGGCGGCCGCCGAGGAGGCCACCGCCTTTCTGCGGCAGCGCGGGTTCACGGTGGACTCCTACACCGGTCGCACGGAGAACGCCGACCGGCTCCAGGCCGAGGCCGACCTCCAGCAGAACCGGGTGAAGGCCCTGGTGGCGACCTCCGCGCTCGGCATGGGCTTCGACAAGCCGGACCTGGGGTTCGTGATCCACCTGGGATCCCCGTCCTCCCCGATCGCCTACTACCAGCAGGTGGGGCGCGCGGGACGTGGTGTGGAGCACGCCGAGGTGCTGATGCTGCCGGGCAAGGAGGACGAGGCGATCTGGCGGTACTTCGCCGACACCGCCTTCCCGCCCGAGGCGCAGGTCCGCCAGACCCTGGCGGCCCTCGCCGACGCGGGGCGTCCACTGTCCGTGCCGGCCCTGGAGGCGGCGGTGGACCTGCGCCGCACCAGGCTGGAGACGATGCTCAAGGTCCTCGACGTGGACGGTGCGGTCAAGCGGGTCAAGGGCGGCTGGCAGAGCACCGGACAGCCCTGGGTGTACGACACGGAGCGCTACGCCTGGGTGGCCCGGCAGCGGGCGGCCGAGCAGCAGGCGATGCGTGACTACGTGAGCGCCTCCCAGTGCCGGATGGAGTTCCTCCGTCGGCAGCTCGACGACGAGGGCGCGGTCGCGTGCGGCCGGTGCGACAACTGCGCCGGTGCCTGGATCGGCTCCTCCGTCTCGTCCGAGGCGCTGTCGGGAGCCGAGAAGGAACTGGACCGGCCCGGAGTGGAGGTCGAACCGCGCCGGATGTGGCCGACGGGCATGTCCGCCCTCGGCATCGAACTCAAGGGCCGCATCCCCGTCGGCGAGCAGTGCTCCACCGGACGTGCGCTGGGCCGCCTCTCGGACATCGGCTGGGGCAACCGGCTGCGTCCCCTCCTGGCGGAGAACGCCCCCGACGGCCCGGTTCCCGACGATGTCCTCAAGGCGGTGGTGGCCGTCCTCGCCGACTGGGCGCGCTCGCCGGGCGGCTGGGCGCCGAACGTCCCCGACGCCTCCGCCCGCCCGGTGGGCGTGGTCGCCGTGCCGTCGCTGACCCGTCCGCGGCTGGTGGACTCGCTCGCGCGCGGGATCGCGTCCGTCGGGCGCCTCCCGTACCTCGGTTCCCTGTCGTACGCGGGACCGGACGGCGCCCACGCCGGACGCCGCAGCAACTCCGCCCAGCGGCTCAGGACGCTGACCGGAGCGTTCGTCGTCTCCGACGAGCTGGCGGGCGCCATGGCGGCCACCCCGGGCCCCGTGCTGCTCGTGGACGACTGCACCGACTCCGGCTGGACCCTCGCGGTCGCCGGGCGGCTGCTCCGCCGCGCGGGCGGTGACCAGGTCCTCCCGCTGGTCCTCGCCGCGGCCGGCTGAGTCGTGGACGCCTTCACGGTCCGTGTGACGGAGGTGGCCCGGCCGCTGGGCGCCGAAGGCGTCGCCGACGAGCCGGACGACCGGGACGCCCGCCACACCGCCCACGTGGTGCGCGAGGATCCGCTCGGGCGGGGCGGTCTGCCGGAGGAACCGTTCGTCCGGCTGACGGCCGTGGCCGGGTACGAACCGGATCCCGGCTTCCGCCGCCGGTTCGCCGAGCTCGGGGTCCACGCCTCCGGACGCCGCCGTGTCCCGTTGGACCTGCCCACCTCCTGCGAGGCCTTCCCGCCGTACCCGCGCGAACCGCTGGACAGCACGGTCGTGTCGGCCCGGGCCCGGCCCCGTCCGCACATGGGCCGCCGGGCCGCCGCAGTGGGCCGCGACACCGCCTGAGCGACGGCCGAGGCGGGACCCCCGCCGTGTGCGCGCGGCGGTGAGGCCGTCAGGAAACGGACGGCCCGACGTGCCCCATCGGGTGGTTCGGTGTCGGTCGGTGGCCGAGGCTGATCGCGTCATGGCTCCATGCAACGCGACACGGAGGACAGGGAGCGCACCCGGCACCGAATCTGTGGACAACTCAGTGGGCCGCGAAAGCCTCGTTCCGGAAGTTATCCACAGGGGTTTCGGAATTCGGGAGATCACGAGACGGTCCTGACCATGAACGCGAATCGTCATGAAACCAGCGGACCCACCCGTACCCAGCAGGTCACCCTGCGCGGCCCGGCCGAACTGGCCGATGCCCTGCCGTTCGTGCTGGGCTTCCACCCCACCGACTCCGTCGTCCTGGTCGCCCTCCACGGCGAGCGAGGCCGCTTCGGCGGCCGGGTCAGGCTCGGCATCCCCCGCTCGCCCGGCGAATGGGAGTCGACCGCCGACCACCTCGCCGAATGCCTCGTCGAAGGGGACGCCAGGAGCGGCGGCACCCGGCCGGACGGCATCGTCGTCTTCCTCTGCCAGGACCCCGGGCCCGGCGAGACGGGCCGTCGGGTCATGGAGCGTCTCCGCCCCTTCGCCCAGCGACTCCGCACCGCCTGTGGGGCCCTGGACATCCCCGTCTACGAGGCCCTCTGCATCACCGACGGCCTGTACTTCTCCTACTGCTGCCCGGACGCCCGCTGCTGTCCGCCCGACGGCACCCCGCTCGCGCTCAGCGGGACGACGGTGATGGCCGCCGCCGCGACCTACGCCGGAGTGCGGGTGCGGGGCTCCCTCCGGGACATGGAGAACCGGTTCAGGCCCTCCGAGGAACCCGGTGAGGAGAGGCAGCGGACGGCGCTCGACACGACCGCCGCCTCGATCGTCCCGGAGATCCTCACCGACACCGGAGGCGGCGGACGGGAGGAGGTGCGCGAGCGGACACTGACCCTCGCCCGCGAGATCCTCCGCCGATTCGCCGGTCCGAAGGACGAAGGGGGCGCGAGCGCGGCGAAGAGCGGCGGCGACCCGAAGGCTCCGGCAGCGCCGCCGGGCGCGGGGACCCCGCCGGGCACGGGCGGGCCCGGCGGCGGCACGGCGGAGCGGGACGCGGCCGACGAGGCCCTCGTCGACGCGGACGAGGCCGCCGCGCTCATCCTCGGCCTCCAGGACCGCGTCACCCGGGACCGCGCCGCCGAGTGGATGGAAGGCTGGGAGGGCTCGGCGGCCCTGCGTCTCTGGCGCGTGCTCGCCCGGCGCTGCGTCACCCCCTACCAGGAACACGCCGCCGCCCCCCTCACCCTCGCCGCCTGGACCGCCTGGTCGACCGGCGACGAACCGACCGCCAGGGTCGCCCTCGGCCTCGCCCTCGACGCCGACCCCGAGTACGTCTTCGCCCGCCTGCTGCACCAGGCGTGCAACGAGGGACTCGACCCGGAGTCGCTGCGCTCCTGCCTGCGGGCCGAACGGGACTCCCGGTCCGCCGTGAAGGAGCCCGAGCCGTCCGCCGCGCGGGGAACCCGCCCGCCCACGCACGCGGCCCGCCCGCAGGGCACCCGCCAGACCCTCGCCAAACAGGGCCGACGGACCGGAGCGGTACGCCGCCCCGGCGCCGGAGTCAGGCCCGGCGGACCCGCCGCCGCCCGCCCCGGGCGCGGCGCCGCGAAGCCCGACGGGCAGCGCGGCAGCAGGAGCGGACGATGACGGCCGTGACCCGGCCGCCCACCGACGCGTTCAGCTCTCTGGCGGAGCCGTCGCAAGGGGCCCGCCGACGTCCCGCCGGCCGCCCGGTCCGCACAGAGAGCACCCCTTACCCGCCATGGCCCTCAGCCCCGCCCCGGCCCCCGGCCGCCCCACCGGACACCCCTTCGGCGCCCCGCCGGACCGTCCCCCGGCCGCCGCCGCGCCCCCACGCGCGGCGGCCCGTCCCACGGAACTCCCCTCGGTGCACGGCGCGCTCCTCTGCGTGGCCCTGCCCGCCCTCGCCATCTGCCCCGAACACGGCCAGCTCACCGGCGACGGACCCGACGGCGTGTACGCGGCGGGCCGACGGCTCCTCTCGCGGTGCGTCCTCAGGGTGGCGGGGCGGGAGCCCGTCGCCCTCCAGGGACGGATGGCGACGGCGGACCGCGCGGTCTTCACCGGTGTCCTGCACGCCCCCGGAACACCCGGACCCGACCCCGGCATCACCGTCGAACGCACCCGGAGCGCCGACGGGACCGAGCGCGTCACCCTGCGCAGCGCCGTTCTCCGCCCCCTCCGGCTCCCGGTGGAAATCGCCCTGGGCACGGATCTCGCGGACCTGGGCGCGGTGGCGTCCGGACGGCACGGACCCGAACTCCCCGCGACCGTGCACGGCACCGGACTGCGCTGGACGGGGGCCGACGGACGGTCGGTCGCCGTCACGGCGGACCCGCCGCCCATGGACGCCCTGGCGGCGGCCGGAGTCCTGCGCTGGGAGGCCGAACTGGCCCCGGGAGCCGCGTTCACCGTCCGGCTGCGGCTGCGCGACGAGCCCGGCCGGTCCACCGGAGCACCGGGAGCGGGCGCCGGACGGCCCGGCGGACACCTCCTCGCCGAGGCCCGCGCCGAGTGCGACGACCCGCGCCCCGGGGAACTGCTGCGGACCTCCGTCGAAGACCTGCGGGCCCTGCTCCAGCGCGACCCCGCCCACCCGGCGGACGTCCACCTCGCGGCCGGAGTCCCCTGGCGCTGCGGACCGGTCACCGCCGAGGCCCTCTGGGCCGCGCGCATGGCGCTCCCCCTGGGCACCCGGCTCGCCGCCACCACCCTGCGAGCCCTCGGGCGCACCCAGATCCCGGGCCGAGGGCCGGACTCCGGACGCGTCCAGGGCCCCCTCCGGGACGCGGGCCCCCACCTCCCGCCCCGCTGTACGGGCATCGAGTCCACCCTCGCCTTCCCCGCCGTCCTCGCGGAGGCCCGCCGATGGGGACTCCCGGCCGCGGACCTGGAAGAGCTGCTGCCGGTGGCGGAGCGCTGCCTCGACTGGCTGCGCCGCGCGACGGGCGGGAGCGGCCTGGTGCCGGATCCGGGCCCCGGCGGCCCCTGGCGGGCCGAGACCCAGGCCCACGCGCACCGCGCGGCCCTCCTCGGCGCGGACCTGCTCGACGCGTGCGACCGGCCGGGAGGGGACGCGCTGCGGGAGACGGCGGGGAGACTGCGCGAGCGGTTCGGGCACGAGTTCTGGCTCGACGACCCGGCCGGGGGGCGCCCCGCGGCGGCCCGCACGCGCGAGGGCCGGACGTGGACCCAGCTGGGCGGCTGGGCCGCGCATCTGCTCGACACCGGACTGCTCGGCGGCGGCCGGTACGCGCGTGGTCTTCTCGACGAGACCCGGACCGGCCAGGTGGCCCGGCTGCTCGGCACCCCCGCCCTCGACTCCGGCTGGGGCCTGCGCGGTCTGGGGACCAAGGAGCCCGGCCACAACCCCTTCGGACACCGGGCCGGTGCGGTGCGCGTCCACGAGACGGCGGTCGCCGTCGCCGGGCTCGCCGCCGCCGGACACGAGAGGGAAGCCGCCTCGCTGCTGCGCGGGCTGCTCGACGCGGCGGAGGGGTTCGGCCGTCGACTGCCGGAGATGTACGCGGGGGAGCAGCGCACGGCGGGCGCCCGGCCGGTCCCGCACCCGGCGGCCTGCCGTCCGGCGGCCGTCGCGGCGGCCGGTGCGGTGCACGCCCTGCTGGCCCTCGCCGGAATCCGGCCCGACGCCCCGGGCCGTTCCGTGTCGACCCATCCGATGCGGTCCGCCCCATGGGGCGCGATCCGTTTCTCAGGGCTCGTGGTCGCGGGCGAGCCCTTCGCCGTACGCGTGGGCCGCCTGGGCCTCGGAATGATCGAGGAGGCCGCCGAGGGCCTCCAGCTGGGGGTGTGAGGGAATGCCGGGAACGCACACGGGGCAGGCCCCGGTGCACGGTGAGGAAGTCCTCGCCGGTGCCTCCGCCAGGCGTGTTTATCGTCAGGAAGACGACTATGATCGGCGCATGTCTCCCTACGACCCGTCGGCCTTCCCGCCCTTCGCCGTCACCGTCGATCTGGTCGTGCTCACCGTGCGGCACCACGCGCTCTGCACCCTGGTCGTGCGTCGGGGCGAGGAACCCTACGAGGGGCACTGGGCGCTGCCCGGAGGCTTCGTGCGGGCCGAGGAGGACCTCGGGGCCGCCGCGGCCCGCGAACTGGTCGAGGAGACCGGGCTCCGCGCCCACGACCCCGCCGCCCCGCCGCCGGTGCCGAGCAACGGTGCCCACCTGGAGCAGCTCGCGACCTACGGGGCGCCCGACCGCGACCCGCGGATGCGGGTGGTGAGCGTGGCCCACCTGGCCCTCGCCCCCGACCTTCCCGCGCCGAGGGCGGGCGGGGACGCGGACAGTGCCCGCTGGGCGCCCGTCGAGGAACTGCTCGGCGGCGCGGACGCGGAGGGGGCCACCGGAACCGAAGCGGCCGGAGCCGGAGCCGCCGGTGCACTCGCCTTCGACCACGGCCGGATCCTCGCCGACGGCGTGGAGCGCGCCCGTTCCAAGATCGAGTACTCCTCGCTCGCCACGGCCTTCTGTCCGCCGGAGTTCACCGTCGGAGAGCTGCGGCGCGTCTACGAGGCCGTCTGGGGGGTGTCCCTGGACCCCCGCAACTTCCACCGGAAGGTGACCGGCACGCCCGGCTTCCTCGTTCCGGCCGGAGGCACCACGACCCGTCAGGGAGGGCGCCCCGCCCAGCTCTTCAGGGCAGGTGGGGCCACCCTCCTCAACCCGCCGATGCTGCGGCCCGAGATCTGACGGACGGGCGCATCCGGCACCCCACGGCATCAATCCTGCACCGAAAGTCCGAAATGTAGCGTTATCTTGCTGCGGTAGCGCCGCCCTGCCGCGGAGCGGTGTCACCTACCGCGAGAGAAGCGATGCTCCAGGCAATCGGACTGACCAGCCTTCCCCGCCGCGATCGACCGGCCGCCGTGGACGATCTGACCTTCGAGGCCCGGCCGGGCGCCGTGACGGCTCTCCTCGGCCCCCGGGGCTCCGGCAAGACCACCACTCTCCGCCTCATGCTCGAACTCGAGCCGGGCCGTGGGATCACCTACTTCCGAGGGCGCCCGCTGCACCGGATCGCCCATCCGCAGAGCGAGGTCGGCGTCCTCCTCGGAGACGTCCCGGGGCACCCGTCCCGCACGCTCCGGGGCCAGCTCCGGATGCTCTGCGCCGCCACCGGAGTCCCGGCCTCACGGGCCGACGAACTGGCACGGACCGTGGGCCTCGCCGGCCTGGAACGCCGGAGGATCGGCACCCTGCCGGTCGGCGCCGACCGCCGACTCGGCATCGCCTCGGCCCTGTTGGGCGCCCCCCACACCCTGCTGCTCGACCAGCCGGGTGCCGGACTCTCCACCTCCGAGGGCGCGTGGCTGCACGAACTACTGCGCTCCCACGCCTCCGAAGGGGGAACCGTCCTCTACACGACCGACGACCCCAAGGACGCGGCCCGCAACGCCCATCGCGTCGTCACCCTCGACCGGGGCAGACTCGTCGCCGACCAGGACGCCGTCGAGTTCGCCCGCACCCGGCTGCGCCCCCGGGTGGCAGTCCGGACCCCCCAGGCCGCCCGGCTGGCCGCCGTGGTCACCCAGGAGGCCAGGGCGGCCCGGCGTCCGGTCGAGGTCGTCGCCGAGGAGGGCAACCGGCTCTCCGTGTACGGCAGCGACTGCGCGTCCGTCGGCGACACCGCGTTCCGCCACGGCGTCCCGATCCACCGGCTCACCGCCGAGACGGGAGACACGGGCCCCCTCCGGCGTACCGCCGGGACGACGGCCCCCGAGGTGCCGGGCGCCAGCCCTGCTCCGGCCCGCGTCTCCGTCGCTTCCCCGTGGGCGGGGTCCCCGCCCGCCGTCGCGGACCGGTCGGCCCGGCGGCTCTCGGCCGGGCGCGCTCCCCGAGGCGCGTCCGGCACGCGTCGGCCCGTCCGCTCGCCCCTCCGTCCGCTCCGGTACGAGCTCCACCGCCTCCTGGGGGTGCCCTCCACGCCACTCGTCGTCGGCGGGGTCCTGCTCGTCTCCGTGACGCTCGCCCTGCTCCTCGGGCGAGGTGGCCGGGTCGCCCTGCCCGCCGTCCTGACCGGCTGGCCGGGCATCTCCCCGCTGCCGCCCGCCGCCCTCGGGGCGGGACTGCTCGGCGCCTTCTCGTTCGGCGAGGAGTACCGCCATCCCGCACTGACCACGGGCCGGGGGGCCGTGCCCCGCAGGCCCGGCCTGCTGCTGGCGAAGCTCGCGGTCTCGGCGCTCGTCGCGCTGCTGCTCGGAGTGCTCGTGGTGGTGGCGGATCTGGAGGCCCTGAGGCTCGTCCACGGCACCGAGTTGATCCCCGTACCGGAGAACTGGCCGGCCCTCGGCGCGAGTTGGCTGGGGCTGCTGGTCGGGTGCGCCTGGGCGGGACTGCTCGGCGCGGGGGTGTTCCGCGCAGCGGCGGCCGGAGTGGCCGCCGTGCTCGCGGTGCCGGTCGCCCTCGTCCCGCTGCTGCAGAAGGTGCTGACGGGGCCGACGGTCCGGTCCGCCGCCGGACTCCCCGCGCGGCTGCGCGAGTTCGCGGGACCGCAGTGGTCCCCGGGCGCGGAGCGCTGGCTCGCGGGGGCGCTGCGCGTGCTGGGGCAGCCCGCCGGAGTGGCGCTCTCACTCACGCTGACAGCGCTGTTCTGCGCCTATGTGTTCACGGGCCTTCGCCGTAAGGCCCGTTGGTGACCGTATGTGGACTGAAATAGTCCACTCTCGCTCCAACTTCCCTGGATTGTGCGTCTTATGTCCGACTAATCGTCAATTGTGTAGCGGGTGGCGATCACCCTTTCGTGTGCTTTTCACCAAAGACCTCAAGGGTCACTGAAGCAACGCCGACAAAGGATGCGTGAGTACCCTTGCGCACACCATGATGACCGCCGCCCGCCCCGTCGACTCCGGCATCGGAGCCCCGGGCGAGCTCGACCGCTACTCCTACGCGGAGGCTTCCGCCGCCGGCCGTGTGGGCCCGCCCTCCTGGGAGGGGGTGGACACCGACCTGGGCAGGGTCGGCCGCCGGAGCGCCGGCAGCCGGGGCCGCGGCCTGCACGGGCAGCTCGTCCAGCAGCTCGGCCAGATGATCGTCTCCGGCGACCTCGGGGCCGACCGCCCGCTGGTCCCCGAGGAGATCGGTCAGCGGTTCGAGGTCTCACGCACCGTCGTGCGTGAGTCGCTGCGCGTCCTGGAGGCCAAGGGGCTCGTCAGCGCCCGCCCGAACGTCGGCACCAGGGTCCGGCCCGTCAGCGACTGGAACCTCCTCGACCCGGACATCATCGAGTGGCGCGCCTTCGGCCCGCAGCGTGACGACCAGCGCCGCGAGCTGAGCGAGCTCCGCTGGACGATCGAGCCCCTGGCCGCCCGCCTCGCCGCCGGACACGGCCGGGAGGACGTCCAGCAGCGGCTGGCCGACATGGTCGAGATCATGGGGCACGCGTTCGCCCAGGGGGACGGCATCACCTTCTCCCGGGCCGACGCGGAGTTCCACTCCCTCCTCATCCAGCTGGCCGGGAACCGGATGCTGGAGCACCTCTCCGGGATCGTCGCCGCCGCCCTCCAGGTGTCCGGCGGCCCCGTCACGGGCTGCGACCGCCCCAGTGAGGCGTGCCTCTCCCATCACGCCCGGATCGTGGACGCGCTGGCCGCCGGGGACGCGCTCGGCGCGGAGACGGCCATGCGGCAGCTGCTCCTGGTCCACCCCGAGGTGGACCGCGTCGTGCCCGCTCCCCGCGAACACTGACCGGCGGGCCGTGGCCGGGAACGCGGAGGCGTGGACACCGTCCGCCGCCGGATGCGCGCGTGCCGCCGGGGGAGCCCGCGAGGGATTCCCCGGTGGCGCCGGGATTCCCGCGGCGGGAATGTACGCTTATCTACTCCTCTGCGTCATGTGCCCCACATGAGGTGTGACTCGGGCCACGAAGATTGGGCGTAACACTCCTCCGAGCCGTGCGATGACCTAAGAGGTGACGGCCGAGGAAGGAATACAGCAGCCGATGGAGGCGCTGTGCAGTTCCCCGGTCCAGCCCGCGCCGTCGACACATTCCCCGTCGGCGGTCGTCGGCTCCAACCCGATCCCGGGTGGGGCCGGAAGCCGTTTCCATCGTTCCGAGAGGTTGTTCGTGTCGGCCAGCACATCCCGTACGCTCCCGCCGGAGATCGCCGAGTCCGAGTCTGTGATGGCGCTCATCGAGCGGGGAAAGGCTGATGGGCAGATCGCCGGCGATGACGTGCGTCGGGCCTTCGAGGCTGACCAGATTCCGCCAACCCAGTGGAAGAATGTTCTGCGCAGCCTCAATCAGATCCTCGAGGAAGAGGGTGTGACGCTGATGGTCAGTGCAGCGGAGTCGCCGAAGCGCGCCCGCAAGAGCGTCGCAGCGAAGAGCCCGGTCAAGCGCACCGCCACCAAGACCGTCACCGCCAGGACGACCGTGACGAAGACCACCGTCTCGGCCACGGCCGTCGGCGCCGCCGAGGACGCCGACCCTGACGAGGCCGGTTCGTCCGCCAGGAAGGCGGCCGCGAAGAAGACCGTCGCCAAGAAGACGGTGGCCAAGAAGACCGTCGCCAAGAAGGCGACGGCGAAGAAGGCCACGTCCAAGAAGGACGCCGACGACCTGGCCGAGGGCGAGGAGCTCGAGGACGTCGCGCCCGGCAAGGGCGAGGAGGAGGAGACCGAGGGCGAGAGCAAGGGCTTCGTCCTGTCCGACGAGGACGAGGACGACGCGCCGGCCCAGCAGGTCGCCGTCGCCGGTGCCACCGCCGACCCGGTCAAGGACTACCTGAAGCAGATCGGCAAGGTCCCCCTGCTCAACGCCGAGCAGGAGGTCGAGCTCGCCAAGCGCATCGAGGCCGGTCTGTTCGCCGAGGACAAGCTCGCGAACTCGGACAAGCTCGCGCCGAAGCTCAAGCGCGAGCTGGAGATCATCGCCGAGGACGGCCGCCGGGCCAAGAACCACCTCCTGGAGGCCAACCTCCGTCTGGTGGTCTCCCTGGCCAAGCGCTACACCGGCCGCGGAATGCTCTTCCTGGACCTGATCCAGGAGGGCAACCTGGGCCTGATCCGCGCGGTCGAGAAGTTCGACTACACCAAGGGCTACAAGTTCTCGACGTACGCCACCTGGTGGATCCGTCAGGCCATCACCCGCGCCATGGCCGACCAGGCCCGCACCATCCGCATTCCGGTGCACATGGTCGAGGTCATCAACAAGCTCGCCCGTGTGCAGCGCCAGATGCTCCAGGACCTGGGCCGCGAGCCCACTCCGGAGGAGCTGGCCAAGGAACTCGACATGACCCCCGAGAAGGTCATCGAGGTCCAGAAGTACGGTCGTGAGCCGATCTCCCTCCACACCCCGCTGGGTGAGGACGGCGACAGCGAGTTCGGCGACCTGATCGAGGACTCCGAGGCGGTCGTCCCGGCCGACGCGGTGAGCTTCACGCTCCTCCAGGAGCAGCTGCACTCCGTCCTCGACACCCTCTCCGAGCGGGAGGCGGGCGTCGTCTCGATGCGCTTCGGACTCACCGACGGCCAGCCGAAGACGCTGGACGAGATCGGCAAGGTCTACGGCGTGACCCGCGAGCGGATCCGTCAGATCGAGTCGAAGACGATGTCGAAGCTGCGCCACCCGTCGCGCTCGCAGGTGCTGCGCGACTACCTCGACTGATCCGTTTCGCCGTCGGGCGAGGCGCGGAGCGGTACGCGGAAGGGCCCGGCTCCCCCAGGGGAGCCGGGCCCTCCGGCTGTCCGCGCGGGTGCACGGCGCGGGCGCGTGGTGGACGCTGGGTGAACCGACATCACCGGAGAGTCAGGAGACTCCATGCGCGGTTCCCTCCCCCGAGCTTTGACGGGCGCCCTGGGCGTGTTCGCCGTGGCGGCCGGGCAATTCGCCTTCGCCGCCCCCGTCGCCGCCGACCGCGTCGTGGTGGGGGGCCGTGAAGCCCAGATCGCGGAGGCGCCGTGGGTCGTGGCGCTCTCCAGCCGTGACCGGTTCGGAGGTACGCGCGCGGGGCAGTTCTGCGGAGGCGTGGTCGTCGCGCCGACCAAGGTGCTCACAGCGGCCCACTGCATGGGCCGTGAGGCGCTCGGCGGCGAGCCGTGGGAGGTGCGTGACCTCGTCGTCATCGCGGGCCGCACGGCGCTGCGTGGGCAGGGCGGCGAGGAGATCCGCATCTCGGACACCTGGGTCAACCCGGACTACGACCCGACGACGAACGCGGGCGACCTCGCGGTGCTGACGCTGGCGAGCCCGCTGCCGCAGTCGTACGCGATCGGGGTCGCCCGTGCGGGGGACGCGGCGGAGACGCCGGGCACCGAGGCCGACGTGTACGGCTGGGGGGACACGAGCGGCGGCGGGGCCTACTCCTCCACCCTGCGGACGGCGCGCGTGCAGGTGCTGCCGGACGGGGCCTGCGAACGGGCGTACCCGGACGGCTCCGGCGCCGGGTACGCGAGCCGGACGATGCTGTGCGCGGGTGACCCGGGGGGCGGCAAGGACGCCTGCCAGGGCGACAGCGGCGGGCCGCTGGTGGCCAGGGGCGTGCTCATCGGCCTGGTGTCCTGGGGGAACGGCTGCGGGCAGGCGGAGAACCCGGGGGTGTACACGCGGGTCTCGGCGGTGCTTCCGGCACGCTTCTGACCGCTCCCGGCCAGGCACCTCCCAAGGGTGCCCCGGGGCGGACACGAGAGCGGGCGGTCACCCCCCTGGGACTTCGGGGGTGACCGCCCACTGTCCGGTCATTGGCCGGATCTGAGCTCGTCGTGGTTGCGAAGCGTCAGTGCTCGTCGCCCACCGTGCGGGCCGGCACATCCGTCAGCCGGTCCGTCTCATCCTGTATCTCAACGGCGATCTTCTTGAGTTCCGGCTCGAACTTGCGTCCGTGGTGGGCGCAGAAGAGCAAGTCACCTCCGCTGGTCAGGACGACACGCAGGTATGCCTGGGCGCCGCAGCGGTCGCAGCGGTCAGCGGCCGTCAGGGGGCTCGCGGGGGTCAGAACAGTAGTCACGTCGCCTCTTCTCTAGCTCGACGAGCTGTCGTACCAGGGTCAACATCCAACCAGGCCGAAAACGTTCCCGCTCGCGGCTTTTCCTGGAAACTTCTTCTTAGGTGGCTGTTTGCTGCCGGTTGGCGGCGAATGAGCCGTATTGCTTCGCTCTACGGATTTCGCGTTGCTTGTGTGGGTCGGCCCTCCCGGCGTGGTTGCCGGTCGTTCATGAGGACGTGCCCGGAGCCTAAATGGTTCATGCCTGGAAGGGAACGTGATGTTCGCGTCACCCCATCGAGGGATCGAACATTCATGCGACTCTGGACTAGCATGAGGAATCGGGGCGGGTGGCGTGACAACGGCTCTACCAGGCATCGGTACCCTCTGACCCGTGACCGACGCCGGGCCCTACCCCACGGGGCCCGATTTCAAATTCAGCGAGGAGCGAACCGCGTGACCGCCGAAACGTCCGTGTCGTCCAGTGCGCTGCTGACCGCAGACCGTGACGCTTCCAACTACACCGCGCGGCACCTGCTCGTACTCGAAGGGCTCGAAGCGGTCCGCAAGCGCCCCGGCATGTACATCGGGTCGACCGACAGCCGCGGCCTGATGCACTGCATCTGGGAGATCATCGACAACTCCGTCGACGAGGCCCTCGGTGGCTTCTGCGACCACATCGACGTCATCCTCCACGACGACGGCTCCGTCGAGGTCCGGGACAACGGCCGTGGCATCCCGGTCGACGTCGAGCCGAAGACCGGCCTCTCCGGTATCGAGGTCGTCATGACCAAGCTGCACGCCGGCGGCAAGTTCGGCGGCGGGTCGTACGCGGCCTCCGGCGGTCTGCACGGTGTCGGCGCCTCCGTGGTCAACGCCCTGTCGGCGCGTCTCGACGTCGAGGTCGACCGGAACAGTGCCACGCACGCCATCAGCTTCCGCCGCGGCGTCCCCGGCTTCTTCACCGAGCAGGGCCCCGACAGCCCCTTCGACCCAGGCAACGGCCTCCGCAAGGGCAAGCGCGTCCCCAAGAACCGCACCGGCACGCGCGTGCGCTACTGGGCCGACCGGCAGATCTTCCTCAAGGACGCCAAGCTGTCCCTGGAGACGCTGTACCAGCGCGCCCGGCAGACCGCCTTCCTCGTGCCCGGCCTCACCATCGTCGTCCGCGACGAGCGGGACCTCGCGGGCATCGGCAAGAGCGAGGAGACGTTCCGCTTCGACGGCGGCATCAGCGAGTTCTGCGAGTACCTCGCGCAGGACAAGGCCGTCTGCGACATCCAGCGCCTGACCGGACAGGGCACCTTCAAGGAGACCGTGCCCGTCCTCGACGAGCGCGGGCACATGACCCCGACCGAGGTCACCCGTGAGCTGGCCGTCGACATCGCCCTCCGCTGGGGCACCGGCTACGACACCGCGGTCAAGTCCTTCGTCAACATCATCGCCACCCCCAAGGGCGGCACCCACGTCTCGGGCTTCGAGCAGGCCGTCACCAAGACGGTGAACGAGGTGCTGCGCTCCGCCAAGATGCTGCGCGTCGCCGAGGACGACATCGTCAAGGACGACGCCCTCGAAGGACTCACGGCCGTCGTGACGGTCCGCCTCGCCGAGCCGCAGTTCGAGGGCCAGACCAAGGAGGTCCTCGGTACGTCCGCCGCCCGGCGGATCGTGGCGAACGTGGTCGCCAAGGAGCTGAAGGCCTTCCTCACCTCGACCAAGCGGGACGCCAAGGCGCAGGCCCGCGCCGTCCTGGAGAAGGCCGTCGCGGCGGCCCGCACCCGGATCGCGGCGCGCCAGCACAAGGACGCGCAGCGCCGGAAGACCGCGCTGGAGTCCTCCTCGCTCCCCGCGAAGCTGGCCGACTGCCGCAGTGACGACGTGGAGCGCAGCGAGCTCTTCATCGTCGAGGGCGACTCCGCCCTCGGTACGGCCAAGCTCGCCCGCAACAGCGAGTTCCAGGCGCTCCTGCCGATCCGGGGCAAGATCCTCAACGTGCAGAAGTCGTCCGTCTCGGACATGCTCAAGAACGCCGAGTGCGGCGCGATCATCCAGGTCATAGGAGCGGGCTCGGGCCGCACCTTCGACATCGACGCGGCGCGTTACGGGAAGATCGTCCTCCTGGTCGACGCCGACGTCGACGGCGCGCACATCCGCTGCCTGCTGCTGACGCTCTTCCAGCGGTACATGCGGCCCATGGTCGAGGCCGGGCGCGTCTTCGCCGCCGTGCCCCCGCTGCACCGCATCGAGCTGGTCCAGCCGAAGAAGGGCCAGGACAAGTACGTCTACACGTACTCGGACAGCGAGCTGCGGCAGACCATGCTGGAGTTCCAGCGCAAGGGGGTCCGCTACAAGGACTCCATCCAGCGCTACAAGGGTCTCGGCGAGATGGACGCCGACCAGCTCGCGGAGACCACGATGGACCCCCGCCACCGCACCCTGCGCCGGATCAACATCGGCGACCTGGACGCGGCGGAGCAGGTCTTCGACCTCCTGATGGGCAATGACGTGGCACCCCGCAAGGAGTTCATCACCGGCTCGGCGGCCACGCTCGACCGCTCGCGCATCGACGCCTGAGGGCCTCCACCCGTGGGTGGAGCCGGACGCTCCACCCACGGGCCGATCACACCGCCGTCGACTCTCCGTAGCATGAAGATGACGGAGGGGGACGGATCATGGTGGAAACGTTCGATCGGGCGCCGGCGGGGAACAGGCTGGTCAAGGGGGCCCTCTGGGGGGCCTGGCCGTCGCGCGAGGCGCTCACCCGGGTCGGTGTGCCCCGAGGGCGCGTCGTCCTCGACCATTTCCTGCTCGCGGCGCTGAGCGTCTGGGTGCTGGCGGGCTGTTACACCTCGGGGGCGTTCGACGGCTGGTACGCACCCGTGCCTCCGATCGCGTTCGGACTCTGTGTGGTGGCGGCGCTCGGCTACCACCACACGACCCTCGAACACCGGGCGGCGGCGTCGCTGGGTCTGCTCGCGGTCATGGCCCTCTGCGGTCTGGGTGCCCACACGGCCGGAGCGCCGACCTCGGCCACCGTGTTGTGGATAGTCGTCTCGGTCATGGCGATGGAACGGCTGCCGCTCCGGATGGGTCTGGCCACCGTGGCGGTGCTCGTCACCGGCTTCGTCGAGGCCGACGAGACCGGATTCCTCGGTGCGGGCGTCACCACGGCGGCCGTGCTTCTCGCGGGGTACTCGCTCCGGCTGGACGCCCAGGCCAGAGGCGCGGGGTTCCAGCTGCTGGCCCAGGAGCGGCTCGCCCGGGAGGCCGAGGCCGCGTCGGCGGCCCTCGCCGAGCGGGCGAGGATCGCCAGAGAGATACACGACGTGCTCGCCCACAGCCTCTCCGCGCAGATGGTGCACCTGGAGGTCGCCCGGCTCAAGATCGAGTCGGGGGCGGAGCGGGCGGAGATACTCGAACTCGTGACCTCCGCGCGGGCCATGGCCAGGGAGGGCCTCGCGGAGACCCGTCACGCGCTGTCCGCGCTGCGCGGGGACATGGTGCCCGTCGAGGACTACCTGCGGGACCTGGCGAGGGAGGGCCGGACCCTGGTCGAAGTCACCGGGGAGCACAGGGAACTGCCGGCCGAGGCCTCCCAGGCGGTACGGCGGGTGGCCCAGGAGGCCCTCACCAATGTGCGCAAACACGCCCCCGGAGCCCGTACGCGGATCCTGCTCGCCTACGAGACGGACCGGATCTCCCTGGAGATACGCGATTCGGGACCGCCGCCGACGGTGGCGGACGGCGGGGACGGGGGCAGGCATGACGGGGGCGGGGACGACGGGGACGGGCTCGGGCTCGGTTCCTCCGGCTCCGGTTACGGGCTGCGCGGGATGAGGGAGCGTGCCGAACTGCTCGGGGGGAGTCTGGACGCGGGTCCCGAGGGGGCCGGGTTCGCGGTGCGGCTGCGGGTACCGGCATGAGCGCCACGGAGCGGACCGACGGCAGTCGGCCGGAGACGCCCGGACGGGAGAACGCGGACGTGCCCGCGCTGCGGGTGGTCGTCGCCGACGATCAGGCCGTCGTACGGGAGGGGATCGTGATGCTGCTGGGACTGCTCCCCGGGGTGGAGGTCGTGGGGGCAGCGCGGGATGGCGAGGAGGCCGTCGCGCTCACCGCCGAATTCAGGCCCGACGTGGTCCTGATGGACCTGCGGATGCCCCGGTGCGACGGGGTCGAGGCCACCCGCAGGATCCATGAGAGGCACCCGGGGACCGAAGTGGTCGTGCTCACCACGTACGCCGACGACGACTCGCTCTTCCCCGCCCTGCGGGCCGGAGCGCGGGGCTATCTCACCAAGGACGCGGGAGGGGAGGAGATCCTGCGGGCGCTGCGGGACGTCACCGACGGACGGGCCGGGCTCTCGCCCACCGTGCAGCGGCGGCTGATCGAGCAGCTCCTGGAGGCCCCGGCGGGGCCGTCCGTTCCACTGGCGGAAGGGCTCACCGAACGGGAGACGGAGGTGATCGCGCTGGTCGCGGACGGACTCTCCAACCAGGAGATCGCGAGCAGACTGCGGATCTCGACGGCGACCGTGAAGACCCACATCAACAACCTCTTCGCGAAGACCGGAGTGCGGGACCGGGCACAGGCGGTGCGATACGCATATCAGCACGGTCTGGTCAGGCCCCCTGGGGGACGAATCACCTGATGGGGTGAAGACGGAGAGGAGAAGAGTCCGGGATGTTCCCGCTCTGTCCATCCTTGGCACGCGGCCGAAACGGTTCGCTGACAAGGAGAGTTGGTCGGTGGAGCAGGTGGACGAACGGGAGGGGCTCGACGCTTCGGCGGTACGGGTCGAGGACACCCCCTGGCACGAGGCGACGGCCCCCGGCAAGGGTCAGCCGTCGGAGGGCACCGGGATGCTGGGCGCGGCGGGTCCGGAGCGACCGGAGACGGTGCCGGGGCAGCGGGCGCACAGCGCGGCGGAGATCTATCTGGAGGTCCAGCGGAGTCCCGCCTTCCAGGAAGTCCGGGGCCGCTACCGAAGGTTCGTCTTTCCGGCGACAGCCGCGTTCCTCCTCTGGTACCTCGCCTATGTGGTGGCGGCGACCGTCGCCCCGGGGCTGATGGCCCGGCCGCTCGTCGGAGTGGTGAACGTGGCGATGGCCGCCGGACTGGGACAGTTCCTCACCACCTTCCTGCTGACCTGGGCCTACGCGCGGCACGCGCGGCTCCGCAGGGACCGGATCGCCCTCCAGCTGCGCTGGGACACCCAGGAGATGACGAGAGGAGCGGCGCAGTCGTGATCCGTGACCACCAGACCCTGGCGATCGTGCTGTTCAGTGTCTTCGTCGCCGTCACGCTGGGCATCACCACCTGGGTGGGCCGGCGCCGGCACGGCTCGGTGGAGGAGTTCTACGCGGGGGGCAGACTGTTCTCGCCCCTGGAGAACGGGTTCGCCATCGCGGGCGACTACATGTCGGCCGCCTCATTCCTCGGGATCTCCGGGCTGATCGCGCTCTACGGCTACGACGGGATGCTGTACTCCGTCGGCTTCCTCGTCGCCTGGCTGCTCGTGCTGCTGCTCGTGGCCGAACTCGTACGGAACTGCGGGCGGTTCACGCTCGCCGACGTCGTCGCCGCGCGGATGGCCGAACGGCCGGTGCGGATCGCCGCCGGAACATCCTCGGTGGCCGTCTCCGTGCTCTATCTCGTCGCCCAGATGGTGGGCGCCGGGAGCCTGGTCGCACTGCTCCTCGGCGGGACCGGCGAAGCGGCCCGGTCCTGGACGGTCGTCGGCGTGGGCGCGCTGATGGTGATCTACGTATCGCTCGGCGGTATGCGGGCCACCACCTGGATCCAGATCGTCAAGGCGGTCCTGCTCATGGCCGGGACGGTCGCGCTCACCGTCCTCGTCCTGCTCCGTTTCCACGGCGACATGAACCAGCTGCTGTCCGCCGCCGCCGAACGCAGCGGCCACGGACTCGACTTCCTCGCGCCGGGACTGCGCTACGGCGGGGACTGGACGGCCCGGCTGGACTTCATCAGCCTCGGGCTCGCCCTGGTGCTCGGCACGGCGGGCCTGCCGCACATCCTGACCCGCTTCTACACCGTGCCCACCGCGCGGGCCGCCCGCCGGTCGGTCATCTGGTCCATCGGGCTCATCGGGAGCTTCTACCTGATGACCATCGTGCTCGGCTTCGGGTCGGCGGCGCTGATCGGCTCCGACGAGGTCCGCGCGTCCAACGCGTCGGGCAACACGGCCGTACCGCTGCTCGCCCTCGACCTCGGCGGGGGAGCGGGGTCCACCGGCGGCGCCGTGCTCTTCGCGGTGGTGGCGGCCGTCGCGTTCGCCACCATCCTCGCGGTCGTCGCGGGGATCACCCTCGCCTCTTCGGCCTCCGTGGCCCATGACCTCTACGCCTCACTGCGTCGTCGGCACGGGAAGCCATACGGCGAGGTGACCGTGGCGCGGTTCGCGGCGGCGGGCATCGGCGCCGCCGCCATCGGTCTCGGGCTGCTCGCCCGTGACCTCAACGTGGCCTTCCTCGTCGGTCTGGCCTTCGCGGTGGCGGCCTCCGCCAATCTGCCGGTGCTGCTCTACTCGCTGTTCTGGCGGAGGTTCACCACCCGGGGCGCGGTCTGGTCGGTGTACGGCGGGCTGATTCCCGCCGTTCTGCTCGTGGTGTTCTCGCCGGTGGTCACCGGCAGCCCCGAATCACTGTTCCCCGGTGCGGACCTCCACCTGTTCCCGCTCCAGAACCCCGGCTTGGTCTCGATCCCGCTCGGCTTCCTCGCCGGCTGGATCGGGACGGTCCTGTCGCCGGAGCCGCCCGACGAGGCACGGCACGCCGAGACCGAGGTGAGATCGCTGACCGGCGCCGGGGCCGTCTGACGGCCCCGCCCCGCCATCGGCCGTCCCGCCATCGGTCGCCCGGCCACACCATCCGGGGGACCACCCGGCCGGGCAGGCACGCCGACCGAAGGGCACCGGGCCCGGGCGCGTCACCTCAGCCCGGCCGGTGCGGTACCCCTTCCCGTCATGTGTGGGCCCGTTTCAGCGGGTGGCGGGTGGGGAGGCGGCCCAGGCGTAGCGGTGTTCGGGGCGGCCCGTCTCGCCGTATCGGAGCGAGAGGCGGACCCGGCCGGTGCGTTCGAGGAGCTTCAGGTAGCGCTGGGCCGTCTGCCGGCTGACGCCCGAGCGTTCGGCTATCTCCTGCGCGGAGAGCGGGCCCTCGGCGGCGAGGAGGACCTGCCGGACCAGTTCGGCCGTGGTGGGGGAGTGCCCCTTGGGCAGGTCGGGGGCGACGGAGCCCGCCGACAGGACGCCGAAGATCCGGTCCACCTCGGCCTGCTCCGCCTCGCCGCCGCTCTCCAGGGTCCGGCGGAGCGTCGCGTACGCCTCCAGTTTGGCGCGCAGTCCGGCGAAGTTGAACGGCTTCACCAGGTACTGCAGGGCGCCGTGCCGCATGGCCGCCTGCACGGTGGCGATGTCCCTGGCCGCCGTCACCATGATCACGTCGCACTGGTGGCCGCGCGCGCGGAGCTCCCGTACGGCGGCGAGCCCGTTCTCGTCCGGCAGATAGTGGTCGAGGAGGATCAGGTCCACCGGCTGCCCGTCGAGGGCGGCGAGCGCCTCGGCGGTCGAGTGGGCGGTGGCGGCGACCCTGAAGCCGGGCGTCTTGGTGACATAGGCGGCGTTGATCCGGGCGACCAGTACGTCGTCGTCCACCACGAGCACGTCGATCATCGTGTCTCCTCCACGGGCCCCGTCGCCGTGCCGTCGGGCCGGGCGGCCGGTCCGGTCGGTTCGGTCGGGGCGTTCGGATCGATCAGGGTGCCGGGCCGGGGCAGGCCGCGCGGCCGGGTCGGATCGGCCGGGTCGGTCGGGGAGTACCGGACTGCCGGGGAGCGGTATCCCGTCAGGGGGTCGCGCTCGGCCGGAGACCGCTGCCCGGTCCGGGAGTCGGGTTCGGTCAGGACGTCCGGGAGGACGACGGTGAACGCGGCTCCGCCGTCGGGCCCGTCGGCCACCGAGGCGGAGCCGCCCCGCCGCTCCGCAAGCCGACGGACCAGGGGCAGTCCGATGCCCCGCTTGCCGTGGGACGGGAGGGCCTTCGTCGTCCAGCCCTCGGTGAAGATCAGCTCCCGGTGCTCCGCCGGGACGCCCGGACCGCTGTCCGTGACCCGCAGCACGACCGTACGGCCCTCGGCTCCGAAGGCGATGTCGATCCGGGCGTCATGGGTGCCCGCGACGGCGTCCAGGGCGTTGTCGACCAGATTGCCGACGACGGTGACCAGCTCGCGGGGCTCGACGAGCCGGTCGGGCAGCAGGGCGTCGGGGGTGAGCCGCAGGGAGACGCCCCGCTCGGCCGCGACCGTTCCCTTGCCGACCAGGAGGGCCGCGAGCAGCGGATCGTGGACCTTCTCCGTGACCTGCTCGGCGGTGGCCCGGTGCACCCCGACCACCTCGGTGACGAACTCCACGGCCTCCTCGTGCATCTCCAGTTCGAGGAGGCCGAGAAGGGTGTGCATCCGGTTGGCGTGCTCGTGGTCCTGGGCGCGGAGTGCGTCGATCAGGCCCCGGGTGGAGTCCAGTTCGCGTCCGAGCCGTTCCAGCTCGGTGCGGTCGCGGAGGGTCGCGACCGCGCCGCCGTCGTCCGTCGGCATCCGGTTGGCGATCAGCACCCGCTGCCCCCGCACCGTGAGCAGGTCCTCGCCCGTCACCCGGCCCGCGAGGACGTCGGCGGTGCGGCCGTCTCCGAGGAGTTCGTCGAGCGGCCGTCCCGCCGCCTCAGGGCCGAGTCCGAGCAGTCGCTGGGCCTCGTCGTTCATGAGCCGTACCGAACCGCGCTTGTCCAGGGCCACGACCCCCTCGCGGATGCCGTGCAGCATCGCCTCGCGCTCCGCGAGCAGTGCCGAGATATCGGAGAAGGCCAGGTCATGGGTCTGCCGCTGGAGGCGGCGTGAGATCAGATACGCGGCCAGGGCGCCGACGGCGAGCGCCCCGCCCGCGTAGGCCAGGAGCCCGGGGACAGCGGCCACGACCCGGTCGCGGACGCTCTCGTACGCGATGCCGACCGACACCGCGCCGACGATCCGCCCGTCCGCGTCGCGCAGCGGCGTCTTGCCGCGCGCCGAACGGCCCAGGGTGCCGCTGTCGATCTCCATCACCTCGTGCCCGGCGAGGACGTCGCTGGGGTCGGTGGAGACGAGTCTGCCGATCTCGCCGGGGTCGGTGTGCGACCAGCGCACTCCTCGGGTGTCCATGACCACGACGTACTCGGCGCCGGTGGCCTTCCGGATGCGTTCGGTCTCCCTCTGTACCGGGCCGAGCGCGGACGCCGGGGTGCCGGTCAGGTCGGCGGCGAGCCGGGGAGACGCGGTGGTCCCGGCGATGGCCAGGGCCCTGCGCATCGCCTGGTCGTCGAGGAGGGCGCTCAGCGGCGCCAGGAAGAGCCCCGTCGCGAGCACGGTCACACCGGTGGCGATGAACAACTGCATCAGCAGGACCTGCGAGAACACCCGCCGGGGCCAGCCGAACCGCCGGGGGCGCGTCCGGGGGCGCGGAGGGGTGGTCTGTGCGGGGCTCATGCCGGAAACGGTAAGCGGACGCGCCCCGGGACCGGAAACGCTTCCGAGGCGGAACGGGAGCGCCGGGCGGAGATACGGGTCACACGGCCCGCCCTGTCAGGGCCGGGCCCGGGGGCGGAAGCGAGGCACCGGGTCGGTCCCGGGGGCGACTCGGAGCGGATGCCGTGTCGAGCCGGGGGAACGGACCTGGGAGTACGGATCCGGGAGTACGGCCCGGGGCGGGATCGGGCCCGGGGCGGGGAGCGGAAAGCCCCTGGCCGGTCCGGAGGCCGTCCGAGGTGGCCGTACGTCCTTCGGAAGCCGGGCCGGAAGGTGGGAGGAGGGCCTGGGGAGGAGGGACCGGCCGGCTCGTCCGGCACGGGAGGCCTTGTGTTTACGGGCGAGAGGCAGGCCCAGAGAGCGGGGGCGGGCCTGGGGGAGGGCAGGGAGGGCCCCGGAAGCGGAGGACGGGCCTCAAGAGCCCGGGAGGCCTCGTTGGTACCGGGGGCGAGGCCCAGCCAGGACCGGGCCCAGCCCGATGCCCAGCCCGATGCCCAGCCCGATGCGCGGCCCGTCGCGCGGTCCCGGGCCGCGCGGTGTGGCGACCTCCGATCGGTCCGGTGGCTTCCGGAGCCGACCGGCGCGGCCCGGAGCAGGGGCGCGGGAGCCGTGGGCGTGCGGTGCCTATGGTGGAGCCTTCCCACGGACGTGGGGCACGCGCAGGAAACCGGAGGCACGTCCCTTGAGCACGCAGCAGATCCCCGTCGTCGTTCTGGCCGGGTTCCTCGGCGCGGGCAAGACCACGCTCCTCAACCATCTGCTGCGCAGCGCCCGGGGCACCCGTATCGGAGTGATGGTCAACGACTTCGGCGACATCGGCATCGACGCCATGAGCGTCGCCGGGCAGGTCGGCTCCACGGTCTCCCTCGGCAACGGCTGCCTGTGCTGCGCGGTCGACGCGAGCGAGCTCGACGAGTACCTGGAGGTGCTCACCCGCCCCGAGTCCCGTCTCGATGTGATCGTGATCGAGGCGAGCGGCCTCGCCGAACCCCAGGAACTGGTCCGCATGGTCCTGGCCAGTGACAACGCCCGGATCGTCTACGGCGGGCTCGTCCAGGTCGTCGACGCGGCCGAGTTCTCCGCCACGCGGCAGCGGCACCCCGAGACCGACCGGCACCTGCCGATCGCCGACCTCGTGGTCGTGAACAAGGCCGACCGGGTCAGCGGGGACGAGCTGCGGGCCGTCCACCGGACCGTGGGCGAACTGGCGGGGAAGGCCGTGGTGGTCGAGGCCACGCACGGGCGGATCGACCCCGAGCTGCTCTTCGACCGGGTGGTCCCGGACGGCGAGATCGAGGGCCAGATGTCCATCGAGGACATCCTGTACGGCACGGACGGCGACGACGGTCCGCACGCCCACCCGCACACCGCGTACGAGACGGTCTCGCTGAGCGCCGCCCGCCCGCTGCACCCCCGTCGGCTGATGGCCTTCCTCGACGGACGGCCCGAGGGCCTCTACCGGATCAAGGGCTTCGTCGACTTCGGCACCGCAGACCCGGACAACCGCTACACCGTGCACGCGGTCGGCCGCTTCCTGCGCTTCTACCCGGAGCGGTGGCCCGAGGGCGAGGAGCGGCTCACCCAGCTCGTCCTGATCGGCTCGGGCGTCGACGCGGCCGCCCTGCGCAAGGAACTCGGTGCCTGCGAGCTCGACGGTCCGGGGGACACCCCCGACGAGCACAGCATGTGGGGCGTCCTGCGGTACGTGCCGCAGACGGAGGAGGAACCGGAGACCCGCGACTGAGGCGGGGCAGCGCTCCGTCACCGAGACGGGCAGTAGATCCCTCAGATCCCTCACCGAGACGGGGCAGCAGATCCCTCGGATCCCTCACCGAGGCGGGACGGCGGATCCACCACGGAGGTGGGGCCGGAGATCCGCCACCAGGCCCCGCCACCGGGCCGAGGCCGGAGACCCGAACCCTGGGCGGCGGGTCCGCGCCCGATGTGAGTCAGGACACCCGCCACCGAGGGCGGGGCCGTGGGCCCGGAGAGCGGCACCCCGACGGGGGCCGCTCTCCGGCTCCCGTCAGCTCGGCGGGCCCGCCACCACGTCCACCGGCTGGGCGAGCGGTGTGCCCGAACCGTCGCGGCGCGGGTCGATCTCGGGCAGCTCCACCGGGGCGCCGCTCTTCTGCGCGGCACGGGCCGGGGTGGCGCCCGCCCAGGCCAGGATCAGCAGGTCCTCGCCCTTGAGGAAGCGCTGGCAGCGCACGCCGCCGGTCGCGCGGCCCTTGCGCGGGTACTGGTCGAAGGGCGTCAGCTTCGCCGACGTACCCGCCGAGGAGTCCAGGGTTCCCGTGGCGCCCGCGACGGTGAAGACCACGGCCTCCGCCGCCGGATCGACGGCGGAGAACGCGATCACGTCCGCGCCCGCGGTCAGCTTGACCCCCGCCATGCCACCGGCCGGGCGGCCCTGCGGCCGTACCTGCGCGGCCGGGTAGCGCAGCAACTGGGCGTCGGAGGTGATGAACACCAGGTCCTCCTCGCCGGTCCGCAGCTCGGCCGCGCCGACGATCCGGTCACCGTCCTTGAGGGTGATGACCTCCAGCTCGTCCTTGTTGGCCGGATAGTCCGGGACCACCCGCTTGACCACGCCCTGGAGCGTGCCGAGGGCGAGGCCCTGCGAGGACTCGTCGAGCGTGGTGAGGCAGACCACGGTCTCGTCCGCCGCCAGGGACAGGAACTCGGAGAGCGGAGCGCCGCCCGCCAGGTTCGGGGTGGCCGCCGTGTCCGGCAGCCTCGGCAGATCGATCACCGAGAGCCGCAGCAGCCGCCCGGCCGAGGTCACCGCGCCGATGTCGCCGCGCTGGGTGGCGGCGACCGACGACAGGATCAGGTCGTGCTTGGCGCGGGCC
This sequence comes from Streptomyces sp. NPDC101490, assembly GCF_044767145.1. Lineage (NCBI taxonomy): Bacteria > Bacillati > Actinomycetota > Actinomycetes > Kitasatosporales > Streptomycetaceae > Streptomyces > Streptomyces sp. NPDC101490. The sequence continues at coordinate 131,733 of NZ_JBIWNI010000004.1, forward strand.
GCGTCCGGGTCCACGGGCGGCAGCTCCGCCGTCGCCGTGCGCGCCAGGAGCCCGGTGGAGGACAGCAGCACCCGGCACGGGTCGTCCGCGACCTCCAGGGACACCGCCGTGACCGGGGCACCGGCCGATTCGAGCAGGACCGTACGCCGGTCCGTGGCGAACTTCTTGGTGACCGAGGCCAGTTCCGCCGAGACCAGCTTGCGCAGCTCCGCGTCGGAGTCGAGGATCCCGGTCAGCTCGTCGATCTCGCCGTTGAGCCGGTCGCGCTCGGACTCCAGCTCGATGCGGTCGAACTTGGTGAGACGGCGCAGCGGGGTGTCCAGGATGTACTGCGTCTGGGTCTCGCTCAGCGAGAAGCGCTCCATCAGGCGCTCCTTGGCCTGCGCCGAGTTCTCGCTCTCCCGGATCAGCCGGATGACCTCGTCGATGCCGAGGAGCGCGACGAGCAGGCCCTCCACCAGGTGGAGCCGGTCGCGCTTCTTGCCGCGACGGAACTCGGAGCGCCGCCGGACCACCTCGAAGCGGTGGTCGAGGTAGACCTCCAGGAGTTCCTTGAGGCCGAGGGTGAGGGGCTGTCCGTCGACCAGCGCCACGTTGTTGATGCCGAAGGACTCCTCCATCGGCGTCAGCTTGTAGAGCTGTTCGAGGACGGCCTCCGGCACGAAGCCGTTCTTGATCTCGATGACGAGACGGAGGCCGTGGGTGCGGTCGGTGAGGTCCTTGACGTCCGCGATGCCCTGGAGCCTCTTGGAGCCGACCAGGTCCTTGATCTTGGAGATGACCTTCTCGGGGCCGACCGTGAAGGGCAGTTCGGTCACGACGATGCCCTTGCGGCGCGCCGTGACGGTCTCCACGCTGGTCGTGGCGCGGATCTTGAAGGTCCCGCGGCCCGTCTCGTACGCGTCCTTGATGCCGGACAGGCCGACGATCCGGCCGCCGGTCGGCAGGTCGGGGCCGGGCACGAAACGCATCAGCGTCTCAAGGTCGGCGCCGGGGTGGCGGATCAGGTGACGGGCGGCGGCGACGACCTCACCGAGATTGTGCGGGGGCATGTTCGTCGCCATGCCGACCGCGATTCCCGAAGCCCCGTTGACCAGCAGGTTCGGATAGGCGGCGGGCAGGGCGACCGGCTCCTGCTCCTGCCCGTCGTAGTTCGGGCTGAAGTCGACCGTGTCCTCGTCGATGGACTCGGTCATCAGGAGTGCGGCGGGCGCCATCCGCGACTCGGTGTACCGCATGGCGGCCGGCGGGTCGTCGTTGCCGAGGGAACCGAAGTTCCCGTGGCCGTCGACGAGGGGCAGCCGCATGGAGAAGGGCTGTGCCATGCGGACCATGGCGTCGTAGATGGACGAGTCGCCGTGCGGATGCAGCTTGCCCATCACCTCGCCGACGACCCGGGCGCACTTGACGAAGCCGCGCTCGGGCCTGAGCCCCATCTCGTTCATCTGGAAGACGATGCGGCGCTGAACGGGCTTCATGCCGTCGCGGGCGTCGGGCAGGGCGCGCGAGTAGATCACCGAGTACGCGTACTCGAGGAAGGAGCCCTGCATCTCGTCGACGACGTCGATGTCGAGGATTCGCTCCTCGAACGTGTCGTCCGGCGGCGGTGTCTTCGTGCTGCGGCGGGCCATCGCGGCTGCGGCTCCTTCACCAACAAGGTTGATCTGACGCGGACCATTGTGGACCGTGCCACCGACAACGCCGACCGCGACCCGGACGAGGGACATCTCGAACGGGCGGGAACTTCGCCAGGTGTCGGCGCGCTTGCATACAGTGGCAGGACCTTTTCACATCGCGATCGAAGGGACGTACATGCCCATGGGTCACACGGCCACGGCCGAGGCCGGCTCCGGCGGCCTGACAGCGACCGAGCACCGGCTGCCGAACGGTCTGCGCGTGGTGCTGTCCGAGGACCACCTGACCCCGGTCGCCGCGGTCTGCCTCTGGTACGACGTCGGCTCGCGCCACGAGGTCGAGGGCCGTACGGGCCTCGCCCACCTCTTCGAGCACCTCATGTTCCAGGGCTCGAAGCAGGTCCACGGCAACGGGCACTTCGAGCTGGTGCAGGGCGCGGGCGGTTCGCTCAACGGCACGACGAGCTTCGAGCGCACCAACTACTTCGAGACCATGCCCACCCACCAGCTGGAGCTCGCGCTCTGGCTGGAGGCCGACCGCATGGGCTCGCTGCTCGCCGCCCTGGACGACGAGTCCATGGAGAACCAGCGGGACGTCGTCAAGAACGAGCGCCGCCAGCGCTACGACAACGTGCCGTACGGCACGGCCTTCGAGAAGCTGATCGCCCTCGCGTACCCGGAGGGCCACCCGTACCACCACACGCCGATCGGCTCCATGGCCGACCTGGACGCGGCCACCCTGGAGGACGCGCGGAACTTCTTCCGCACGTACTACGCCCCGAACAACGCGGTGCTGTCCGTCGTCGGCGACATCGACCCGGAGCGGACCCTCGCCTGGATCGAGAAGTACTTCGGCTCGATCCCGTCCCACGACGGCAAGCGGCCGCCGCGCGACGGCTCGCTGCCCGAGGTCATCGGCGAGCAGCTGCGCGAGGTCGTCGAGGAGGAGGTCCCGGCGCGCGCGCTGATGGCCGCCTACCGGCTGCCGCACGACGGCACGCGCGCGTGCGACGCGGCCGACCTGGCCCTGACCGTGCTCGGCGGCGGCGAGTCCTCGCGGCTGCACAACCGGCTGGTCCGGCGCGACCGCACGGCCGTCGCCGCGGGCTTCGGCCTGCTGCGGCTCGCCGGTGCCCCCTCCCTCGGCTGGCTGGACGTCAAGACCTCCGGGGGCGTCGAGGTCCCGCAGATCGAGGCGGCCGTCGACGAGGAGCTGGCCCGGTTCGCCGCCGAGGGCCCGACGCCCGAGGAGATGGAGCGCGCCCAGGCCCAGTTGGAGCGCGAGTGGCTGGACCGGCTCGGCACCGTAGCGGGCCGCGCCGACGAACTGTGCCGCTTCGCGGTGCTCTTCGGTGACCCGCAGCTCGCCCTGACGGCGGTGGACCGCGTCCTCGACGTCACGGCCGAGGAGGTCCGGGCCGCCGCCGCGGCCGTCCTGCGCCCCGACAACCGCGCGGTACTGGTCTACGAGCCCCTGGCGACCGAACAGGGCGACAGCGACGAGGAAGAGGGGGCGGACCAGTGACCGACGCTGCCGCGTCTTTGACGAGCATGGACTTCCACCCCCAGCCCGCCCCCGGCGAGGCCCGGCCCTGGGCCTTCCCGGCCCCGGACCGCAGCACCCTGGACAACGGTCTGACGCTGCTCACCAGCCACCGTCCCGGTCAGCAGGTGGTGGCCGTGGAGGTCTTCCTGCCCGCCCCGCTGGACGCCGAGCCGGCCGGTCTCGACGGCGTCGCGACCATCATGGCCCGCGCGCTCTCCGAGGGCACCGACCAGCACGGCCCCGAGGAGTTCGCGGCCGAGCTGGAGCGCTGCGGCGCCACGCTGGACGCGCACGCGGACCACCCGGGCGTACGGGTCTCCCTGGAGGTTCCCGTCTCCCGGCTGGCCAAGGCGCTGGGGCTGCTCTCCGAGGCGCTGATCGCCCCGGCGTTCCTGGACACCGAGGTCGAGCGGCTGGTGCGCAACCGGCTGGACGAGATCCCGCACGAGTCGGCCAACCCGGGCCGTCGCGCCGCGAAGCAGCTCTCCAAGGAGCTGTTCCCGGCCGAGTCCCGGCTGTCCCGGCCGCGCCAGGGCACCGAGGAGACCGTCGAGGGGATCGACGCCGCCGCCGTCCGCGCCTTCTACGAGGCGCACGTCCGGCCCGCGACCGCCACCGCCGTGGTCGTCGGCGACCTGACCGGCATCGACCTGGACAAGGTCCTCGCCGAGACCCTGGGCGCCTGGACCGGCGAGCGGGCGGAGCCGCTGCCGATGCCGCCGATCACCGCCGACGACACCGGACGGGTCGTCGTCGTCGACCGTCCCGGCGCCGTCCAGACCCAGTTGCTGATCGGCCGGATCGGTCCCGACCGGCACGCGCGCGTCTGGCCCGCCCAGGTGCTGGGCGCGTACTGCCTCGGTGGCACGCTCACCTCGCGGCTCGACCGGGTCCTGCGCGAGGAGAAGGGCTACACGTACGGCGTGCGGGCCTTCGGGCAGGTGCTCCGCTCCGACGCCGGGGGCAACGGCGCCTCGATGCTCGGCATCAGCGGTTCCGTGGACACCCCCAACACCGGCCCGGCCCTCGAAGACCTGTGGAAGGTGCTGCGGACGCTGGCCGCAGAGGGGCTCACCGACGCGGAGCGCGAGACGGCCGTGCAGAACCTGGTGGGGGTGGCGCCGCTCCGGTACGAGACGGCCGCCTCGGTCGCCGGGACGCTCGCCGACCAGGTCGAGCAGCACCTCCCGGACGACTACCAGGCCCAGTTGTACGCGCGGCTCGCCGAGACCGGCACCGTCGAGGCGACGGCCGCGGTGGTCAGCGCGTTCCCGGTGGACCGGCTCGTCACCGTGCTGGTGGGCGACGCGGCGGTGATCGCGGAGCCCGTGCGGGCGCTCGGCATCGGTGAAGTGACGGTCGTGACGGGCTGATTCCGGCCCGCTCAAGCCGCCGATCCGGCAAGGAGAACCCCGATGGCACGCCCATCGGGGCTCTCTTTTTGTCCGTATTGATGGAAAGAGTGACTGTATGCCCTGTGGTAAGTCTTACAAAAATCGCATCCAGTTGGTGATCGACAGACGATCCGCATAGCGTCGGTGCGGCTGTTCGTCAGTTGCACCCGCCGCACCCGCGGCATCGGACAGTCATCGCCGAGTCCCCGTCAGGCGCGAGCCTGGGGAGCCGGGGACCCACACGTAGTCCCTGGGGTGAATCGGACGCCTTCGCCGTGCGGAGGGGTCCGTAGGAGACCTTCCTGCTCCGAACCCGTCAGCTAACCCGGTAGGCGAGAAGGAAGGAAAGGACCAGCCACTTCATGGCGTTCACCCGTGCCACCGGGAAGCACCGTGCTCCGAGCCGGACGGCGCGCCGCGGCGCGGGCTTCGCCGGAGCGGCGACGCTCGCCACCACCGGCGTCATCGGAACCCTCGCCTCCCCGGCGCTCGCCGCCGACGCGGAGCCCCGTTCCCCCGAGGACACCGGCCTCACCCGGGTGATCACCGAGGAGTCCCTGGTGGACCGCCTCAACGCCCAGGCCGCCGCCCAGGAGCGACAGGCCTTCGAGGCCGTCGCCAAGGCGAAGGCGCAGGCCGAGGCGAAGCGCAAGGCCGAGGCCCGCGCCAAGGAGATCCGCGAGGCCGAGGAGCGGGCCGCCCGCGACGCCGAGCGACGCCGTCTGGCCTCCTTCCAGCTCCCCGTCGCCGGGACCTACGTGTCGACCGGCTACAAGACCGGCGGCTCCCTGTGGTCCTCCGGCAGCCACTCCGGCATCGACTTCCACGCCGCCTACGGCAGCACGGTCGTCTCCGTCGGCTCCGGCACCGTCGTCGAGGCGGGCTGGGGCGGCGCGTACGGCAACAACATCGTCATCCGGATGCACGACGGCACGTACACCCAGTACGGCCACCTGGCCTCCATCGACGTCCACATCGGCCAGACCGTCGAGCCGGGCCAGCGGATCGGCGTCTCCGGTTCGTCCGGCAACTCGACCGGCCCCCACCTCCACTTCGAGGCGCGCACCAGCGCCGAGTACGGCTCCGACGTCAGCCCGGTCTCGTATCTGCGCGCCCGGGGCGTCCAGGTCTGACCCGGACACCCGTGCCGCGACCGCCAGGACGCGTCCGGGCCGCACGTCGCAAAAGCCCCGGCTCGTACAGAGCCGGGGCTTTTCCCTTGGCCGCTCCGGTCGGCATGTTCCGATGGGGCATCGGAAATTCCGGCGTACTGCAATAGAGTCGCGGAGAGTGCGCGAGAAAAGCGCCGCTCGGATTCTCTCGAAGCGACCAAGGCGGAGGTCGGACATGCGCATTCCCGCGCACTCGGTGTGCACGGCGATCCGGGACGACATCGTTTCCGGGGTCTTCGGGCGGGGGAGCCGGCTCACCGAGGACCAGCTCGCCCGCCGGTACGGGGTCTCCCGCGTCCCGGTCCGCGAGGCCCTGCGCACCCTGGAGTCGGAGGGCTTCGTCGTCACCCGCAGACACGCGGGCGCGCAGGTCGCCGAGCCCACCGAGCGGGAGGCCGCCGATCTGCTCGACATGCGGGCGCTGCTCGAACCGCTGGGGGCCGCCCGGGCCGCCCAGCGGCGTACGGAGGCCCACCTCAAGGTGCTCAGGGGGCTGGTGAGGCTGGGGCGTGAGCGGGCCGCGCACGGCCAGGTCGAGGATCTGCGCGCGCTCGGGGGCTGGTTCCACGAGACGCTCGCACAGACGTCCGGCAGTCCGCCGCTGACGACGCTGCTGACCCAGCTCCGGCACAAGATCGCCTGGATGTACCTGGTCGACGGGCCGGACCGGCCGGTGGAGACCTGGGACGCGTACGGCGCGATCGTGGACGCGGTGGCGCGCGGGGACGCCGAACGGGCACGGACGCTGACGGCCCTGCACGCGGAGCGCTCGCGTCCGCTGCACCGGCTCAAGCGGCCGGACCGGGGACGTGTGAGGGTTTCGCAACATGCCGTCAACACGGCGAGTGCCCGGAATTAACGCGGGCGCCCTACAAAAGGGAGAGGAATTCCGTCCGGGGAATTCCGTGCCGGGGATTTGCCGAGTGGGTTCTCCCGGAGTTCCGGGCCCGCCGTCTTCCGGGTGTTCCGGGTGCGTCGGCCCGTGTTCCGAGTTTCGCCCGTGCTGTTCGACCCGCCGGTCTCCGCCGGGCCCGGCGCCGCCTTTCAGATGCGAGAGCCCGACCGTACGAGATCCGGGGCACGCGAGGTGTCGGGACGACGCGAGGGACCGGGACGACGCGAGAGGCCGGGACGACACGGGGGACCGGGACGACGCGAGAGGCCGTGTCCACCGGATCTCCGGCGGGCACGGCCTCTCGTCGTACGGGGTGCTGACCCGGGTCAGACGGTCTCGGGGAGCTCGTCCAGACCCTCGGCGACCAGCTTCGCCAGGCGCTCGAGCGCGGCCTCGGCGCCCTCGGCCTCGGAAGCCAGGACGATCTCCTCGCCGCCCTGCGCGCCCAGACCGAGCACCGCGAGCATGGAGGCGGCGTTCACGGGGCTGCCGTCGGACTTGGCGATCGTCACCGGAACGCCGGAAGCCGTGGCGGCACGGACGAAGATGGACGCGGGACGGGCGTGCAGGCCCTCGGCCCAGCCGACGTTGACGCGGCGCTCAGCCATGGTGTTGCCCTTCAAGTCTCAAGCGGTTGTCTAGACCAGTCTCTCACGGGTTGTTCCACGCACGCACCGACCTTGGGCCCGGATCGGACCGGTCTTTCGGCCCTTCGTGCGGTGTCCGGCGCGTTCCCCACCTTGCACGGCCGCCCCCCGCCGCGCGACCCGTGCCACCGGCGTGTCGCGGCCGTAGGCTGAGCCCATGCACAGCGCGTCGGAGCAGTCGGAAGCGGCGGACCGGCCGACACCACCGGCGCGTCCGGGGCCCCCGGACCACAGCTACCCCGACCACTGGGAAGCGGACGTGGTGCTCCGCGACGGGGGCACCGCGCGCATCCGGCCCATCACCGCCGACGACGCCGACCGGCTGGTCAGCTTCTACGAGCAGGTCTCGGACGAGTCCAAGTACTACCGCTTCTTCGCCCCCTACCCGAGGCTCTCCGCCAAGGACGTCCACCGCTTCACCCATCACGACTTCGTGGACCGGGTGGGCCTCGCGGCGACGGTGGGCGGCGAGTTCATCGCCACCGTGCGCTACGACCGCATCGACGACCGGGGACTGCCCGCCTCCGGCCCCGCCGACGAGGCGGAGGTCGCCTTCCTCGTCCAGGACGCCCACCAGGGACGCGGGGTCGCCTCCGCCCTGCTCGAACACATCGCGGCCGTCGCCCGCGAACGCGACATCAGACGCTTCGCCGCCGAGGTGCTCCCCGCCAACACCAAGATGATCAAGGTGTTCACGGACGCGGGCTACACCCAGAAGCGCAGCTTCGAGGACGGCTCCGTACGGCTCCACCTCGACCTCGAACCGACCGACCGCTCCCTCGCCGTGCAGCGCGCCCGCGAGCAGCGGGCCGAGGCCCGCTCCGTACAGCGCCTCCTCACCCCCCGCTCCGTCGCCGTCGTCGGCGTCGGCCGGACACCCGGCGGCGTCGGCCGGACGGTGCTCCGCAACCTCCTGGGCACCGGATTCACCGGACGGGTGTACGCGGTCAACGCCGCGCTCACCGGGCCCGGCTCGCTCGACGGCGTCCCCGCCCACCCCTCCGTCGGCGCCATCGGCGAACCCGTCGACCTGGCGATCGTCGCGGTGCCCGCCGAACGGGTGCCGGAGGTCGTCGCGGACTGCGGCGAACACGGCGTCCGCGGTCTCGTCGTCCTCTCCGCCGGTTACGCCGAGAGCGGGCCGGACGGACGCGAGCGGCAGCGCGCCCTGGTCCGGCAGGCCCGCTCGTACGGGATGCGGATCATCGGCCCCAACGCCTTCGGGATCATCAACACCGCCGCCGACGTCCGCCTCGACGCCTCCCTCGCCCCGCAGATGCCCGCCGCCGGACGCATCGGGCTCTTCACCCAGTCGGGCGCCATCGGCATCGCGCTCCTCGCCGGGCTGCACCGGCGCGGCGCGGGCCTCTCCTCCTTCATCTCGGCCGGCAACCGCGCCGACGTCTCCGGCAACGACTTCCTCCAGTACGGGTACGACGATCCCGGCACCGATGTCGTCCTCCTCTACCTGGAGTCCATCGGCAACCCCAGGAAGTTCACCCGGCTCGCCCGCCGCACCGCCGCCGTCAAACCGGTCGTCGTCGTCAAGGGCGCCCGGCACAGCGGCAGCGCCCCGCCCGGCCACCGGGTCCCCGTCACCCGCATACCCCACGCCACGGTCTCCGCGCTGCTCCGCCAGGCGGGCGTCATCCGGGTCGACACCGTCACCGAACTGGTGGACGCCGGACTGCTGCTCGCCGCCCAGCCACTGCCCGCCGGGCCCCGGGTCACGATCCTCGGCAACTCCGAGTCGCTCGGCCTCCTCACGTACGACGCCTGCCTCACGGAGGGGCTGCGGCCCCTGCGGCCGCTCGACCTGACCACGGGAGCGGTGCCCGCCGACTTCCGCGACGCGCTCGCGGCGGCGCTCGCTGACGAGACCTCGGACGCGGTCGTCGTCACCGCGATCCCCTGGGTGGGGGAGGACGGGGCCCCCGAGTTCGGCGACGGCGAGGTCCTCGCCGCGGCCCTGCGCGAGGCCGTCGCCTCCGCGCCCGTCCCCGCCAAGCCGGTCGTCGTCGTGCACGTCGAGATGGGCGGCCTCGCGGAGGCCCTCGCGGTCGCGACCAGCAGCCGCCCGACGGCCCCGGGCCGCCCCGCCGGGACCACACCGGGCCGGGCAACCGCACCGGACCGCGACCCGAGCCCTGACCGGGGCCAGGGCGCTTACCCCGACCAAGGCGGAACGGGCACGCCCACCACGGGCACGCCCACCACCGGCACTGCCATCACGGGCACGCCCACCACTCGTGCACTCACCACGGGCACGCCCACCACCGGCACCCTCCCGGAAGCCCCCGCGCCCGACGGTCCCGCCGCCGTCCCGGCCATACCCGCCATCCCCGCCTACCCCGCCGCCGAGCGGGCCGTACGGGCCCTGGCCGAGGCCGTGCGGTACGGGCAGTGGCGGCGGCAGGCCGCCGAGCCCGGACGAGTGCCCGAGTACGACGACATCGACGAGACGGGGGCCGCCGCCCTCGTCGAGCGACTGCTCGGCGGCACCGAGGCCGACGCCCGGGGTGTGACCCTCGACACCCGGCAGACCCGCGAACTCCTCGCCCGGTACGGCATCGCCGTCCGCCCGGCCCTGCCCGCGCCCACCCCCGACGCCGCCGTCGCGGCCGCCGCCCGCCTCGGCTACCCGGTGGCCCTCAAGACGACCGCTCCACATCTGCGCCACCGCCCCGACCTGGGCGGAGTCCGGCTGGACCTGGCGACCGAGGGACAGCTCAGGACCGCGTACGCCGAGCTGACCGAGGTCCTCGGCCGGGCGGCCGAGCTCCAGCCGGTCGTCCAGGCCATGGCACCCCGGGGCGTGGACACCGTGGTGCGCGCCGCCATCGACCCGGCGGTCGGCGCCTTCCTCTCCTTCGGCCTGGCGGGCGCCGCCTCCGAACTGCTGGGCGACGTCGCCCACCGGCTGGTCCCGGCCACCGACCGGGACGTCGCCGAACAGGTCCGTTCCCTGCGCACCGCGCCCCTGCTCTTCGGCTGGCGCGGGGCCGCGCCCGTCGACACCCCGGCCCTCGAAGAGGTGCTGCTGAGGGTCTCCCGGCTCGTCGACGCCCACCCCGAGGTGGTCGCCGTCTCCCTGGAGCCGGTGGTCGTGGCACCGCACGGCCTCTCCGTCCTCGGCGCCACCGTGCGGCTGGCCCCACCGGCCCCCCGCACCGACCTCGGCCCCCGCAGCCTGCCGAGGTACTGAGGGACCTGAGGGGCCCCCACCGCCCCGTAGAATGGAGTCCATGGCAAAGAGCGGTACGACGACCCAGGGGCTGCGCGCGGCGATCGAGCGCAGCGGCTACTACCCGGCCCTCGTGGCCGAGGCGGTGGAGTCCGCCGTCGGCGGTGAGGCCGTCGCGTCGTACGTGGTGCACCAGGAGACCACCTTCGACGCGAACGAGGTCCGTCGCCACGTCACCGTCCTCGTCCTGACGCCGCACCGCTTCATCGTCAGCCACACCGACGAGCAGGCCGCCGACAGCAGCTCCCCGACGCCGTACGCCACGACGTCCACCGAGTCCGTGAAGCTCGACCGGATCGCGTCGGTCGTCGTCAGCCGGGTGGTCGCCAACCCCGAGTCGTACACGCCGGGCACACTGCCCCGCGAGGTCGTCCTCACCATCGGCTGGGGCGCCGTCTCCCGGATCGACCTGGAGCCCGCCGCCTGCGGCGACCCCGACTGCGACGCCGACCACGGTTACACGGGCAACTCCACCGCCGACGACCTCAGCCTCCGGGTGAGCGACGCCGGGGACGGCCCGGACACCGTCCGCCAGACCCTCACCTTCGCCCAGGCGCTCTCCGAAGCCATCGCGGCCACCGCCGCGCCCACCCGCTGATGGCGTATCCGACCGCCGTGGCCCACGGCTGGCCCGACGATCCGGTCCCGCTGGCCCCGGAGACCGCGCCGGTCCCCGAGTACTCCTCCGGCGCCCTCGGCGACCTGCTGCCGACGCTCGTCGCCGGACAGGGCGTGCCCGGCTTCGAGGCGCGGATCGCCGAACTCGCCCCGGCCGACCGGAACTGCGTCTTCCTGATCGACGGGCTCGGCTGGGAGCAGATCAAGGCCCATCCGGCCGAGGCCCCCTATCTGACCTCGCTCCTCGGCTCCTCCCGGGGCGGTACGGGACGGCCGATCACCGCCGGTTTCCCCGCGACGACCGCGACCTCGCTGGCCTCCGTCGGCACCGGCCGCCACCCCGGGACCCACGGGCTGCCCGGCTACACCGTGCGCAACCCGGAGACCGGCGAGCTGATGAACCAGCTGCGCTGGAGGCCGTGGACCCCGCCGCAGGCCTGGCAGCCGTACCCGACCGTCTTCCAGCTGGCGCACGAGGCGGGGATCCACACCGCGCAGGTCTCGTCCCCGATCTTCGCCCAGACGCCCCTGACCCAGATCGCGCTGAGTGGCGGAACGTTTCACGGGCGGCTCTCCGGCGACGAGCGCATGGACTTCGCCGCCGAGCAGCTCGCCGGGAGCGACCGCTCGCTGGTCTACACGTACTACAGCGAACTCGACGGCGCCGGACACCGCTTCGGCATCGACTCCGACGCCTGGCGCGGCCAGCTGATGTGCGTCGACCGCCTGGTGCGGCGGCTCGCGGAGCAGCTGCCGCCCCGCACCGCGCTGTACGTCACGGCCGACCACGGCATGGTGGACATCCCCTTCGACGAGCAGCACCGCATCGACTTCGACGAGGACTGGGAGCTGCGCGCGGGCGTCGCCCTCCTCGGCGGCGAGGGACGTGCCCGGCACGTCTACGCGGTGCCCGGCGCCGAGGCGGACGTCCTCACCTGCTGGCGCGAGGTGGTGGGCGAGCAGTTCTGGGTGGCGAGCCGCGACGAGGCCATAGCCCTGGGCTGGTTCGGCGCGGAGATCGACGAGCGGGTGTACGGCCGGATCGGTGACGTGGTCGTCGCCGCCCACGACGACGTGGCGATCACCGCGTCCGTCAACGAGCCGAACGAGTCCGCGATGGCGGGTATGCACGGCTCCATGACCCCGGCGGAGCAACTGGTCCCGCTGCTCGAAGTGCGCACCTGAGCCTGCCACGGGACCTCTCCGCCCCCACCGCCTCCCCCGTCCGATTCCCCCCCCACGACCTGAAAGGTCCCCGACCCGTCATGCCCGAGCTGGTCTTCTTCTCCGGAACCATGGACTGCGGGAAGAGCACCCTCGCTCTCCAGATCGGGCACAACCGCTCGGCCCGGGGCCTCCAGGGCGTGATCTTCACGCGTGACGACCGGGCGGGCGAGGGCAAGCTGTCCTCACGCCTCGGGCTGGTGACGGAGGCGGTCGAGGCCGGCGAGGACATGGACCTGTACGCGTACCTGGTCGCGCAGCTCTCGAAGGGCGGCCGGGCGGACTACGTCATCGTCGACGAGGCCCAGTTCCTCGCGCCCGAGCAGATCGACCAGCTGGCCCGGATCGTCGACGACCTCGACATGGACGTCTTCGCCTTCGGCATCACCACGGACTTCCGCACGAAGCTCTTCCCGGGCTCCCAGCGCCTGATCGAGCTGGCGGACCGCATCGAGCAGCTCCAGGTCGAGGCCCTGTGCTGGTGCGGCGCCCGCGCCACCCACAACGCGCGCACGGTCGGCGACGTCATGGTCGTCGAGGGCGAGCAGGTCGTCGTCGGGGACGTGAACCGCCCCGCCGAGGAGATCGGTTACGAGGTCCTCTGCCGCCGTCACCACCAGCGCCGGATGACCGCCGCCTCGGCCCGCGCCGGAGCCCTGTCCCCGGACGTCCTGCCCGTCTAGGCCCCGGCCCCTTCGCCTGCTTGTCGCCGAACTGACGGTAGACCTCGGGTATCCGGCCTTCGCCCGGTCACCGATCGCCCGGTCACCGATCGCGCGGGCCGAGATCGTCGGCGCGTCCTCGGCGGCGCGTCCTCGGCGGCGAGGGGCTCCCCGGAGCCTTCACCGCCCCGCCGCCGTGGCCACCGCCCCGATGTGGACGTGCCCGCGCGGACGCACTCCAGGCCGTGGCACTGACGACGGCCACCGCCTCTTCCACACGGTGGCCCGCACCGCCGACGAGCCGGTGGCCCCGGCGCGGGCCGACTGACCCCGGGAGTTCACCCGGGGTGTACCGGAAGACCGTCTGAAGATCGGTCGAGGGTCGCCCGGTTCGGCGGTAATGGCGGTCGGCCCGTGATCGTTCAGCCCCGGGCGTTCCCCTTCCGTGCGCCCTCTGGAGGACGTGTGCCTTCCGCCGAGACAGTCCCCGCCGAGGCCGGGGACCACCGAGCCGAGGACCACCGAGCGGGGGAGTACGGAGCCGAGGACCACCGAGCCGGGGACCACCGAGCGGGGGAGCACCGAGCCGGGGACCACCGAGCCGAGGAGCATCGGACCGGGAGGGACCGGCCCCGGAGCGGCCGGGCCGGGGGAGACCGGGCCGGGAGATACCAGGCCGGGGACGAGACGCCCAAGGCCGCAGCACCCGGGGGAGGTACGGCCACCGGCGGCGCGACCGCAGTCGGGACGCCCGGGAGCCCGGCGACCGGAGGAGAGCCCGACGCCGCCCACCCGGCGCCCCCGTCCAACTCATCGGGCCCGCCCGGCCCGCCCGACGACACCCCCCGCCCCGCCCCGCGACGCGGCCATCTCCCCCCGGCCTCCCCCGCCGGCCCCCTCGCCGCCGCCCTGCTCACCGCCGTCCTGTTCTGCCTCGCCACCCGGCTCGCCCGCAGCCACCCCTTCGGCCCGGTGACCAGGAACACCGTGGACCTCGGCCAGCAGTACCTGCCGTTCCACGCCTACTGGCGCTCCTTCCTCCTCGGCGAGACCCACGGCGACGCCTTCCTCAACTGGAACTCCGGCTTCGGCACCAACTTCCTCGGTGACATCGGCACCTATCTGAGCAGTCCCTTCGCCCTGCTCGTCCTGGTCTTCCCGGCCGACCACACCGAACTCGCCCTGTACGTCGTCACTGCCGCCAAGATCACCGCCGCCGGTGCCGCCATGGCCTTCCTGCTGCTGCGGCTCCGCCCCGGCCCCTGGCCCGTCGCCGCCGTCCTCGGCGCCGCCTACGCGCTCTCCGGCTGGACGTTCGACCACGGCGCCACCGTGCCCATGTGGCTCGACGGACTGGTCGCCTTCCCGCTGCTCTGCCTGGTCGGCGAGTGGGCCCGCACCGCGCGCCGCCCGGTCCTCGGGCCGCTGGTCGTCGCCCTCGCCTGGACCGCGAACTTCTACACCGCCTACATGGCCACGCTCGGCGCCGCCGTCGTCCTTGCCGTACGGCTCCTCACCGCGGAGGAGACCGCCACCGCCCGCCGGCGGCTCGCCGGGGCACTGCGCGCCGCCCGGGGGGTCCTCCTCGGCGTCGGGCTCGCCGCGCCGCTCGTCACCGTCGTGTTCCTCGCCACCCGGGTCGCCGACCCCACCCCCGCGACCACCTTTGCACCAGCCCCCTGGACGGACCTCCTCGCCCGCTTCCTGCCCGCCACCGCGAGCGTGGCCAGCCCCGCACTCTTCATCGGCACGCCCGCCCTCGCCCTCGCCCTCACCCTGCCCTTCAACCGGTCCGTCACCCCGCGCGTCCGGACCGGCTGGACCCTCGCGATCGTCCTGGTCACGCTCTCCCTCCAGTGGGAGCCCACCCACCTCCTCTGGCACGCCGGAGCCTCGCCCAACGGCATCCCGTACCGTCAGACCTTCGTCCTGTGCGGACTGCTGCTCGTCGCGGCCTGGCTCTCGGTCTCCCGGGGGACACCCCGCCCCGCCGCGCTGCTCGGCGGCGGCGCCCTGCTCGGCGCCCTCGCCTGGGCGGCCCGGGGGAACGCCGACATCGACCGGTGGACCTACCCCGCCTCCGGCGCCGCCGCCGTCCTGGCGCTCGCCGCCGTCGTGCTCGCGCCGACCACCGGCCGCCGAGCCCCCCGCCCCCCGGCCGTGCTCGCCGTGCTCCTTCTCCTCGCCGCCCAGGCGGGCGAGGCGCTCGTCACCGGCGCGCGGATCGTGGAGCAGCAGCGCGCCGAGGTCTCCTGGTCCCCCCGGATCGGCCCCTGGCACACCTCCGTCGCCGGAGCGACGGCCCGTGCGGACGCCTGGCCCCGCCACCGCACCGACCCGGGCGAGGTCCCCGGCGGCAACGACGTCCTGCTCGTCGGCGGTCAGGGCCCCGACTACTACAGCAGCCTCACCGCCGAGACGACCTCCCGCACCCTGGACGGCCTGGGCTTCGGCCACTACGCCAAGGGCCGTCACCCGGTCACCCTCGACAACCCCGTGACGGACGCCCTGTTCTCCATCGGCACCCGGGTCCGCTCCCGGCCGACGGAGCCGGTGCGCCAGGACGCCCCGCCCCGCGCCACCGTGACCGTCACCACCACCCCCGTACCGCCGCTGGTCACCGTCCGCCCCCCGGGGAGACCGCCCGTCCCCGCCGGGGACTCCGCCTTCGCCGTCCAGCAACGCCTGCTCGGCGCCCCCGTGTACGAGCTGCCGCCCGTCACCCGCGCCGGACCGGTGCTCACCGCCCGCTGCCCGGCCGGGACCCAGGTCTGGTTCTGGGCGCCCGAGTACCGGGGGACGGCGGCCCTCGCGGGGAGACCGCCGGTGGAGTTCGAAGGGAAGCCGCCGGCCGTCCGCGCCCCGATGCGCCCCCTCGGCACCGCCCCCGCCACCGGCGAGGTGCGGATCGTCCTGGCTCCCGAGGCGCGGCCGAAGCTGCCCCGGCAGCCGGTCGGCTGTCTGGTGCGCGCCCGCCTCGACACGGCCGTACGGGAACTGACCGCCACCGGCGCGACCCGGGTGGAGGCCGACGGGCACGGGCTCACGGCCGAACTTCCCCCGGGCAGCACCGGGACCGCCGTCCTCGCCGTCACCCGCACCTCCGGCTGGCGGTGCGCCGCCGGGGACGCGCCCCCGCGCCCCGCCCGCGCGTACCAGGGTCTCCTCGCCGTCCCCCTCGACGGCCGGACGACCACGGTCAGCTGCTCCTTCCGGCCCCCGGGACTCCGGCTGGGCTCCGCCGTCGGCGGAGCCGCCCTCCTGGCCCTGGTGGCCACGGGACTCCTGCACCGGCGGCGGGCCGGGCGGTGACCCGTGCTCCGCGCGGGCTTTCCACGGGGGACGGCAAGAGTTCACCGGGAGTGCACGCTCGGCTCGTCCGCCCGGAGAACCCCGGGGCTACTCTGCCCGCCGTAGCGGCGTATCAATTGTTCGATCCAGCTGGGGATTACGCGTGCCGAAACTGTCCGTCGTCGTACCGTTCCACAATGTCGGTGCCTATGCCCCCGACACCCTGCGCAGTCTCGCGAACAACGCGGACCCGGAATTCGAGTTCCTCCTCGTCGACGACTGCTCCACGGACGACACCCCGGAGATACTCGAACGCTGGCGCGACCGGCTGCCGAATTCCACCGTCCTGCGCCACGAGACGAACCGGGGCGTGGCCCAGGCGCGCAACACCGGGATCGACGCGGCCCGCGGCTCCTACCTCACCTTTCTCGACGGCGACGACTGGTACGCCCCCGGCCACCTGCGCGCCGCCGTCGCCGGGATCGAGCGCCTGGGCTGCGACTTCGCCCGCACCGATCACGTCCTCTCCGAAGGCCGAAAACGGCAGATCCGATACGCCCCCGCCACACTCCGCGACACCGTCATGGACCCCCGGGACGGAATAGCGCCCGCCGGCATGGTGACGATGGTCGACTATCCGTTCGTCCCCTTCGGAATCTACGGCGCGCGCCTCTTCGAGAACGGCGCCGCGCGTTTCGAGACCTCCCTCAGAACGGCCGAGGACCGCCTCTGGATCTGGCGTCTCCACCTCAACGCCCGCACTTTCGCGGCGCTCTCCCTGCACGGGGTCTTCTACCGGCGGGGCGTCACCACCTCGCTCACCCAGATCACCGACAACCGGCAGCTCGACTTCATCCCCTCGTACGACCTCCTGCTCGACGAGGTCTCCCGGGACGCCGAGGCCGACCGGTTCCTCCCGAAGGCCGTCCGCACCTACTGCGCGATGATCGCCTTCCACCTGGGCAAGACCGACACCTACGAGCCCGCCGTCGCCCGACGGCTCCGCACCGAGGTCACCGACGCGCTGCACCGCATGCCCCAGCAGGTCCTCGACGAGACCCTCGCCACCATGGACACCCCCCGCAGCACCCTCCTCCGGAGCCTGCGCGACACCGGAAGGACCGCCTGACCCATGGCCCCCGCACCCGAAGCGGCCCCCGCCCCCGCGCCCGACGGCCGCCCGGTCCAGATCTTCCAGGTGTCCACCCTCTACGGCGCGGCCACCCTCGCGGCGGCGCTCGACGCCGGACAGTTCGGTCCCCGCGAGGAGTTCCGCAGACTGCTGCTGCTCTCCCACCACACCGAGATCCCCGAGACCGCGCTACGCCTGGAGGACATGACCGGCTACGCGCGGATCGCCCGCCGCTTCGACGGCACCCTCGACTGGAACGAGACGATCCACCCGTACCACCCCGCCGCCTGGGCCCCCCGCCCCGAGGAGGCACCGCTCTGGCAGCGGGTGCTGCGCACCGCGTGGGACCTCGGCCCCGCCCCGGTGGAACTGGTCGTCGAGTCCATCCAGGTCAACCCGGCCAAGGCACTGGCCGGCGCCTTCCCCGAGAGCGCCCTCCACGTCTACGCGGACGGCCTGATGAGCTACGGCCCGACCCGCTCCGACCTTGCCCAGTCGGTCGCCTGCCGCATCCGCCGGGTCCTCCACCTCGACCTGGTCCCCGGCCTGCGGCCACTCCTCCTCGCCGAGTACGGAGTCGAGCCCGAACTCGTCCCCGACAACGCCTTCCGGGCGGTCCTCACCGAGATCGCGCGGGACGCGGCCGACGACCCGGACCTCGCGCGCGCGGTCGCCGCCCGCCCCACCGCGCTCCTGCTCGGCCAGTACCTCGCCGCCCTCGCCCTCCTCAGCCCCGAGGAGGAAGAGGAACTGCACCTGCGGATGCTGCGCGGGGCGACCGCCGCGGGACACCGTTCGGTGGTCTTCAAACCACACCCCAGCGCCCCCGCCGGATACTCCCGGGCCCTCCACGAGGAGGCCGAGCGGACCGGTGTCCGCCTCACCGTCCTCGACGGGCCGCTGCTCGCCGAGACCTTCTACGAGCGCGGCGGGCTCAAGCTCGTTGTCGGCTGCTTCTCCACGGCGATGCTCACCGCCGCCGTGTACTACGGCATCCCCGTCGCACGGGTGGGCACCGCCGACGTCCTCGCCCGGCTCACCCCCTTCGAGAACAGCAACCGGATCCCGCTCACCATCGTCGACCACCTGGTCAGCGACCTGGAGGGGGATGGCACGCCCGGGGTCCCGGGAGCCGCCCCCGACTCGCTGACCCCGCTGGTCAGGGCGGTCGGCTACTGCATGAGGCACAAGATCCATCCGGGGCTGCGCGAGGAGGCCGCCCGCTTCCTGGCCGCGCACCGGGCCGAGCCCGGCACCGCCCACCACTTCACCGAGGAGCGCCTCGCCGAGCTGGCTCTGTCCGCCCGCCCGGCCCCGGGACGCCCCGGAGCCCCGGCCCGCCTTCGCAGGACCCTGTCCCGCGCGCGCCGCGACTGACCCGCCGACCCCCGTACGGGCCCGGGGCCGGAGCCACGGGCCCCGGACCACCGCGCCACGCGTCGGCGGTACGGCTCAGCGCCCGGCCGACCTCACGAGGGCGAAGACCGCGCCCTCCGGGTCCGTCACCTGGGCGACCCGGCCCGTCCTGGCCTCGTACGGCGGGCGCAGCAGCTGTCCGCCGAGCTCCACCGCGAGCCGGGCGGCGGTGTCCACGTCGACGGTCTCGAAGTACGTCATCCAGTGTGGGCCCCGGTCGCGGGGCAGGGCGTTGCCGACGCCGTGCAGCGAGGCCACCGGGACCCCGTCCACATGCAGGGTCGCCCAGTCGTGGTCGGCGGAGACGACCGGCTCCACCTCGTGGCCGAAGACCGCCCGGTAGAACTTGCCCACCGAGGACGTCTCGTACGTCAGCAGCTCGTTCCACACCGGGGTGCCGGGCGGGCCCGCCGTCGCCGTGCCGTGGTGGGCGTCGGCCTCCCACACGCCGAAGACCGCGCCGACGGGGTCGGAGCAGAGCGCCATCCGGCCCGCCTCGCCCGCGTCGAGCGGGCCCACCGCCACCGTGCCTCCGCAGCACCGGATGCTCTCGGCGGTCTCGTCGGCGTCGTCGCTGGCCAGATACGGCGTCCAGGCGATCCGCAGATGCCGGTCGGGCGGCAGCTGGCCGATGCCCGCCACCTCCTCGCCGTCGAGCATGGCGCGCACGTACGGGCCGAGGTGCTGCGGCCCGGGTTCGAACTCCCATCCGAACAGTGCGCGGTAGAACTCCTGTGTGGCGTCAAGCCCGTGCACCATCAGGCTCACCCAGCAGGGTGTCCCGGGTGTGCGCCGAGTCGCCTCGGTCATCGTGACTCTCTCCTCGGACCGTCGTCGTGCCCGTCCCCCTGTCCGATGGTGTCACCCACGGGGCCCCCGCGCTCCCCGGTCGCACCAAAGAGTGGCGCGATCCCGCCGTGCTGACGAGGGCCGGGCGCCGGGTTCCTCCGCCGCGGCCCCGTGGCTGCGCGAGGATGGCCCCATGAAGCCCATCATCTCCGCAAGCGAACTGCTGAGCGAGTCGGCCGGGGCCCGGCCGCCGGTCCTCCTGGACGTCCGCTGGACCCTCGGCGGGCCGCCCGGACGGCCCGTGTACGAGGCCGGTCACCTGCCCGGAGCCGTCTACATCGACCTGGACACGGAACTCGCGGGCCCGCCCGGCGACGGCGGGCGCCACCCGCTGCCCGACCCGGAGTCCTTCGGGGCGGTGATGCGCCGGGCGGGCGTGTCGGCGGACACCCCGGTCGTCGTCTACGACGGCGGCCTCGGCTGGGGCGCCGCCCGCGCCTGGTGGCTGCTCCGCAGGGCGGGCCACCGTGACGTCCGGGTGCTCGACGGGGGACTCGCGGCCTGGACCGGCGAGCTGACGGAGAAGGTCCCGGCACCGGAGCCGGGCGACTTCCGGCCGGAACCGGGCGGACCAGAACTGCTCGACGCCGACGGCGCTGCGGCCCTCGCCCGCGCGGGGCTGCTGCTCGACGCGCGGGCGGCCGAGCGCTACCGGGGGGACGTGGAGCCGATCGACCGGGTCGGCGGGCACATTCCGGGCGCGGTCTCGGCCCCGACGACCGAGAACGTCGACGCGCGGGGGCGCTTCCTCGGCGCGGACGCGCTGCGGGACCGCTTCACGGCCCTGGGCGCCACGGGGGACATCCCGGTCGGCGTCTACTGCGGCTCCGGGGTCTCCGGCGCCCACGAGGTGCTCGCCCTGGAGATCGCGGGCGTCCCGGCCGCGCTCTACGCCGGTTCCTGGTCGGAATGGTCCTCGGACCCCGCCCGCCCGGTGGCGACGGGCCCGGAACCGCAGTAGCGCGGGCCCTGCCGCCCCCACCGTGGGGCCCGCGCCCGCCGGGCGAGGCCCCACGGGAGAAGGCCCGATGTGTGGGGCCTGACGGCCGACCCCGGCACGGGTCGGCCCGGATCTCCCGCCGGTGGGCATGCCCGCTCCCGTCCCGCCGGGCCTTCCCGGGGTTCTCCGGGGTGGGGTCGGTCGCCGGGCGGGCCCGGGGTCCGGGGGCGTGTGCGACGTCCGCGCCCGGGGCGGGTGGGCCCGGGCACGTATCCCGTCCTGACGGACCGACGGTGAGGGGTCTGGGTCAGTCCTGTTTCTTGCGGCGGGTGCCGAAGACGATCTCGTCCCAGCTGGGCACGGCGGCGCGGCGGCCGGGGCGGACGCCGTCCGCCTCCGCCTGCCGGTCGGTGGTGCCGGTGAGCCGGTCCCGGTGGCCGGAGACCGCGCGGGGCATCAGGACGTCCGCGTACGCGGACCCGGCACCCGTCGACGCGGCGGGCGCGGACGGTTCCTCGGCCCCGGCCGTCTCCGTGTTCCCGCCGTCCGGCTGCTCCGGCACGACCATGTCGCCCCGGAAGCTCGGCACGGCCTCCAGGAGGCTCGTCAGCGAGTCGCGCTCGTCCTCGGGCTCGGCGGACGCGGACGGCCGCTCCAGCTGACGGTCGAGGCTGCGGTCGAGCGGCCTGTCCCTGGGCAGCCGGGCGATGCGCGGCACGAAGGGGAAGCTCGGCTCGGGCGCGGCGGCGATCGAGTCGTCGGTCTCGCCGATCAGGGCGCGCGCCTCGTCGTCCACGGCCTGCACGAGCCGCCGGGGCGGGTCGTACGTCCAGCTGGCGGTGTGGACCTCGCTCGCGACCCGGTAGACGAGCAGCACCTCCCAGGTGCCGTCGTCGCGCCGCCACGAGTCCCACTGCACGGCGTCCTTGTCGGCGCCGCGCAGCAGCAGCCGCTCCTGCACGGCCTCGCCGAGCTGCGGTCCGCTGTTCTCGCCGGGCCTGCGGACCGGGGTCTTGCGGGCCCGCTCCGCCATGAAGGCGCGCTCCGCGAGCACGGGCCCCTCGAAGCGGCGCACACGGTCGACGGGGATGCCCGCGAGCTGGGCGACCTCCTCGGCGGAGGCACCGGCTCGTATCCGCGCCTGGATGTCCCGGGGGCGGAGGTGGCTCTCCACCTCGATCTCGATCTGGCCGAGGCGCGCGCGGTCGTTGCGCACGGCGGCACGGAGGCGCTCGTCGATCGGAAGCGTGTACTCCGTGCTGTCAGCAGCCTTCAGCACCAGTCGTGTGCCGTCGTTGGAGACGGCCACGACACGCAGTTCGGGCATGGGGACCTCCCGGGTGGTGCCTGCCGACGTCACGTGCGTCGCTGCTTCCGCTAGTCGAGTGTGGCCTGCCCGGGTGCAGCCTGCCACTACCTTGCCGAGTTGCCCGGCGTGTCGGGCGTGGACCCTGGAACGCCGTGTGGCACGGTTGCCGGGATGACTACATGGAGTGACGGCATGTCACTCCATGTGTCCGGTTTCCGTGCGGTGCCACGGCGCCGCCGGTTTCGGGCGCCGTCTCCGGCTCCCATTTTCCTTGATCCAGGGCACCCGTGAAGGCGTCCGGACCCAGGGTTCGTCAATGTACTCCATTCGGGCCACCTGGGTGGACCGGCGCGCCGCTCAACTTCTCGGGCGGTACGGGAGTTGAGTGTCCGCGTTCTCCGCCCCCACGTGTCGCTCTTCACAGAAACAGTGGAAACGGAACTAATCACTTCCCCCATTTGTCCCTTCTGGGTGCAAGGCGAACGGATGAGCCGTCAGGGGTTGGAGATGCGTCACAGGCCGGACACCGACACGGACGGGCCGGAGAACAGGGAGCGGACCGGGGCGTCCGAGGCGTTCGAGGAGGAGAAGGAGGGCCGGGGGACCGGCAGGAGGATCGACCTGAGCGTGGCCCAGGTCACGAGCAGCGCGCTGGCCGCGGTCATCGCCGCCAAACTCGCCTCCACCCTCGGCGTGTACGGCACGATCGTCGGCGCCGGTGTGATCAGCGTCATCGCCACCTGCGGCGGACCCCTCTTCCAGCACCTCTTCCGGCGTACCGGCGAGCAGGTGCGGGACGTGACCACGGCCGCCAGGCCCAAGGCCCGCCAGGTCCCGGTCCCCGCCGCCCCGCGCGACGACCGGACCCTGATGCTCGGCGCGGTCCGCGACCCGGCACCGGGCGGGAGCGAGGAGTTCGGCGCGGCCACCACCCACGGCACCCGGGTCCGCCGCTGGAAGCGCCCGGCCGTCGCCGCCGCCCTCGTCTTCGGCGTCACCATGGGGGGCATCACCGCCTACGAACTGGTCTCGGGCCAGGACTTCAGCGGGACCCAGGGGACCACCACCTTCGGTTCCGTGGTCCGGGGCGGCGAGAGCGCCGGGAAGGACGCCCCGGCACCGGACCGGGACCCCTCGCCCGCGCCGTCCGGCGCCACCGACGGCCCCGGGACGCCGACGACGGGCGGCACCGGGACCCCGGGCGGCGGGGCCACCACCGGGACCGGGGAAGGCACCGCCACCCCCTCGCCCGAGCCGACCCCCTCCGGGTCCGGCTCCACCGGCGTCCCGACCCCCACCCCGACCGGCCCGACCACCGGGCCCACCACGGACCCGACGGCCCCGGCCACCCCGAGCGGGGAGCCCGCCACCGGCGCCCGCACCGAGAGCCCGCGGGCCCCCGCGCCCGCCGGGGGCGGCACGGGCACCGGAGCGGAGTCCGGGACGCCCCAGGGGTGACCGGTCAGTCGCCCAGCACCCGGCGCAGGTAGTCGTTGGCGAAGAGCCGGTCCGGGTCGAGCCGGTCGCGCAGCGCCGTGAACTCGGCGAAGCGCGGATAGACCCCGGAGAAGTAGGCGGCGTCGCGGGTGTGCACCTTGCCCCAGTGGGGGCGGCCCGCGTGCGCCGTCATGATCCGCTCCACCGCCGTGAAGTACGCGTGGTGGGGCGTCCCCCGGTAGAGGTGCACGGCGATGTAGACGGTGTCCCGCCCCGAGGCCGTGGACAGCGCGATGTCGTCCGCCGGGGCGGTCCTCACCTCCACCGGGAAGCTCACCTTGAGCGGCGAGCGCTCGACCATCGCCTTCAGCTCGCGCAGCGCGCCGACCGCCGTCTCACGCGGCAGCGCGTACTCCATCTCCAGGAAGCGGACCCGGCGCGGCGAGGTGAAGACCTTGTACGGGATGTCGGTGTACGTACGGGCCGACAGGGCCCGGCTGGAGACCCTGGCGATCGAGGGGATGACCGGGGGCACGGCCCGGCCCAGCGAGCACGCCACCTGGAAGAGGCCGTTGGACAGCAGCTCGTCCTCGACCCAGCCGCTGACCCGGCCGGGAGGAGCGGCGGGACCCGCGCTGCGGTTGTTGCGCTTGGTGTTGCAGTTGTCCGTGTGGGGGAACCAGTAGAACTCGAAGTGCTCGTTCTCCGCGTGCAGCGCGTCGAACTCCGAGGTGACCCGGTCGAAGGTCATCGGCTCCTCGCGCGCGGTGAGCAGGAAGACCGGCTCCACCGCGAAGGTGATCGCCGTGACCACGCCCAGCGCGCCCAGTCCGATCCTGGCGGCCGCGAAGACCTCCGGGTTCTCCTTCGCCGAGCAGGTCAGCAGCTCGCCCGAGGCCGTCACCAGCTCCAGCTCGCGGATCTGCGCGGCTATGGAGGCCGAATCGCGGCCGGTGCCGTGCGTCCCGGTCGAGGTGGCCCCGGCGACGGTCTGCTCCATGATGTCGCCCATGTTCGTGAGCGACAGGCCCTCCCGGGCCAGCGCCACGTTGAGCCGCTTGAGCGGGGTGCCCGACTCGACCGTGACCGTCATCGCCCCGCGGTCGATCCGCCGGATGCCGGTCAGCAGGCCCGGCCGGATCAGCACGCCGTCGGTGGCGGCGATCGAGGTGAAGGAATGGCCGGTGCCGACCGTCTTCACCCGCAGCCCGTCGGCCGCCGCCCGGCGCACCGCCTCAGCAAGCTCCTCGGCCGAAGCCGGACTCACCTCCCGCACGGGACGGGAGGTGACGTTCCCCGCCCAATTACGCCACGGACTGTTCGCCGTCCCGGCGCTCCCCGACCCCGCTGACCTCGTCGTCGTCCCGCTCACGCTGCCCCTCCCGGTTCGGCGTCGGCCTGCGCAGCCGACGGTGTCCGAGGAGACCCACCGCGGCCGCGAGCGCGCCCGCGACCACGGGCACCACGTACCCCGCCTCCGCGCCCGACGCGTCCACCACCCAGCCGGCGGCCGACGCGCCGAGCGCCACGCCGACCGCGAGCCCGGTACCCGTCCAGGTCATGCCCTCGGTCAGCTTGGTGCGCGGTACGTGCGCTTCGACGAGGGCCATCGTGGTCACCATCGTCGGTGCGATGGACAGGCCCGCGACAAAGAGCGCCACGGCCAGCAACGGCAGGTTCCCGGCCAGTAGGAGGGGGATCATACTCACGGCCATCGCGCAGAGGCCCAGGAGCCAGCGCCTGGACGGCTCGCCCTTGAGGTGGAGCAGCCCGAAGACGGCTCCGGCCAGACAGGAGCCGAGCGCGTAGACGGCCAGGACCAGGCTGGCGGCGGCCTTGTGGCCCTGCTCCTCCGCGAAGGCCACCGTCACCACGTCGACCGATCCGAAGATGGCGCCGGTGGCCACGAAGGCGAGCGCCAGGACCTGGAGACCGGGGGAGCGGAGCGCGGAACCGCCCCGGTCCTCGCCCTTCCCGCCGTGGGGGACCGGCTCGGTGGCGCGCTGCGCGGTCAGCCAGAAGACGCCGATGGTGAGGAACACCCCGGCGAACAGCGGACCCGCCTCGGGGAACCAGACCGTCGACAGACCGATCGAGATGATCGGGCCGAAGATGAAGCACACCTCGTCGACGATCGACTCCCAGGCGTACGCGGTGTGCAGCCGCCGCGCGTCGCCCCGGTAGATCTCCGCCCAGCGGGCCCGGGTCATGGCGCCCACGCTGGGCACACAGCCGATCACCGCGGTGAACACGAAGAGCGTCCAGTCCGGGGTCCGCTGCTGCACACAGACGAGCAGCCCGGCGGCGGCCACCAGCGAGACCAGGGTCACCGGGCGGAGCACCCGGCGCTGCCCGTGCCGGTCGACCAGGCGGGAGACCGCCGGGCCGAGGACGGCGGCGGACATCGCGAGCGTCGCCGACAGGGCTCCGGCCAGCCCGTACCGGCCGGTCACCTGCGAGATCATGGTCACGATGCCGATGCCCATCATGGACAGCGGCATCCGGCCGAAGAATCCCGCGACGGAGAACGAGGCGGCGCCGGGCGCCGCGAATATCGCGCGGTAGGGACTGGGCAAGGAGGTCTCCGGATCTCCGCGCACGGGCGCGGCCTCCGCGAGGTCACCCGGAGCGGGTGTCCACACGTGTAATTGAGGGCTAAAGCCTACGGCGGTGAAGTCGATGGGTCATCCCCCCTTTTTTCCGGACGGGCCGCGCCCCGCGCCCTCCGGACCGGGTGGGAGGATCGGTGCCATGTCCGATCAGCACGATCCCGCCCCGTACGACGCCCTGCTGCTGCTCTCGTTCGGCGGCCCCGAGGGCCCGGACGACGTGGTCCCGTTCCTGGAGAACGTGACGCGCGGCCGTGGCATCCCGAAGGAACGGCTCAAGGAAGTGGGGCAGCACTACTTCCTCTTCGGCGGCGTCTCCCCGATCAACGACCAGAACCGCGCGCTCCTCGAAGCGCTGCGGACGGACTTCGCCGCCGCCGGTCTCCGGCTGCCCGTCCACTGGGGGAACCGGAACTGGGCGCCGTACCTCACCGACACCCTCCGCGAGATGATCACCGACGGGCGGCGCCACATCGCCGTCCTCACCACCAGCGCGTACGCCTCCTACTCCGGCTGCCGCCAGTACCGAGAGAACCTCGCCGACGCGCTCGCCACCCTGGAAGCGGAAGGCCTCCCGCTGCCCCGGGTCGACAAGCTCCGGCACTACTTCAACCACCCCGGCTTCGTCGGGCCCATGGTCGAGGGCGTCCTCGCCTCCCTCGCCGAACTCGACCCGGCCGTGCGCGACGGGGCCCACCTCGCCTTCACCACCCACTCCATCCCCGACTCCGCCGCCGACACCTCGGGACCCGTCACCGAGCACGGCGACGGCGGGGCCTACGTCCGCCAGCACCTCGACGTGGCGCGGACGATCGCCGACGCGGTCCGCGAGGCCACCGGCGTGGACCACCCCTGGAAGCTCGTCTACCAGTCCCGCAGCGGCGCCCCCCACATCCCCTGGCTGGAGCCCGACATCTGCGACCACCTGGAGGAACTGCACGCCGCCGGGGCCCCCGCCGCCGTCATGGTCCCGATCGGCTTCGTCTCCGACCACATGGAGGTCCGCTACGACCTCGACACCGAGGCCACCGCCAAGGCGGCCGGACTCGGACTGCCGGTCCGGCGCTCCGCCACCGTCGGCGCCGACCCCCGCTTCGCCGCCGCCGTCCGCGACCTCCTCCTGGAGCGCGCCGCGACCGAGCGGGGCACCAGGGCCGAGCGGTGCGCGCTCGGCGCCCTCGGACCCTCCCACGACCTGTGTCCCATCGGCTGCTGCCCGGCCCGCGCGGAGCGCCCCGCCGCCGCGGGCGCCGACAGCCCCTACGCCTGAGGAGTCCCCGTGACCGACGTGACCGGGGCGAGCGCCCCGCAGGACCCGCTGCTCGCCGAACTGCTCGCCCTCGCCCTGGAGGCCGCCCGGCGCGCCGGAGCGCTGCTGCGCGACGGCCGGCCCGACGACCTCGCCGTGGCGAGGACCAAGACCAGCCCCATCGACGTCGTCACCGAGATGGACATCGCCGCCGAGAAGCTGATCACCGGCTTCCTCGCCGAGCACCGGCCGCACGACGGCTTCCTCGGCGAGGAGGGCGCGGCGAGCCCCGGGACCAGCGGAGTCCGCTGGGTCATCGACCCGCTCGACGGCACCGTGAACTACCTCTACGGCCTCCCCACCTGGGCCGTCTCCATCGCCGCCGAACGCGACGGCGAGGCCGTGGTCGGCGTCGTCGAGGCCCCGATGCGCGGCGAGACCTACCGGGCGGTCCTCGGCGGCGGCGCGTGGGCGGGGGACCGGCGCCTCGCCGTCCGCCCCTCGCCCGCCCTCGACCAGGCGCTCCTCGGCACCGGCTTCGGATACGTCCAGGCCCGGCGCGCCCATCAGGCCGAGGTGGCCCGGCGGGTGATCCCGCTCGTCCGCGACATCCGGCGCGGCGGCTCGGCCGCCGTGGACCTCTGCGACGTCGCCGCCGGACGGCTCGACGCGTACTACGAGCGCGGGCTCAACCCCTGGGACCTCGCGGCGGGGGCCCTGATCGCCCGCGAGGCGGGCGCCCTCACCGGAGGCCGCCGGGGCGAGCCGGCGTCCGGAGAGCTGACCCTGGCGGCCTCCCCGGGCCTCTTCACGCCCCTCCAGGACCTCCTGGAGGAACTGGGCGCCTGGCACGACTGACCGGCTGCCCCCTCCGCCACGACGGCGGACGCGCGAGGGCCCCGGTGCCGGGATCGGCGCCGGGGCCCTCGCACGTGGCGCGTCCCGGAGCGGGCGAACCACTCCGGGACGGGTGTGACAGGTAAGAGCAGGTGTGGTGGGTGGGACAGGTGAGACGGGAGTGGTGGGTCCGCAGGGTCAGTGACCCGGCGCGGAGACCTCCACACCGTGCTCGGCGGCCAGCCGGTGCAGGTCGTCGAGCTCTGCCAGCTCGACCTCCACCAGGTAGTCGTCGCCCGTCTCACGAGCCCGCGTGAGGTCGGTCTGCGTGGTCCTGATGCGGTGCAGCAGTCCTGCGGTGAAAGCGTCCATCATGCGCCCCCTCGTCATGGGTCCGGCGGCACGGGGGTGTGCCGGAGGTGGGTGGATCACGCGCTGCGGCCTCTGGGGGACAGAGAGCGGTAGGTGGCGCGCCACATACAGGGCGTGATCACGGGGTGTGCAGTCGTCCTCCCCAAGCGCTCCCTCGGAGAAACCTCAACTGGCCCGGAAATCCACCGGATTCCCGGTAACCGGCCAACCGCCCCATGGCCTCCCGCCACCCACCGCCCGGCGGGGAAGCCCCCCGCACAGCCGTCTTACAGCCGGTTTACGCGCGTACGGGGCAGGATGGACACGCACATTCCGTGCTCAGGTTCCAGCCGGTCCCGTCCCGGACCGATGCTCAGCGGGAAAGGAAACGACGTGCGCGTACTCGTCGTCGAGGACGAGCAGCTGCTCGCCGATGCGGTGGCCACCGGACTGCGCCGGGAGGCCATGGCCGTCGACGTCGTGTACGACGGCGCCGCGGCCCTGGAACGCGTCGGGGTGAACGACTACGACGTCGTCGTCCTCGACCGCGACCTGCCCCTCGTCCACGGGGACGACGTCTGCCGCAGGATCGTCGAGCTGGGCATGCCCACCCGCGTCCTGATGCTCACCGCCTCCGGCGACGTCAGCGACCGCGTCGAGGGCCTGGAGATCGGCGCGGACGACTACCTCCCCAAGCCCTTCGCCTTCGCCGAGCTCACGGCGCGCGTGCGCGCCCTCGGCCGCCGCACCAGCGTGCCCCTGCCGCCCGTCCTGGAGCGCGCGGGCATCAAGCTGGACCCGAACCGCCGCGAGGTCTTCCGCGAAGGCCGGGAGGTCCAGCTCGCGCCCAAGGAGTTCGCCGTCCTGGAGGTCCTGATGCGCAGCGAGGGCGCGGTCGTCTCGGCCGAGCAGCTCCTGGAGAAGGCCTGGGACGAGAACACCGACCCGTTCACCAACGTGGTGCGCGTCACCGTCATGACCCTGCGCCGCAAGCTCGGCGAGCCGCCGGTCATCGTCACGGTGCCCGGTTCCGGGTACCGGATCTGACCCGATGGCCACCACCCCCGCGCCCCATCACCCCCAGGCGCCGCCGAAACCGACCTGGGACCCCCGGGACCCGGTCCGGCCGCTCCTGCGCCCGACCATCCGGATACGGCTCACCCTGCTGTACGGCGGGATGTTCCTCATCGCGGGCATCCTGCTGCTCTCGATCATCTACCTCTTCACCGCGCAGGCCCTCACCGACAGCGTCTCCGAGCTGCCCTTCAAGGTGGTCGAGGGCAAGGTCCAGCCCACGACCTCCTGGTGCGAGCTCCCCGTGCAGGGCACCGGCGAGCAGCTGAACGACGCCGTCTCGGTCTGCCTCCGGCACCAGAGCGATCTGGCGTTGGAGGATCTTCTGCGGCGTTCGTTGTTCGCGTTGCTGGGGTTGAGCATCATCGCTTTCGCGTTCGGTTACGCGATGGCGGGGCGGGTGTTGTCGCCGTTGGGCCGGATCACTCGTACGGCGCGTCAGGTGGCGGGTTCGGATCTGTCGCGGCGGATCGAGCTGGACGGTCCGGACGATGAGCTGAAGGAGCTCGCCGACACTTTCGACGAGATGCTGGACCGGCTGGAGCGGGCTTTCAGTGCCCAGCAGCGGTTCGTCGCGAACGCGTCGCACGAGCTGCGGACGCCGCTGGCGATCAACCGGACTCTTCTGGAGGTGCATCTCTCGGATCCTGGGGGGCCGGTCGAGCTGCAGCAGCTGGGGAAGACCCTGCTGGCGACGAACGAGCGCAGTGAGCAGCTCGTGGAGGGTCTGCTGCTGCTGGCCCGCAGTGACAACCAGATCGTCGAGCGCAAGCCCGTGGATCTGGCCGAGGTCGCGGAGCGGGCGGTGGACCAGGTGCACGGGGAGGCGGAGGGCAAGGGTGTCGAGATCCGGGGTGTGCGCGCTCCGGCGGTCGTCCAGGGCAATGGTGTCCTGCTGGAGCGGATCGCGCTGAACCTGTTGCAGAACGCCGTGCGGTACAACGTGGCGGAGGGCGGCTGGGTGGAGGTGAGGACCGAGACCGGGCCGGGTCAGGCGGTCCTGGTCGTCTCGAACACGGGGCCCGTGGTCCCGGCGTACGAGATCGACAATCTCTTCGAGCCGTTCCGGCGGCTGCGCCAGGAGCGGACCGGGAGCGACAAGGGCGTCGGTCTCGGCCTGTCGATCGCCAGATCCGTGGCCCGTGCGCACGGTGGCCGTATCATCGCGGAGCCCCGCGAGGGCGGCGGCCTCGTGATGCGCGTCACTCTGCCGATCTGACACACTGCACGGGCCGACCGGTTCCGTTCGCTTTGGGCGGAATTCCGGAACCCCGATCCTGAGACGCTCATGTGTGATCGATCACAGGGGGAGGGGCCTGGCCCCCCACTCTCCGTGACCGGGAAATCCCTCGGAAAACCTGGAAAAGTCCGGGTTTCCGGGGCCCGTAATGACGGGAAGTACACGGGGTGGTGCGCGTGAGGCGCACCCCGCGGACCGTGTACGGTCCGGTTCGCCACCCCAAGCCCGCCACTCGCGAGAGGGCGGGACGGGTGTCGATTGAGTAACAGACCTTGATGTGAGGCAAAATCTCCGCCTCAGGTCGGGCACAAGTCCGACCTCTCACGCGTTACGTGCGCTGAGACACCCGCAACCACCCAGAGGGGGAGAGCGACATGGCAACGGATTACGACACCCCACGCAAGACCGACGACGACGTCGACTCGGACAGCCTTGAAGAACTGAAGGCCCGCCGGAACGACAAGTCCACCTCGACCGTCGATGTCGACGAGTTCGAGGCCGCCGAGGGCCTGGAGCTGCCCGGCGCCGACCTCTCGAACGAGGAACTGGCCGTCCGGGTCCTGCCCAAGCAGGCCGACGAGTTCACCTGCATGAGCTGCTTCCTCGTGCACCACCGCAGCCAGCTGGCCAGGGAGAAGAACGGCCAGCCGATCTGCCGCGACTGCGACTGAGGTCGTCAGCCGTGACAGGTGACACACCGCCCCGGAAGCGACGTCTACGGCTCCCCGGGAGCCCGAAGGCGCACAAGGGCGGCTCGGGCCCGGCGGAGGGCGCCCACGGGGCTCCCGAGGCCGAGCACACCGCCGCCCCGTCCTTCCTCGGCGTACGTGACGACGAGCGGGGCCACCCGGCCTCGCTCGCGGTGGCCGCCGAGCCGGACCCGGCCCGCCTCCCGGCGGAGCGGGACACCGGGCGGAGCGACGCCCTCGACACGACGGACCCCGACGGGTCCCCGCGCGAGGAGGCAGGGCGGGACGGACGCTTCGGCGCCGTCAAGCGCCTCGCCAATCCCGCGCGCGCCCAGCTCGACAAGATCAGGATCGACTCCGGCCGGATCGACTCCGTCCGGCGCGGCGTCGCGCAGGGCGTCCGCCAGGGCGTGAAGCGCGGCGGCGACAGCGCCAGGGCGGGCATCGGCCACCTGGCCGACCGGCTGATCGATCTCGCCCCGCGGATCCCGGTCCGCGATCTGGCGACCCTGCGCAGGCAGTTTCCCGGGCTCGGCCCGGAGGAGCTCGCCGACAAGCTCGTCACGGGCGCGGCGAACGCGAGCTCGACCGTGGGCGCGAGCGTCGGCGCCGCCGCCATGCTCCCGGTGCCCCCGGCCATGCCCGCGGAACTCGCCGCCGAGATCACCGGCGTCGCCGCCGTGGAGCTCAAGCTCATCGCCGAGCTGCACGAGGTCTACGGACTGCGCCCCCCGGGCAGGCTCACCCAGCGCTCGGCCGCCTACCTGGCCTCCTGGGCCGAGGAGCGGGGCATCGACCCCACCAGACCCACCACGGTCAACGCGGCCCTGGGCGGCCAGCTCAAGCGCGAACTGCGCCAGCAGATCATGAAGCGCATGGTCCGCAACCTGCCGAACCTCATGCCCTTCATGGTCGGCGCCGCCGTCGGCGCGGTCATGAACCGCCGCGACACCAAGAAGCTCGCGGCGCACATCCGCAAGGACCTGCGCGAGCGCCGCGTCCCCTGGGAGACCCTCCGGGAGCTGCCCCCGCTGGAACAGCCGGAGAACCCCGGGGAACTGGGTCTCTAGCCGGACAGTCTCCAGCCGGACAGGGGCCCGGGGCGGCCTCCTCCTGGGCCCGCGCCCCGGACCCCACCAGGACCGGACGGCCGTCGAGCCCGTGAGCGGCAGCCCCCGGAACGGGCCCGTCGAGCCGGAGAGACCCGCTGCCGGCGGCCGGAGCCCCGGCCGCCGCTCCCACCGGGACCAGCGCGCGTGTCGTCCAGGGCCGTACGGGCCCGGTCGGCCCCCAGGCGTCCGTACCGGTCAGACCCCCGCGTCCCCACGGGCCCCGGGGCGCTCGGCGTCCAGCGCCGCCACCAGGGCCTCCGGCTCACGGCTGGAGAGGTACGCGTACGGGGTCGGGTCCGCCGGGTCCGTGATCTCGACCCGCACCGCGCGCGGCACATAGCTGCGCATCAGCAGGAAGGCGCGCGGATCGGCCTTGTACGTGCGCCAGGCGCGCGCCTCCTCCGGGTCCAGCACCTCGGCCGCCCCCAGGGCCGTCACCGGGATGCGCGCGTCACCCGCCACGAGCGACCCCGCCACCACGCGCACCCGCGCGGAGCCGTACGAGGAGACCGCCGCACCGGCCAGCACCGCGGCCACGATCAGACCGCCCAGCATCGGGACCGTACCCAGCGGGAACATGACCAGACCGCCGGAGAGGCCGAGCAGCCCGACGATCACCCACCACGAGCGCGGCGCCGTCAGCCGCTCGTCGAAGCGCGGCACGGCGGACGGCGTGGACGAAGAGGCCGGAGACGGCGCGGAAGGCTGCATGGGCCCAAGCTTGGCACGGCGCGACCCGCGCCCACCCGCGCGGGTAAGGTCTGCGCCTGTGACTGCAACATCTGCCGCCCTCACCCCGCCGCCCGACGCCATACCGCCGGTGCGCCACCCCGACGCGCCGGCCCCCGGTGAGCTGCTCGGTTCCCACTACGAGTACTGCTTCGGGTGCGGCGAGGGGCAGCCCCACGGCCTCCACCTGGCGGCGCGCGCGGGCGAGGGCGTGACCGTCACCGCCGAGTTCACCGTGACCCCCGACCACCAGGGCGCCCCCGGCCTCGCGCACGGCGGCGTCCTCGCCACCGCGCTCGACGAGACCCTCGGCTCCCTGAACTGGCTCCTCCGGGTCATCGCCGTGACCGGCAGGCTGGAGACCGACTTCGTGCGGCCCGTCCCGGTGGGCACCGTGCTCCACCTCCGGGCCGAGGTCACCGCCGTGGACGGCCGCAAGATCTTCTCGACCGGGATCGGCCGGATCGGCGGGCCCGAGGGCCCCGTCGCCGTCCGCGCCGACGCCCTCTTCGTCGAGGTCAAGGTCGACCACTTCATCGACAACGGCCGGCCGGAGGAGATCCAGGCCGCCATGTCCGACCCCGACCAGGCCAGGCGCGCCCGCGCCTTCGAGGTGAACCCCTGATGCGCAACCCCGTCGACGTACTGATCCGGCGTCTGGACCCGGACGTGCCGATCCCCTCCTACGGGCACCCCGGTGACGCCGGTGCCGACCTCGTGACCACCGAGGCCGCCGAGCTGGCCCCCGGGGAGCGCGCCGTGCTGCCCACCGGGGTCTCGATCGCGCTGCCCGACGGGTACGCGGCCTTCGTGCACCCCCGCTCGGGACTCGCGGCCCGGTGCGGAGTGGCGCTCGTGAATGCCCCGGGGACGGTGGATGCCGGGTACCGTGGAGAGATCAAGGTGATCGTGGTCAATCTCGACCCGCGCGAGACCGTGCGGTTCGAACGGTTCGACAGGATTGCCCAGATTGTCGTCCAGCAGGTCGAGAAGGTGCGCTTCCACGAGGTGGCGGAGCTTCCCGGTTCGGCGCGGGCCGAGGGGGGCTTCGGTTCCACCGGCGGTCATGCCGCCGTGGACGGCACAACGGGTGGGAATCGATACGCTTCGGTCGTATCCGACCGGGAAGGACAGTGACGTGTTCGGACGTCGCAAGAAGAGCGGTGCCGCCGAGGACGCGGCGGGCGAGGCCGAGCAGGTCGTCGACGCGGTGGACGGCGAGGGCGCGGACGCCGCGACCCGGCGCCGGGTGAACCTTCCGCCGGCGCCCCGGCCCGACGGGCCCTGGGACATCTCCGAGGTCGCCAAGCCCGAGGAGGGCCGCGTGGACCTCGGCGGTGTCTTCGTGCCCGGGATCGAGGGCATGGAACTGCGGGTGGAGGTGGCGGGCGACGCGATCGTCGCGGCCACCGTCGTCCTGCGGGACAGCGCCGTGCAGCTCCAGGCCTTCGCCGCCCCCAAGAACGAGGGCATCTGGGGCGAGGTCCGCGACGAGATCGCGACCGGCATCGTCCAGCAGGGCGGTGTCATCGACGAGGTCGAGGGCCCCCTCGGCTGGGAGCTGCGGGCCCAGGTGCCGGTGCAGCTGCCGGACGGCAACCGCGGTGTGCAGCTGGTCCGCTTCGTGGGCGTCGACGGACCCCGCTGGTTCCTGCGCGGAGTGATCTCCGGGCAGGGCGCGGTCCAGCCCGAGGCCGCGGGGCTGCTGGAGCAGATCGTCCGGGACAGCGTGGTCGTCCGCGGCGAGGGCCCGATGGCCCCGCGCGACCCGATCGTCCTCAAGCTGCCGGAGGACGCGCAGATGGTGCCGGACGGCGTGCAGCAGGAGGAGCAGGAGAACTCCCGCTTCTCCGGCGGCATGGGCCAGCTCCAGCGCGGTCCGGAGATCTCCGAGATCCGCTGAGCCACCTTCCCCGGGCCCGTCCCGGGGGGAGCCTCCGGGCTCCGCCGAGCGAGTGAACCTTCCGGTGGGCCGCTTCCCGTACGTCGGTACGGGAAGCGGCCCACCGGCCGTTTTCCACAGGTTTCTCCCTGTGGCTCTGGCCCTCGGACCCGGCGGCGGACCATACTGGCGGGCACATGTTCGAGGAGGGGGAGCACAGCGTGAGTGAGAGCAGCACGAGGTCCGCGACGGCCGTCGCCGAGGACCCGGCGGGCCCGCCGATGGTCCGGGTGGAGAACCTGCGCCGTTCGTACGGCACGGGAGAGGCCGCCGTCCACGCGCTGCGGGGGGTCTCCTTCGACATCCCGCGCGGCGAGCTGGTCGCGCTCAAGGGACGCTCCGGTTCCGGCAAGACGACGCTGCTGAACCTGGTCGGCGGCCTCGACAGCGCCGACGGCGGCTCCATCGTCATCGACGGCGTCGACCTCTCCACGCTCGGCGAGAGCGGGCTCCTGGAACTGCGCCGGGACCGGATCGGCTTCATCTTCCAGTCCTTCGGCCTGCTCCCCATCCTCTCCGCCGCGGAGAACGTGGGCGTGCCCATGCGGCTGCGGAAGGCGGACCCCGAGGAGCGCGAGGAGCGGGTCTCCCTCCTCCTCGGTCTGGTCGGCCTCGCGGACCACGCCGCGCAGCGGCCCGGTGAGCTCTCCGGCGGACAGCAGCAGCGGGTCGCCATCGCACGGGCACTGGCCAACAAGCCCGCCCTGCTCATCGCCGACGAGCCGACCGGCCAGCTGGACCAGGAGACCGGGCTCGCCGTCATGCAGCTGCTGCGCGCGGTGGTGCGCAGCGAGGGCTGCACGGCCCTGGTCGCCACCCACGACCCGCAGCTCCTCGGCCTGGCGGACCGGGTCCTCGAACTGAGCGACGGCGAGATCACCGAGCACTGAGGACGGCCTCCCCGGGGGCTCCCGCCACGGGGCCCCGGGGAAGGCCCGGGGGTCGTGTTCCCGACATCAGAATCACGTCAAGACCACACCGGCCCCTTCCCCCACGTGCGGAATGTCCGATTGGCTGGACGTATGGTCGTCCCATGGGACGCGGCAAGCTTCGGATCTACCTCGGCGCTGCGCCGGGCGTCGGCAAGACCTACGCGATGCTCTCCGAGGGGCACCGGCGCGTGGAGCGCGGCACGGACTGCGTGGTCGCGTTCGTCGAGCACCACGGACGGCCGCGCACCGAGGTCATGCTGCACGGCCTGGAGCAGGTGCCCCGCCGCACCCTGGAGTACCGGGGCGCCACCTTCACCGAGATGGACATCGACGCGGTCCTGGCCCGCCGCCCGGCCGTCGCCCTCGTCGACGAGCTGGCCCACACCAACGTGCCCGGCTCCCGCAACCCCAAGCGGTGGCAGGACGTCGCCGAACTGCTCGCGGCGGGCATCGACGTCGTCTCGACCGTCAACATCCAGCACCTGGAATCGCTCGGCGACGTGGTCGAGGCGATCACCGGCGTACGGCAGCGGGAGACCGTACCCGACGAGGTGGTGCGCCGGGCCGACCAGATCGAGCTGGTCGACATGTCCCCGGAGGCGCTGCGCCGCCGGATGGCCCACGGCAACATCTACACCTCGGACAAGGTCGACGCGGCCCTCTCCAACTACTTCCGCCCCGGCAACCTCACCGCCCTGCGCGAGCTGGCCCTGCTGTGGACCGCCGACCGGGTCGACGAGTACCTCCAGCGCTACCGGGGCGAGCACAACATCCGCTCGACCTGGCAGGCCCGTGAGCGGATCGTCGTCGGACTGACCGGCGGGCCCGAGGGCCGCACCCTCATACGCAGGGCCACCCGGCTCGCCGAGAAGGGCGCGGGTGGCGAGGTCCTCGCCGTCTACATCGCCCGCAGCGACGGGCTCACCGCCGCCTCGCCCAAGGAGCTGGCCGTCCAGCGCACCCTCGTCGAGGATCTGGGCGGAACGTTCCATCACGTCATCGGCGACGACGTCCCCATGGCGCTCCTGGAGTTCGCCCGGGGCGTCAACGCCACCCAGATCGTCCTGGGCTCCAGCCGCCGCCGCTCCTGGCAGTACATCCTCGGCCCCGGCGTCGGCCAGACCGTGGCCCGTGACTCCGGGCCCGACCTCGACGTCCACATCGTCACCCACGGCGAGGTCGCCAAGGGGCGCGGCCTGCCCGTCACGCGGGGGGCCAGGCTCGGCCGCTCGCGGATCATGGCCGGCTGGCTGGTCGGCGTCGCGGGACCGGTCGCCCTCGCCCTGCTCCTCACCCATGTCGACGCCGACCTCGGCCTCGCCAACGACATGCTGCTCTTCCTGGCCCTCACGGTCGCCTCCGCGCTGCTCGGCGGCTTCCTGCCCGCGCTGGGCTCGGCCGCCGCCGGTTCCCTCCTGCTCAACTGGTTCTTCACCCCGCCCGTCCACCGGCTCACCGTCTCCGACCCGAAGAACATCGTGGCCATCGCGGTCTTCTTCGGGGTCGCCATGGCCGTCGCCTCCGTGGTGGACCTGGCGGCCCGCCGCACCCACCAGGCGGCCCGGCTGCGCGCCGAGTCCGAGGTGCTCTCCTACCTCGCGGGCAGTGTGCTGCGCGGCGACACCAGTCTCGAAGCGCTCCTCGAACGGGTCCGGGAGACCTTCTCCATGGAGTCCGTCGCCCTCCTGGAACGGGTGGACGAGGTCGAGCCGTGGACCCGTGCGGGCAGCGTGGGCCCCGCGCCCGCCGCCCGGCCCGAGGAGGCCGATGTGGACATGCCCGTCGGCGACCATCTCGCGCTGGCCCTGACCGGCCGGGTCCTGCCCGCCGAGGACCGCCGGGTGCTGGGTGCCTTCGCCGCCCAGGCGGTCGTCGTCCTCGACCGGCAGCGGCTCGTGGACGAGGCCGAGGAGGCCCGTAAGCTCGCCGAGGGCAACAAGATCCGTACGTCCCTGCTGGCCGCCGTCAGCCACGACCTGCGCACCCCCCTCGCCGGTATCAAGGCGTCGGTGACGTCGCTCCGCTCCGACGACGTCGAGTGGTCCGAGGAGGACCGGGCCGAGCTCCTGGAGGGCATCGAGGCGGGCGCCGACCGCCTCGACCACCTCGTCGGCAACCTCCTCGACATGTCCCGCCTCCAGACCGGCACCGTCACGCCCCTCATCCGGGTGGTCGACCTCGACGAGGTCGTCCCCATGGCCCTCGGGGGAGTGCCGGACGGCAGCGCGGAACTCGACATACCCGAGACGCTGCCGATGGTGGAGGTCGACAAGGGCCTGCTCGAACGGGCCGTCGCCAACATCGTCGAGAACGCCGTCAAGTACAGCCCCGAGGGAATGCCCGTGGCCGTCGCCGCCAGCGCGCTCGGCGAACGCGTCGAGCTGCGGGTCGTGGACCGGGGCCCCGGTGTGCCCGACGAGGCCAAGGACGGCATCTTCGAGCCCTTCCAGCGCTTCGGCGACGCTCCGCGCGGCTCCGGGGTCGGCCTCGGCCTCGCGGTCGCCCGGGGCTTCGTGGAGGCCATGGGCGGCACCCTCGGCGCGGAGGACACTCCCGGCGGCGGCCTGACGATGGTGCTCACGCTCCGCGCCGCGCGGGGCGGGCCCCCGGTACCCGCCGCCGACCTCCCGGCCCACGCGGTGACCTGACCCCGGGGCCCGGCGCCGTGAGGCCCGGCCCCGTCCCTCCCGTACCCTCTTGCTCCTCCGCCCCGTCCCACGCCTCCATCCCGTCCCACGCTTCCATCCCGTCCTACGCCCCCGCCCCATGCCCCGCCCCATGCCCCCGCCCCTACGGGCGACCGAAGAAGGAAGGTCCCCCGCCATGACCCGGGTCCTCGTGGTCGACGACGAGCCGCAGATCGTCCGCGCCCTGGTGATCAACCTCAAGGCGCGGAAGTACGAGGTCGACGCCGCGCCCGACGGTGCCACCGCCCTCCGCCTCGCCGCCGACCGCCACCCCGACGTCGTCGTCCTCGACCTCGGACTGCCCGACATGGACGGCGTCGAGGTGATCAAGGGCCTGCGCGGCTGGACCCGGGTGCCGATCCTCGTCCTGTCCGCGCGGCAGACCTCCGACGAGAAGGTCGAGGCGCTCGACGCGGGCGCCGACGACTACGTCACCAAGCCCTTCGGGATGGACGAGCTGCTCGCCCGGCTGCGCGCCGCCGTCCGCCGTGCCGAGCCGGTCGGCGGCGCCGAGGACGGGGTCGTGGTCGTCGAGACCGAGGGCTTCACCGTCGACCTCGCCGCGAAGAAGGTCCACCGCGACGGCAGGGACGTCCGGCTCACCCCCACCGAGTGGCACCTCCTGGAGGTCCTGGTCCGCAACAGCGGCCGCCTGGTCAGCCAGAAGCAACTGCTCCAGGAGGTCTGGGGACCCTCGTACGGCACCGAGACCAACTACCTGCGGGTCTACATGGCACAACTGCGCCGCAAGCTGGAGGGCGATCCCTCGCACCCCCGGCACTTCGTCACCGAACCGGGCATGGGCTACCGCTTCGAACGCTGAAGCCAAGGCCGTACGGAGAGGATCCCGGACCAGGCCTCCACGCCAGGAGCGGCCGGTACGCTTTCCATATGAGCGCTGCACCACGCACAGAGAAGCCGGCCGGTAGGTTCCGCCGGATGCTCGACCGGCTCTCCTCCTCCGCCGAGGACCTGGAGTCGGAAGAGCTCCAGGAGGACGCCGAGGCATCGGGGTGCACCCGCATCTGCGACTGCTCCGACCGCCAGATAGTCAAGGTGACTGGTACCTTGCGCACGGTCACGCTGCGTCCCCGGGCCGGTGTGCCCGCGCTGGAGGCCGAACTGTTCGACGGCACGGCACCGCTCGACGTCGTGTGGCTCGGCAGGCGCTCCATCGTGGGCATCGAACCGGGCCGCAGGCTGATCGCCTCCGGCCGGATCTCCATGAGCCAGGGCCGGCGGGTCCTCTTCAACCCCAAATACGAGCTCCGACCGCTCGGACAGGAGTAGCCGGTGACGTCCCTCGACAAGCCGACCCCCACGGACGCCCAGGCCGATCAGGACGCCCAGGCCTCGAAGGAGGTCACCGAGGCCGCGCTGTTCGAGGCCTTCGGCGGCCTGCGGGGCATGATCGAGACGGTCGTGCCCGGTCTGCTGTTCGTCACGATCTTCACGGTCAACAAGAACCTCCAGGTCTCGGCCATCGCCGCGCTGGCGGTCTCCCTGGTGCTCGTCGCCGTCCGGCTGATCCGCCGCGACACCGTCAAGCACGCCTTCAGCGGGGTCTTCGGCGTCGCCTTCGGCGTGGTCTTCGCGATGATGACCGGCAACGCCAAGGACTTCTACCTGCCGGGGATGCTCTACACGCTGGGCCTCGCCCTCGCGTACATCATCACCGCGCTCGCGGGCGTACCGCTGATCGGCCTGATCCTCGGCCCGGTCTTCAAGGAGAACCTCTCCTGGCGGACCCGCAACCCCGGCCGCAAGAAGGCCTACACCAAGGCCAGCTGGGCCTGGGGCCTGATCCTGCTCGGCAAGTGCGCGATCCTCTTCCCGATGTACTGGTGGGCCGACACGACCAGGTTCGGCTGGGTGATCGTCGCGCTCAAGATCCCGCCGTTCCTGCTCGCGGTCTACCTCACCTGGCTCTTCCTCGCGAAGGCCCCGGCGCCGATCGACGTCTTCGCCGAGATGGAGGCCGAGGAGCGCGCCGAGAAGGAGCGGGCCGAGAAGGACCGCACGGACAGGGAGCGCGAGGCGGCCGCCGCGCGGACCCACCCGGAGGCCTGAGCCCCGGGGACGGACATCACGCGGAGGGGCCCGGACCTGTCACAGGTCCGGGCCCCTCCGCGTACGACGACCGCCGGAGCGGCCGCGCGGGATCAGGACCCCGGCGGGGCAAGGTCCCCCGAGGCCATGACCCGCACCGGGATCAGGAGTCCACGCGGCGGACCTGGAGCAGGTCCTCCAGCTGCTCCTCGCGGGCCTGCGCCGCCACGAACAGCAGCTCGTCACCGGCCTCCAGGGTCTCCTCGGGGCTCGGCGTCAGCACCCGCGAACCACGGATGATCGTCACCAGCGAGGTGTCCTGCGGCCAGTCCACGTCCCCGACCGAGGTACCCGCGACCGCCGACTCCGGCGGGAGCGTCAGCTCGACCAGGTTCGCGTCGCCGTGGCTGAAGCGGAGCAGCCGCACCAGATCGCCGACGCTCACCGCCTCCTCCACCAGCGCCGACATCAGCCGAGGCGTCGAGACGGCCACGTCCACGCCCCACGACTCGTTGAACAGCCACTCGTTCTTCGGGTTGTTCACCCGGGCCACGACCCGCGGCACGCCGTACTCGGTCTTGGCGAGCAGCGAGACGACCAGGTTCACCTTGTCGTCACCGGTCGCCGCGATCACCACGTTGCAGCGCTGGAGCGCCGCCTCGTCGAGCGAGGTGATCTCACAGGCGTCGGCGAGCAGCCACTCCGCCTGCGGCACCCGCTCCACCGAGATGGCGGTCGGCGCCTTGTCGACGAGCAGGACCTCGTGCCCGTTCTCCAGGAGCTCGGCGGCGATGGAACGGCCCACCGCGCCCGCGCCCGCAATAGCGACACGCATCAGTGACCGCCCTCCTCGGGACCCTCGGCGAAGGCCTCCTCGACCTTCGCGATCTCGTCCGTACGCATCATCACGTGCACCAGATCCCCCTCCTGGAGCACCGTCTGCGAGGTCGGCAGAATCGCTTCGCCCAGCCGGGTGAGGAAGGCGACGCGGACCCCGGTCTCCTCCTGGAGACGGCTCACCTTGTGGCCGATCCACGCCGGAGTGGTGTGCACCTCCGCGAGCTGGACACCACCGCTCGGGTCACGCCACAGCGGCTCCGCGCCGGACGGCAGCAGCCGCCGCAGCATCTGGTCGGCGGTCCACCGCACTGTGGCGACCGTCGGGATGCCGAGGCGCTGGTACACCTCGGCCCGGCGCGGGTCGTAGATCCGCGCCGCCACGTTCTCGATGCCGAACATCTCGCGCGCGACCCGCGCCGCGATGATGTTGGAGTTGTCACCGCTGCTCACCGCGGCGAAGGCACCGGCGTCCTCGATGCCCGCCTCGCGGAGCGTGTCCTGGTCGAAGCCCACGCCCGTGACGCGCCGACCGCCGAAACCGGAGCCCAGACGGCGGAAAG
The DNA here is from genome assembly GCF_044767145.1 of Streptomyces sp. NPDC101490. NCBI lineage: Bacteria > Bacillati > Actinomycetota > Actinomycetes > Kitasatosporales > Streptomycetaceae > Streptomyces > Streptomyces sp. NPDC101490. The sequence goes on from NZ_JBIWNI010000004.1 coordinate 174,043, forward strand.
CCGTCGGGTCCTGGTCCACCACCGCGACGGTGTGCCCCTGCTGCTCCAAGGTCTGCGCGAGAGCGGCTCCCACTCGCCCGCAGCCCATGATGACGATGTGCACGTCCCCTTACCCCGCACTCCTGATCGCCTTGCTGACCTGCGAAAACACCCTGCTCACAACTTTCCTCACCCGAAGGGCCCGGGTCGCGGCGGGCGATGCCCCACCGGCTCACCCGATCCGAGCTTATGCGGCAACGCTGGCCGGGACCGCATCCGAGGTGGTACTCAGGAAGATTCGGTGCCGATCGGGGGTGCCGGTGAGCATGGCTCTTTTCGAACGCTTACGATCCTCTCCGTGTCCAAACTGACCGACGTGCCCAAACGGATCCTGATCGGGCGGGCCCTGCGCAGCGACAAGCTCGGCGAGACCCTTCTCCCCAAGCGGATCGCCCTCCCCGTCTTCGCCTCCGACCCGCTGTCCTCGGTGGCGTACGCACCCGGCGAGGTGCTGCTCGTCCTCTCCGTAGCGGGCCTGTCGGCCTACCACTTCAGCCCGTGGATCGCCCTCGCGGTCGTCGTCCTGATGTTCACCGTCGTCGCCTCCTACCGGCAGAACGTCCACGCGTACCCCAGCGGCGGCGGCGACTACGAGGTCGCCACCACCAACCTCGGGCCCAAGGCCGGACTCACCGTCGCGAGCGCCCTGCTCGTCGACTACGTCCTCACCGTCGCCGTGTCGATCTCCTCGGGCATCGAGAACCTCGGCTCGGCCGTCCCCTTCGTCGTCGAGCACAAGGTCGCCGCGGCCGTCGCCGTGATCGTGCTGCTCACCCTGATGAACCTGCGCGGAGTCAAGGAGTCGGGCAAGCTCTTCGCGATCCCGACGTACGTCTTCGTCGTGGGCGTCTTCCTCATGATCCTCTGGGGCGCCTACCGGGGGATCGTCCTCGACGAGACCATGAAGGCACCCACCGCCGACCTGGAGATCAAGCCCGAGCACCAGGGCCTCGCGGGCTTCGCCCTGGTCTTCCTGCTGCTCCGCGCCTTCTCCTCCGGCTGTGCCGCCCTCACCGGCGTCGAGGCCATCTCCAACGGCGTCCCCGCCTTCCGCAAGCCCAAGTCGAAGAACGCCGCGAGCACGCTCGCCCTCATGGGCGGCCTGGCCGTCACCATGTTCTGCGGCATCATCTTCCTCGCCATGGCCACCGACGTCCGGATGGCCGAGAAGCCCGCCCACGACCTGCTGCGCGACGGCGTCCCGGTCGGCGACGGCTACGTCCAGGACCCGGTCATCTCGCAGGTCGCGGCGGCCGTCTTCGGCGACGGAACGTTCTTGTTCATCGTCCTCGCCGCCGCCACCGCGCTCGTCCTCTTCCTGGCCGCGAACACCGCGTACAACGGCTTCCCGCTCCTCGGCTCGATCCTCGCCCAGGACCGCTACCTGCCGCGCCAGCTCCACACCCGCGGCGACCGTCTGGCCTTCTCCAACGGCATCGTGCTCCTCGCGGGCGCCGCCGCCCTCCTCGTGGTGATCTACGGAGCCGACTCCACCCGGCTGATCCAGCTCTACATCGTCGGCGTCTTCGTCTCCTTCACGCTCAGCCAGATCGGCATGGTCCGGCACTGGAACCGGCACCTGCGCACGGAGCGCGACCCCGCCAAGCGCCGCCACATGTTCCGCTCCCGCGCGATCAACACCTTCGGCGCCTTCTTCACCGGTCTCGTCCTCGTCGTCGTCCTCGCCACCAAGTTCACCCACGGCGCCTGGGTCGCCCTGCTCGGCATGGTGATCTTCTACGGCACGATGACCGCGATCCGCAGGCACTACGACTCCGTCGCCGCCGAGATCGCCGCCGCCGAGGAACGCCCGGACGAGTACGTGCGCCCCTCCCGGGTCCGTTCCATCGTCCTCGTCTCCAAGCTCCACAAGCCCACCCTCCGCGCCCTCGCGTACGCCAAGCTCATGCACGCGAACGAGCTGGAGGCGCTGACCGTCAACGTCGACCCGGCCGAGACGAAGGCGCTCAAGGAGGAGTGGGAGCGGCGCGGCATCAACGTGCCGCTCAAGATCCTCGACTCGCCGTACCGCGAGGTCACCCGGCCGGTGATCGAGCACGTGAAGAACCTGCGGCGGGAGAGCCCGCGCGACGCCGTCGCCGTCTACATCCCCGAGTACGTCGTCGGCCACTGGTACGAGCACCTGCTGCACAACCAGAGCGCCCTGCGGCTCAAGGGGCGGCTGCTCTTCACCCCGGGCGTCATGGTGACCTCGGTCCCGTACCAGCTCCGGTCCTCCGAAGCCGCGAAGAAGCGGGCCCGGAAGCGCCAGGACTGGAACGCGCCGGGCGCGGTCCGCCGCGGACCGGTCGAGAAGGGCCAGAAGGAAACGGCCGGAAAGAACAACTAGACTGGTGGGCTGCCGTCCCTGCGGCAGCCCCTGAAATCTTCCCCTTGGAGACCCCCCGCCATGCAGAACAGCCCTGTTTCGTCGTTGGTCGGGGAGGAATACGAGGTCGAGGTCGGTCCGGTGGCGCACGGCGGCCACTGCATCGCCCGCACCGAGGGGGGCCGCGTCCTCTTCGTCCGCCACGCGCTGCCCGGCGAGAGGATCGTCGCCCGGGTCACCGAGGGCGAGGAGACCTCCCGCTTCCTGCGGGCCGACGCCGTCACCGTCCTGGAGGCGTCGAAGGACCGGGTCGAGGCGCCCTGCCCGTTCGCCGGGCCCGGCAAGTGCGGCGGCTGCGACTGGCAGCACGCCAAGCCGGGCGCCCAGCGCCGCCTCAAGGGCGAGGTCGTCGCGGAGCAGCTGCTGCGGCTGGCCGGGCTCACCCCCGAGGAGGCCGGCTGGGACGGCACCGTCATGCCCGCCGAGGGCGACAAGCTCCCCCCGGGCGAGGTGCCGAAGTGGCGCACCCGCGTCCAGTACGCGATCGACGACGAGGGCCGCGCGGGCCTGCGCAGGCACCGCTCGCACGAGGTCGAGGTCGTCGACCACTGCATGATCGCCGCCGAGGGCGTCTCGGAGCTGGGCATCGAGAAGCGCGTCTGGGAGGGCATGGCCTCGGTCGAGGCCATCGCCGCCTCGGGCTCGAACGACCGCCAGGTCATCCTCACCCCCCGGCCGGGCGCCCGCCTCCCGCTGGTGGAGCTGGACAAGCCGGTCTCCGTGATGCGCGTCGACGAGAAGGACGGCGGCGTCCACCGCGTCCACGGCCGCCCCTTCGTCCGCGAGCGCGCCGACGAGCGCACCTACCGGGTCGGCAGCGGCGGTTTCTGGCAGGTCCACCCGAAGGCCGCGCAGACCCTGATGCTCGCCGTCATGCAGGGCCTGACGCCCCGCAAGGGCGAGACGGCCCTCGACCTCTACTGCGGTGTCGGCCTCTTCGCGGGCGCCCTCGCGGACCGGGTCGGCGACCAGGGCGCGGTCCTGGGCGTCGAGTCCGGCAAGCGCGCGGTGGAGGACGCCCGCCACAACCTGGCCGACTTCCCGCGCGTCCGCATCGAACAGGGCAAGGTCGAGCAGGTCCTCCCGCGCACGGGCATCACCGACGTCGACCTGATCGTCCTGGACCCCCCGCGCGCGGGCGCGGGCAAGCAGACGGTCCACCACCTCACCACCCTCGGCGCCCGCCGCATCGCCTACGTGGCCTGCGACCCGGCAGCCCTGGCCCGAGACCTCGCCTACTTCAAGGAGCGCGGCTACCGCGTCCGCACCCTGCGAGTCTTCGACCTCTTCCCGATGACGCACCACGTGGAGTGCGTCGCGATCCTGGAGCCGGTGAAGAAGGACGCGTGACCTGGGGTCCTGTGGGTGTGCATGAGGGGCGGTGTGGGCGTTAGGGGCGATGTCTCGACGCTCGTGACGCTCATGCGACGCATGGGCATGAGCTGTCCATCGGAGCGGTATCGGGGCGGGCGGCGTCGTGTTCCTCGTGCGGGCTGGAAGCTGCCGCGATCTCGCGGGGCGAGTCGACCTGGGGCTCCATCGACGCGTACTTCACCGACAGGTCCGTTCCCCTCCTCTTTGCGCATCATCGGCGGAAGCCGTGCGAAAGCGTGAGCAGTTCGGATGGGCCGAGCTCAGGGGGGCTGAAGCCCGTGCTTGTGGTGGTATGGGGCCATTCCGTCGGGGGTGAGGTCGAGGGATTCGCGGTCTTGGCCGTCGGGCGAAGACCGCGAACGGGTTCCGTGGGAGCCGCGCCCTGCTCGCGCGGTCGTGGGTTGTGGCGTCGCCGAGCACCGGCCACCGTGACGGGTCAGCCCGGTCCGGTCGTTGTGGTGGCCGGTGCGTGTGCGGTGAGCAGGAGGTCCTCGTACGTGTGGTGACGGCGCGCGGTGACGCGGTGGTGCAGCAGGTCCGCCGCGCGCGCGTGTTCGCCCGCGTCGACCAGGGCGCGGCCAGGGTGTCCTGGATGATCTCGCGCTCCACCCGTACCCCGCCGATCCGCTCCGCCTTCTCGCCCAGGCCGCTCAGCAGGTCCACCGCCGCCCGGGGGCGGCCCGCGGTGACCTCCGCCAGTGCCCGGACCACGGGCGCCAGGACGTCGCGGTAGTCCGGACGGTCGTCGGCGGCGGCCCGGCGGGCCAGGGCCTGGAGGTCCTCGGTCGCCGCCTCCACCGCCAGGGCCAGCGCGAGGTTGAACGTGTGGAACACCTCCGCCATCCCCCCTGGCGCGTCGAGCAGTTCCCGTACGTGCCCCGGGTCACTGCGGCCGGAGGGTGTCTGCCCGACCAGCAGCAGCCGCCAGTTCGTCGAGGCACGCATGCCGACGTCCTCCCTCGGCAGCGCCGCGTCCGCCCGCCGCCGCGCGTCCGTGAAGTCACCGCAGGCGATCGACTGCAACGCGGAATGCCAGCTCAGATGCCGTGACTGCACCGATCGCGGATCCACCGCGAGCCACCGGTCCAGGAACTCCACGCCCTCACGCCCGGCCCCCAGTTCATGCTCGGCGTGCGCCCGCGCGTGAGCGGCCACACCCGAACGGGGATACACGGCCAGCGCCCGCCCGGCCAGCTCGTGGGCCTCCCGCACCCGGCCCTGCTCCGCCCGGATCGAGGCCAGCCAGCTTAACCACGGCCAGCTGTCAGGACCGGCCACCGCGGCCTGCCGCTCCACCAGGGCGTCGCCCCGGGCGCGACAGGCCGCGTCCCCGCACGAGAAGAAGGCACCCACCAGGAGACCGGCCTGCTCATCGGCCGGCCACCGCTCGAAGTGCCCCACCAGGTGATCGGCCGTCAGCCGGTACTGCCGGTGCGTGTGCAGGAACACCCCGTACACCAGGCTCGCCTCCCGCTCACCGGCGGCCCGCGCGTCCCGGTGAGCGATCACCAACTGCTCCTTGAGCACGGTCTCGTCCAGCCGGTCACCGGTCGCCAGCGTCAGCAACCCCCGCGCCACACCACAGCTCGGATCCCCGCCCACCCATGCACGCAGCAACGGCAAGGCCCGCCCGCTCAGGGCCAGCAACTCCACCACCGCCGCCTGGCTCCCCAACGACCCGCTCACCACCCTGACACCCGCCACCTTTCGGTCGGTCCTCCCCAGCTCACCGATCCCGTCATACGGAGGACATGAACACCGCGGTGCAGACGATGCCGCTGTTGCCGCAGTGGTTACGCGACAGGCCCAGCGGCAACCCGCCGTAATTGCCGCTGCCCAGGCCGCTCCCGGCCACGGTGGAGCCCGCCGCCTGCGCCGCCCCCTGACTGGCGCACGCGTTGCCGAACGCCGCGTTCCCGATCCCGACCACATTGGCCTGCGCGGCCCCGGCCGGGATCAACGCCACCCCGGCCACCGCTCCCACCACCACGGCCCTCGCGCCCGCGCCCACCGCATTGCCCGTACCCCAGGTCTGCCCACTCATCGCGCTCTCCTGCATCCCGGACCGGATCCCATGTCCTGTCAACGACAGGGCTCAACTCCCGATGCGCGCGTACGGCCTTCTGGCATTCCTCCAGGTGACTCGCTGAGCCCTGTCGGCAGACCGTCTCCGTCACGCCCCCACCTCGGGTCCGTACGGGGGGACACGCTTTCCGACGTACGGGGAAAACGGGAGTCCCCCGGACGGTCGTGCCGTCCGGGGGACGAAGCCCGTACCTGGTCGGGAACTCGCGGGCGGCCCGGCGTGATCACGGGGTCCGCGCGTGCGGGACGGCGCGGCCGCCGGGTGGGTGAGGGCGGAGCGGCCATGCCCGGTGTACGGGCGTCAGGTCCGGGCGCGGCGGCGGCCCCACACCGCGAGAGCGGTTCCGGTGGCGACGAACGCGGCGGCGAGGCCTCCGGCGAGGGCGAGTTCGGTGGTGCGCGAGCCGGTCCGCGCGAGGGCGGCGGGCTTCGGGTCCGCGCCGGTGACGGTGGCGGCGGCGTCGCGGATCTGTTCGGTGACCACGTCGGGGTGGGACATCATCGACACGTGGGAGGACTCGATCTCCACGGTGTGGGCCTTGGCGCGCTTGGCTTCGAAGCGTTCGAGGTCCGGGGCGATGGCCTTGTCCCTCGCGGAGACGACGAACCAGGACGGGGTCGTCTTCCAGGCGGCGGCGGTGGCCTTCTCCGCGAACCCGGCCTCGGTGACGGGGCGTTGTTCGGCCGCCATCAGCCGGGTCCGGGATGCCGGCAGGTCGGCGGCGAAGACCGCGTGGAACCTGTCCGGCTTGATGTAGAGGTCGGTGCCGCTGCCGGTCGCGTCGCTGTACGGGACGGGGTTGAGCGCCGGGCCCAGCTCGCTGCCGGTGAACTTCGTGGACAGCTCCGCGGGGGACTCGCCGATGTCGGGCATGAAGGCGGAGACGTAGACGAGGGCCTTGACGTTCGGGTTCCCGGCGCCGGCCTGGGTGATGACCGCGCCGCCGTAGGAGTGCCCGGCCAGCACGATCGGGCCCTTCACGCTCTTCAGGACCGAGGCCACGTAGGCGGCGTCGTTGGACAGGCCGCGCAGCGGGTTCGGCGGGGCGATGACCGGATATCCCTGGTCGAGGAGGCGTTCGGCGACGGCGTTCCAGCCGGAGGCGTCCGCGAAGGCCCCGTGGACCAGGACGACGGTCGGCTTCGCGCCCTTGCCGACGGCGGAGGCGGAGGCGGGGGCCGAGGCCACGGCGGCCGGAGCGGCGGAGGCGGCGACGGCGCAGATCGCGACCGGGATGGCGGCGGCGGTGGATATCCGGCGCCGGACGGACGACATGCCCATGGGGGTCCTCTTTCAGACGGGGAGAGGTGCTGCCGTCGCCAGCCTGCCCGGCGGGATCGGGACCGGCGCGGCACGCGTGCCGTCCGGGTGAGCACCGCGTCCGGGCGGGTGACGGCCCGCCGCCGTTCGGGCCCTCGGGAACCGGGAGCGGTCGCCGCCGCGCCGATCCCGGCGTCCTCGACCGAGGACAGAGGCCGGACCCCGGGCCTCGCCCAGGCGCCCGGCGCTCGCCTCTTCGGGGGCGGCGGGTGGGACCCGGACGGAGGCTGGGGGAGGGGCGGGCCGGGGCGCGGCGGGCGGAGAGGGTTCCGGTGGCGCGCCCCGGGCCCCGTTCAGGCGGTCTTGACCGCGCCGCCGTCGATGATGTGGTCGGCGCCGCTGATGTTGGCGGCGACGTCGGAGAGGAGGAACGCGATCAGGGCCGCGACCTCTTCGGGTTCGGTGATGCGGCCGGAGGTGATGCCGAAGGCCTGCGGCATCTGCTCGAAGAAGGTGGCGTGGTCCATCCCTGCCCTGGCCGCGACCTTGCCGCCGAAGCCGTCGGGGTCCGCCCAGACGGGGGTGCGGACCGCTCCGGGGGAGACGGTGTTCACCCGTACGCCCAGGGGTCCGAACTCCTCGGCGAGGGATTTGCCCAGGGCGGTGAGGGCTGCCTTGGCCGCGCTGTAGGCGACCGGGCCGGTGGTGGGCTGACGGGCGCTGATGGACGAGACGTTGACGATCGCTCCCCGGCGCTCGATCAGGCTGGGAAGCGCGGCGCGAGTGGCGCGGACGGTGCTGAGCAGGTTGATGTCGAAGACCCGGGACCAGTGCCCGTCGTCCGTGTCGAGGAATCCACGGGGGTCCATGTCGTCCCCGGCGCCGACGTTGTTCACCAGCAGGTCGATGCCGCCCAGTCTGTCCAGGGCGCCGCTCATCAGGGTGGTGACGCCTTCGGCGGTGCTCAGGTCGGCCGACACCGTGTACGCGCCGGTTTCCTCCAGCTCGGGTGTGAGGGTGCGGGCGGCGCCGACGACACGGACGCCTTCGGCGGTCAGGGTGCGGACGGTGGCAAGTCCGATGCCCCGTCCCGCGCCGGTGACGACCGCTGTCTTCGAAGTGAGGTTGAGGTTCACGGCACTCCGGTTCTCGATCGGTAAGTACGTGATGGGGGTGGGTACTTCGGGTCGAGTCAGGTGTTGCGGCGCGCATCGGCGCCAGCCGATCGTCGCGCGGATCACCCGCACAGTCCATACCGCTTCCGGGGCGCACGCCATGGGCCGCAGGCTCGTAACAGTGTTCGACTGTGGGCGCCCGGAGCCCCGGTCTCGCTCGTGCGTACGCGCTCTCCCGTCACGTCCTCCCCACGGGGACCTCCGTACGCACGGAGAACGTCCTGCCCGCACGAGGGGCGTCACCCGGGGGCGAGGGGATACGCATGGCCGGGAGCCGGGAGCCGGGAGCCGGGAGCCGGGAGCCGGGAGCCGGGAGCTGGGAGCTGGGAGCTGGGAGCCGGGAGTCGGGGCGGGGGCCGTGTCCGCCGGGCGTTCGGGCGGGGTGGCGGGTGCGTCGCCGGTCGGTGCGCGGCGCTCGGTCCGGGGCGGCTACCCGCGCGGCGGACATCCGGCATACCGTGGGCGCCTGCGGCCTGCCGACGAGAGCGGTCATCAGGGCGAGGGGAGGGGCGGTGGCGTGCCCCATGTGCCGAGGCAGGAGGAGGACGGCGAGCGGTGGCTGGGAAGCGCGGGGACGAGAGACGGCCGCACGGCGAGCTGGTGGCCGAGGTGCTGGCGGTGCTGTGGGAGTCGGGGGAGCCGATGACCGCGCAGGAGGTCAACGACGCGCTCGACCGTGAGCTGGCCAGGACCACGACGGCCACGATCCTCAGCCGCTTGTTCGAGAAGGGCACCTTGCGCAGGGTGGCCGCCGGGCGTGGGTACGCCTACCAGCCGGTGGAGGACTCGGCGGGGCTCGTGGCCGACCGGATGCGGCGGGAGCTGGAGAAGGATCCGCAGCGTGACCTGGTGCTCAAGCGGTTCGTGTCGTCCCTCTCCGCGAGCGACGAGGAGACCCTGCGCCGTCTGCTGGGCGAAGCCGAAGCTGAGGCCGCGTCCGAGGGCGAGGTGGCATCCGGGGCGGCGGCGGGCCCGGCGGCCGTGACCGAGGTGGGGTCGGAGACCGGGACCGGGAGCGAGGCCGGACAACAGACCGAGACCAAGACCGAGGCAGAGACCGAGGGCGATTCGGTGTGACGATCGTTCTGGTTCTGGTGACGCTGCTGCTGGCTCTTCCCTGGGCCGGTGCGGCCGTCGCCAGACGTCTTGCCGTGGTCCTGCCGCCCCGCTGGGCCTGCTGGTCGCTGACGGGGGCCGCGCTGCTGCTGGCCGGGGGTACGGTCTCGGCGCTGGTCGGCCTGTTCCACGTACCCCTGCTGGCGGTGCTGGAGCGGCTGCCCCTCAGCCGTGTGCGGGCGGAATGGCCCGCCGCCGTACCGATCGCCTGCGCCGCGGGAGCGGCCATGCTGGTCCAGCTCGTGATGCTGGTGCGGCGGTGGCTCGGGCACCGCTCGCTGCTGAGGCGTGCCTGGCTGGCCACCGGGGGGAGCACCGTGGACGGTGATCTGCTGGTGGTTCCCGGCGCGGACGTGGACGCCTTCGCGCTCCCCGCCTACCGGGGGCGCCCCGGCCGGGTGGTGGTGACGTCCGGGATGGTGCGGGCGCTGAAGCCGGGAGAGCGTGAGGTGCTGCTGGCCCACGAGCGTGCCCACCTGGCCGGGCGGCATCATCTGCTGTCGGCCGTCGTGGACCTCGCGGCTGTCGTGCATCCTGCCGTCGGGGGGCTGCGCGGGGCGTTGGGGTTCCATCTGGAACGGTGGGCCGACGAGGACGCGGCTGCCGTCGTGGGCGACCGGCGGACGGCCGCCGCGGCCATCGCACGGGCCGCGCTGAAGGGCTCGTCGCGGTCCCGTCCGGACGGCTACCCGCTGCTGTCGGCCACGAGCGGGCCGGTTCCCCAGCGCGTACAGGCACTGCTTCTGCCGAAGCCGGTCGCGCCCCGGGGCGGAGTGCGGCGGGCGGGTGCGCTGGCCATGGGGACGCTGGTCGCGTCGGTGGCGATCGGCTCCCTCGCCCTGGCCTACGGGCTGCACGAGTACGTGGAGTACGCGTCGAGCCATCTGCTCGGTACGCCGTCGGGCTGCTCGGGTCTGTGGGGTGCGCTGGAGGACTTGCTGGGCTCGGGCACCGGACGGGGATTCTGACGAGGCCCCTTCGCCGCCCCGTGGCGCGCGGGGTGGGGAAGGGGCCTCGTCGGGTCCGCCGTACCGGAAGCGCGTGCGGGTGTCGGGCCGCTCGCCCGGCGGCCCGGTGTCAGGCCGTGGCCGGGGCGGGCCGGGCTTGAGCGGCGGTGGTGAGGGCGGCGCCGTAGCGGCGCAGGAGGAGCACGGCGGTGGCGGCGAGGCCGGTGAGCAGGCCGAGCCAGATGCCGAGGGTGTCGAGGCCGAGGGTATGAGCGAAGAGCCAGGTCGCCGGCAGGCCGACGGCCCAGTAGCCGATGAGGGTGATGCGGAAGCCGCTCCTGGTGTCGTCGAGGCCGCGCAGGAGGCCGACGCCGATGTTCTGGGCGCAGTCGAAGAACTGCAGGAACGCGGTCACGATCAGCAGCTGGGTGGCGAGGGTGAGCGCCTGTTCGGAGCCGGTGTCGAGGAACGGCGCGAGGACGAGGCGGGGCAGGGTGAGGTAGAGGACGCCCACGACGGCCATGACCGCGGCGGCGCAGGAGAGGGCGGTGTTCTTGATGCGGCGGGCACCCTCGTGGTTGCCGAGGGCGAGTTCGCGGCTGACGTTGATCGAGGCGGCGTGGGAGAGACCGACGGCGACCTGGAAGACGATGTAGACGAGCTGGTTGACGGCCGTGTGTGCGGCCAGGGCGTCGGGGCCGAAGGACCCGGCCATGAGGGCGGTGACGGAGAAGAAACCGGCCTCGGAGCCGTAGGTGGCGGCGATGGGGACGCCGAGGCCGATCAGGCGCTTGACGGTGGCCGCGTCGGCGCGGGTGAGGGAGAGGGAGAGGGAGAGGTGCGGGGAGAGTGCCGTGTCCCTCTTCGCGGCGAGGTAGAGGGCGAGGAAGGACAGCAGGTAGACGGTGGAGGTGGCGATGCCGACGCCGGTGAGGCCGAGGCGGGGCAGGCCGAAGGTGCCGTGGATGAGGATCCAGTTCAGGGCGGCGTTGACGGCGATGGAGGCGAGGGTGATCCGCAGGAGGGCCTGGGGGCGGCGCATGCCCACCGTGTACTGGCGGATGACCTGGAACCACAGGCAGGGCAGCAGGCCGGGGGCGAGGGCGTAGATCATCGTCCTCGTCAGGCCGACGACGGCGGCGTCCTGGCCGAGCTGGGGCAGGAGGTGTCCGATGAGGACCATGACGAGGGCGCCGGTGACACCGGCGAGGGTGGCGACGGTCAGACCGGCACGGACGACGGCCCGGACTTCCCGGTGCGCCGCCTCCCGCGCGTGGCCGTCCCCGTCGGTCCCGGACCGGTTGGTCCCGTTCCTGTCCCCGTTCCCGTCCCTGTCGGTCCTGTCGGTCCCGTCGGTCCCGTCGGTGCCGGTCTCGGCGCGGGCGGCCGCGGCGGCGATCTGGTTGCCGACGGAGGTGACCAGGCCGACGCCCATGGTGCGGATCTGGTTGAAGATGACGATGGCGAGGCCGCCGGCGGCGAGTTCGGTGGTGCCGAGCAGGCCCATCATCACGGTGTCGGTGGTCGTCAGGGCGACCTGCGCGAGCTGGGTGAGGACGAGGGGAACGGCGAGGGCGGCCAGGGCGCGGCTGTCGCGGAGGAGCGTGGTGAGCATCAGTGACTACCGGTTCCCGCGGAGCTTGGTGAGGTGTTCTTCCACTTCGCGTTCGGTCCGGGGGCTGAGGAGGGCGCGTTCGGCCATCCAGTCGTCGTCGAAGACGGTGTCCATGTACTTCTCCCCTCCGTCGTTGATCAGCGCGACCATAGTGGTACCGGGCGGGAGCCCGGGCAGGCGGGTCAGGGCTTCGTGGACGACGCCTCCGGCGGATCCGCCGATGAGGAGGCCGGTCCGGGCGACGGCGCGGCAGGTGGCGAAGGCCTCGATGTCCCCGACCTTGACGCCTTCGTCGATGAGGCCGAAGTCGACCAGGGCGCCGATCCCGGCGCCTTCGGGGGTGCCGGTGCCGGACTGGTAGTAGTCGTGGGCGGGGCCGCCGAAGGCGATCGACCCCTTCGGTTCGACGCCGATGGTGGTGAAGCGGGGTATGAGCGTGCGCAGTTCGCGGCTGGTGCCGCACAGGCCGCCGCCGGTGCCGACGGCGCCGATGAGGACGCCGATGCCGTCGCCGAGGGCTTCGGCGAGTTCATGGGCGACGGGGAAGTAGCCGACGCCGTTGGCGGGGTTGTTGTGCTGTTCGGTGAAGACGGTGTTGTCCCGGCCCCGGGCCATGTCCTCGGCGAGTTCCTCGCGGGCGGCGGTGTGGAGTTCCTCGCCGTCGCTGTCGGCGTCGACGTAGACGAGTTCGGTGCCGAGGGCCTTCATGGTGCGGAGTTTGTCGGCGGCGGCGTGCCGGTCGACGACGGCGGTGAAGGTGTAGCCGCGTTCGGCGGCGACGACGGCCAGGCCCAGCCCCGTGTTGCCGGAGGTCGATTCGATGATCCGGCCGCCCGTGCGGAGGGCGCCGGTGGACTCGGCGGCGTCGATCATCGCGCGGGCCATGCGGATCTTCGCCGTGCCGGTGGGGTTGTACATCTCCAGCTTGAGCAGCAGACGGCTGCCGGTCTCGGTGGCGGCGAGTTCCAGAAGGGGGGTGCGGCCGATGAGGTCGGACACACGGGTGACGACGGCGGGGCGTTCGAGGGCTCCGGACATCAGGGCTCCTGTGAGGGCGGGGCGCGGGGGCGCGGTTCAGGCGGCGTGGCGGTCGAGGCGCCAGCGCGGCCGGGGCCGGTCGGTGCGGTCGACGACGACCTTGGGCGGCAGGGGAAGGTCGTGGAAGGGGGACTCGTTGGAGTCCATCTGGTACCCGGCCGTGTTCGGGTAGAGCAGCAGGTCGCCGGGGCGCGGCGGGTGGGGGAAGGCGATCTTGCGCCAGGTGAGCATGTCCGATTCCAGGCAGGTGGCGGCGCCCACGCTCGCCGGGTACACCCCGGGCACCGGGCCGGGGACGGTGGGGACGAGCAGCGGGTCGGGGAGGTACTCGCTGCCGAACCACTGCTCGGACAGGCTGAGGCTGGTGCCGTCGACCGTGACGATCCGGTAGCCGTCGCGGTCCTTGACGCCCTGGACGCGGAAGACGGTGGCTCCGGCCCGGTCGAGCAGGGCGCGGCCGGGTTCGACGAGGAGCTCGACCCCGGCGTCCCGGGCCAGGTCGGCGAGGCCGCGGTCGGTGCCCTCCGGCCGGGTGGCGAGCAGGGCGGCCAGCGCGTGGGCCCCCGCGAGGGGCGAGTGGTACGGGTAGAAGTCGCCGGTCCCGAACGTCTTGCGGGCGTGGTAGTGGCCGGGGTTCTGGGTGCCGAGGAAGGTGTTCCAGCTGTCGGCGTCGGTGTAGCTGACGGGCAGTCCGCCGCCGAGGGAGATCCGCCCGGCTGCCAGGCCCTGGCTCCGGGCGGTGCGGCAGAGGCCGATGAGGCGGGCGGCGAGGTCGGCGCGGGGCTGGAGGGCGTAACCGGAGAGATGGAAACTGAAGCCGTCCATCCGGATCGCGTCACCGGCTTCGGCGCAGCGCTTGAGGGCGATGGCCAGTTCGAGGTCGTCCAGGCCGAAGCGGGAGTGCGGCTGGCTGTCCGGGAGGACGCGCAGGAGCACCCGGGCGGGCCCGGTCCGGCCGGTCGTGGCCAGGGCGACGACCCGGTCGAGTTCGTCGGGGGAGTCGACGGCGACGGTGGCGCCGTGGGTGACGGCCAGTCGCAGCAGGACGTGGTCCTTGGCCGGGCCGGTGACCATGAGGTGTTCGCCCCGTACGCCGTGGCCGAGGGCTTCGCGCAGTTCGGCGGCGGAGGCGACGTCCACGCCCGCGCCCCCGGCGGCGGCGCGTTCGACGAAGACGGCGGCCTTGTTGGCCTTCTTCGCGAAGTACACGAAGCCGTTCACTCCCGTGTCGGCGAGGACGGACCGCATGGCGGTGAGGTTGGCGGTGAAGGCGTCGGGCAGCAGGATGTGGAAGGGCCCGCCGAGGGCGTAGGCGAGTTCGGCGGCGAGTCCGCTGGTGACGACGGCGTCGGTGGCTGGGTCGGGCAGGGCCGGGAGCACCGGCCAGGGCGTCACTTCCACAGGGAGGTCTCCGTGCCGAGGCTCTGGGCGGCGGCGAGCTGGGCGAAGCGGTGCCCGAGGGCGATGTCGGTGACGACGAGGCCGCTGTTGTAGGCGAAGATCCGCTGCCCGGGAGCGGTACGGGCGTCGGCCGCTCCGGAGAGGACGGCGGGCAGTTCGACGTCGACGGGCGGGAAGCCGCCGTCGGCGTCGGCCATGTCGGTTCCGGTCACGCGCATCTGGGCCTCGCTGGTGGCGATGACCCGGTCGGCCCGGTGCAGGGTGGAGGGGGCCAGGCCGTGGCCGACGAGGATCGCGGTCGCGCCGGGCCTGAGGGACTCGGCCTCGACGGCGGCGGAGGTGTGGGGGCCTGCGGTGGCGACGATGATGTCGGCTTCCCCGGCGGCGCGGGTGAGGTCGGTGACCAGTTCGAGGTCGCGGCCGGGGAAGTGACGGGCGAGTTCGGCGCGGACGGCCTCGATGCCGTCGGGGTGGGTGCCGGACAGCAGCAGCCGCTCCAGGCCGGGCAGGGTGGTCAGCAGGAACGGCAGGGCGAGGCGGCCCTGGGTGCCGGTGCCGATCACGAGGGCGGTGGTGGCGCCGGGGGCGGCGCACTCGCGGGCCAGGAGCGCGGAGACGGCGGGGGTGCGCAGGGACCCGATGCGCGAGCAGTCCATCATCGCGACGGGCAGGCCGGTGACGTCGTCGTAGAGGGTGAGGGTCGTGTAGTAGTGCTGTTTGTCGCGGGGTTCGCCGAGGCCGTGCTTGTACGAGGTCTTCACGGCGACGACTTCGCGGGCGCCGTCACGGCCGAGCATGGCGTAGGAGACGGAACGGCCGTCCGGGGGCTTGACGGTGAGCTTGCGGGGGTTGTCGGACCGGCCCGCGGCGAGGGTGCGGTAGGCCTGTTCGACGGTGTCGACGACATCGGCGAGGCTGATGTCCAGCCCGGCGAGGTCGCTGGTGGACAGTAGGCGCAGGGTGGTGTCGTCCCGGTCCATGGGGAGCCCTTTCGAGAGGGTGGGGAGGCGCGGTGCGGGAGGTCAGCGGGCCCAGGCGGTGAGGGCGGTCTGGCCGTAGCCGTGTTCGCCGGACTCGGCGGCGGGCCGGGTGGGGCGGTCCGCGACGCGTACGGAGGCGCGCTTGAGCCAGCGGTCGGTGCCGTCGTAGCGGGCCTTGAACGGCACCCGGCCGTGGACGACGACGTCGTTGTCCACGACCAGGACGTCGCCCGGTTCCAGGGCGACCGCCACCGACACGCGCGCGAGTTCGTCCGCCAGGCGGCCGTACGCCTCCCGCCAGGTGTCGTCGGCGTCCGCCACCGGCGTGTAGGCGGGGTCGTACCGCAGGGCCAGACCGGCGCCGGTGTCGAAGAGGGTGGGTACGGGGGCGGGTGGGCCGCCGTACCGCCGCGCCTGCTCGTAGGCGTCGTCGGGCAGGATCGGCACGGTCGGCCGGGTCAGTTCGGCGACGTCCCGCGCGGTGAGTTCGGCCCGGCGGACGCTGGCCGCGGTGGTGGCGATCCGGTCGTGGTTGCGCATGCAGGCGAGCAGGAGCAGATGGGCGCGGCCGGGGTGGAAGGCGTCCTCGGTGTGCGGGGTGAGCAGGACGGTGCTGGAGGCGCCGGTCTGCTCGTCCTCGTGTCCGGGTGAGGGGACGATGTTGTGGACGAAGCGGCCGTCCTGCTGGCCGTCCCAGGCGATCGGCGTGCCCATGAGGGCGGAGACCAGCAGGAGGACGACGTCCCACAGGGCGCCTGCGTCGCCGACCGTGGACCAGTGGCCGGGCGTGGGGCCGAGTCCGGCGTCGTCCGGGCGCAGACCGCGCAGGACGAACAGGCCGTCGGGGCCGTCCACGGGCCGCAGCCCCCGGTGGAGGTCCTCGCCGAGCGAGGTGCGGGCGGCGGGCAGTGCCGCGAGGAGTCCGGGCGCCGTGGCGGAGCCGTGTTCGGCGAGCAGTTCACCGGCCGCGGTGGTCAGTTCGGCTGCTGCTGCGGCGTCCAGAGGGCGTACCGGGGCAGGGCAGGTGGGCACGGAGACACCTTCCGGGGCAGGGCGGAGCGAGCGAGGGCGTGCGGCATCGCCGCACCGGCTCGTCGACGGCGTGGGGAACGGGAGAAGTGGTCGGTCCGGGCGGGTCGGGGCGCTGCCGGACATCTGGAAAGTAGCTCCGCCGGGAAGGTAAGGCAACCCTAAGTGGAAACTTCGACTACATTAATGTAGTCGGTTTTTGGCCGCTCCGGACAGCGTGGTCCACGGCTGAAGTCCCGCTGTGAGCTGGGCACTTGATGTCCGGGGCGACGCGGTGGAATGCCCGGGAAGAGGAGGAGGCCGCTTGCGGACATTGGCCGGGTTCGATTAGGTAAGCCTAAGCAACCCTGAGTGCGCACCCTGAGTACGAACTCCGAGTACGAACCCTGAGACGAGGACAGACGTGGGCGTCACCAGACGACAGCTCCTGTGGGCCGGAACCGGCATCGGAGCGGCGGGACTTCTCGCGGCCTGCGGCGGCGGTGACACGTCCGGGGGCTCCCCGGCCCCTGGTGCGGCCACGGGAAAGCCCCGTACCGGAGGCACCCTGCGCGTCGGCGCGCTGGGACGCGCGAGCGCGATCACCCGAGACCCGCACGGCACCCAGGCCAACGAGAGCGACTACCTCGTCCTCGCCCTCGTCTTCGACACCCTGACCGTCCCCGGCGCACGGACCAACACCGCGCCCCGGCTGGCCGCCTCGTGGGAACCGTCGGCCGACCTGAAGACCTGGAAGTTCAAGATCGCCAAGGGGGCCGCCTTCCACGACGGGACCCCGGTCACCGCCGAGGACGTGGTGTGGTCGCTCAAGCGGCTGCGCGCCACACCCTCCGGCGCCGCCCGCCTGCCCGGCATCCAGGCCGGGAACATCACCGCCCAGGGCGCCGACACGGTCGTGGTCGTCTCCGACTACGCCAACGCCGAGTTCCCGCTGCTGACCCGGTTCGCCTCCTTCGTGATGAAGAAGGACACCAAGGACTCCGAGCTCGACAAGGCCCCGGGCACCGGCCCGTTCAAGCTGGACTGGTTCCGCGGCGGCAACGCCCGCCTCGTGCGCAACGACAAGTGGCACGGCGGGACCGTGCACCTCGACGCCGTCGAGGTCACCATGTTCGAGACACCGCAGGCGATGGCCAACGCGCTGCTCGCCGGACAGATCGACCTCGCCTCCAACGTCGGCGCCGTCGCCGCCAGGACCGCCGGGACGCGCAAGGACGTCCAGGTACTGCGCCGCCCGAACGACATGGCGATGCCGATCGTCATGCGCACCGCCGAGGGCAGCCCCTTCGCCGACGCGCGCGTGCGCGAGGCCATGCGCCTGGTCGTGGACCGCGACGCCATGGTCAAGCAGGTCCTCTCCGGCTACGGCACGGTCGCCAACGACATCCTCGGCACCGGCGACCCCGCCTTCGCCAAGGACATACCCCAGCGGACGCGCGACCTCGCCAAGGCCGGGCGGCTCCTGGCCGACGCGGGCTTCGACCTGACGAAGACCTACGAACTCGTCACCACCGAGGACATCGCGGGCCTCGCCGACTCCGCCACCCTGTTCGCCAACCAGGCCCGCGAGGCGGGCATCAGGATCAAGGTGGTCAAGCAGGAGTCCGGAGCGTTCTGGGAGAAGACCTGGAAGACCGGCGACTTCTACACCACCTACTGGGGCACCAACGACTCCGTCGTCTTCTTCGCCTCCAAGACCATGGTCAGCGAAGCCGGACAGAACGAGTCCGGCTGGAACGACCCCGCCTTCGACGCCTCCTACCGCAAGGTCATCGGCACCGCCGACGCGGCCGAGCGGGCGGCGCTGCTGAAGGAACTCCAGCAGATCGAGCACGACCGCTCCGGCTACCTGCTGTGGGGCATGGCCGACGGCATCGACCTGGCGGCGCCCAAGGTGCGGAACCTGCCCGCGCTCGCGGGTTACGGCCGGGTCCAGCTCGAAGGCGTGTGGCTGAGTTGAGCCGGACGGCCGGGACCGTCCCGGTGGCCGCCCCCCGCGCGGGGGCGGCCACCGCGCCGCGCCGCGCCGCGCACCTCGCCCGGCGGATCGCCGCCACGGCCGGACGGCGTGCGCTGATGCTGGCCGTCCTGCTCGCCCTGGTGTTCGCCGCCGTCGAAGTCCTGCCGGGCGACGCGGCCGGAGCCTCGGCCGAGCGCGGCGAATCCCCGGCCGACCTCGCCGAACGCCGCCGCCTGCTCGGTCTCGACCGGCCGGTGTGGGAGCGGTTCGCCGACTGGATGGCCGCCCTGCCCACCGGGGACCTGGGCACCTCCGCACGCGGGCAGAAGGTCACCGAACTCCTCGCCGACCCCCTGCCCAACACCCTCCTGCTCGCGCTCAGCGCCTTCGCGATCACCGTCGCGCTGTCCCTGTCGCTCGGCTGCTGGGCCGCCGCCCACCCCGGCCGCCCGGCTGACCGGCTCATCACCCACACCTCCACCGCCGCGTTCGCGATCCCGGAGTTCGTCGTCTCGGCCGTCCTGCTGCTGACGCTGTCGCTGTGGACGGGCTGGCTGCCCGCCGCCACCGTGACCGGCGGCGACGGCCGCCCCGCGACCTGGACCATGCTGATCATGCCGGTCCTCGCCCTGGTCATCCCGCAGACCGGCTGGAACACCCGGGTCGTACGCGGTGCGCTCGCCGACCAGGCAGGCGCCCCGCACGTCGAAGCGGCCCACCTCGACGGACTGCCCCCGCACCGGGTGCTGCTGCGCCACCAGCTGCCCGGCGCCGTACCGGCCGTCGCCACCGGCATCGCCACCTCCACCGGAATGCTGTTCGGCGGGGCGGTCGTCGTGGAGACCCTGTTCAACTACCCCGGGATCGGCACCGTCCTCGCCGGCGCGGTCGCCGCACGCGACACCCCGCTCATCGCCGGAGTCGTCATCTGCGCGGGCGCCGTCATCACCCTCG
This sequence comes from Streptomyces sp. NPDC101490, assembly GCF_044767145.1. NCBI lineage: Bacteria > Bacillati > Actinomycetota > Actinomycetes > Kitasatosporales > Streptomycetaceae > Streptomyces > Streptomyces sp. NPDC101490. The sequence continues at coordinate 193,406 of NZ_JBIWNI010000004.1, forward strand.
TGCTCCTGGCCGCCGACCTCATCCGCCACGCCACCCTCGGAGCCCGCGCATGACCGCGACCCCGCCCGCGGCTGCCCGCGCCCCCCGGCGTACGAAGGCCACCGCGCTCGTCGTCCTCGTCGCCCTGCCGCTGCTCCTGGCCCTGGCCGGGCCGCTGATCGCACCGCACACCGTCGACACCCCGGTCACCGCACCGTTCGCCGCCCCGGGCGAAGGCGCCGTACTCGGCGGGGACCAGCTCGGCCGCGACGTCCTCAGCCGCGTCCTGCACGGCGGCGGACTCCTCATCGCCGGGGCCCTGCTCGTCGCCACCGTCACCACCGGGGCCGCCGCCCTCATCGGATGCGTCGCCGTGCTGCGGCCCGCCCTGGGCCGCACCGTCGAACGCGCCGCCGACCTCGCGATCCTCCTGCCGTCCCTGCTCGGCATCATGCTGATCGCCCTCGCCTGGCCCGGCGGCGGACGGTGGGCCGTCCTCGCCGCCGCGATCGTCCTCGGCGTCCCGTACGCCATCCGGATCGTCGCCTCGGCCGCCTCCCCGCTCGCCACGGCCGGATACGTCGAAGCGGCCCTGGCCCGCGGGGAATCCACCGGTCACATCGCCCTGCGCGAGATCCTCCCCAACCTCCGCGCCACCGTCCTGACCCTGTTCGGCCTCCGGTTCGTCGAAGCCGTCTACGTCATCTCCATGGCGGGCTTCCTCCAGATCGGCCCCCAGCCGCCCGCCTCCGACTGGTCCCTGATGATCCGCGAGAACGCCCCCGGCATCCTCCTCAACCCCTGGGCCGTCCTCGCCCCCAGCCTGGCCGTCGCGGCCGTGGCCGTCACCGTCACCCTGGTCACCCACACCCTGGCCCCCGACACCACAGCGAAGGCGGTGACCCGCTCATGAGCGACGGCACCCCGGCCGACGGCGACACCGCGCAGCCGCCCCTCATCACCGTCTCGGGACTGGAGATACGCCTCGGCGGCGCGCTCCTGCTGCCCGCCACGACGGCCCGGATGCACGCCGGGCGGGTCACCGCGCTCATGGGCGCCTCCGGCAGCGGCAAGACCACCCTCCTGCGCGCGCTCGTCGGCCATCTGCCCCCCGGCGCCGAAGCCGTCGGCGGCCTCGACGTCCTCGGTCACACCCCGCACCGGCTCCCCGACGCGGAACTGCGCGCCCTGCGCCGCACCGCCGTCGCCTACGTCGGCCAGGACCCCGGCTCCGCCCTCAACCCCCGTATGACCGTGCGCCGCCTCGTCGCCGAACTCGCCGCCGCCCCCACCGAGGAGACCGTCCGGGCACTCCTCGCCGAGTGCCGTCTGCCCACCGGCACCGGGATCGCCGACCGGCGGCCCACGGCCCTGTCCGGCGGCCAGCAGCGGCGCGTCGCCCTCGCCCGCGCCCTCGCCCGGGACCCCCGGATCCTCCTCCTCGACGAACCCACCGCGGGACTCGACACCACCCTCCGCGACGAGATCGCCCATCTGCTGCGGCACCTCGCCACGGGCAGGAACCTGGCCGTCGTCATCGCCACCCACGACCCGCACCTCGCCGAGATCTGCGCGGACCGGACGATCCGGCTCACACCAGGGAGCTCCGGGAGCTCCGGGAGTCGTAGGAACTACGGGAGCTCTGGGACCTCGGAGTCTTCCAGGACCCCTGGGAGCTCCGGGACTTCTGGCGCTCCTGGGGCTTCCGGGACGACGCTCACCGCGAGCATCCCGTCCGCCTCGACCGGTCGGGCCCCGGCCCCATTTCAGGCGCTGGTCCCGGCCTCGACCCCGGCCCCGCTCCCGACCTCGGCCCCGGCCCTGATCCCGCCCGGAGCCGGGGCCGGGATCACCGCGACGGCCGTCCACGCCCACTTCGGACCAGGACACGACAGCCGCCCCGCCCTGAGCGGGGTGACCTTCAGCGCGCCGCCCGGCTCGGCCTGCGCCGTCGTCGGTCCCTCCGGATCCGGCAAGACCACCCTGCTGCGCGTCCTCGCGGGCCTCCACCCCACCCACACGGGCCACCTGACACTCGACGGCCGGACCGTCGCCGCCGACGTCCGGCGCCGCACCCGCGATCAGCGGCGGCGCATCCAGCTGATACCGCAGAACCCCCTCGACACCCTCAACCCCCGGCACACCGTCGCCCAGCAGCTCGCCCGCCCCCTGCGCCTGCACACCACCCTGCCCAGGCGGGCGAGGCCCGGCCGGATCGCCGAACTCCTCGACCAGGTCGGACTGACCGCCGAGCACGCCGACCGCCACCCCGGCGAGCTGTCGGGCGGCCAGCGCCAACGCGTCTCCCTCGCCCGCGCGCTCGCCGCGGGCCCCGACGTCCTCCTCTGCGACGAGATCACCTCCGCCCTCGACTCCGAGACGGCCACCGGAGTCATGGACCTCCTGAGCCGCCTGCGCGAGGAACACGCCATGACCCTCGTCGTGGTCTCCCACGAACACGACCTCGTGGCCCGCTACACCGACACCGTCCACGTCATCGAAGCGGGCGCGATCACGGCGACCGGCGCCACCGGACGACCGCCGAGCCCCGTCCGGCCCGAGGGCGGCGACGGGGCGCCGGACAGGTAGACGCGACGATGGAGCTCCTGGTGGGCGGGTTCGGGACCGAGGCGGTCCGGAGCCGTCCGGAGCCCCGCGTGCTCGCCCCTCCGCCGTCGGTCGACCCGTCCGGTCGCCCCCGCGCCGTCCTGCCGGACTACCTCGGCCGCCGTGTCGTGGGTCCGGCAGCTCTCCACCTCCACCGCCTCACCGGCCGCCGTGCTCCGGCTCATCGCGCGCGTGTCCCCAGGGGCGGAGGGCCGGCCCCGACCCGGATCCGCCGTGCCGGACCCGTGGACATGACGGGGAACGTGACGGGGAACGTTCCCGTGGACGCGGCCGGGGGAACCCCGTAGTACGGCGGCACCTTCCGCCGTGCGGCACCACGTCCGCCCGGGCCGGCGGAGGTTCCGGCAGCGATGTCCCGTCCGACACCGCCCACTTGATCGTGTCACCGCACCGTGCGGCCCGCTCGGCCCGCTCGACGGGAAGCCGTCCCCCGTTACTTCATGGGTGAAATTGTGGTGCCACCCTGGCGTGATGTGGGTGAGGATGGTGAGGTGTGTGGGGTCAGGCAGTGGCGTGAGCGACCCTCTGACCAAGGGGTTCGGGCCGAGAGTGCGTTTGCGAAGGGGCATCGCGTGCAACATGGGGGGACCATGCGGAAGGTCGTTCGGCGGGCTCGGGGGCCGAGGTGGCGGCGGGGGACCGGCGGGGCACGCGCCGCGGTCGTGGCCGGCCCGGCGCGCCCCGTACCCGGTGACTTCGGAGCTCTGATGCGCCCCCGGGTCTGACAGGGCCCGATGACGTCGCCGCCGGGGCCGGTTCGCCGTCTCCGGACGTCAGCGCGTCATCGAGTGTTTCCCGAGACCGTAGCCGCGCGGATCCGCGCTGCTACGCGCCCGAGAGTCCTGTCTACCCTGACAGAGGATTGAGCCTTGCGAACTTTGTCGTTCAAGCTGTTGGGGCCGCTCACGGTCGAAGTGGACGGTGATCCCCTTCCACTCGGTGGCCCCCGACAGCGCACCGTCCTCGCGACCCTGCTGCTGTTCGCGGGAGCACCCGTGCCCGTGGACGTCCTCATCGACACCGTCTGGGGTGGCAGACGGCCCGTCACCGCCCGCAACCAGATCGCGGTGTGCATCAACGCGCTCCGCCGCATCTTCCGTGCCGAAGCCGGTGACGAGCAGCTCATCGTGACCGGCCACCGGAGCTACGCCCTCGTGCTCGGGAGGCACGGCGTCGACCTCGACGTGCTCGGCCGACTGGTCTCCCGCGCGCGGAAGTTCGCCGCCGACGAGGAGTACGGCGAGGCGGCGGAGTGCTTCCGGCAGGCCCTGGCGCTGTGGAACGGCACGGCCTTCGAGGGGCTGTCGGGCGGTGTGCTGGAGATCGAGCGGGCCCGGCTCACGGACCTGTGGCTCGATGTGAGCGAGGAGAACGCCGATCTCCTGCTCCGCCTGGGCCAGCACCGGCCGGTGGCGTCCCAGATGGCGCCCCTGGTGGAGGAGTGGCCGCTCAGGGAACAGGCGCGACTCCACCTGATGACGGCCCTGCGCAGATCCGGTCGCAGGGCGAAGGCCCTGGAGATCTACCGTGCCGGACGGAAGGTCTTCATCGAGGAGATCGGCGCCGAGCCCGGACCCGCGCTGCAGGAACTGCACCAGTCCATACTGGCCGAACTGGCCGGGGCCGAGCGGCCCCGGAGCGGCGCACCCGCGGCCCCGCCCGCCCCGCCCGCTCCTCCGGCCCAGCTTCCGGCGCCCGCGGCGGCCTTCACCGGTCGTGACGAGGAGATCGCGGCGCTCGACCGGCTGCTCGACGCGGACCGGGGTGACGTGCCCCTGGCCGTAGCGGCCATCTCCGGCACCAGCGGTGTGGGCAAGACGGCGCTGGCGGTCTCCTGGGGCAACCGCGTGGCCAGACACTTCCCCGATGGGCAGCTCTTCGTCGACATGCGCGGGCACGACGGGCACGAGTCCCCGGTCACACCGATGCGGGCCCTGGACCGGTGCCTGCGGGCCCTGGGCGTACGCAACGAGGACATCCCCGACGACCTGGACGGGCGTTCGGCGCTGTACCGCAGCGTGCTCGACGGGAAGCGCATGCTGGTGCTGCTGGACGACGTCCGGTCCGTGGCACAGGCCCTCCCGCTCATTCCGGGCGAGGGCCGGTCCTGTGTCGTGCTGACCGGCCGCGACTCCTTCGAACTCCTCGCGGGCGACTACGCCGCGATGAAGCTCGCCCTGCAGCCGTTGCCCCCCGAACAGTCCGGCCGGATGCTGGCCGCGGTCGCGGGGCACGTCTACACCGGGGCAGCGCCCGAACAAGCCGCGAAACTGGTGGAGTTGTGCGGCGGACTGCCGTTGGCACTGCGCATCGTCGGGGCCTCGCTGATCGCCAGACCGTACGGTTCCGTCGAGAGGGTGGTCAGCCGGCTGGAGGACAGGCGCCGCCGACTGGACGTGCTCAGCCCGTACGAGGGCGGGGTGCGCGGCGGCATGTGGAGCAGCTACCGCGAACTCTCCCCGGAGACGGCGCGGTTGTTCCGGTTGCTGGGTCTGCTGCCCGTGGAGGACTTCACCGCGTGGGCGGGAGCCGCCCTCCTGGACGTCTGCCCGGAGCACGCCGAGGACCTGCTGGAGCAGCTGGTCCAGGCGCAGCTCCTGGACGTGAGGCCGGGCGCGCCCGGGACGCCGCCGCGCTTCGCCCTGCACAGCCTGCTGCGCCTGTTCGCCTGGGAGCGAAGTGCGGACGAGGAGGGACCGGAGGACCGACGGGCCGCGCTGGGCCGGGCGTTCAGGGCGTGGCTCGTGCTGGCGGACCGGGCGCACGAGCAGTTGCGCGGCCGGGGTCATGCCGCGGGCCTCCAGGAGGAGTCGGGGTACCGCTCGCCCCGGTGGCTGCCGGTGGAGGAGCCCTGGTCCGACCCGATGGCGTGGCTGGAGTCGGAGCGGCAGGCCGTGACGGACCTGATCGGGCACTGGCGGGAAGTGGGCTCCGAGGGGCGCCCCTGGGAACTGGTGGTGAGGCTGGTCCCGTTGTTCGAGACGCACAGCCATCTCGACGCGTGGCGTGCCGTCGCCCGCACCGCCCTGCGGGCCGCGCGGGCGAGCGGCGACAGCGAGGGCGTGGGGGCGATGCTGAGCTCCCTCGGCACGGTGGAGATCTACCAGCGGAACTTCCCGCAGGCGCGGGCGCTTCTGCTGGAGGCGGTGTTCGTGCTGGAGTCGGGGGGCGACGCCCGTACGCAGGCCACCGTCCTGCGGAACCTCGCGCTGTGCGCCCGTTTCTCGGGCGATCTCGACGAGGCCGGGGTGCTGTGCCGCCAGGCGGTCGACTGTTTCAAGCAGGCCGAGGACGACACGGGGCGGTCGCACGCGCTCGGCCTGCTGGCCCAGATCGAACTGGAGCGCGGGGAGAACCGGCTGGGGATCGCCCTCATCAGGGAGGCCATCGCGGCGGGCGAGAGCAGCAGCTCGCCGCGCGTGGAGGCGCAGAACCTCTACCGGCTGGCGGAGGCGCTGCTGAGTGAGGGCGAGGCGCAGGAGGCCGGTCAGCTCGGCCACGAGGTCGTCCTGCTGTCCCGGGCGGAGGCCGACCGGCTGGGGGAGGCCCATGGGCTGCGCGTGTGCGGGGAGGCGCAGTGGCGGCAGGGGCGACCGGATGAGGCCGTCATGTCGCTGGAGCGGGCCCTGGCGGCGGCGACCGAGGTGGGCGACGCGTTCGTGCAGGCCCGCATCCGGCTGGACCTGGCCTGCGCGGCGGCGGTGCGGGGGGCCCGGGGGGAGGCGCGGACGAACGCCGAGTCCGCGCTTGCCGTGCTGCGGGGTCTGTCCAGCCCGCACTGGGAGGAGCGGGCCGAGCGGCTTTACCGCTTCCTCGGGTGGATGAAACCCGGCGGGCCGGTCCTGCCGGCCGAGCTGGTCCGGCTGCTCGACCGGCGCGTCCTGCCCGACGGTGGCGCGGAGCAGCGGCACGGCACGCCGGGCGGGGGGCGCTGAGGGGAGGACGGTCACCTGGTCCAGGGCAGGTCGCCGAGCTCGGGGTGGTCGTCGGCCATCACGCCGAACCCCCAGGAGGCGGCCGCCGGGGCCGGGGCGGCCAGGGTGGCCGGAGCCCCGGGCGCGTGCGGGGTGATGAGCCCCCAGCCCACCGCGAGAGCCGCGCCGGTGACAAGGAATCTGACGGTCGGTCTTACGGGCATGCGCACGTAGCTCTCCTCAGGTATTCGCACAACTGACTCCGATACTAGGCGGAGCGGGATGCGTCCGAGGTTCTGGATTTGTTTCGGTGCCGCATCCGGCGGAAAAAGGAGCGAGAAGCGCCGGTCGTTACTCTGCCCGCAGATAGCCGTCTAGGACGTCTGCCGACTGATCCGCCTCGGGCGGCAGACGTCTCTGTCACCTGGGGGAGCCGTGCAGGACGACCTGACCGTGCTGGAGCAGAGACTTGAAAAGTGTCCGGTTGAAGACGTTCCCATCGACGCCCTGAAGCTCGTCGATTCACCGCGAGTCGTCGGTGAGGTCGAGGTTCATATTCAGACGCTCGCCGAATCGGGCGAGGAGTTCCCGCCGATCGTCGTGGACGCGGCCACGATGCGGGTGATAGACGGGGCGCACCGTGTGCGCGCCGCCGCCCTGCGCGGACTGCGGGAGATCCGTGCCCGCCTCTACGAGGCCGCCGGCGAGGAGGCCTTCGTCCTGGCCGTGCTGCTGAACTCGCGGCACGGGCTGCCCCTCACGGCCGCCGACCGCAGGGCGGCGGCGAAAAGGATCATGACCGGCTCTCCCGGCTGGTCCGACCGGCGGATCGCCCGCCTCGCCGGTCTGTCCCCCAGCACCGTCGCGGCTCTCCGCCGCCGTTCGACCGTCCAGATCGAACAGTCGGACACCCGGGTCGGCGCCGATGGCCGGGCCCGGCCCGTCAGCGGCGTCGAGGGGCGGCTCCAGGCGCGTGAACTGCTGATCGGAAGGCCGGACCTGTCCTTGCGGGAGGTCGCACGGGCGGCGGGCATCTCGCCGTCGACCGCGGCCGACGTGAAGGCCAGGCTCAAGGCGGGTGACGATCCGCTGCCGCCGCGCCAGCGGAGCGCCGTACCCCGCGAGGCCTCCGGCATCCGCGCCGCCGCCCCCGCTTCCGCGGGGCATCCGCCGCCGCACGAGCGGGCGGTGCTGCTGCAGCGGCTGCGCAACGACCCGTCGCTGCGGTCCAACGAGAGCGGGCGCAGCCTGCTGCGCTGGCTCAGCCAGCACCCCGACCAGACCGCCGACCCGGGCGGCATCGCCGAGCGCGTCCCCGCGCACTGCGCCTCGGTGGTGGCGGCGCTGATCCGGGCGAACCTCACCATGTGGTCCGAGTGTGCGGAGGTCCTTCAGCGGCGGGCGGATTCCGTCGGCGATTCCCCGGGTGCGCTGCGTGCGAGCTGAGTTCGCCGGACGTTGACGGCCCATCCGAACTGGCATACGTTCATGACGAATTCGAGAGCAGCGCAGGAAAAGCGCCGGAAGAAACGTCGGGAGGCGAAGTGAGTAACCAGCAGGAAAATGAATCGGAGTTCATTCCGGTGCTCACGGAAAGGGATGAGCGACTTCTTGACGAAGCGCTTTCCCAGGTGTTCTCCTACGTCTCGACCGATGGTCCTGTGTGGCGTACCGTGACTCAACGCCAGCGTATTGTCAGGGACGAGCGGAAATCGCATCTCGTGGTCCGCCGTTCGGGCCGTACGGTGGGTGCGGTGAGCTGGTGGCCCGGACAGACCCCCGGTTTCTTCCAGCTGAGCGTCTCCTCCGCCGACGACCGGGCCTGGACGGCCCGGCTGGTGGAGGAGGCCCTGCGGGAGGCGGTCGCCCTGCTGACCCGTTCGTCCGAGGTCAACCGTGTCGAACTGCTGGTGCCGACCTACAGCGACGTGCTGCTCGAATACCTCACGGAACACGACTTCTTCGAAGTCGAAGGTGTTCTAAGGAATCGTTTCTTCATCGATGGCGAGTACTGGCCGGCAGCGATCTGCTGTGCGAACCTCGCGGCGTTTCCCGCCTCTGACCGGAGGCACCCGGGCGACCGTGCGGAACTGCTCGCCGCGCTGCGGAAGAAGACGCTCGAGGACCTGACGACCGCCCATGACGGCACGTCGTGGAGTGCGTGAACCGCGGTCCTCGCGTCACCCCCTGAGCCCACCGCCGGTAACGGCGGTGTTCCCACCCGTGTCTCACTTCGAGAGGAGGAAAAACCATGGACCTCACCAACGTGATCGACCTGCAGGGCACCGAGATCGTCGCCGACGGCGTCGAGATGCCCGTCAGCACCAACAGCGACGGTTGCTGAATCGGTAGTGCGGGTCGGCTGCCCCGGATTCGTCCTGGGCAGCCGGCCCGCCGGCCTCCCTGCCTCACTTCCATCGGTCAGCCAACCTGAGAGGGGACCACCGTGCCCACGTGGGATCTCGCCCCGGTCAGCCTGCGGAGCTGCGGTCTCGCCCTGCCGGACAGGGTGGTCACCAACGCCGAGCTCTGCGAGACGCTGGACACCACTCCGGAGTGGATCGAGGAGAAGACCGGAATCCGCGAGCGCCGCTTCCTCGGCGCCGACGAGACCGTGACCGACCTCGCCGTCCGGGCCGCGGAGCGGGCGGTGCGCAGCGCCGGGATCGAAGCGCGTGACGTCGACGTCCTCATCGTCACGAGCAGCTCACCGGAGTGGATCGTGCCGTCCCTGGGCGTCATCGTCGCGGAGCGGCTCGGCATCACCACACCCCGCATCCTGGACCTCGCCCAGCACGCCTGCGCCTCGGTCGTCTACGCCCTGCACACCGCCTCCTGCATGCTGCAGGAGCCGGGCATGCGCAACGCCCTGGTGGTGTGCGCGGAGGGCGCCTCCCGGCTCCCCGACCCGGACGACCGCACCGTACGCATCTTCTTCGGCGACGCGGCGGGCGCCACCGTGCTGTCCAGGACCGAAGGTCCGGGCGGTCTCCTCGCCTACGACCTGGGCAACGCCTACTCGCCCGCCGTCGCGCTGGCCGGACCGAGCATGCTGAACCACGCGCGCAACACACCCGGCAGGGCACCGGTGAACCCCCATCTGACGATGGACGGCCGCGTGGTGTGGCAGGAGGCCACCACCCGTGTCCCCAAGTCCGTCGCCGAGACGCTGTCCGCCGCGGGCGTCGAGGCGTCCGAGGTCGACGGATTCGCCTTCCACCAGGCCAACGTCCGCCTGCTGCGCTACATCGCCCGCACCATGGGCGTCGACGCCGCGAAGGTGCCCGTCACCGCTGACGTCCTCGGCAACACCGGTGCGGCATCGGCGCTGACCGCGCTGTGGCGCCTCGCCGCGGACGGCAAGGCCAAGGCCGGCGACCTGATCGTCCTCGGAGCCATCGGAGCCGGATTCATGTGGGGCTCGATGTGCTTCCGGCTGCCGCATGACATCAGTACGGAGGAATGACCGTGGAAGAACTGCGCAAAGTGTTCATGGACCTGTTCGCGGACCGGTTCGGCGGCGAGGCCCCGGGCGACGAGGACGTCGTCTTCGGCTCGGGCAACACCTACGGACTGGAATCGCTGGACACCATGCGGTTCGCCTCGGCCCTCCTGCAGACGTTCGGGGACAAGGTGTACGACCTCAAGATCGAGGACTTCACCACGCTGCGCGGCATCCACGAGCAGCTGCGGAACGGATAGCGGTCTCCCGTGAAAGGCCTGATGTGCCAGATCCTGCCCGTCTCGGAGGAGGCCCTCGGAGATGTCGCGCAATGGCTGAGCGCGACCGAGTGCGAAGCCCTGCTGCGCGGCACGTCGAGCCGGCTGGTCCGTGAGTCCCAGTACGCCTCACTGGAGAACGACCACAACCGCGCGGCCCTGATCGCCGACAACCACGGCAAGGTCATCGGCCTGGCCCACTTCTGGCGGCTGGGCGAGCGGGTCTACGAGGTCGGGGGCGCCGTCGGCGACGCCAGGCTGTGGCGCACCGGCATCGGCCTGGAGGCGGCGATGCTGCTGATCGACTACCTCTTCGAGGTGCGCGACTGCCAGCGGGTCCAGCTCACCACGGGGGTCCACAACGAGGCCACCGTCAAGCTGGGCCTGGCGGACGACATGTCCTTCGAAGCGGTGTGCCGCGACTACCTCCAGACGCCCGAAGGCACCGTCCCGGCGCTGATGTCGTCGATCACCCGGGCCGAGTTCTACCGGCCCTATCCCCATTACCAGCCCCGCGTGGGGCGGCACGCCGACCGGGAACGGCTGGCGGTGCTCCACAAGAACCTGGCCCGGCGCATCGACACGCGTGCGATCACGGATCGCCTGGGCGGAGAGCAGTGATGAGCGGAACCCACACGAAGACCTACCGGAACGTCCTGGTCATCGGCGGCACCGGCGGCCTGGGCCGGGCGGTGGCGGCCGAGTTCGCCCCCTACGCCAGCACGGTGCACCTGACCTACCACGGCCGCAGGACCGCGGCGGAGGAGACGGCCGCGACGGTCGCCGAACGCGGCGGGACGGCCGAGATCCACCAGCTCACGCTGCCCGACCCCGACCCCAGGGGGCCGACGATCCGTGCGCTGCTCGCTCGGGTCACGCCGTGCGACGTCGTGGTGAACTGCGCCGTGTCCGGTGACCCGGCCGTGGCGACCGTGTCCAACGCCCTCGCGTTCCGGTCGGTCATCGACGCCAACGTCTTCGGCGCCTACCAGGTCAACGCGATCAGCGCGCAGGCCATGGCGGGCACCGGCGGCGGCAGCGTCGTCAACGTCTCCTCGGTCATCACCCGGCGCTACATCGTCGGCGCGGTCGGATACGCGGCGGGCAAGGCGGCCGTCGAGGCCATGACCCGCGGCTTCGCCCGCGAATGGGGCGCGGTGGGAGTGCGCTTCAACACGGTCTCGCCCGGTCCGATCCAGGACACGCAGCTGCTGAGCATGGTGCCCGCACAGGTGATGGACGGCATGACGACGCCGGGCTCCGCGGACCCCGCGGTACCGGCGCAGAAGGTGGCCTCCGTGATCCGGCTCGTCACCGGCGCCGGATTCGAGGCCGTGAACGGTGAAGTGGTCGTGGTCGACGGAGGTTTCTCGCTGTGAGCAGGACCGGCGCATACATCTTCCCCTCCCAGGTGCACGTGGACGACGAGATCCGGCGGCGCGGTCTGTCGAAGCGGATGGACGTCCTGCTGGACCTGGCGAGCGACACCCTGGCGATGGACTTCAGGGCCATCCTGAAGAACGGCACCGAGGAGGAGGCCAACGACCCCCGCTTCCGGCGCCCGCTGATCAACATCATGGGCATCGCCGGCTGGCAGCAGGACCTGCGCGTCCGGGACGTCCAGCCGGTCGTGGTGGCCGGCATGAGCCTGGGCTACCTCACGGCCGCCGCCGCCGTCGGCTGGGTCTCGCTGGAGGACATGGTGCGCATGTCGCACACGATGGCCACCATCGAGACCGAGGTCTTCGCCGGGACCGACTACGTCAGCGTCTTCTTCTACAACTGCGACTCCGGCAGGGTCTTCGACGAACTGCGGGCCGACGGCCTGGACCCGCTGCTGCACCTGGCCGCCACGGTGTCGAGCAACCAGTTCCTGGGCGGCTGCCGACTGTCGGACCTGGAAGCCATGAAGCCCGCGCTGATGAGGGCGGGCGCCCTCTTCCGGCCGATCCCCCACAGCTTCCCCGGGCACTGCGGCCTGATGGAGACCGTGCGCCGGCGCTACGCCGAGGAATGGAAGTTCCACGACCCGTACGGCAACACCTCGCTGCCCCTGATCAGCATCAACGACGGCCGCCCCCACACCAGCGGCGAGATCGTCCGGCAGCACATGATCGACCAGTTCACCACCGTCCTCGACTGGCGCGGGATCGTCCGCTACCTGGAGGACCTCGGACTGGACACCTATGTCGTCCTGGAGCCCTCGGCCTTCGTGGCCAAGTCGATGGCCCTCGACCCGGAGTGCGGACTCACTCCCGTCACGGGCGGCATCACCGGTGACCTCTGACCGGGCCCTCGTCGTACCGGGACTGCTCCCGCTGGCCGAGGACGAGCTGGCGGCGATCGTCCGGGTGCCGGACGAACACCTCCGGCGCGCCGCGCGGATCTGCCGCTTCGACCCGGCCGGGGTCGACCCGGCGCAGGGCAGCGGCGGACTCTCCTCCACGGTGCACGAGGCACTGCTCGCCGTCGCCCTCATCAGGCGGCTGGCGGAGGAACCCGCCGGATGGAAGGCGTTCGGCGGTCTCAGCGCCGGCTGTCTGACGGCCCTGCTCTTCGCCGGTGCGATCAGCGAGGAGACCTGCTTCACCCTGATCCGGGAGACCAACACCCGTCAGATCGAGGCCAACGCGGTCCGCCGCAGCGGCACCTTCCTCGCCGTCCTGCCCTCGTCGGAGGGAGACGCCTACCGGCTCGTCGACGCGCTGCGCGCCTACGACCCGCAGCCCTGGCTCTCCGTCGACCTGGGGGCCGGGGTGATCGCCGTCAGCATCACCGGCACGGACACCGAAGCGATCAGGCGCGTCCTGACCCGGCTCGGCGTCTCCGTCCTGGACGTGCTCGAACGGGCCGAGCACTGCCCGTACGCGGCCCCCGGCCGGGCCGCCTTCGCGGAACTGCTGGCCGGGGTGGAGTTCCTGCCGACGACGGCGGCCGTCATCTCCCCGTCCACCGGCGAACGCGTGGACGGCACCCCCGAGGCGTACCGGGAGATGGTGACGGAGCAGTGGTTCGACACGGCGAACCTGCCGCTGCTGATCGACGGGCTGCGTTCCGTCCCCGGGGTCACCGCCGTGGACCTGGTCGGCCCCGCCAGATCGTTCGTGGTGCCCCGTGTGCGCGACCTGGTGGCCGGCCGCGCCGGTCACCGGCACCTGGCCGCCCCGAACCCCCTGGACAGAAACGGAAGGAACATTCATGCGGACTGCCACTGACACCCCCGTGGTGAACGCCTGGAACGAGTGGGACCCCCTGCGCGAGATGGTCGTGGGCACCGCGGCCGGCGCCGCCTTCGAACCGACCGAACCCGGTAACCGCCCGCAGGTCCGCGGCGGGACCGGAGCCCCCTTCCCGACCGGACCCAAGTCGGCCGAGGCGGTCGCCCGGGCCGAGGAGGAACTCGAAGGACTGGCCGCTCTCCTGCGGAGCCAGGGGGTCAAGGTCCGCCGCCCGGCCGTGCACGACTACTCCCGGCCGCTGCGGACCCCCCACTTCGAGGTCCCCAACCAGTACTGCGCGGTCTGCCCGCGGGACGTGATGATCACGATCGGGAACGAGATCATCGAGGCCACCATGTCGCGCCGGGCCCGCTACTTCGAGTACGAGCCGTACCGCGAGCTCGTCTACGAGTACTGGGAGGCCGACCCCAGGGTGTCGTGGACCGTCGCCCCCAAGCCGACCATGGCCGACAGCATGTACCGGCAGGACTTCTGGGAGTGGCCGATCGAGGAACGGCACGCCCGGATGCACGCCTCGGAGTTCTGCATCACCCAGGACGAGATCGTCTTCGACGCCGCCGACATGAGCCGGATGGGACGGGACATCCTGGTCCAGGAGTCCATGACCACCAACCGCGCCGGGATCCACTGGCTGAAGCGGACCCTGGAACCCAAGGGCTTCCGGGTCCACCCGGTCCACTTCCCCCTGGACTACTTCCCCTCCCACATCGACTGCACCTTCGTCCCGCTGCGGCCCGGCCTGATCCTCACCAACCCGGACCGGCCCCTGCGCGAGGACGAGCTGCCGATGTTCACCCGGAACGGCTGGCAGCTCGTCGAGGCACCCGAGCCCGTGCTGTCCAACGACGAGATGCCCGACTACTGCCAGTCGTCCAAGTGGCTCTCCATGAACGTGCTGAGCCTCTCCCCGGACAAGGTCATCTGCGAGGAGCAGGAGAAGCCCCTGCAGGACCTGCTCACCGACCTGGGCTTCGAGGTCCTCACACTCCCCTTCCGCAACGTCTTCGAGTACGGCGGGTCCCTGCACTGCGCCACCTGGGACATCCGCCGGGACGGGACCCGGGAGGACTACTTCCCCTCCCTCCCGTACCAGCCGCTGGGCTGAGGAGGGCGGCGGCAGGGGCCGGGACGCGAGACGAGAGCGAAGAGGAACGAATGCCGAACCACCTTCCCGAGGAACCGGTGACCGGAGTGCACCAGCTGGTCGCACGGCGCGGCCGGGGACCGGGGGCCGACGAGGCCGCCCTGGTCCACGGCACCCGTGAGGTCAGCTACCGCCGCCTCGACGCGATGACGGGGCACGTGGCCGCCGCGGTGCGCCGCGCGGGTGTGCGGCGGGGCGACTTCGTCGGTGTGCGCATGGCCCGGGGTCCCGGGACCGTGGCGGCGATGCTGGGCATCATGCGGGCGGGCGCGGCCTACGTTCCGATCGATCCGGCCGATCCCGCGGGACGGGTCCGGCAGGTGGTGGAGACGGCCGGCATCACCCTGCTCGTCACCGACGGCACACCCCCGCCGTCCGGACTGCCGGTCGGCGTCCTCGCCCTCGACGACGACTGCCGACCGCTCCCGGACACCGACGGGCCGCTCCCCGGCACCGACGGGCAGCTGCCGGACACCGACGGGGCCGCCGAGGCGTCCCGGGACGGGGTGGACGACGCCGGGACCGCCGCGTACGCCGTCTTCACCTCCGGCTCGACCGGTGTGCCCAAGGGCGCCGTGATGACCCACGCGGCCCTGCTCAACCTGCTGCACTGGCACCACCGCACCCGGCCGGACAGCTGCAGCCGACGCACCGCCCAACTGTGCTCCCTGAGCTTCGACTTCGCCTTCCACGAGATCTTCTCCACCCTCTGCTTCGGCGGCACGCTCGTCGTCGCCGACGACGAGGTGCGGCGCAACCCGTACGCACTCGTCGACTTCCTCCGCGAGGAGCGCGTCGAGCGCCTCTTCCTGCCGGTCACGCTCCTGGAACACCTGGCGCGCGCGGCGGCGGAGCAACCGGACTGGCCGCATCTGCGCGAGGTCGTCACGACCGGCGAACAACTGCGGATCGGCCCCCACATCCGAGGATTCTTCTCCCGTACGGGCGCGCGCCTGCACAACCACTACGGCGCGACCGAGTTCCAGGACGCCACCTCCCACACCCTGGACGGCGATCCCGGAGACTGGCCCGCGATCGCCCCGATCGGGCGACCCATCGACGGAGTGCAGGTCCACATCCTCGACCAGGACCTCCGGCAGGTGCCCGACGGCGCGGAGGGAGAACTCTGCGTCGCCGGAGCGGGCGTCTCGCCGGGCTATCTCGGCCGGCCGGACCTCAACGCCCGGAAGTTCGTGGGCGATCCGTACGGCGGCGGCCGTCTCTACCGGACCGGTGACCTCGGCCGCCGCCTGCCGGACGGCACCGTCGAGCACCTCGGCCGGATCGACACCCAGCTCAAGGTCCACGGCGTACGCGTCGAGGCGGGCGAGATCGAGACGCTGCTCCTCGGACATCCCGGTGTCGAGGCGGTGGTGGTCGCCGCCCACGAGATCGACGGCCACCGCCGCCTCGTCGCCCACGTGGTACCAGGACCGTCGCTCGCACCCGCCACCGCCGCCCGCGAGCTGCACGACTTCCTCGTCCCCGAACTGCCCCCGCTCATGCTGCCGGAGGCGTACGTCCTGCTGACGGAACTGCCCCTCACCACGAGCGGCAAGACCGACCGGGCCCTGCTGCGACCCCCGGCCGTCTTCGAACGGCTCTCGGCCGGAGCCGCCGTCAAGGCCCGCACCGGGACCGAACGGCTCCTCGTCGACGTGTGGCGCACCGTGCTGCGACTCGACGACGTGTCCGTCGACGACCGCTTCTTCGACCTCGGCGGTACGTCCCTGATGCTCGTCGAGGTGCGGACGGCGCTCGTGCGCGCCCTGGGCCGGGACGTCTCGATGACGGACCTGCTGAGCCATCCGACGATCAAGGCCTTCGCGGCCCACCTCGACCGGAACGGCGACGACGCACCGGACCCGGGCACACCCCCCGCCCCGGCCCGGCGCGACCGCCCGCGCGGCGGCACCGGAGACATCGCGATCATCGGGATGTCCGGACGCTTTCCCGGCGCCCCCGACATCGAGACCTTCTGGAACAACCTCCTCCGGGGCGTGGAGTCCGCGGGCGGGCCGCCCGCGGCGGGCGAGGGCCAGCGCGACCCGGGCATCGCGGGCCACCCCGACTTCGTGGCGGCCGGTGCGGTGCTCCCGGACATCGAGCGGTTCGACGCGCCCTTCTTCGGCATCGGGGCCCGGGAGGCCGAACTCCTCGACCCGCAGCAGCGGCTGTTCCTGGAGTGCGCCTGGGAGTCGCTGGAGGACGCCGGGCACGCCCCGGGCGACACCCGGGACGGACGGGTCGGGGTCTTCGCCGGTGGCGGCATGAGCACCTACCTGCTCAACAACCTTCTGCCGCACTTCGGTTACGGGCGGTCCAAGGCGCTGACCGAGTCGGACATGGAGCAGTTCCAGCTCCAACTGGGCAACGACGGCGGATACCTCGCCACCAGGGTGTCGTACGCACTCGACCTGCGCGGCCCGAGCCTGGGCGTGCAGACGGCGTGCTCGACGTCGCTGGTCGCCGTCCACCTGGCCTGCCGGAGCCTCCTGGAGGGGGAGAGCGACCTCGCCCTCGCCGGAGGGGTGCACCTCGTCGTGCCGCAGGGCGCCGGACACCTCTACGAAGAGGGCATGATCCTGTCCCCCGACGGCCGTACGAGGACCTTCGACGCCGGTGCCGCGGGGACCCTGTTCGGCGACGGCTGCGGGGTCGTCGTCCTGAAGCGGCTCGACGAGGCGGTCGAGGACAACGACCGGATCATCGCCGTCGTCAAGGGCTCGGCCGTCAACAACGACGGCGCCGCGAAGGCCGGCTTCACCGCCCCGAGCCCGGCGCGACAGGCCGACGTCGTCCGCGAGGCGCTGGCCGCCGCCGGGGTCGCCCCCGGGGACATCGGCTACGTCGAAGCGCACGGCACCGGCACCGCCCTGGGCGACCCGATCGAACTGGCCGCCCTCACCGAGGTGTTCGGGACCGCGCCCGGAGCGGGCGACCGCGTCATCGGCTCGGTGAAGACCAACATCGGACACCTGGACGAGGCGGCCGGGATCGCCGGGCTCATCAAGGCCGCACTCTGCGTCGAGCGCGGCACGCTCGTACCCAGCCTCCACTACTCCGCCCCCAACCCGGAGATCGACTTCGGCCGTTCCTCCTTCCGCGTCGGCACTCGCACCGCACCGTGGACCACCGACGGACGTCCGCGTACTGCCGGTGTCACCTCGCTCGGCGTGGGCGGGACCAACGCCCACGTGGTGCTCCAGGAGGCTCCGCGACGGGCGGCGCCCACCCCCGAGCCGGGCACCGGGACCTCCGACGAGCCCCGGATCCTCGCGCTCAGCGCCCGCGACGGACGGGCCCTGGACGAGCTGATCCACCGCTACGCCGACGTCCTCGGCACGACCGAGGATCCGGCCCGCTTCGCCGACGTCTGCTTCACGGCCGGTACCGGCCGACGGCACTTCCCGGCCCGGCGCGCGGTGGTCGCCGCGAGCGCGCGGGAGGCCCGGGAGGAACTCCTCGCGGTGCGGCACGACACGACGGCCGACGGCGGGCCCGCCCGGCCCGGTGGAGTGGCGTTCCTCTTCGCCGGACAGGGCGCGCAGTACGCGGGCATGGGCCGGGAGCTGTACCAGCGGCAGCCCGTGTTCAGGGATGCCGTCGACCGGTGTGCCGAACTGCTCGGTGACCGTTCGGGCACGCCGCTGCTGTCCGTGCTCTTCCCCGAGCCGGGCGAGCCGTCCCCCATCGACGAGACCAGCCAGGCCCAGCCCGCGCTGTTCGCCTTCGAGTACGCCCTGGCGAAGCTCTGGGAGTCGTGGGGCGTGCGCCCCGACGTCATGCTCGGGCACAGCCTCGGCGAGTACGTCGCGGCCTGCCTCGCCGGAGTGTTCTCCCTGGAGGACGCGCTGACCCTGGTGCGCACCCGCAGCCGCCTCATGCGGGACCGCACCGAACCGGGGACGATGGTCACGGTGGCCGCCGACGAGGCGACCGTCCGCCCGCTGCTCCGCCCGGACACCTCCGTGGCCGCCGTCAACAGCCCCACCTCCACGGTGATCTCGGGCCGCACCGGCGAGATCGAGAAGATCTGCGCCCGGCTGACCGCCATGGGCGTCCGGCACCGCAGGCTCGGGATCTCCGTCGCCTGCCACTCGCCCCTGATGCGACCGACCCTGGCCGAGTTCGAGGCCGTCGCCCGGACCGTCACCTACCACCCGCCCCGCACGCCGATCGTCTCCTCGGTGACCGGCAAGGACATCGGAGCCGAACTCGCCGACTGGCGCTACTGGGTCGAGCAGACCACCCTGCCCGTCCGGTTCCACGACGCGGCCACGTCCCTGCGCGGGTTCGGCGTCCGCACCCTGCTGGAGATCGCCCCCCGTCCGACCCTGCTGCAACTCGTCGAGGAGCTCTTCGACGAACCGGGTACGGCGCTCGTCCCCGGCATCCGGCAGGACCGGCCGTGGAGCCGACTCCTGGACGCGGTCGGCCGCCTGTACGAGAACGGCGTCGACCTCGACTGGCACGCCGTCACCGGGGGACCGGACCGGCACCGCGTCCCGCTGCCCACGTACCCGTGGCAGCGGGAGCGCCACTGGATCGACGCCCCGGGCCCCGGGGCGTCGGCCGCCGACCCGCACACGGCCCCCCTCCTGGGCCGCCGCCTCGACCTCGCCGACGCCGGAGGCGGCGTGCGGTTCGACGCGGTCGCCGGTGTGCGGACCCTGCCGTGGCTGAGCGACCACCGGGTCTTCGGCTCCCTCGTCCTCCCCGGGGTCGCCTACCTGGAGATGGCGTTCGCCGCGGCCCGCGAGGTCTTCGGGCCGGTGCCCGCCGAGCTGCGGGACTTCCACATCCACCACGCCATGGCCTTCCCGGACGGGGACGCCCCCCGCCAGACCCAGATCGCCCTCACACCGGACGCGGACGGCAGCCACACCTTCGAGGTCCACTCCCGTCCCCTGGCCACCGGCGACCGGACCCGGCGTCCCGGCGACTGGACCCTGCACGCCTCCGGCAGCCTCGCCGCCGCCGCGGGCGACGCCCCGCCGTACACCCGCGCACGGCTGGAGACGGAACGGAGGGCACTGGAGGGCCACGAGCTGCGGCCGGACGAGATCTACCAGCGCGAGCGCGAACGGCAGATCGACCTGGGGCCGCTGTTCCAGGTCACCGAACGGCTCTGGCAGCACGGCCCGAACGCCCTGTCGAAGGTGCGCCTCGGCCCCGAGCTGCGTGCCGGAGCCTCCCTCCACCGGGCCCACCCGGTCCTCATCGAGGCGTGTTTCCTCGCGCTGACGGTGACCTACCCGGAGAAGCTGGGCCGACGGACGTACGTGCCGCTGGGCGCCGACCGGGTGCGCGTCGAAAGCGCCTCCGTGGGGACCGAGGCATGGTGCCACGCCCGGCTGCGGCCCACCCACGAGGAGGACCCGGAGGTCCTGCGCGCCGACATCGACCTGGTCGCGCCCGACGGAACCCTCGTCATCGCCCTGGAAGGCGTCCTGCTCAAGCGGGCCGCGCGGGAGACGATGATCCCGGCACGGCGCGAGCCCTGGCGGGAATGGCTCTACACGACGCGGTGGAACCCGGTCGCGCCGCCGCGCCCGTCCGCCGTGCCCGAGCAGCGGTGGCTGGTGACCGGCGACGCCGGGCTGGGCCGGGAGGTCGCCGCCTTCGCCCGGACCCACGGGGTCAGCTGTGACGTCCTCGACGGCTGGGCGGAGGACGCGGACCTCGGTCCGTACGACCTGGTCGCCGTCTGCCCCGGCGACCGGGAGGGCACCGGTGACGCCGGAGCCGACGCCGTGGCGGACGGCGGCCGCATGCTGCGGCTCACCCAGCGGCTCGCCGTGCTCGACGCGGCCGCGCCCCGTCTGTGCCTGGTCACCGCCGGTGCCCAGGCCGTGGCCGGACGCCCCGTCACCCGCCCCGCCGACGCGGCGCTGTGGGGACTCGGACGGGTCACGGCGGCGGAACTCCCCGAGCTCCGCATCACCCAGATCGACCTCGACCCCCGCACCGACCTCCGGGGCCGCGCCGCCCTGCTGTACGCGGAGCTCGCCCTGCTGAGCGTCACGACGGAGCAGCCCGAGCGGCACCGGGTCGGTTACGACGGCCACCACCGGCACCTGGAGGTCCTCGTCCGGACGGAACAGGCCGGTCCGCCGGGAACCGGGCCGTGGTCCGGTGCGGGGATACGGCCCGACGCCGCCTACCTGGTCACCGGTGGGCTCGGCGGGCTCGGTCTGGAGGCGGCGCGGATGCTGTGCGACGCCGGAGCGCGCCACCTCGTGCTGCTCGGCCGGACCCCGGGGGAGGAGGCCGCGCGCGAGCCGATCGAGCGACTGCGCGCCGCCGGTGCCACGGTGACGACGTACGCCGTGGACGTCGCGGACCGCGAGGCGCTGGCGGACGTACTCGGCCGGATCGACGCCGACCCGGCACTCCCCGCGCTCGCCGGGGTGCTGCACCTGGCCGGTGTCCTGGACGACGGGGTGCTGCTGCTCCAGTCGCCCGAACGCCTGGCGGGGGTCATGGCCCCCAAGGCACGGGGGGCCTGGAACCTGCACCGGCTGACCGCCGACCGGCCGCTGGACTTCTTCGTCATGTTCTCCTCGGCGTCGTCGCTGCTCGGCACGCCGGGCCAGGCCCCGTACGCGGCGGCCAACGCGTTCCTCGACGGGCTGGCCTCCCATCGGCGCGGCCTGGGGCTGCCCGGGCTCGCCATCCAGTGGGGCTCCTGGGGAGAGACGGGCATGAGTGCGCGGGCGGGGCTCAACACCGTCCTCGTGGGCAAGGGCGAACACGTCATTCCGACGGCCGACGGTCTGGCCGTCCTGGCGCTCCTGCTGTCCGCGGAGGGCCCCGACCCCGTCGTCGCCGTGCTGCCGGCCGACTGGACCCGGTTCGAGGACCGCGACGACCCCGCTCTGCGCGGCCTCCTGGCCGACATGCCGGGAGGCAGCCGTGCCGAGGCCCGCCAGGAGGGCGTGCGGGCCGCGCTCGACGAGGCCGGGCCGGAAGCCCGCCGGGAGCTGCTGACCGGCCACGTACGGGAACTGGTGCGGCGGGTGCTGGGGGAGAGCGCGGGGGACGGCGGCGCCCTGACGGACGACCAGGACCTCTTCGCCCGGGGTCTCGATTCGCTCCGTGCCATCGAGCTGAGAAGCCACCTGCAGCGCGGTCTGGAGTGCAAAGTGCCGCCGTCGATGATTTTCGACCATCCGACCGTCACCGCCCTGTCCGAACGACTGCTCGACATGATGGGCAGTGGGGGAGGGACCCGGTGACGAAGCTGGTGTGTCTCCATCACGCGGGCGGCAACGCCTCGGTTTTCCGTCCCTGGGTCCAGTACGCCCCGGCAGGGCTCGAAGTGGTGCCGGTGGCCATTCCGGCCGGGCCGGAACCGGGACGCAGGACCCACCGCACCACCGACGGCCTGGTACCGGCACTCGCCGCCGAACTCGAACCGCACATGGACGACGACTACGTGCTGTTCGGAAAGAGCATGGGCGGACTTCTCGCCTATCTGCTCACCCGGCATGTGCGACAACACGGCGGGCGGCTCCCCAAAGCCCTGGCGGTCGCCGCGTTCGGAGCGCCGCACCTGTCGTGGGGCACCTTCACGGCGGAGGACGACGAGGACACGCTGCTCGCCCGGCTGCGGGCCATCGGAGGCATCCCCGACTGGCTGGTCGCCCATCCCGCCTGGGTCCGGCCCTTCCTGGGCCTGCTGAAGGACGACACGCGCCTGTGCGCCACGTACGAGCACCGGCCGCAGGAACGCCCGCTGCCCGTGCCCGTCAGGGTCTTCGCCGGTGAGGGGGACCCGCTGGTGCCGAGGGAGGCGTTCGAAGGCTGGAAGGAACTCGGCGAGGACGTGGAAGTGGCTTATCTGCCGGGCGGGCATTACCTGGTGTCGCAAGATTTTGGCCTGCTTCGGCAGGCGGTTTTCAGCCTTGCTCTGCATGATCCATCTCCGGCATGTAAAGTTTCGGCCGTCAACTGACAGGATTCGCAACGTGGTTGAACGCGGCTACTGGGTTGCGGAGGGCAGCGGAAGGTGGGAACGATCGTGTCGACAAAACTGAAAAGGGTTCTCGGGATCGCCCTGGCCGTGGCGGGTGTGGTGCTCATCGCGGCTTTCCCGGACACGAAATTCATCTGGTTCGAAGGAAGGCCGTTCGGTATTGCGCTGGTCCTCTTCGGAGGTCTTGAATTCGCGGAGAGTTATCGGCGCGGAAAGCCCCGGGGGTTCGTCGACGAACTGCGCGGCGACTTCGGTCTGAAGTCCTCGCAGGAGCGTCGGCGCGACGACGACCGGCGAAGGGACGACTACCGGCGTGACGACGACTACCGTCGCGACGACCGTCGACGCGACGACTACCGGCGTGACGACGAGGACCGCCGACGCGACGATGACCGGCGCGACGACCACCGACGCGACGACCACCGACGCGACGACCGCCGACGCGACGACGAGGACCGTCGGCGTGACGGCCGTCGGCGTGACGAAGAGGACCGCCGACGCGAGGACGACCGCCGACGCGAGCACGACAGGCGGTGGGACAAGGACGCCGAACGGCGCTGGGACTCGCCCGGCGACTGACCACAGCAACGCAGCAAGGGAGCACACGTGACATCGATGTCCCGGCTCGACCAGAGTGCCGCGGCGAAGGCCCGGCAGGCCCATCTGTTCCTGGTCGCCACCGGCACCCTCTCCACCGCCCACCTGCCGTTCTGGCTGAACTGGCTGTCGGTGAACCGCCCCCACTACAAGGTGACGGTGGGGCTGACCGACTCGGCGGAGCACTTCGTCAGCGCGTCGGCCCTCGCGGCGATGACCGGGACACCCGTCGTCCGCAACACCTGGGACACCGCGGACGGTCGCCGGGAGCCGGTGCACACCCGGATCGCGGCCGACTACGACGGCATCCTGGTCTATCCCGCCAGCGTCGCCTTCCTGTCGGGCCTGGCATCGGGCGCCGGGACCTCTCCCTTCTTCCTCGCCGCGCTCGGCACCAGCGCTCCCGTCGTCATCGCCCCGACCTTCCCGCCGGGGGTCGCACGGAACCCGATCATCACCGACGTGCTGGGCCGCCTCGACGCCGTCCCCCACTACCACCTCGTCGAACCCCGCAAGGGCACCAGCCGTTCCACCGGCGCCGAGACCGATGTGACCGCCCCCCTCTGGGACGCGATCGCCGCCTTCGAGGCGGCCACCACCGAGCCGGCCGCCACCGGGGCGCCGGACACCGAGACCGCGCGCACCGACGCGGCCGTACCCGTCGGCGCCTGAGGAGGCCGGGCATGGAGCACTTCTTCTACACCTTCGCCGATCCCGACTCCTACGACGACATCGCCCGCTGGAAGGCCGACCCCGCCGACGCCAGGTTCCGCTCGACGCGGCGAGGGCTGGTGCCGGTCGTCCACGCCGACGGCTGGCAGTACGCCCAGCACGGCATCTGGACCGTCTGCCGACCCGGCGGCGAACCCGTCACCGGCCAGGGCTGGAAGATCCACATCGCGGTCACGCCCGACTCCTTCGAGGCACTGCGGGAGAAGGTCTCGGCCTTCTGCACGGAACGCGGCGTCCCCTTCAAGTTCCTCGCGCGGTACGAGTACGCCTGGCTGATCAACGCCAAGTACGCGCCCCGGCAGGTCTCCGGCAAGGGCTTCGTCCTCTACCCGGCCGACGAGGAGCAGTCCCTCGTCCTCGCCGCCGAACTGGTCGGCCTGCTCGACGGTGCCGAGGGCCCCCGCATCCTGTCCGACCTCCAGGTCGACCGGAGCGTCGTCCACGTCCGGTACGGCGCCTACACCCGCCAGTACTGCCGCAGCGACGAGGGCAGACCGGTCCTCGCCCTGGAGGACCCCGACGGGCACCGCGTCCCCGACCGCAGGTCCGTGCCGTTCAAGGCCCCCTCGTTCGTCAGGATCCCCGACGCGTTCAGACCGGCGCCGCCCGTCGCCGACGGCCCGGTCCCGCCGTACCGCATCGACAAGACGCTGCACTTCTCCAACGGCGGTGGTGTCTACCTCGCCACCGACCTCGGCACCGGTCGGCAGCTGGTGCTCAAGGAGGCCCGGCCGTTCGCCGGCTACGACCTGGTGGGAGGCGACTCGGTCGCCCGGGCCGCCAAGGAGTACCAGGCGATGCGGACCCTCGCCGGACTGCCCGGGATCCCCGAGGCGTACGACCAGTTCAGCTGGCAGTCGCACCTCTTCACCGCGATGGAGTACGTCGACGGGACCACTCTCCAGGAATGGTGCGCCGCCCGGGTCCCCTTCCTCGTCCGCCCCGAGCCCTTCGAGCCGCCGACGCCCGAGGACATCGGCGCCTACCGCCGCGACGTCGAGGAGATCCTGACGAAGGTCCGCCGCGCGATGGAGGCGATCTGGGACCGCGGCCATGTCTTCGGGGACCTGCACTCCGGCAACGTGATGGTCACGCCCGGCCTCGACGTCAAGCTCATCGACCTGGAGACGTGCCTGCCGGAGGACGCCCCCCGGCCCTTCCCCGGCGCCCCCGGCTTCACCGACCCGGCCAGGACCGGACGGGCCGCCGACGAGTACGCCCTGGCGATGCTGGAACTCTCCTGCTACATGCCCCTCACCCACCTGATCCGCATGGACGGCACCAAGCTGCGCCAGCTGCTGGAGACCTGCCGGACCTGGTACGGCCTGCCGCGGGAGTGGGCCGACCGGCTGCTGCGTGCCGCCCGCCGCCCGGACACCGTCACCGACGGCCCGCTGACGGTCGCCTCCAGCCACCTCGACGACGCGCTCGGCTTCGAGACCTGGGCCGCGCAGATCGTGACCGGCCTCCGGGCCACCAGCAGCCACGACCGCACCGACCGCCTCTTCCGCGGCGACTTCACGGGGTTCTCCCACTCCCCGGTCTCCCTCGCCACCGGTGCGGCCGGAGTGCTGTGGTCGCTCCTCGGGACCCGCGGCCTCGACGTGCCCGACCTCGTGGACGAGGTGGTCGACTGGACCGCCGCTCGGGGCAGGGCATCGGCGACCCGGCTCGAATGCGGCCTGTACGACAGCGAACTGGGCGCCGGATACGCCCTGTGGAAGGCCGGACGCCACGACCACGCCCGCTCCCTGGTGGACTCCGCCCTGGCGAAGGACCGTGACGGCATCGGGCTGAGCGTCTTCAGCGGCCTCGCCGGGATCCAGCTGGCCGCC
Organism: Streptomyces sp. NPDC101490; assembly: GCF_044767145.1. NCBI lineage: Bacteria > Bacillati > Actinomycetota > Actinomycetes > Kitasatosporales > Streptomycetaceae > Streptomyces > Streptomyces sp. NPDC101490. Next base: position 219,175 of record NZ_JBIWNI010000004.1, read on the forward strand.
TCCGAGATGGCGTCGGGCGTCGACCCGCTGGTGCCCGAAGGCCTCGCGGAGGAGCTCGGCGCCCACCTCACCGAGCGCGCCAGGGCCTACCTCGACCGCCTCGCCGGCGCCGACGAGCCCGACGTGTCGCACTACGGCCTGATGCACGGCGTCGCGGGCATCGCCCTCGCCGTCCACCGCCACGGCCTGCGCGCCGGAGACGCCGCAGCCGTCGAACTCGCCCGGGAGCTGCTGGAGTTCGAGCTCTCCGGATATGTGCGGTGCGCCGACGGCTCCCTGCAGTTCAACGAGGCCGGGCGCCGGAGCCTCGGGTACCTGGAGGTCGGCTCCTGCGGCGCCGCGCTCGTCCTCTCCGAACTCACCCGCCACGGGGGATGGGCCTCCGCACAGGCCTCGGTCGAGGACCTGGTCCGGGCGACCGGGCCCGAACTCATGGTGCAGAGCGGCCTGTTCCGCGGCCGTGCCGGTTTCGTCGCGGCCCTGGCCACGCTCGCCCGGGACGGGGTCGCCGAAGAGCGCGCCCGCGCGCTCGTCCACCGGCACACCCAGCAGCTGGGCGTGCACGAGATCCGGCCGCGCGAAGGCGAACTGCACTTCCCCGGCTCACGCAACTTCAAGCTGTCGAGCGACCTGCGGACGGGCAGCGCGGGCGTCCTCACCGGCATCGCGTTCGCCTCCGGCCGCCGGGACAACTGGCTTCCCGGGGTCTTCTAGTGGACGTACTCGGCCGCATCATTCCGCTGGCCCTGATGGACACCCTGAGCGTGTCCACCCTGGCCATCCCGGTCTGGTTCCTGCTCACTCCCCGTGGGCTGCGGATGGCGAACGTCTTCGGCTACCTGTTCAGCGTCGCCTTCGGTTATCTGCTGCTGGGCCTGGCGATGCTGAGCGCGCTCTCCGCCGTACGCGAGCCCCTTCGGTCGGCGCTCCACTCACCCGCCGGGGACATGGCGACGGCGGCCTGCGGTGTGGTGCTGATCCTCATCGGCGGCTGGTACGGCCTGTTGCGGCGGGAGAAGGAGGGACAGGGGCGCCTCACGGCCTGGAGGGAGGCGGCGGTCGGCGCCTCGGCCACGTCCCGCGGTCTGATCGTCGTGGCGCTGACGGCCGTCGCGCTGGAAGTCGTCACGATGTTCCCGTACCTGGCGGCGATCGACGCTCTCGGGGGGTCCGGTCTCCCCTGGGCCGTCCAGGCCGCGATGCTGGCGCTGTACTGCCTGGTCATGATCGCCCCCGCGGTGCTGATGGCGATCGGCCGGGCCGTCTCCCGCAGGGCGGTGCAGCCCACCCTGCGCAGGATCGACCACTGGCTCAGGGTCAACGCCCGGGAGAACACCGCCTGGCTGTTCGCGCTGGTGGGCTTTCTGCTCCTGTCGGGCACCAGCGCCTACGAGAAGGCCATGGACTTCCTCACGGGGTAGCCCCCGTCCCCTCACGGGGCGGCCTCCCCGTCCCCTCATGGGGTAGCCCCCGTTCCCTCACCGGGTCGACCCCGTCCCGCCCCCCATTCTCCGAACGCATGCCCGGGTGCTGCCGCACGCGGCGACCACCCGGGCACCAGGGAAGGAAGAGTGACCTTGCGCAAGCCGCGACACACCATCAGCCGGGGGCCGTCATGAGCCGCTCCGCCGTCCTGGCCGGCCTCGGCGCCGCCGTGCCCCCGCGCGTGGTGGACAACGCCGAGCTGGAGCGACAGCTCGGCCTCGACGAGCACTGGATCCGCTCCCGCACGGGAATCGACCGGCGGCACTGGGCCGCCCCCGGCACCGCCACGGGCGATCTCGCGGTGGCCGCGGCCCGAAGGGCCCTGGACTCCGCCGGAGGCGGCGGCGCCGACATGCTCGTCCTCGCCACCAGCACCCCCGACCACCCGATGCCGGCCACGGCCCCGTACGTCGCCGCGCGCCTCGGCCTCGGGCCCGTCGCCGCCTTCGACGTGTCGGTCGCCTGTGCCGGGTTCGTCTACGGCCTTGCCTCGGCGGCCGGTGCCATCGCGGCGGGCCTCGCCGAACGCGTCCTGGTCGTCGGCGCCGACATCTGGTCCACCCGGCTCGACCTCAAGGACCGCGGCACCGCGATCATCTTCGGCGACGGGGCCGGCGCGGCCGTCCTGCGGGCCGGTGACCCCTCCGAACCCGGCGCGCTCGTCGGCTTCGACCTCGGCGGCGACGGTGCGCTCAAGGACCTGGCGCTGGTCCCCGGCGGAGGTTCCCGGCAGCGGTCCGCCCCGGAGGGCACCACCGAGGCGGACGAGTACCTGACGATGCGCGGCAAGGAGACCTTCACCCATGCGGTGCACCGCATGGGGGAGTCCTCGGCCCAGCTGCTGGAGAAGATCGGCTGGTCCGCCGCCGATGTCGACCGGGTCGCGGGTCACCAGGCCAACATCCGGATCCTCCACACCGTCGCCGACGTCCTCGGGGTGGACCGGGACCGGGTGCTCATCCATCTCGACCGGGTGGGCAACACCTCCGCCGCGTCCATTCCCCTCGCCCTCACCGACGCGGCGGTCCACGGCCGCCTCGCCCCGGGACAGCGCGTCCTCATGACGTCCTTCGGCGGCGGCCTCAGCTGGGGCTCCGCCGCCCTGACCTGGCCCTCTCTCCAGGTGTCCGACGTCCTCCACACCGAACCAGCCGCCCACCCCGACGAGAAAGGCACCACCGCATGACCGCCGACGCACTCACGGAACAGCTCGTCACCCTCTTCACCGACCGGCTCGACGTCAAGGGGGCAGTCACCGCCGAGACCCCGTTCACGGAGCTCGAACTGGACTCCCTCGTGATGCTGGAGTTCTCGGTGATCCTCGAACAGCACTGCGGTGTCGACATACCCGAGGAGGAGCTCCTCGACGCCGGGGACATCGCCGGTGTCGCCACCCTGATCCTCGCGCGGCAGGGTTCCGCCAACTGAGAACCGGAGGCGCCGCCATGGAGACGGCCATTTCCGCGGAGGGTCTCCGCAAGCGCTACGGCGACCACCAGGCGCTGAGCGGGGTCGACCTCGCCGTGCCCACGGGCACGGTGTTCGCCGTGCTCGGCCCCAACGGCGCGGGCAAGACCACCACCGTCCGGATCCTCAGCACCCTGCTGGAGCCGGACGGCGGACGCGCCGTCGTGGCGGGTCACGACGTGGCCACCCACGCCCGCGAAGTGCGCCGCAGCATCGGCCTGGCCGGCCAGTACGCGTCCGTCGACGAACGGCTCACCGGGCGCGAGAACCTCCGGCTGATCGGGGTGCTGCTGCACCTCGGGCGGCGCGGGGCGAAGGCCAGGGCCGACGAACTGCTCCAGCGGTTCGGGCTGGTGGAGGCCGCCGACCGGCCGGCACGGACGTACTCGGGCGGGATGCGCCGCCGCCTCGACCTCGCGGCGAGCCTGGTCGGCCGGCCCTCGGTGCTCTTCCTCGACGAGCCGACGACCGGCCTCGACCTCGGCGGCCGCCGGACGCTCTGGCAGATGGTCCGGGACCAGGTGGCCGAGGGGGTGACCGTCCTGCTGACCACCCAGTACCTGGAGGAGGCCGACCAACTGGCCGACCGGGTCGCGGTCATCGACCGGGGCACCGTCATCGCCGAGGGAAGCCCGGACCGGCTCAAGCGGGAGGTCGGCGGCGAACGCCTCGAAGTGTCGGTGACCTCCGTCGCCGACCTCGCGCCCGTGGCCCGCACCCTGGCCGGACTCGGCCCCGGGAAGCCCGTGACGGACCCCGTGAACCGGACCGTGTCCGTACCGCTGACCGGCGGTGTGCGGACGATCGCCGCGGCCGCGAGCGGCCTCGAAGCGCTCGGGATCGAACCGGAGGACTTCGCCGTACGCAGGTCCACGCTCGACGACGTGTTCCTCGCCCTGACCGGACGGCAGGACGAACCCGAGGGGGAGCGGGCGGCGGCGGTCACCGTTCCCGGGAGAGGGCAGCCGGCATGATCGGGGCAGTCAGCGAATCGTTCGCCCTCGTCGGACGCAGGGTCCGGCACATCCGCCGGATGCCGGAACACCTCCTCGGCGTCACCGTGATGCCGGTGGCGTCCGTCCTCGTCCTCGGCTGCCTCTTCGGCAGCGCCATGCGGGCACCCGGCCAGGGCGGCTACCAGGAATACATCATGGTCGGCATCTTCGCGCAGGTGATGCTCACCAACATCACCACGACCGGCGTCGGCATCGTCAGCGACCTCGACAACGGCCTGGTGGACCGGTTCCGGGTCCTCCCCATCTCCGGCTCCTCCGTCCTGGTGGGACGGACCGTCGCGGACGGTCTGCTGGTCGCCTGGAGCTGCACGGTGATGACCCTCGTCGGATACGCCATCGGCTGGCGCGCCCACAACGGCCCGCTCCAGACGCTGGCCGGATTCGGACTGCTGCTCCTGCTCGGCTTCGCGATGTCCTGGCTCGGCGCACTGCTGGGGCTCGTGCTGCGCAACGTGGAGACGGTGAGCGCGGTGTCCGGTGTCGTCATGATGCCCCTCGTGTTCCTGTCCAACGCGTTCGTGCCGCTGGACGGGCTGCCGGGCTGGGTGCGGGTCCTCGCCGAGTGGAACCCGGTCAGCGCGATCGTCTCGGCCAGCCGGGACCTGTTCGGGAACGAGCGCGGCCCGACCAGCGGGGCGTTCCCCGCCGAGCACCCCCTGCCCACGGCCCTGCTGGTCCTGGTGCTCCTGCTGGCCGTGGTCGTGCCGCTGGCCCGCCGCGCGTACCGGAAGGCGGCCGCACAGCGCTGAGGGGTCTCCCGCCGTCCGCCGGAACGCCCCGGCACGCCCCGGTGTCCGACACCGGGCCGACCCACCTGCCGGTCCGCGCACTCCGGCGGCGAGTGCGACCGGCACCGGCTGCGGTCGTCCGGCCCGTTCGGCGAACCACCGGGCACCCGGCGCCACGGATCACCCGAGAGCGCCCCCGCCCGGTGGTCGAACTGCGGGGAACGCCTGGAAAAGCGGCCGTACTCCGAAAGGATGGGGGCGGCCGGTCCGGGTGGTGGGCGGCCGTGGTCGACAGGGGGTGCGGTGTCGTGGTGCAGCGGTCTTCGGCGGGACGTCGGGCAGTCGCGGTGGTGGGGGTCGGGGCGGCCGGGGCCATGGTCGCGGTGCAGCTCTGTGAGGCCGCGGCGCGGCGGGGCAGCGCGCTGGAGCTGCTGCTGATCGACCCGGGGCCCGAGGCCGGGCGGGGGGCGGCGTACGCGACGGGGGACCCCCGGCACCGGCTGAACGTGCCCGCCGGGAACATGAGCTGCTACCCCGACGACCCGGGGCACTTCGTGCGCTGGCTGTGCCGTCACGGTTCGCCCGAGGTGGCGGCCTCGGACTTCGTCGAACGCCAGCGGTACGGGGCGTACCTCGCCGACACGCTCGGCCGGGCCGTCATCGCCGCGCACGGCACCGTCGCCGTCCGCAGGCTCAGGACCCGGGCCACCGGCTGCCGGTGGCAGGGCCGTACCGCACGGATCGAACTGGCCGACGGCGGCGCGGTGGACGCGGACTGCGTGGTGCTGGCCACCGGGCCCGGCCCGGTCGCCGCCCCGCACTGGGCACCGGCCGGACTGCGCCGCAGCGGCCGGTTCGTCACCGATCCCTGGGCGCCCGGGGCGCTGGACGCGGTCCTCGCCGAGGGCGGCACGCGGGACGTGCTCCTGGTCGGTACCGGACTGACCTCGGTGGACATCGCCCTCTCCCTGGACCGCCCCGGCCGTACCGTGCACGCCGTCTCGCGCGGCGGACGGCTGCCGCAGTCGCACGCCCTGACCCCGCTGCCCGCCGCGGCCTGCGAGGACCATCTGGACGGACTCCCGCTGGTGGGACTGAAGGCCGCGGTCCGGCGGCACGTCGGCCGGGTCCTCGCCGCCCAGGGGGACTGGCGCCCCGCCGTGGACGGGCTGCGTCCGCTCACCGCACGGCTGTGGGGAGCCCTGTCGGAGGAGGACCGGGCCGCGTTCGTCGAGCAGGACAGCGCGCTGTGGAACGTGCACCGGCACCGGATGCCCCCGGCGACGGCGGAGGCCGTGTCGCGGATGCGCCGGACCCGGCGGCTGCGGCCCCGCGCCGGAAGGGTCGTCGACGCCCGCACCGGCCCGGACGGATCGCTGACCGTCGTCCTCGCCCCGCCCGAGGGCCGGGAGACCCGGGAGCTGACGGTCGGCTGGGTCGTCAACTGCACGGGCGCGTACGCGCCGGTCAAGGACACCACCGATCCGCTGTGGCGCGGGCTGCTCGACGACGGCGGGGCCGTGCCCGGCCCGCTCGGCATGGGCGTGGGCACCGACCGGGGGCGGCTCCGGGGCGCGGACGGACGGGCCGGGCGGCCGGTGTGGACGCTCGGTGCGCCGCGCCGCGGCGAGCTGTGGGAGACGACCGCCGTCCCGGAGATCCGCGGGCAGGCGGCGGCCGTCGCCGACGCGGTCCTCGGCCACCTCGCGGGACCCGCCCCGGCGGCGGCGCCCGTACGGCGACCGCCCCGCGACACCTCGGGGTTCGAGCTCAGCACCCATGACGCCGCCGCCGCGGTCTACCGCTCGGGTACGGAGCGGCTGCTGACGCCGAGGCCAGGGGCGGTGCACGCGTTCCGCCGGGCCGCCGCGCTCGACCCCGGCTTCGCCCTCGCCCACGCCGCGCTCGCCCTGACCGGCCACGAGGCCGGGGCCGGGGCCGGTGTGGACGTCGCCCGCGCCCTGGCCGACGCCCGGCGGGCGGTGGCGGAACGGGGGAGCGCGCACGAGCGGTCCTGGGTCGAGGCGGTCGCGCACCACGTACGGGGCACCGGCGGCGGCCAGGCCCTGGTGCGTCATCTGGACGCCCACCCCGGGGACCTGACGGCGCTCGCCGTCGCCGTGCCCGGCGTCACCTCCTCCGGGCTGTCCGGTCCCGACGGTCCGACCGCCCGCCGACTGGCGGAACGGGCGTACGCGGCCCGCCCGGAGCACTGGTTCCCGGCCTCGGTACTGGCCCTCGTACGGCAGGAGGAAGGCAGGTACGAGGAGGCGGAGGCGCTGGCGGGGAAGGCCCTGGCGGCGGAGCCCGCGTCGGGGCACGCCGTCCACGCGCTCGCCCACGTCGACTACGAGCGCGGCCGACACCGGGCGGGTCTGGAGCGGCTCGACCGGTGGCTGGCCGACCGTCAGGGACACGCCGACGCCCATCGCGCCCACCTCGCCTGGCACGCGGCCCTGCACGAACTGGCCCTTGGCGACGGGGCCTCGGCCCGGCGCCGGTGGGAGGCCGAGCTGTCGCCCGCCGAGGTGCGGGGGCCCCGGGCCCTGGTGGACTCCTGCACGCTGCTGTGGCGGGTCGGGCTCACCGGCGGCCGGTACGGCGGCACGGAGGTCCACGAGGTTCTGGACGTGATCGACCGGGACCTGCTGGAGCGCCCGGACACCGCCTTCACCGCGATGCACGCCGCGTTCGCCCTCGCCGCCGCCGCCGATCCGCCGGGGCTGCGACGGCTGCGCGCCCACGCGCTGCGCGGGGACCGGGTGCGGCGGGAGGTGGTGGCACCGTTGTGCGAGGCCCTGGAGCACTTCGCCGAGGAGCGGTGGGGCGAAGCGGCGGCCGGTCTCGGCCGGGTCCTCCCCTCGCTGGACCGGGCGGGCGGCAGCGCGGCCCAGCGCGAGGTGGCCGAGGAGGCCCTGTTGTACGCGCTGGTCGCGGCGGGCCGCCCGGGGGAGGCCCGGACCCGTCTTGAGGAGCGCCTGAGCCGGAGGCCCTCCCCGCACGACCGCACCCGCGCGAACGCGCTGCCGCGCGGGGAGCCGGGGGCGTACGGGAATCCCTGACGCGGCCGTCCCTCCCGTATGTCTGGTGCTGGTGCTGGTGCTGGTGCTGGTGCTGGTGCCTCGGCCGACGCTGGCTGCCCGGTGGCCCGGCTGCCCGGGACCGTCCGGATGGCCTCGGGCCGCCGCCCGACGACATCACCGTCCGCCTGGACACCGGCTCCGGCTACGGCTTCGGCTTCGGCTTCGGCTCAGGCTCCGATTTTGGCTCCGGCAAGACTCGCGTCACGCTCGATGAGCACGGACCGTGGGGCCGGATCGCGCACAGGAGGAGGCGCCCGTCCGGGCGGGCCGAACCGCTCCCTCACCCGCCATGACCCCACCTCCACCCCCACCCCCACCCGTACGACTCCTTCGTCAGTGAGGGGCCGGAAGGGGGAACCGCACGCCGGTGAGTCGTTCCGACAGCTCCCACAGGCGGCGGCCGGTCAGGGGATCGGCTGCCGCAGTGGACAGCCGCACGCGCGTCGGGCCGCCTCGCAGTTCACCGAAGCCGTCCGGCCCGATGAACTCGCCGCCCTTCGCGTCGGGGGCGGTGGCCGCGTACAGCTGGGGCAGCGCGCCCTGCTCCGGGGGCTGGGCGAGCGGGACGAGAACGCGGCCGAACAGCACCTTCACCATGCCGACCGGCGCGCTCGTCTGGAGGTTGGTGGAGGTGTAGCCGGGGTGGGCGAGCAGGCCCCGCACCGGGCTGTCGGCAGCGGTCAGCCTCCGGTGGAGTTCCTGTCCGAAGACGGCGTTGGCGAACTTCGACTGGTTGTAGAACTTCATGGGCGAGTACGTGCGCTCGCCGGACAGGTCGTCGAAGTGGAGTCGGCCCTGCCGGTGGTTGGTCGAACTCACCGTGACCACCCGGGGGTCGTTGCCGTGGGTCAGCAGGTCGAGCAGCAGGCCGGTGAGCGCGAAGTGGCCCAGGTGGTTGCAGGCGAACTGCAGCTCGTGGCCCTGGGCGCTCACTGAACGGGGCGGCGCCATCACACCGGCGTTGTTGACGAGCACGTCCAGCCGCGGTCGATCCGCGCGCAGCCGATCGGCGAAGGCCCGGACGGAATCGAGGTCGGCCAGGTCGAGGCGCCGCACCTCAAGGGCGGCGCCGGGCTGTTCGGCGGTGATCCCCGCGGCGGCCAGGCGGCCTTTCGCCTCGTCGCGTACCGCCATGATCACGTGCCCGCCCGCGCGGGCGAGTGCCCGGGTGGTCTCCAGGCCGAGGCCGCTGTTGGCTCCGGTGACGACACACACCCGGTCGGTCTGGTCCGGGAGGTGATCTGCGGTCCAGTGTCGCTTCTTCGTCATGCGGCACACGCTGTCGTACATGGCACTTGGTGTCAAGAAGTTACCGCGTGCCATGGATGGCATGGCGATAGGGTTGCCCGGTGAGCCCCCGTCCCGAAGTCACCATGGCCCAGCGCAAACGTCAGCTCGTCTCCGACGAGCTGAGGGAAGCGGCGCTGCAACTACTGGCGCTGAAGGGCTTCGACGCGGTCACCATCGACGAGATCGCGGCCACCGCCGGCGTGTCCAAACGGACGTTCTTCCGGTACTTCGCCTCCAAGGAGGACGTGGTCGTCCAGTTCCTGGTCGACATGGGCACCGGTATGCGCGCGGCGCTGGCGTCCCGCCCCGGCGAGGAGCGCCCTTCCGTGGCCCTGCAGCACGCCGTCTGGGTCTCCATGGCCGCCTGCGCCGACCATTCCGACCGGGCGCTGCGCGTGGTGCGGCTGATTCTGAGCACCCCGGCTCTGCGCGCACGCTTCCTGGAGCGCCAGGACCAGTGGCGCGACGACCTGGCGGCGGAGTTGGCGCAGCGCCTGAGGCTCGACCCCGACACCGATCTGTACCCCCGGCTGGCCGCCGGGATGGCGCTCACCGCCTTCGACGCCGTGCTGCGGCGGTGGAGCGGCAGCGGCGGTGCGGAGGACCCCGCCGAACTGACCCGCCGGGCCTTCGCCACGATCGCCCCGGCGCTGGACTCCGTCGGGTGAGCTGTCCCGCGCCCGCGCCCGTGCCCGCACCCGCACCCGCACCCCTGCTGTGCCGCCGCCGGGTGTCATGAGTCCGGCCCCGCCCGGCCTCCGGCGGCGCCCGCGCCGGTGACGCCGGATCCCCGACGCTCCGGGGCGGAGCCCCTGGCGCCCCGTGCGCCGGTGCGTCCGCTGCCCTGACGGGTCCCCGTCCGCCTCGACGTCCTCCCGTCCGGCGGGCCCCTCGGGCGCCGGGCGCCGGGCATCGAGCCCTCCCGGGCCCTGGGAAATCCCGGCGCCGCAGGGCCGTCCGGTCTCTCCGGTCTCTCCGGCCTCTCCGGCGAGACCTCCGGGGCGCCGTGATCCCTCTGAGGCCGGGGCCCCGGCGCCGGACTTCCCGGCCGCAGGGCCCGGCGCCCGGTGATCCCAGCGGCTCGGGATCGTCCCCCGCCCCGCTCGGCGTCCCGCCCCCTTGGTGCCCCGCACCCCGCTCGGCGCCGTAGCCGCCCTCCAGCGGCGTGGGCCCCCGGGAGTCAGGGTGCCCGCCAACCCCTCCCTCCCCGCCCGCCCCGGCGGCGACCTCTCCCGTCCCCCCCTCGAAGTCCCTCCCCGCCCCGTCCTCCGCCTTGTTCGCACTCCGATCAGGAGTGCTAATCAAGGGCCCCTGGGGCAACGGCAGTTACCTCCGTATCGTTTTTGAAGGTAACCGCTACGGAGGAGGAAACCCCAGATGAGCCCCATCGCCCCGCGCCACTACTTCGAGACCCAGCTCCAGCTCACCGAGGACCCGCTGCTGGTCGCCGCCCGTCTCGCGGACTCCGGACTGCACGAGTCCTACGTCGTCTACGAGAACGGCGGCAGCTGGTCCTACGCGGGCGGCGTGCGCGCCGAACTGACGCTCGACCGCACCGGTGCCCGGCTGACCCAGGAGGACGGCACGGACGCCTTCCGCCCCTGGGACGGGCAGCCCCTGCGCCTGGTCTCCGACCTCCTCGGCACCGTCGCCGTGCCGTACTGGCGGGCCTACGGCTGGGCGACCTTCGAACTGTCCTACGCCAAGAGCGGCGACCTCGACCGGATCGGCGAGGGCCGCCTCATGCACCTCATCGTGCCGCGCGCCGAGGTCCGCTTCGAGGCCGGGCACGCCCTGCTGCGCGCCGCGGACCAGGCCACCCTCGACGCCCTCCTCACCACCGTCGCCAGCACCGCGCCGACCGCCGCCGGGCAGCCCCGCCCGCTGGACGTGCACGCCACCGGCGGCAACCAGTACCGCGAGGCGGTACGGCAGGCCGTCGCGGAGATCAACGCGGGCGAACTGCACAAGGTCATCCTGTCCCGGGTCGTCGAGGTCGACGACGAGGTCGACCTGACCGGCACCTACGTCGCCGGGCGCCGGGGCAACAACCCGGCCCGCTCCTTCATGCTCAACCTGGGCGGCACCGAGGCCATCGGCTTCAGCCCGGAGATCGTCGTCCAGGTCTCCGAGGACGGCCGGGTCGTCAGCCAGCCGCTGGCCGGCACCCGCGCCCTCACCGGCGACCTGCTCACCGACGAGGGCCTGCGGGCCGACCTGTTCGGCTCCCCCAAGGAGGTCTACGAGCACGCCATCTCCGTCAAGGTCGGAGCGGACGAACTGGTCGACGTCTGCGTCGAGGGATCGGTCGAGGTCCCCGAGTTCATGGCGATCCGCGAGCGCGGCAGCGTGCAGCACCTCGCCTCCCGGGTGGCCGGACGGCTCGCCCCGGGCCGTGAGGCGTGGGACGCCTTCGGCGCGGTCTTCCCCGCCGTCACCGCCTCCGGAGTGCCGAAGTCGGCGGCGTACGACTCCATCCTCCGCCACGAGCCCGAGTCCCGCGGCCTCTACAGCGGCGCGGTCCTCACCGTCGACCACGTCGGCTCCATGGACGCGGCCCTGGTCCTGCGCAGCGCCTACCGCAAGGACGGCCGCACCTGGCTGCGGGCCGGCGCGGGCATCGTCGGACACTCCACCCCCGAGCGCGAGTTCGAGGAGACCTGCGAGAAGCTCGACAGCGTCGCCCGGTTCCTCGTGCCCGCGGGCGGCACCCGATGAGGGTCACCGGCGAGGTGCACCTCGCCGGGCTCGGCAGCTGGCTGCCCGACGAGGTCACCACCGCCGACGCCGTCGCCGACGGCCGGTACGGGGAGGCCGACCGGAAGGCCTCCGGGATGCTGGCGGTCCGGGTGGCCGAGGACCTCCCCGCCCCCGACATGGCGGTACGGGCCGCCCGCACCGCGCTGAGGCGGGCCGCCCGCACCGGGCTCACCGCCGACGACTTCGGGGCGCTGCTGCACTGCGCCACCTACCACCAGGGACCCGACGGCTGGTCCGCACCCCACTACGTCCTGCACCGCACCCTGGACCGGCCCATCGGGGCGGCCCAGGTGGGACCGGGCTGCCTGGGGATGCTGACGGCCCTGGAGATGGCCGCCCACCGGCTGGCCGCCGACGACGGCAAGGACGCCGTCCTGCTCACCGCGGCCGACAACTTCTCCCCCTCCCTGGTGGACCGCTGGAACTCCTCCCGGCTGTTCCTCCTCGCCGACGGCGGCGCCGCCGCCGTGGTCTCCCGGCGGGGCGGCTTCGCCCGGCTGCTGTCCGTCGGATCGGTCTCCGCCCCCGTGATGGAGGAGCTCCACCGGGGCGGGGAGGAACTCTTCCCGCCCGGCATCACCGTCGGCCGGTCGCTCAACTTCGAGGAGCGCAGCGACTACTGGCGGAGCCGGTGGGCCCAGGGCGCGGCGCCGCCGAAGGTGCACCTGGGCGATGTGGTCGCCGACGCCGTCGACCGGGTCCTGGCGGAGGCGGACACCAGCCTGGAGCAGGTGGCCCGGATCTGCCACACCGGCTACTCCGAAGGCGCCCTCCACACCATCTACCTCGACCCGCTGGACGTCGACGCGGCCGACGGGACCTGGGAGTTCACCCGGAGCATCGGGCACATCGGAGCCGCCGACCCGTTCATCGGCCTCGAACGGCTCTGGACCCGGGGCGAGGTCGGACCGGGGGACCGCGTGCTGCTGCTCGCGGCGGGCCCCGGCATGGAGGTCGCCTGCGCCGTCGTCGAGATCACCGAGCCCTATCTGCCCGCCACCGCACGACCGGAGGAAGACCTGTGATGCTCGAAGGATGCACCCCCTGGCCGGCCGGTACGGCCGAGCGCTACCGCCGGGAGGGGCTGTGGGACGGCACCGACCTGGGCTCGCTGCCGCGCGCCTGGGCCGGGAGGTACGGCGACGCCACCGCACTCGTGGCGGGCGAGGAGCGCGTCTCCTACGCCGAGTTCGCCGACCGGGTGGACCGCAGGGCCGCCGGGTTCGTCCGGCAGGGCGTGCTGCCGGGGGACCGGCTCGTCCTCCAGCTGCCCAACGTCCCCGAGTTCGTGGAGGTGGCGTTCGCCCTCTTCCGGGCCGGAGCGAAGCCGGTGTTCTCGCTGACCTCGCACCGGGCGAACGAGATCCGGCACCTGTGCGCGCTGTCGGGCGCCTCCGGCTACATCGTCCCCGGTGTCTTCCGGGGCTTCGACCACACCGCGCTGGCCCTGGAGACGGCCGCCGGACTGCCCGCCCTGCGCAGGATATTCGCCCAGGGCGAGACCGGATCGCCCGCCGTGGTCCCCCTGGAGGCTGTCAACGCGGAACCGGTGGAACTGCCCCCCAACGACCCCTCCGACGTGGCCTTCTTCCTGCTCTCCGGCGGCACGACCGCACTGCCCAAACTCATCCCGCGCACCCACGACGACTACGCCTACCAGACCCGCACGGTCGCCGCGCTCGCCGGTCTGACCACCGAGGACGTCTATCTGGCCGCGCTGCCGGTGGAGTTCAACTTCACCTGGGGCTGCCCCGGAGTGGTCGGCACGCTCTCCGCCGGAGGGACCGTCGTCCTCGCCCCCGACCCCACCGCCGACGACTGCTTCCGGCTGATCGAGCGGGAACGCGTCACCCTGACCTCGGTGGTGCCCACCGTGGCACGGCTCTGGCTCGACGAACGGGAGTGGTCCGACGCCGACCTGTCCAGCCTCAAGGTGCTCCAGATCGGCGGGGCACGGCTCGAACCGGAACTCGCGGCCCGCGTCGGCCCCGAACTGGGCTGCCGCCTCCAGCAGGTGTTCGGCATGGCCGAGGGGCTCCTCACGATGTCCCGCCCCGACGACACCCCGGACAGCGTCCTGCACACCCAGGGGTGGCCGGTCTCGCCCGCCGACGAGCTGAAGATCGTCGACGAGCGCGGCGCGGAGGTCCCGCCCGGGGTCACCGGAGAGCTGCTCACCCGGGGGCCGTACACCCTGCGCGGCTACTACCGGGCCCCCGAACACAACGCCAGGGCCTTCACGGGGGACGGCTTTTACCGCACCGGCGACCTGGCCAGTCTCACCGAGGACGGCCGGCTCGTGGTCCAGGGACGGCTCAAGGACGTCGTCATCCGGGGCGGCGACAAGATCGCGGCCGGTGAGGTGGAGGCCCATCTGCTCACCGTCCCGGGGATCGCGGCGGCGGCGGTGGTACCGGTGCCGGACGAGTTCCTCGGCGAGCGCATCTACGCCTTCCTGGTCGCCCGCGCGGACCGCGAGGAGACCGGAGCGGGCGCGGAGCGGCCCGCCCTGCCGGAGCTCAAGGCCGCGCTGCACGCCCGGGGCCTCGCCGACTACAAACTGCCGGACCGCGCCGAGTTCGTACCGGACCTGCCGCTGACCCCGCTCGGGAAGATCGACAAGAAGGTGCTCGCGGCGGCCGCCGCGGATCCCGCGCTGCCCCGCGGCTGGAAGCCCGCCGAGCCGTCCGCCGAACAGTCCACCGGGGCACCCGCCGGGTCGCCGGGGACCGCACCGTCCGGTGCCGCGCCCGGCCCCGATGCCGCGCCAGCTCCGGGCGCGTCCGCCCCCTCCACCCCGTCCGCCCCCTCCACCCCGTTCGACTCCTCCGTCCCGTCCGGCTCCCTCCACTCCGCGCAGTCCACCCCCTCCCCCTCCCCCTCCCTCTCCGCCCCTTCCACCCCCCTCCCTTCCCTCTCTGTCTCCGTCTCCGTCTCGTCCTCACCGAAGAGGTGAACCACCATGGCCGCCACACGTGCCGCCCGTACCGCACCGCGCACCGCGCCGCTCTCCGCTGCCGAACTCCGCCAAGAGGTCGCCACCGTGCTCGGCGCCGACCCCGGCGCCCTCACCGATGACGCCCATCTCGTCCATCTGGGCCTGGGTTCCCTGGAGATGATGCGCCTGGTCACCCGCTGGCGTCGGCAGGGCCTGCCCGCCGAGTTCGCCGAACTCGCCGCCGCCCCCACCCTCGACGACTGGCACCGCCACCTCACCGCCGCCTGGAACACCCGTACCGAGGAGGTGGCCTGATGGACGCCCTGCTGGTCAAGGGCGGCTGCCTCTACCCCGCCGACGCCACCGACCGGGTCGTCCCCGACGGCGCCGTCCTCATCCAGGACGGCGTGGTGACGGCCATCGGCCCGACCGGCGAGGTCGAGGCCGGCATCGCACCGGGGCAGCTCGACTCCCTGCGGACGATCGACGCCCGGGGCCGGATGATCCTGCCCGGCTTCGTCAACCCGCACTGGCACGAGATGTTCGCGATGCGCTTCCCCTTCAAGGGCGCGCTGCGCGAGGCCTCGGACCGCGACGACAAACCGGTGTTCATGGCGCTCGGCGGCGACGTCCCGCAGATCTCCGTGATCTTCGACTCCTTCCACGGCCAGGTCGACCGGCTCACTCCCGACGAGGCCCTCGCCATCGCCCGCTACTCGATGTGGACCCAACTGCGCTCGGGCGTCACCGCGCTCGGTGACGTCGGCTCCCTCAACAAACCGGAGGCACTTGCCCGCGCCGCCCGCGACCTCGGGATGCGCCTCACGGTGAGCACCTGGGCCTCGGACGCCGTGTGCGCCCCCGGGGACACCCGATTCCGCCGCACCCGGGACGCGGACGACGAACTCCAGCGGATCGAGAAGCTGCTGATCGACTGCGCGGCCGACCCCGAGGGCCTGGTCCGGGCCTGGCCGACCGCCGTGTACGGGACCAACATGACCGACGAACTCGGTTACGGCTTCGCCGAGTTGACGGCCCGCTTCGACGTCCCGTTCGCCGCGCACGTCGGTGCGCTGCGCAACGAGGCCGAGGTGATGCTCGCGTACCACGGATCGACCCCGGTCCGCCGGTTCGCCGACCTCGGTCTGCTGTCCGATCGGTTCATGGCGGTGCACTGCGCCTTCGCCGACGCGGGCGAACGGGCCCTGCTGATCGGGGCGGGCGCGCACATCAGCCACTCACCGGCCAAGTACGGACCGGCCGGGGAGGCGTCCCTGACGGAGACCCGGCTCTTCCCGGAGTTCCGGCGCGCCGGACTCGACGTGTCGCTCTCCACGGACGGCGCCGCCATGCCGATCGGCGGGATGGCCGAGGCGATGCGCTCGGTGTGGCAGGTCTACAACGAGATGTACGCCGACCCGACCGAGGTGCTGCCCACGGACGCGCTGGCGATGGCGACCCGCATCCCGGCCCGGGGCCTCGACCAGGGCGACCGGATCGGCAGCCTGGAGCCGGGCAAGCAGGGCGATCTGCTGCTGGTCAGGGCCGACGACTGGCGCTACCTCCTCAACCCGCGCCCACTGGAGGGCTTCCTCTCCCTGGGCGGCTCCATGGACGTGGACACCGTGGTCGTCGCGGGCCGGGTCCTGATCGACGAGGGCCGGTCCACCCGGCTCGACGAAGAGGCCCTGGAGGCCGAGTACCTGGAGGCCCTCGGCTCCTTCACCGTCCGCTGCCTCGGTGTGGACGCCGACGCGGTGGCCGCGCGGCTGCGGCTGCGCACCGAGACGCTCGCGGACCGCAGGCTGGCCCGAGCCCGTACGGCATCCCTCTCCACCGACCGGAAGGAACGGCGATGAGCGTGAAGACGGCCCTGGTCACCGGCGCGGCGGGCGGGATCGGGGCGGCGGTCGCACGGGCCCTGGCCGCCGAGGGCACCCGGGTCGCGCTGCTCGACGCCGACCCGATCGCCCTGGAACCGCTGGTGAAGGAGTTGCGGACGGCGGGCGCGGCGGTCCTCGCCCTGGGCGTGGACGTGCGCTCCAGCGGGGAGGTGGACGCCGCGGTCGACCGCACGGAACGCGAACTGGGGCCGCTCGACCACCTGGTGAACGCCGCCGGGGTGCTGCGCACCGGTGAGGTCGCGGGCTTCAGCGACGAGGACTGGGACTTCACCTTCGCGGTCAACGCCACCGGGGTCTTCCACGTCAGCCGGGCGGTCGCCAACCGGATGGTGCCGCGCAGGTCCGGGGCGATCGTCACGGTCGCCTCGAACGCGGCGGGCATCCCGCGCTGGAACATGGCGGCCTACGCGGCCTCGAAGGCCGCCGCCACCAGCTTCACCAAGACGCTGGGCCTCGAACTGGCCAGGTTCGGCATCCGCTGCAACGTGGTCGCGCCCGGCTCCACCGAGACGCCGATGCTCACCGCGATGTACGGGGACGGCGACGCGGCCCGGCCGTCCGTGGAGGGCTCGCCCGGCACGTACCGGCTGGGCATCCCGCTCGGCCGGCTGGCCCAGCCGGAGGACATCGCGCACGCGGTCCTCTTCCTGCTCTCCGACCGGGCCGCGCACATCACCCTGCACGGTCTGACGGTGGACGGGGGCGCCGCGCTCGGCGTCTGAACGGCGCCCCCTTGTCCACCACCCCCGCCCCCCCCACACACCACACACCTGCACAGCCACACAGGCACCCGGCCCCCCACCCCTGTCCCTTCCCTTTCCCTTCTCCTGCCCACTGGAGCCCGCGATGGCGATCCCGCTGATCGATTCCTATCCCATGCCGGCCGAGGACGAGCTGCCGCGCAACACGGCGCCCTGGACCGTCGACCCCGACCGGGCGGTCCTGCTCGTCCACGACCTCCAGAACTACTTCCTGAGCCCCTTCGGCCACGGCGGCCCGGAAACCGGCCGTCAGCCGCTGACCGATCTGATGGACCACACCGAGGCGCTGCGCTCGGCCTTCGCCGAGGTGGGCGCGCCGGTCGTCTACACCGCCCAGCCCGGCGGCATGACGGACGAACAGCGGGGCCTGCTCAAGGACTTCTGGGGCGCCGGGATGAGCGCCGACCCGGACCACCGGGCCATCCCCGAGCGGATCGCCCCAGCCCCCGGCGACGAGGTGTTCACCAAGTGGCGGCCCAGCGCCTTCTGCCGCACCGACCTGCTCGGCCTGCTGCGCCGCACCGGCCGCGACCAGCTGGTGATCTGCGGGGTGTACGCCCACGTCGGCATCCTGATGACCGCCCACGAGGGCTTCTCCCACGACATCCAGACCTTCGTGGTCGGGGACGCGGTCGCCGACTTCTCCGCCGAACGGCACCGCGAGACCCTGGAGTACGTCTCCACCCGCTGCTCCGTCACCGTCTCCACCCGTGCGGTCCTCGCGGCACTGGACGGAGGCGCGCGATGAACGCGACGAGCCCCCACCCGCTGCTCGCCCGGGTGCTCGGCGCCGATCCACCGCCGTTCGCCCTGCTGCACCGGCCCGGGGCCACCGGGCCCGACCGGATCGACCTGGTCGTCGGCGCCACCACCGCGCGCGAGCTGATCGCCGACATCCCGCTGCCGCCGTACGACGGCGGCGGCGCCCGGCACGAGGTCCTCGCCCTGCTGCCCTACCGGCAGATCCGCGAACGCGGGTACGCCTGCCCCGACGACGGGGCACCGCTGCTCACCATGACCGTCGAGGACCAGGCCGTGCTGCCGCTCGACGAGGTGCTGGCCGCCCTGCCCGACCTGCCGATCACCATGGACGAGGGATGCTTCGACGCCGACGACGAGGAGTACGCGGCCCGGGTGCGCCGGGTGCTCACCGAGGAGATAGGCCGGGGCGCCGGGGCCAACTTCGTCATCAAGCGCTCCTTCACCGCCCGGATCGACGACTGGTCCGCGGCCACCGCCCTGTCCTTCTTCCGCCGCCTCGCGGGCCGTGACCCCGGCGGCTACTGGACCTTCGTCGTCCACACCGGTGACCGCACCTTCGTCGGGGCCTCACCGGAGCGGCACATCAGCCTGGACGCCGGTCAGGTCGTGATGAACCCGATCAGCGGCACGTACCGCTATCCGGCCGACGGCCCCGACCTGGACGGGGTGCTCGCCTTCCTCGCCGACCCCAAGGAGGCCAACGAGCTGTACATGGTGCTCGACGAGGAGCTCAAGATGATGGGCCGGGTCTGCGACCTGGGCGGCCGGGTCACCGGCCCCGCCCTCAAGCAGATGGCGCGGCTCGCCCACACCGAGTACCACATCGAGGGCCGGAGCTCCCTGGACGTACGGGACATCCTCCGGGAGACCCTGTTCGCCCCCACCGTCACCGGCGGCCCGCTGGAGAGCGCCTGCGAGGTGATCAGCCGTCACGAACCGGAGGGCCGCGGCTACTACGCGGGGGTCGCCGCGCTGATCGGCCGGGACGGGTCCGGCGCCCGCCGGATGGACTCGGCCATCCTCATCCGTACGGCGGAGATCGACCCGGCCGGACGGGTCCGCATCCCGGTCGGCGCCACCCTCGTGCGGGACTCCGACCCGGCGGGCGAGGCCGCCGAGACCCGCGCCAAGGCGGCCGGCCTGATCGAGGCGCTGCGCTCCCCGGCGGGCACCCCGGCGGGCCTCGCCCCCATGGCGTCCCTCGCGGCCAGGCCGGAGGTGCTGAGGGCGCTGGCGGCCCGCAACGAGCCGCTGGCCGACTTCTGGTTCCGGCCGCCCGAGGACCGGGACCGCGCGGTGCCGGGCCTGGCCGGACGGCGGGTCCTGGTGATCGACGCCGAGGACACCTTCACGGCGATGGCCCGCCATCTGCTGGAGGCACAGGGGCTGCGGATCGTGGTGAGACGGTTCGACGAGGAGTTCCGCCCCGAGGCGCACGACCTGGTGATCGTCGGCCCCGGGCCGGGGGACCCCCGGGACGTGCACGACCCCAAGATCGCCCGGATGCGGGAGGTGACCGCCGAACTGCTGCGCGAGGGCGTCCCGTTCCTCTCCGTCTGCCTCGGCCACCAGGTCCTGAGCACGCTCCTCGGGCTCCCGATCGTCCGGCACCCCCTGCCCACCCAGGGCCTCCAGCGGCACATCGACTGCTTCGGCCGCAGGGAACCGGTCGGCTTCTACAACACCTTCGCGGCCCGCTCCGAGCGGGACCTGATCGACAGCCGGGGCAGGCCGGGGCACGTCCGGGTGTTCCGCGAGGAGACCGGTGAGGTGCACGCGCTGCGCGGCCCCGGCTTCGCCTCGGTGCAGTTCCACCCGGCCTCGGTGCTGACCCTGCGCGGCGGCGAACTCCTCGCCCACCTCGTGTCCGAGCTGCTCGGAGAGGTAACGGAGCTTTATCGGGAGCCCGTTGCCGCGACCCCGATACCTGCATAGCTTAATAACCGGTAACGGAAGTCCGGACCCGCACCACCGGCCACCCCGCCCCTCCCACCGCGCCCACCCTGGAAAGGACCTGTCCGATGCGCTTCGACAACATATGGATCGCCGGCACCGGAGGCACCCTCGGTGAACTCGTGCCGGTGACCGAGGCGGTGGCCGAAGGCTCGTACTCGGCCGATGCCGCCGCGAGCACCGGCATGATCAGCTACTCCCGCTCGGCCGCCGCACCGCCGGAGATGGCCGTCACCGTCGGACGGCAGGCCGTCAAGGAGGCCGCGGAGAAGGGCGCGCGGGTCGACACCGACTCCCTGGTCCTGCACAGCCACGGCCACTTCCAGGGCATCGACATGTGGCCCGCCGCCTGCTGGATCGCCCGGGAACTCCTCGGCCCCACCCTCAACAGCATGCCGATGACCGTCGCCGCCTGGTCCAACGGCTCGCTCGCCTCCGTCGACGTGGCCGCCTCCACCCTGATGGCCCGCCCCGACGTGCCCTCCGCCCTGATCACCCTGGCGGACCGGTTCGCCCCGCCCAGCGACCGCTGGTACACCTCGCCCGGCATGGTCTTCGGCGACGGCGCCGCCGCCGCCGTGGTCACCCGCGACACCGGGCGGCTGCGGCTGCGTTCCCTGGTGAGCGAGACCGACACCGTCCTGGAAGGGCTGTCCCGGGGTGCCGAACCGTTCCGCACCGCCCCCGGCGAGCGCCCGGACATGCGGCGCAGGACCCGGGAGTTCCTCGCCACCGGGGAGATCTCCCTGCGCGAGGTGCAGACCAGGTCGGTCGAGCGCACCCGCAGCGTCGTCGGCCGCGCCCTCGAAGAGGCCGGAGTCGCCCCGGACGGCATCGACTGGCTGGTGACCCCCTTCGTGGGACGCACCCTGCACCGGGAGAGCTTCGTCCGGCACCTGGACATCGCGCCCCGCGCCTCCCTGCACGAACTGGGCCTGACGATCGGTCACCTCGGCCCCTGCGACCAGCTGTACGGGATCGACCACCTGCTCAGGAACGACCTGCTGAACCCCGGAGACAGCATCCTGGTGATCGGTACGGGCATGGGCTTCACCTTCTCCGCCGCCGTCCTCACCGCCGACGGCGTCTGACCACCGGACTCCCCGGGCGGAAGGCGTACGAGCCCCGCTGGACCCGTGTCCACCACGGCACGCGCCCCCGGCGCCACGGCTCACGAGCGCCGAGTCCGCCCACCGGCACCGATCCGCCCACCGGCCCCCGGCGGTACACCAGCACCCAGCAGCACATCGGCCACCCGCACGACGGCCCACCAGCACCCGCACGACGGCTCGCGCACCCGCGAAACCCCGCGACTCCCGCGCGCCGACGACGGCTCCGGCCAGCCGCGTCGCCCTCCGCGCACCCGCGCCGGCGCGGCCCTCCGCCCCCTCTCACCGGCGGGGCCGTCCGACCCGGCCGCGCTCCCGCACCGCCGAGGGCACCCGACGCCGTGCCCGTACCGCCGAAGGCCCCGGGTCCGCCGCGCACCCCCACGCCCGACGGCACCGGGCGACCCGCTTCCCCGCCGCCGAAAGCCGAAAGCCGAAAGCCGCCCCGCTTGCCGCATCCCGCTTCCCGCACCCCCGAGTGTCCGACCGCCGCCCCCTCGCACCCGCACTCCCGCACCAACTCCACCCAGCCGTCACCTCGTCCATGAAGGGACATCCCAGATGAGCCTCATCAGCATCCCCGTCAGCTCCCCCCTCGCCACCTTCTCCGGCGCACGGGCCGCCGCCCGGCTGCCCACGCCCGCCGAGCTCCGCGAGGAGATCCCGCTCCCGCCGCTCGCCCGCAAGACCGCCCAGCGGGGCCGCCGCGAGATCTCCCGGGTGCTCGACGGCCTCGACGACCGTCTGGTCGTCATCGCCGGCCCCTGCTCCGTGCACGACCCGGACGCGGCCCTCACCTACGCCGAGCGGCTCTCCGCGCTCGCCGCCGAGCACCGGGACCGGCTCCTGGTGGTCATGCGGGTCTACGTCGAGAAGCCCCGCACCCGGACCGGCTGGAAGGGCCTGCTCAGCGACCCACGGCTCGACGGCTCCCAGGACCTGCCCAGCGGACTGCGGCTGGCCCGTGGCCTGATGGCCCAGATCGCCGGCAGCGGACTGCCCGTCGCCTGCGAGTTCCTCGACCCGATGGTCCCGCACTACCTCGCCGACGCGGTCTCCTGGGGCGCGATCGGCGCCCGTACCGTGCAGAGCCAGGTGCACCGGCAGGTCACCAGCGGCCTCGGGATGCCGATCGGCTTCAAGAACGCCACCGGCGGCGGCGTCGAGGACGCGGTCGACGCCATCGTCTCGGCCTCGCACCCGCACGTGTACCCCGGCATCGGGGACGACGGCCGGGCCGCCGTGGTCAGCACCGAGGGCAACCCCGACGGCCATGTGGTCCTGCGCGGCGGCAGCAGCGGCCCCAACTACGAGGCGGGCCCGGTCGCCGAGGCCCTCGCGCAGCTCGCCGCCGCCGGACTCCCGCGCCAGCTGGTCGTCGACGCCAGCCACGGCAACAGCAACAAGGACCACGAGCGGCAGTCGCTCGTCATCGACGACATCGCCCGGCGGATCGCCGCAGGCGAGGAGGGCGTCGCCGGAGTCATGATCGAGAGCTTCCTGACCGCCGGCCGGCAGGACCTCAAGATCGGCCGCACGGACCTGCTCACCTACGGACAGAGCGTCACCGACGCCTGCGTGGACTGGCAGGAGACCGCCCGCATGATCGAGGTGCTGGCCGCCGCCGTGGACGCCCGCCGCGCCCGCGCGTAGGCCCCGGCCCCGCCGCCGTCCCGGCCCCGGCCTCCGGATCCCCGGCCGGATCCCCCCATCGACTCAGCACACATCCGAGAGGAATGAACACCGTGGCAGTCAACACGAGTTCCACCCTGCCCCTGGCCCGGGTCCTCGACGGCGCGCGGACCGCCGCGCCGCACCGGCACACCCTCATCGTCCCCGCGTCGGCCGCCGCCCGCCCCGAGGAGTACGCCACCGCCGCCCTCGCCGCCCTCGTCCACCGCTACACGGGCGAGACCGAACTGCTGGTCGGACGGCTCCGGCCCGGAGCCCCGGCCGAGACGATCGGCATACGCGTCGCCGGGGACACCAGCGCCGAGCAGCTCCTCGAAGCGGTCGCCCACGCCGAGCCCGCCCACCCCTCCGCCGCCTCCGGCCGCCCGCCGCACGCCGCCGTGACCACCGGGGGCCACCCCGACCAGCCCCCGGTCGCCCTGACGCTGTCCTTCTCGCCCGGCGAAGGGACCTACGAACTCCTCATGGACAGCGAGGAGTTCGACGCACAGGCCGCCGTCCAGTACACCCGGCACCTGGAGCGCGTCCTCGGCGCCCTGGCCGCCGCGCCCGGCGGCACCGTACGGGACATCGCCCTGCTCACCGACGAGGAGACCCACCGCACCCTGGTGGAATGGAACGACACCGAGGGGCCGGTCCCGGAGCCCTTCTTCCACGAGCGGGTCGCCGAGCACGCCCGGCGCACCCCCGACGCGCTCGCCGTCATCCTCCCCGGCGTCCGGCTGACGTACCGCGAGCTGGACGAGCGGGCCAACCAGCTCGCCCACCGGCTGGCCGCCCGCGAGGTGCGCCCCGGGGACCGGGTCGGCGTCTGCTTCCCGCGCGGCGCCGAGAGCCTGATCGCCCAGCTCGCCTGCTTCAAGCTGGCGTGTGCCGCGATCCTGCTCGACAGCGACTTCCCGGAGGAGCGCGTCCGCTTCATGATCGAGGACGCCGCGGCGGCGATCGTCCTGACCCTGGAGGCCCACGTCCCGAAGGTCGAGGGCCTGGCCCCGGTCCTCGCCCTGGACACCGACGACTGGCGCACCGAGCCGGTCACCGCCGTCAGCGAGCCCGTCGGACCCGACGACCTGATCCACATCTGCTACACCTCCGGCTCCACCGGCGCGCCCAAGGCCGTCATGGTCCGCTTCGGCGCGGCCCGCAACCTGATCCACAGCATGAGCGAGCTGTGCGGCATGGACAGCACCTCCCAGGGCACCTGGCTGGCCGCCCCCGGCTACGGGATGATCGAGGTGGAGTGCTTCCCGGTGCTCGCCGTCGGCGGCACCGTGCACATCCCGGACGTCTCCGTCGTCGCCTCCGAGTACCGCCTCCAGGAGTGGTTCCTGCGCGAGGGCATCACCACCACCCTGCTGATGAAGCCGATGGCCGAGAGGCTGTGGCGGCTGGAGTGGCCGGAGGACACCCCGCTGGAGAACATCCGGGTCTGCGGCGAACGCATCCAGTCCTGGCCGCCCGCCGGACTGCCGTTCCGGCTGATCAACCTGTACGGCTCCGCCGAGGCGACCGTGGTCGCCGCCTGCGACATCACCGACCTGGGCGAGCGGCTCGGCGCGGAGGGGCGGGAGCGCAGGCTGCCGCCGATCGGCCGGCCCACCACCAACGTCACCATCTACGTCCTCGACGAGGACTTCCGCCCGCTGCCGCCGGGGCTCGTCGGCGAGCTGTGCATCGCCGGTGCCAGCCTCTCGGCCGGATACCTGGGCCGCCCGGAGGCCACCGCCGAGAAGTGGATCACCAATCCGATCGACCCGGCCCGGCACCCGGTCATGTACCGCACGGGCGACCTCGCCCGGTACTGGCCGGACGGCAGCATCGAGATCGTCGGCCGCACCGACAACCAGGTCAAGGTGCGCGGCAACCGGGTCCACCTCGGTGAGATCGAGGTCGTGCTCACCACCCTGCCGGGCGTCCAGCAGGCCGCGGTGCTGGCCCGCCAGGACGGCCAGGGCGACGTCCAGCTGACCGCCTACATCGAGCCCGACGCCGGTGCCTCGCCCTCGGTACGGGACATCCGGCGCGGCCTCGGCCGACGCCTCCCGGCCTTCATGGTCCCGGCCGCCTATGTCGTCGGCGGCCTGCCGACCACCACCAACGGCAAGATCGACCGCACCGCGCTGCCCGAGCCGCCCAGGTCCCGCCCGGAGGTCGACACCGCCTACCAGGCCCCCGAGGGGCCCCTGGAGGAGTCGCTGCACGGACTGTGGACGAAGACCCTGGAACTGGACGGCGTCGGGGTGCTCGACAACTTCTTCGACCTGGGCGGCGACTCGCTGCGGGCCGCTCGGCTCACCGAACTGGTCCGCGAGCGGCACGGGGTGGAGCTGGAACTGGTCGACCTCTTCGACGAGCCCACCGTCCAGAAGATGGCAGAACTCGTCGCCCGTACGGTCGCCGCGGGCTGAACCGCCCGACCGCACCAGACCACCCGACTGCCCTGACCACCGAGTGCCCTGACCGGCCGTGGCCCCCCACACCCGTGGGGGGCCACGGCCGTGCGGGTCAGCGGTTGCCCAGCATCTCCAGATAGTGCTCGTTGTACATGATGCCCAGGACGTTGCCGAAGGGGTCGGTCACCGAGGCGGTGACGAAGCCGGGACCGTACTCGGTCAGCGGTGTGTACGGCTCCGCCCCCATGGCGAGCAGCTGGTCGAGGGTGCCCCGCACGTCGTCGACGTGCCAGTGGCCGATCGCCCCGCCCGGCGAGGCGGGCAGGCCCGGGGGAGCGTACCGGCGGTCGATCAGCCCCAGTTCGGTCTGGTGGTCACCGACCCGGAACTCATAGTAGGCGGCGGAGCCTTCCTCGCCGGGGCTCTCGAAGTACGGCTCCACACCGAGCAGTTGCGCGTACCAGTCCTTTGCCGCTTCCACATCGTCCGCGTAGAAGTTGACGGTGGCGAGTCCTCGCAGCATGGGGTGGTTCCTCTCGTGCGTTCCCTGAACACAATCCATCTTCCGCTTCAAACCGCTCACCCATTGAGCACTTTCCGGGAGAAGACTGGAAACATGCGTGCTGACCGACTCGTTGCCGCCCTCATGCTCCTCCAGACCCGCGGCCGGATGACCGCCGCCGAACTGGCCGGAGAGCTGGAGGTGTCCGTGGCCACCGCCCGCCGTGACCTGGAGGCGATGGCCGCCGCGGGCATCCCGGTGTACCCGCAGCCCGGCCGCGGCGGCGGCTGGGCGCTGGTCGGCGGAGCCCGTACCGACCTCAGCGGGCTTTCGGCCACCGAGGCGCAGGCGCTCTTCCTGCTCGTCGGTCCGGCCGCTGCGGTCTCCGGACAGGCCAAGGCGGCGCTGCGCAAACTGCTGCGCGCGCTGCCGCAGACCTTCCGCGCGGACGCCGAGGCCGCCGCCGGCGCCACGGTCGTCGACCCCACCCCGTGGGGCGAACGGGAGCGGCACCGGCCCGAGATGGTCGACCGGCTCCAGGAGGCGGTGGTCCGCCGCCGCCGGGTCCGGCTGACGTACACCGACGGCGCCCGGGAACGGACCGAACGGCTCGTCGACCCCTGGGGCCTGGTCGACAAGGACGACGCCTGGTACCTGATCGCCGGGACCGAGCGCGGCCGGCGGACCTTCCGCGTCGACCGGATCGGCGAGGCCGAGGAGAACGGCGAGAGCGCCGGACGCCCGGACGGCTTCACCCTGGCCGAGGCCTGGCGGGAGGTCGTCGGCGATGTCGAGCGGCGCCGCTCGCGGACCTGGGCGACGGTGCTGGTCGAGACGAGGTACCTGGCCGTCCTGTGCGACCGGTTCGGACGGCACTGCCACCCCGAGGGCACGGCGGACGACGGCCGGGCCCGGGTGCGCCTCGCCGCGCCCACCCCGCTGGACCTGGCGCGGAACCTGGCGGGCTGGGGCGGCCTGGTCGAGGTCCTCGAACCCGCCTCGGTCCAGGCCGAACTGGGGCGCATCGGGGCCGAACTCGCCGGGCGGTACGCCGCCGCGCGGACATGAGGACGACCCCGCCCCCCGCCTCGCGGGGGTGACGGGGCCGCCTCGTGAGCCCTGTGCGGCTCGTGTGCCTCGTACGGCTCGTGTGTCCTGTACGCCGTTCGCCTCAAACGCATCTCGTGCATCTCGGTCTCGTGCGTCTTGTACGCCTCCGGCGTCTCGCGAGCTGGGCGGCGTACGGGGTGCGCGGGGGAGCGGGTCACCCGGCCTCGGCCGCCGCGAGCGCGGGCTCCCGGGACCCGGTGAACGACGTGCAGCCGTGCAGCCACGCCACTGCGTCCCGCAGCCCGGCGGGGGAGAGCCCGGCGAGGAGCGCGTTACGGGCGGACACGTCCGCCCCGGCCGCGTGGTAGAGCCGCTCGCCCATCTCCCGGGCCGTCAGCGTGGTCCGGGCGGTCCGGTCCCGCCGCAGCGCGTTGTACTCCGCCAGACGTCCCGGGACGTCCCACGGCTCGCCCGTCAGCAGCCCGCCCAGCACCACCGCGTCCTCCAGCGCCATGCAGGCGCCCTGGGCGGCGTACTGGAGCATCGGGTGCGCGGCGTCACCGAGCAGCGCCACCCGGCCGTCCACCCAGCCGTCGACCGGATCACGGTCGCAGAGCACCCAGATCCGCCAGTCCCGCCCCAGTTCGAGGAGCCGCCGGGCCTCGGCGCACAGCCCGGGGAACTCGCCGAGGACCCGGGAACGGCTGGCCGCCGCCCCGGTGATCTCCTCGCGGGCCCCGTCGTCGCGGGTGGCCGCGAGGTTGAGGAAGGCCCCGCCGCCGATCGGGTAGTGCACGAAGTGCCAGCCGGGACCCGCCCACAGGGCGACGGCCTTCTCCCGCAGCTCCGGCGGCACCTCCGCCATCGGGATCACCGAGCGGTAGATGGTGTGCCCCGAGATGCGCGGGCCGCCGTCACCGACGAGCTGGGCCCGTACCGCCGACCGCAGCCCGTCCGCGCCGACGAGGACGTCCGCGGAGAACCGGCCGCCCCCGGCGGTGAGCGCCGTCGCCCGGTCCCCGGTCTGCCGGTAGCCGGTCACCCGGTGTCCCGCGAGCAGCTCCACGCCCGCCTCGCGGCAGCCCTCCAGGAGCGCCCGGTGCAGATCGCCGCGGTGGACCACGGCGTAGGGGCCGCCGAACCTGGTCCGGTAGGCGCCGGTCAGCTCCATCGTGGCGACCCGCCGCCCCGACGCGCCGTCCAGGAAACGCAGTTCGTCGATGAAGTCGGCCTGCCGCGCCACCCGCTCGCGCACGCCGAGCGCGTCGAGCGCGCGGAAGGCGTTGGGCGCCAGCTGGATGCCCGCGCCTATCTCGGAGAACTCCGGCCGGCCCTCCAGGACCGTCGCCCGGTGTCCGGCACGCGCCTGGGCCAGAGCGGTGGCGAGTCCGCCGATGCCGCCGCCCGCGACGAGTACGTGTGTCATCGCCTGCTCCTTGTCTGGTGGTCCTGCGTGGTCCTGCGTCGTCCTGGTGGTCCTGCGTCGTGCTGCGTCGTCCTGCGTGGTCCTGGTGGTCCTGCGTCGTCCGGTGTCCCCGTCGTTCCGCGCGGGTCCGCGCGGGTCCGCGCGGGGCGGTCGGGAGGGGGGGAAGCGCTGCGGCGGGGGGCCCCCCGGGGGGGGGGCCGGCCCCCCCCCCCCCGCCCGGGCCCACATACCCGCCGGGGCCCCCCGCGGAGGGGCCGGCGGGGCGGGGCGGGGGGGGGGGGGGGGGCGGGGGGGGGGGGGGGGGGGGGGGGGGGCGGCGGGGGGGGGGGGGGGGGGGGGGGCCGGGGGGGGGGGGGGGGCCGCGGGGGCGGGGGCCCCCCCGCCGGAATCCGAGCCGGTGCCTACTTCACGGCGGGGACCGCCGTCGGAGCGGCGGCGGGAGCCTTCCGCTCAGCGGCGGCCGAGGCCACGGCGGTGCGCCGCAGACCGAGGACCGACACGACGACGATGGCCGCGGAGATGGCCGTGGTGAACCAGAAGGCGGTCTGGAAGCCGTCCACCGGGATGCGGGCGGCGGTGCCGTGCACCACACCCGCCAGGGCCACGCCCAGGGCCAGGCAGAGACCGACACCGAGCTGACGGCTGGAGTTGAACAGACCGGAGGCCAGACCCATCTGCGGTCCGG
Organism: Streptomyces sp. NPDC101490; assembly: GCF_044767145.1. Taxonomy (NCBI): domain Bacteria; kingdom Bacillati; phylum Actinomycetota; class Actinomycetes; order Kitasatosporales; family Streptomycetaceae; genus Streptomyces; species Streptomyces sp. NPDC101490. The sequence goes on from NZ_JBIWNI010000004.1 coordinate 248,179, forward strand.
TGACCCCGCTGGTGCCCGCGATGGCCGTGGCGATCATCATGACCGTCACACCGAGGCCCAGCAGCACACCGCCGGGCAGCACCCCGAGCAGGTAGGAGCTGTCCGCCGTCACCTGCGCCAGCAGACCCGAACCGATCGTCAGCAGCACACCACCGGCGATCAGCACGTTCCGGGCGCCGAGCTTGTGGGTCAGCTTGACCACCGGCAGGCTGAACAGGAAGACCACGAACGCCTGCGGGAAGAAGCCCATGCTCGCCTTGAGCGCGGAGTACCCGAGGACCTGCTGCATGTACATGGTGATGAAGAAGGTCGAGACCGACATCACCCCACCGGACAGGAACGCGATGCCGTTGCCCGCCGACAGCGCGCGGTTGCGGAAGATGGAGAGCGGGACGAGCGGCTGGGAGACCTTGGTCTGCACGACCAGGAAGGTGATCAGCAGGACGGCGCCGGCGGCCAGCGCCACGAGCACCGGGGTGGCGTCCCAGCCCTTGTCGGACGCCGCGGTCAGCCCGTAGGTGAGGGCGCACATCGCCGAGGTGACCAGGATCGCGCCGGGCAGGTCGAGCCGGGAGGAGCGGGTGGCGTGGTGGTCGGCGAGCAGCCGCTTGGCGGCCAGCGCCACGAGCACGATGCCGACCGGGACGTTGACGAGCATGACGGCGCGCCAGGTGAGGTACTCGGTGAGCACGCCACCGGCCACGACACCACCGGTGAAACCGGCCGAGGAGACCGCGCCGAAGACGCCCATGGCCTTCACGCGCTCGGAACCCTCGGGGAAGCCACCGGCGATCATCGCCAGGACCGCGGGAGAGACGGCCGCCGCCGACAGGCCCTGGACGGCACGGGCCAGCACCAGCACCCACGAGTCGGTGGCGATGCCGCCGACGAGCGAGGCCAGGGTGAAGACGGCCAGACCGACCACGAACATCCGCTTGCGGCCGAAGACGTCACCGGCACGGCCGCCCAGGAGCAGGAAGCCGCCGTAGAAGAGGGCGTACGCGCCGACGACCCACTGCAGTCCACTGGCGGAGAAGTCGAGGTCACGCTGCATGGCGCCCAGGGCGACGTTCACGATGGCGAAGTCGAGGACGAGCATGAACTGTGCGGCGCACAGCAGGAGGAGCGGCGGCCGGGCGCCGGCCGCGGCGTTGGTGCTGGTCATGATTTTCCTTTCACGGGGAGAGGGACAGGAGCGGGGGATACCGGCGAATCCGCTTGGCCGGTAGGGTCTGGGAGATGACCGAACCCAAGCGCGTGCGTCAGCCGGGTGACCGTGAGGTGGCCCCCGGCCGGCTCGCACTGGTGCAGTCCTTCGTGAACAGCGTCAATGTCGAGTTCGGACCGGACGAGTTCGCGTCCGGGACGGGTCTCGTCCGGTGGATGGAGGGGAACGGCTTCCCCGCGGGCACCGCGGCCCCCTCCGAGTCCGACCGCCTGGAAGCGGTCGCGGTACGGGAGGCGCTCCGCGCCCTGATGCGGGAGAACAACGGCGCCGGAGCCGATCCGGCGGCCCGCGCCCTGATCGAACGCGTCGCCGCGCACTGCCCGCTGGTCCTGGCCTTCGACGGGACCGGAGCCCCTGGACTGCGCCCCGGCGGCACCGGTACCCGCGGCATGATCGCCCAGATCCTGGCGATCGTCGTCGAGTCCACCGTCGAAGGCGCCTGGCACCGTCTGAAGGCCTGTCACGAGCACCGCTGCGAATGGGCCTTCTACGACCGGGCCCGCAACCGCAGCGGACGCTGGTGCTCGATGGCCGTGTGCGGGACGCGCTCCAAGATGCAGGTCTACCGGCAGGGGCTGCGCACCGCGACCGCAGGCCGCTGACAGCAGGACGGCCACGGACCGTACGGCGTCCGGCGACCGTAAGGCACCCGCCGGGCCCTCGGCGACCGGGGCTGCGGGAGCGGTCGGGGCGCTCACGGCGCGAACTCCTTCCCGAGCAGCAGCCGGGCCACCGTCAGCTTGGTGGCCGCCGCGGTGCCGTCCGCGAGCTGGAGGCCGATGACGTCCCGCAGCCGCTGGGCCACCGGTCCGTCCTCGCTCCACCCCTGGTGACCCATGGTCAGCAGGGACTGGTGCACGGCCTCCACCGCCGCCTTGGGGGCCCACCACTTGGCCATGTTCGACGGGATGCGGGGGTCCTCGCCCCGGTCCGCCCGCCACAGCGCCTCGTGACACACCAGCCGGGCCGCGTGCAGCAGCGTGGTGTGCTCCACCAGCGGGAACACCACCGACTGGAAGCGGCTGATGGGCTGCCCGAAGGCGGTCCGCCCCGACGCGTGCGCGTACGCCTCCGCGAGGGCGGCGTCACCGACACCGATCGCCATCAGCGCGATCAGCGCCCGCGACACCCCGAAGCCGCGCATCACCGCGGTGAAACCGCCGCCGGGGACCCCGACCAGGTCCTCGGGCCCGACCCGCAGCCGGTCGAAGAGCAGCCGGCCGCGACCACCGGAGCGGCAGCCCAGATCGTCCAGCCGCTCCTTGCGGACCCCGTCGCCGTCGATCCGGGCGTAGAAGGCGCTGATGCCGTGCGCGCCCTCGCCGCCGGTCCGGGCGAACACCAGCGCGTGGGTGGCGTACGCCGTCACCATGATCGAGGTCTTCTCGCCGGACAGCAGCCAGCCGTCGCCGTCGGGCTCGGCACGCATCCCGATGCCCGCGGCGTCCGTGCCGTGACCCGGCTCGGTCAGCGCCAGCGCCACCAGCGCCTCGCCCCGCGCGATCGGCGGCAGCCAGCGCTCCAGCTGCTCCGGGGTGCCGCTGGAGGCCAGGACCCCGCCGATCAGCGCCGCGTTGAGGACCGGGAAGCACACCGACAGATCGGCGGCGGCCAGCTTCTCCAGCGCGATGCCCGAGCTGACGGCGTCCAGACCGAGCCCGCCGTACTGCTCGGGGACCCGCAGCGCGAACAGTCCCGCCTCCGCCATGTCCTCGATCAGGCCCGGGTGGTAGGCGCCGCGCCGGTCGTTCTCCCGCCGGTGCGGCGCCACCCGCTCCTCGGCGAACGCGGCGACGCGCTTGCCCAGGTCCTCCTGCTCCGCGGTGAAGCCGAAGTTCATGAGACCGTCTCTCCTTCCCGGGGCCTGAGCCGGTCCCGCAGCGCGAATTTCTGGATCTTTCCGGACGGGGTCCTCGGCAGCGCGGGCACCAGTTCCAGCCGCTCGGGCCAGTACGTACGGGCCATGCCGAGCCCCGCCAGATGGGTGCGCACCTCGTCGAGGCCGGGCGCGTCACCGGAGGTGACCAGGAACGCGCACGCGCGCTCCCCGAGCCGCCGGTCGGGGTAACCGACCACGGCCACGTCCTTGACCGCGCGGTGCCGCAGCAGCGCCGCCTCGATCTCCAGGACCGGGATGTTCTCGGCGCCCCGCATGATGACGTCCTTGACCCGCCCGGTGATCCGTATCCCGCCGTGGCCGTCCGCACGGGCCAGGTCGCCGGTGTCGAACCAGCCGTCGGCGGTCACCGAGGCGTCGTAGACCTCCTGGCGCCGGAAGTAGCCCAGGCACTGGGCGGAACCGCGCACCTGCAGCAGTCCGGGAGCCCCCGGTGCCACCGCCGTGCCGTCCTCGCCGACGATCCGGACCTCCATGCCCGGCACCGGGGTGCCGTCGCTCTCGGCGGCGCGCAGCGCGGGCTGTTCGGGGCGGGTGACGGTGACGCAGCCGTTCTCCGTCATCCCCCACAGCGCGTACAGACGGCAGCCGAGCACCTCGCGGGCGTCCTCCACGAGCAGCGGCGCTATCGGTGCGCTGCCGGTGGCGAAGGTGCGCAGCGCCGACAGGTCGTGGGGGGTCTCGCGCTGGCCGTCGATCAGGTCGGAGAGGAAGGTCGGGGCGCCCATGAAGAAGGTCACCCGCTGTTCCTGGAGCGTGCGCAGCATCTGCCGGGGCTCCCAGCGGTCCACCTGGACGGCGGTCGCGCCGAGCAGCAGCGGCATCACGAAGTTCCAGGTGAAGCCCGCCTGGTGGGTCGTGGGGGAGCCCATCGCGGTGACGTCGGAGCCGGTGACGCCGAGGACGTCGGCCTGGGCCCGGTTCATCGAGTACAGGGTGTTGTGGCTGTGCAGCACGCCCTTGGGTTCACCGGTGGTGCCGGAGGTGAACATGATCTGGGCGGCGTCGTCGGGTCCCGCCTCCAGCGCGTCCAGGGAGGCGAGCAGCTCCGGGTCGGGCTCCGGCCCGTAGAGGTCCCGTACGAAGTCCAGCGCGCCGTCCTCGTCGGTGCCGCCGAGGAGCACCCGGTGGCGCAGGGTCGGTACGGCCGAGGCGACCTCGGCGCTCATCTCCGCGTAGGAGAAGCCCCGGAACTCGGCGGCGGCGATGTAGACCGGGCTCTCGGTGAGCCGGGTCATGAACTCCACCTCGCGGCGGCGCATCACCGGGACCACCGGGCCCGCGACCGCGCCGATCCGGGCGGCGGCCAGGCAGAGCGCCACGAGCACCCAGGAGTTGGGCAGCTGGAGGGTCACGACGTCGCCCCGGCGGACCCCCAGGCGGAGCAGGCCGACCGCCAGCCGGTCGACCCGGCGGGCGAGTTCGGCGTAGCCGACGGTCTCGTACGCGTCCCCCTGGTAGCAGACCAGGGCGGGCTTGTCCGGCTGTTCACGGGCCCAGCGGCGCAGGTCGTGCAGCACGGTCTCGTCGCGCCACCAGCCCGCGGCGCGGTAGGTGTCGGCGGTGGTCAACTCGGGCCTCCCCGGCCGGTCTCGACGGCTGTCCGGGCGCGTTCGGCGATCTGCCGGGCGCTGACCCCGCCCCGTTCGAGCAGATAGCGCTGGCTGCCGGCGACCGGGACGAACTCGTCCGGCAGGGCCATCCGGTGCACCCGTACCGGGCGTACGGCGCTGAGCGCCTCGGTGACGGCGGAGCCGAAGCCGCCGGACCGCCAGTGCTCCTCCACGGTGATGACGGTGTCCCGTACGCCGAGCGAGCTCAGCAGTGCCGGGGTGTCCAGCGGCTTGACGGTGTGCAGGTTGAGCACGTTCGCCGTGATGCCCTCGCACTCCAGGAGGTCGGCCGCCTCCAGGGCGGCGAGGACCGGGTAGGGTCCGCAGGCCGCCAGGGTGATGTCCGAGCCGTGCCGCAGCTGCTGGGCCTTGCCGAGCCGCAGTGGCGGACCGGCGGGCAGGTCGGGGGTGGCGCCCCGGCCGAGCCGGAAGTACACGGGTCCGCCCAGGGTGAGCGCCTGGCGCAGGAGTTCCTCGGTGCCCGCGGCGTCGCCGGGGACGACCACGGTCATGTGGGGCAGGGCCCGCATGACCGCGATGTCCTCCAGGGCGTGGTGGGTCGGTCCGAGGTGGCCGGCCGAGACCCCGCAGTGGGTGGCGGCGATCAGCACCGGCAGGTTGCCCATCGCGATGTCGATCTTCACCGCCTCCACGGCACGGGAGGAGGCGAACGCCCCCATCGTGTTGACCAGCGGGATGCGGCCCTCCCGGGCGAGTCCGGCCGCCGCGCCCATCAGGGTGTGCTCGGCGATGCCCAGGTTGAGGTAGCGGTCGGCGGCGGAACCGAAGTCCACCCCGCCGAAGAGGCCGGTGTCGCTGTCCAGGACGACGAGCCGGGGCTCGCCGGGCAGCAGCTCGGCCACGGTGTCGCGGTACACCTCGCGGGCGGACCGGTCCGGGGCGGGGGCGAGGGCCGTGCTCATCGGGGGTCACCGCCCGCCGAGGCGCGGACCGCGTTGAGCGCCCGCAGGTGCTGGCGCCCGCTCAGCCGGGCGTAGTGGCTGCGGGCCTGGCCCTCGATGAACGGCACTCCCTTGCCCTTGACGGTGTGGGCGATGAGCACGGTGGGGCGCCGGGGGTCGGCGGGCCGGGTCAGGGCCTCGGTGAGCGCCTCGGCGTCGTGACCGTCGGTCTCCAGGACCCGCCAGCCGAAGGCCTGCCAGCGGTCGGCCAGCGGTTCCAGGGAGTTGACGGTCTCGGTCCCGCCGGTGATCTGGAGGCCGTTGCGGTCCACGATCGCGGTGAGTCCGGCGAGGCGGTGCGCGGACGCCACCGAGGCGGCCTCCCACACGGAGCCCTCCTGGAGCTCGCCGTCGCCCATCACCACGAAGCAGCGCCGGTCGGAGCCGTCGAGCCGGTTCGCCAGGGCGTAGCCGACGCCGAGCGCCAGACCGTGGCCGAGGGAGCCGGAGGCGATCTCCACACCGGGGATCTCGGGGTGCGGGTGGGCCATGAAGTGGCTGCCGGGCCTGGCGTACTCCTCCAGGGACTCCGCCGGGAAGTAGCCGGCCTCGCACAGCGCGGCGAAGAGGGCGATGCCGCCGTGGCCCTTGCTGAGCAGCAGGACGTCCCGCTCGGGCAGTCCGGGGAAGCGGGGGTCGTGCCGCATCACCCGGAAGTAGAGGACGGACAGGATCTCGACGAGCGACATCGACCCGCCCAGGTGGCCGCCCTCGGGTCCGGCGCACATGGCGACGACGTGTTCCCTGATCCGCCCGGCGATGACCGCGAGCTCCGCGGCGCCGGGGCCGTGCGGGTCGGGACCGGTGGTGCCGACGGCGGTGGTGTCCGTACGGGCGTGGTCGGTGGTGTCGGTGCGGGCGGGGGCGCCCCGCAGCAGAGGCGGGCTGCTCATGCCAGGTCCTTTCGCTGGGTCCGGTGGGTGGGAGCGGTCGAGCGTGCGTGCCGGGCGCCGCCGGGCGGGCGGGACTCTCGGAGCACGCCCTAGTTGGGGTGGAGGCCGGTGAATTCGAGGCCGCGTCCCTCGGGCTCCCCGAACCGCACGTTCATGCACTGCACGGCGTTGCCCGCGCCGCCCTTGACGAGGTTGTCGAGCGCCGCGATCACGGTGACCGTGGAGGCGCCCCGGTCCAGGGCGAAACCGATGTCGCAGAAGTTGGAGCCGGAGAGGATCTTGGCGTCGGGGAAGCGGTGCAGCCCGCGCCGGGCGGCCACGATCCGTACGAACGGCTCACCCGCGTAGCGGCTCCGGTAGGCGGACCGGATGGCCCGCTCGTCGACGCCCTCGGCCAGGCCCGCGCGGCTCAGCAGCTGGACGCCCCGGACCGCCTCCACCCCGGTCGCCGACATCCGTACGGTGTGCCCGGTGGCCTGGGATATCTCGGCCTCGTGCCGGTGCCGGGTGGGGGCGAACACCCGGAGCGCGCCGCTGCGTTCGGCGTGCAGGTTCTCCGCGCCCGCCTTCGCCCCGGAGCCGCTGGAGCCCGTCCTGGCGTCCACCGTGATGTCGCCCGCGATCAGCCCCGCCTCGGCCAGCGGCACCAGGGACAGGATGCCGGCGGCGGCCATGCAGCCGGGCACGGAGATCCGGTCCGCGGAGCGCAGCCGCTCGCGGTGGAACTCGGGCAGTCCCTGGACGAAGGTGTCGATCAGCCCGACGGCCTCGTGGGAGGCGCCGTAGTAGTCCTCGTACACCCCGGGGTCGTTCAGCCGGAAGTCGCCGGACAGATCGATGACCACCCCGGCCTTCTCCAGGAACTCCGGCATCCGCTGCATCGTCTCGCGGTGCGGGGTCGCCAGGAACAGCACGTCGCAGCGGGTGAGCTGGTCCTCCGCCGAGAACGTCAGCTTCGTGCGGTGCCGCAGATTGGGGTGGACGCCGTCGACCTGGCGCCCCTGGAGGGTGCGGGAGGTGGCGGCGACCACCTGGACCTGGGGGTGGCCCACGAGCAGCCTGAGCAGCTCCCCGCCGATGTACCCGGCGGCCCCCACCACTGCTGCGCGGATCATGACTCTGCCTTTGCTGTCAGGAGGGCGGCGATCGTGTCCGCCACATCGAGGTCGGTTCCGTACGTCGACTGCAGGCCCCGGAACTCGACCCGGTCGTTGACCTCCAGGACGGTGAGCAGGCCGCCCGGCTCCTCCAGGAGGTCCACCCCCGCGAGGGTGGCGCCGACGGTGTCCGCGGCCCGGACCGCGAGGGCGGTGAGGTCGTCGGTCAGCGGGCAGCGTTCGCTGACCGCGCCGCGTGCCACGTTGGTGCGCCAGTCCTCGCTCCTGCGGTACGTCGCCCCGACCGCCCGGCCGTCCACCACGAGGACCCGGATGTCCCGGTCCGCCTTGGCGACCTCGCGCTGGACGTAGACGACGTGCGACTGGGGGGAGGGCAGGGCGGCGACGTGTTCGAGCACCGCCTCGGCCATCGCCCGGCCGGTGACCCGGGTCACCAGCCGGCCCCAGGAGCCGACCAGGGGCTTGATGACGGCCGGGTAGCCCAGTTCGTCGAGGGCCTTGAGGGCGGCCTCGGGGGTGAGGGCCAGGGTGGTGTCGGGGGTGGGCACACCCCCGGCGACCAGGGCCGCCGAGGTCTGCCACTTGTCCCCGCAGACGGCCGTGGCGGCGGCGCTGTTGACCACCGTCACGCCCGCCGACTCCAGCGCGGCAGCCGCGTACAGGGCCCGGTAGTGGCCCACTTCGCGGTTGAGCACGGTCCGCGGACCGTCCCAGGGTTCACCGGCCCGGACCGAAAGGGCGCGGGGGTCGATGTGTTCGCATGCGACGCCGCGCCTCTCCAGCGCGGTCAGGATGTTCTTCTCCTCGAACCTGACCCGGGAGGCGAGGACACCGAGTCGCGCTGCCGCAGGGCTCATCAGGGTGATCTCCTTCTCGATGGTGGTGGCCGGTCCGTCTACTCGCCCCAGTCCTCCTCGACCTCGGGGGCCAGCAGCAGCCGCGGCGGCTCGACCGACTCGATCTCCAGCTCCAGCCGGCAGTCGGGGCACTCGACTATTTCGCTGACCCGGGCGTCCTGGCCCAGCGAAACCTCGGCGTCGCACTCGGGGCACGCGGGGGCGATCAAAGTGTCCTGCATGACGATTTCCTCAATTCTTCTGAAGGATGGTAAATCCAGGAGACGGTCGACCTGGAATTACATTAGTGCTGCATTTCGGTCCGCCCGGTCCATTCCAATGAATGCTCTGGATCGGAACCGAGGCGAATACTTATGGGGCGGGAGCGAAGGGGGAGCCGCCCGGGGCCGGGGCGCCCGGGGTCACGGACCGTCAGGCGACGGCGCCCGCGAGCACCTGGCCCGCCCCGTCCGCCGTCCCGTCCGCCGGTCCCGTCCGGGGGCCGTGCGCCGGTCCGTCCGACGGTCCGTCCGCAGGTCCCGCCCCGGCTCCGTGCGCCGGTCCGTCCACCGATCCCGACGGGCCGGCCTCCGCGACGGGCCCCGCCTGCACCGGAGGGGTCCCCGGGCCGGTGCCGTCCGGGGGCGGGACCAGCGGGTAGGACCGCAGGGCCTGGCGGAGCGCCTTCTCCGCGATGTCCGTGAAGCCCTCCGGTACGGCCCCGGTGGCCACCGCCAGCGTCACCGGCAGCGGCTCCGGCGGCGCCGGGAGCCCGGGGCGCACCGACGGGGCCAGGCCCCACAGTTCGTCCCCGTTGGCGACCAGGCACGTCATGCCGAGGCCCGCCTTGGCGGCCGACCGCAGCCCGATCAGCTCCCCGCTCTCGTACGAGACCCGCCAGGCGATGCCCGCGGCGTCGAGGGCGTCGCGGACCCGTCCGCGCAGGGTGCACGGCTCGGGGAAGAGCGCCAGCGGCACCGCCTCCCGCTCGCCGTGGGCCGGCCGGCCGAACCAGGCCAGCCGCATCCTGCCCAGTTCGACGCTGTCCGTGCCGGGCCCGGTCGGCTCGGCCTGGAGCAGCAGCGCCGCGTCGAGCTGGCCGCCGGTGAGCTGCGCCGCCAACTCCTCGCTCGAACCGGTCCGTACGCTCAGCTGGACCTGGGGCATCCCCCGGTTCAGCACCCGGAGGAACTCCGGCAGCACCTCCCCGAGCTGGCTCGACACGCCCACCGAGAGCATGACGTGGCCCGCCTGCGGGATGAACCGGTCGACCGCCTCGTCGTTGAGCGCCACCATCCGGCGGGCGTATCTGAGGAGTTCCTCGCCCCGTGGACTGAGCCGCAGGTTGCGTCCCGTGGAGGCGAACACGGGACTTCTGATGAGACCGCTCAGCTGCCGTATCTGCTGGCTGACCGCGGGCTGAGTGATGTGCAGGGACTCCGCCGCCCGCCGGAAGCCGCCGAGGTCGACCACGGCGACCAGCGTCCTCAGCCTGTTGATCTGCAAGTCGTGATGCATGCTCCCACCCACATCGTCGGGGACGTTCCGTCTTCCGCGTTCCGGTGTCGCGTGTTCCTTGCCGAGTGTTCCGCGAGGTCTTGAATGAAGCGTAGATCCGAGGGTTTCGCCGCCGCCACGGATGGGCTCACGGACCGCATGTGACATCGTCATGCCGTCGGTATGCACTGTTCAAGAACGGGGAATCAGCCCGCCTTATTCGATTCATAAACACGCGCCATCGGATTTCTTCCCCGCAATTCTCCCGGCTGTCTAATGTGAATGACCGAAGAGCGATTTCACGGAACCCGAGGAGAGACGTCATGCTCGCAGCCACCGCCGGTCCCGCAGTGCAGCAGGGAGTCCAGATACAGTTCGCCGACCCGGCGCTCACCACCCGCAGCCCCGGCGAGGAGTTCGCCTGGTCGGTCCGCGCCGCCGCCGCGGACCAGGACCACACGGTGCCCTTCCAGGCCCATCTCCCGGCCGTCTTCCCGCTGTTCGCGACCCGGCCGCGCTACGCCGTACGCCACCTGCTCAAGACCGCCTCGGTGGCCGACGCGCCGGTGACCTTCGTGCACGAGCCGCCCGCCGCGAAGCTGGCCGCCGCCGGAACCTCCTACCAGGCCACCCCCGAGGGCGCGTTCGCCCCGCGCCTCGAGCGGGCCGAGCTCACCGACCTCACCGTGCGCGTGCCGCTGCCCGACGGCCTCCTCGACCAGCCCGCGCTGCTCGCCTCCTTCATCGACTACCGGGTTCTGGTCCGCCTCTCCGTCGTCGAGAACGAGACCCTGCTGCACGGCAGCGCCGACAAGGCGATCAGCGGCCTCCTGAACCTCCCGCAGATCCGCCGGGGACAGCTCGGCGAGGACGTGTACGCCTCCATCACCGAGGCCGCCGCCGAGGTCGAGGAGACCGGCGGCTCCTGCGACGGGATCGTCGTCCACCCCTTCACCTACTGGGAGCTGGTCAGGACCGGAGTGCTCGGCCAGCTGGGCGCCGCCGGCATCACCGTCTCGCGCACCCGCATGATCCCGCGCGGCCAGGTCCTGCTCGGCGACTTCCGGGCCGCCGTCACCCTGCTCGTCCCGGGCGTGGCCTCGCTGTCCCTGCGCCGGGGCGCGGGCCCCGGCGGCTCCGACGCCGTCGAGGCGAGCAGCCGCATCGGCCTCGCCGTCCACCTGCCCCAGCACTTCCTGCTGCTGACCAGCGGCTGACGCGCGACCGACCCGCCACCCGGCGCGGCCGACCGCGCCGAAGGCACCACGAAGGGACCCCCACCATGACCGGCCCCTCCCCGACGGACCGCCCGCCGCGCGTCCTCTACATCACCGGATGGATGCGCAGCGGCAGCACCCTGCTCGGCAACGTCCTCAACGAGATCCCCGGCGTCCGCCACGTCGGCGAACTCCACTACCTCTGGCGCAACGGCGTCCTGGGCGCCGGCACCAACACCAGCTGCGGCTGCGGCGAGCCGGTCCGCACCTGCCCGCTCTGGTCCGATGTCCTCGCCGAGCTGCCCGAGGGCTCCGTCGAGGCCGTCGCGCACCGCACGACCACCCTGCAGCGCGCCCTGCTGCGCACCCGCCACACCCCGGCCCGGCTCGCCGAGGCCCGGGGCGAACGGCCCGCGCCCCCCGGCGTGGACGAACTCCTCGACCGGTCGGCCGCCGTCTACCGGCGGGTGGCCGCCCTCGGCGCCGACCGGCTGATCGTGGACGGCTCGAAGTACCCGGCGGAGGCGGCGGCCCTCCTCGGCCGCCGTGACCTGGACGTCCGGGTGCTGCACATCGTGCGGGACCCCCGGGCCACGGCCCTGTCCTACCGCAGCGCCAAGGACTACATCGACCCCATGTCCCCGGCCCGCAGCAGCGGCTACTGGACCGCCTTCAACCTCGCCTCCGAACTCGTCGGCCGCACGGCGGGCGGACGCTACCTCCGGGTCCGCCACGAGGACCTGTCCCGCGATCCGCGCGAGGTCACGGCCCGGGTGCTCCGCTTCGCCGGACTCGACGACGAGTCCCCGGTGGACGCCCTGGGACGCGTACCGCTCGGCGCCAACCACACCGTCACCGGCAACCCCGACCGGCTGCGCCGGGGCGTCACCCACATCCGGCCCGACGAGCGGTGGCGCAGCGCGCTGCCGGGCACCGCCATCGCGGCGGCCACGGCGGCGGCGGCCCCCCTGCTCTCCCGCTACGGCTACCCGCTGGCCCCCGTCCGCACCGCCCTCGCGGGGTGAGGGCGGTGGACCTGGGACTCGCCGGACGGGCCGCGCTCGTCGCGGCCTCCAGCAGCGGGATCGGCCTCGCGGTGGCCCGTGTCCTGGCTTCGGAGGGCGCCGACGTGTCGCTCTGCGGCCGGGACCCCGAGCGGCTGGCCCGCGCCCACCGGGAGGTGGACGACTCCGGGCCCGGCCGGGTGCTGAGCACCGTGGTGGACCTGCGCGACGAGGACGCCGCCGCGGCCTGGGTGCGGCGCACCGCCGAGGAGTTCGGGGCCCTGCACGTGGTGGTCACCAACTCCGGCGGGGTGCCCTTCGGCCCCGTGGAGGACTTCGCGGTCGCCGAGTACCGGGCGGCGGTCAACGAGAACCTGCTGCCCCACGTGTCGCTGTCGCTGGCCGCCGCCCCGTATCTGCGGGAGGCCGGCTGGGGACGGATCGTGATGCTCACCTCGGAGTCGGTGCGCCAGCCCCATCCGGGCAGCGGACTGTCCTCGGTGGCCCGGCTCGGCGTCCTCGGCTTCGCCAAGGGGCTCGTCCACGCCTTCGGCCCGGCCGGGGTGACCGTGAACGTGCTCGCGCCGGGCTTCCACCGCACCCCGATCCTCGACGTCCAGTACGGGGAGAAGGTCGAGGAGCGGCTGGCCGAAGTGGCCGCCGGGATCCCGCTCGGCCGGATCGGCCGCGCCGAGGACCTGGGCGCCCTGGTCGCCTTCCTCGCCAGCGAACAGGCCGGGTACGTCACCGGCGGGGTGCTGGTCGCGGACGGCGGCAACACCCGGGGCATCGGCTGACCCGGCCCGCCCCCGACACCCGCCGCCGACACCCACCGCCCACCCGCCGCACCGGCTGAAGCCCCACACCCGCCGACCACACCGCCCGCCCTTCACCTGCCACCCCGCCCGCCCCACCTGCCACTTCTCACCGGCGGCGCCACCCGCCGCCCCACACCGGCTGCCGCACCGGCCGCCCCCGAGCCGTCCCGTACGGGAATCCCCCGCCCGTACGGGACACCCCCTCCCGCACGCCCCGGTCCGTACGCGCCCCCACCGCGCCCGGCCCCCCACCCGTACGCCCTCCAGGACCCGCCCCTCAGGGCGCCGACGTCCCGGAACCCGGCCCCACCAGCCCGCTCCCCCCGCCCACAGCGCATCGGCTCAGCCCGTACGACCCGCCCGCCGGGCCCGCGACCGCCGCACCACCGGTCCGCCCGCCCACCGCCCGCATCCGAAGGAGTCCCGTTCATGCAAGTCCTCGGGGAAGTCGCCAGTTCACGCGAGGCCGCGCTCTACGTGGTCAAGCTGGGCAGCGCCACTCTGCTCCACAGCAAGGTCTTCGACGAGCTGCTCGAACTCAGCCGACGCGGCGCCCGGCTGCTCGTCATCGCCGGGGGAGCGGCCGGGATCGCCGAGCACTACCGGCGCACCGGCCGCGAGATCCGCACCCTGGTCTCCCGCACCGGCGACGAGATCCGCTACTGCCCGCCGGAGGAGATGCGGCACATCGTCGCCGCGTACGAGGAGGTCACCCTCCCCCTGGTGGAGGAGGAGCTGACCAGCCGGGGACTGTCCGTCTTCGCCGCCGTCGCACGCACCGGCGCCCTGGTCAAGGCCACCGCCAACGGCCCGCTGCGCATCCAGGAGGAAGGGCGGACCCGACTGGTCCGTGACCACCGCGCGGGCACCGTCAGCTCCGTGGACGTGCCCCGGCTCAGCGGACTCCTGGCCACCTTCGACGTGGTCTGCCTCTCCCCGCCGGTCGCCGACGCCGACGGCGGCACCCCGCTCAACGTGGACGCCGACGTGCTCGCCGCCGAGGCGGCCCTGGCCCTGGACGCCGACCACCTGCGCCTGGTCACCGGCACCGCGGGACTGCTCACCGACCCCGCCGACCCCGCCAGCAGCCTGCGCCACCTCACCGAGGGCGAGGGACGGCGCTACGCCAAGGGCAGGATGCGGCAGAAGGTCCGAGCGGCCGAGATCGCGCTGAAGGGCACCTCCGACACCGCCATCACCGGCCCGCACACCCTGTCCGCCGCGGGCGCCACCTGGTTCTGGCGGGCCCCCGCCCCCGCCGCCGACCTCGAACTGCTCTCCCGTACCGTCGAGTTGTCCTCGGTCTCCCGCGACGAACGCGAGATCGCGGAGTTCCTCGCCGGGTGGTGCGAGGAGAACGGCGTCAAGGCCGAGATCGACGCCGCGAACAACCTGGTCGCCACCAAGGGGGCGGGCCCCCGGCGGCTGCTGATGCTCGGACACCTGGACACCGTCCCGCACCGCTGGCCGGCCCGCTGGGACGGCGAGGTGCTCTCCGGACGCGGCTCGGTGGACGCCAAGGGCAGCCTGGTCGCCTTCCTCCAGACCCTGGCCGCGTTCGACCCGCCCGAGGGCGTCGAGATCCGAGTCGTCGGCGCGGTCGAGGAGGAGATCACCGGCGCCGGAGCCTTCCACATCCGCGACGCCCTGCCCGTCGCCGACGCGGTGATCGTGGGCGAACCCAGCGGCGCCGAAGCCCTCACCCTCGGCTACTACGGCCTGGTCAAGATCCGCTACAGCGTGCGGGAACCCACCGGGCACACCGCGGGCGAAGGCGTCCGCACCGCCGGGGACCGCATGGTGGAGGTGCTCGCCGGACTGCCCGCGGCGGTGGCCGGACTGCACCCGGACGCGCTGACCGCCGTCCTCGGCGTCCGGGCGCTCAACCAGGGCGACACCCAGGCGGGCGAGGCCGTGGTGGACGTCCGCGTCCCCCCGGGCCTGGACGTCACCGAGACGGTGGACGCCCTGCGGGCCCTCGCCACCGACCCGGTGCGCTTCGAGGTCCTGCGGGCCACCCCCGGAGTGAGCACCGGCCGCACCAGCCCCCTGGTCAAGGCCTTCCAGCGGGCCTTCAGGGCCGGAGGGGTCACCCCCCGGTACCTGATGAAGAAGGGCAGCAGCGACATGAACACCCTCGCCACCACCTGGCACGGCGTCCCCATGGTCGCCTACGGGCCCGGTGACGCGAAGCTCGACCACACCCCGGACGAACACCTGCACGCGGACGAATTCCGGCGGGCCCAGCGCCTGCTGGCGGCCGCGGTCCGAGAATGGAGCTCGATGTGACCGTCCTGACGGCCGCCGCCCCCGGGCAGGATCTCGCGGCCCCCTTCGCCCACTGCGCCTGCTACCCGGGATCCACGGTCTGGCTGACCGGCCTGCCCAGCGCGGGCAAGACCACCGTCGCGTACGCCGCCGCCGAGATCCTGCGCTCACGCGGCCGCCGCGTGGAGGTCCTCGACGGCGACGAACTGCGCCTGACGTTCTCCTCCGGCCTCGGCTACTCCCGCGGCGACCGGCGCAGCAACGTCGAACGCATCGGCCGGGTCGCCCAGGTGCTCGCCCGCAACGGCGTCACCGTCCTCGTCCCCGTCATCGCCCCCTACGCCGACGCCCGCGACCTGGTGCGCTCCTGGCACCAGGGCAGCGGCACCGACTTCCTGGAGGTCCATGTGGCCGCCCCCCTCTCGGTCTGCGCCCGCCGTGACGTCAAGGGCCTCTACGCCCGCCAGGCGGCCGGTGAGATCAGCGGCCTGACCGGCGTCGACGACCCCTACGAGGAGCCCCTCGCCCCCGACCTGCGGATCGCCTCGCACACCCAGACCGTCACCGAGTCCGCGCAGGAGCTGCTCGCCCTGCTGGCCGAAAGGGGGCTGGCATGACCGCCACGACCGTCACCGGGACGGCCGCGCCCGTCGCACCGCCGTCCACCGTCCACCCCCGGGACGCCTATGGCCTCTCCCACCTCGACGCCGTCGAGTCCGAGGCCGTGCACATCTTCCGCGAGGTGGCGGGCGAGTTCGAGCGGCCGGTGATCCTCTTCTCCGGCGGCAAGGACTCCATCGTCATGCTCCACCTGGCGCTGAAGGCCTTCCGGCCCGCGCCGCTGCCCTTCGCCCTGCTCCACGTGGACACCGGCCACAACTTCCCCGAGGTCCTCGCCTACCGCGACCGGGTCGTCGCCGAGCACGGGCTGCGGCTGCACGTCGCCCGGGTACAGGACTTCATCGACGACGGCCGGCTGCGCGAACGCCCCGACGGCACCCGCAACCCCCTCCAGACCGTCCCCCTGCTCGACGCCATCACCACCGGCCGCTACGACGCCGTCTTCGGCGGCGGGCGGCGCGACGAGGAGAAGGCCCGCGCCAAGGAGCGGGTGTTCTCGCTGCGCGACGAGTTCGGCGCCTGGGACCCGCGCCGCCAGCGCCCCGAGCTGTGGTCGCTCTACAACGGCCGCCACGCCCCCGGCGAACACGTCCGGGTCTTCCCGCTCTCCAACTGGACCGAACTGGACGTCTGGCAGTACATCCAGCGCGAGGCGATCGACCTCCCGGAGATCTACTACGCCCACCACCGCGAGGTCTTCGCCCGCGACGGCATGTGGCTGGCACCCGGCGAGTGGGGCGGCCCGCGCGCCGCCGAACGGCTGGAGACCCGCCTGGTCCGCTACCGCACGGTCGGCGACATGTCCTGCACCGGAGCGGTGGAGTCCGCCGCCACCACCGTGGAGGCGGTGATCACCGAGATCGCCGCCTCCCGGCTCACCGAACGCGGCGCCACCCGCGCCGACGACAAGATGTCCGAAGCCGCCATGGAAGACCGCAAACGCGAAGGGTACTTCTAGCCGTGAACATCACCGACGCGCACTCCGCGCCGCACCACGCGCCGTACGGTCCGGGCACCGCGGTGGACACCCTGCGGTTCGCCACCGCCGGTTCCGTCGACGACGGCAAGTCGACCCTGGTCGGACGGCTCCTCCACGACTCCAAGTCGGTCCTCGCCGACCAGCTGGAGGCCGTCGAACACGCCTCCAGGAAACGCGGCCAGGCGGCACCCGACCTGGCACTGCTCACCGACGGCCTGCGGGCCGAACGCGAGCAGGGCATCACCATCGACGTCGCCTACCGCTACTTCGCCACCGCCCACCGCCGCTTCATCCTCGCCGACACCCCCGGCCATGTGCAGTACACCCGCAACATGGTCACCGGCGCCTCCACCGCCGACCTCGCGCTCGTCCTCGTCGACGCCCGCAACGGGGTCGTCGAGCAGACCCGCAGACACCTCGCCGTCGCCGCCCTCCTCCGCATCCGCCATGTGACCCTGGTGGTCAACAAGATGGACCTGGTGGACTGCTCCGAGGAGGTGTTCGCCCGGACCGCCGCCTCGTTCGCCGAGTGCGCCGCCGCCCTCGGCGTCGACCGGGTCACCGCCATCCCGATCTCGGCCCTCGCCGGGGACAACGTGGTGCGCCCCTCCGAACGCATGGACTGGTACGCGGGACCCACGGTCCTCGAACACCTGGAGTCGGTCCCGGTGGGCGCCGACCCGCGCACCGAGTCGGCCCGGCTGCCCGTCCAGTACGTCATCCGGCCGGGCACCGCCACCCACCCCGACTACCGGGGCTACGCGGGCCAGATCACCTCCGGAGTGCTCCGGGTCGGCGAGCGGATCACGGCCCTGCCGTCCGGCGCGGTCAGCACCGTCGTGGGCATCGACACCCTCGACGGGACCGGCACCGACACCGCCTGGGCACCCCAGTCGGTGACCGTGCGCCTGGCCGACGACCTCGACATCGCCCGGGGCGACCTGCTGGCCCCGGCGGCCACCGCGCCGCACCCCGTCCGCCGGTTCACGGCCACCGTCTGCCACCTCGGCGAGCAGCCGCTCCACGTCGGCCGGCAGGTGCTGCTGCGGCACGCCACCCGTACCGTACGGGCGGTGGTCGCGGAGATCTCCTCACGGCTCGACATGCAGGACCTCTCGGAGCGTCCGGGACCCGACCGCCTCGGCGTCAACGACATCGGACGGATCACGGTCCGCACCGCCGCACCGGTCGCCCTGGACGGTTACGGGGACTTCCGGCGCACCGGTTCGTTCCTGCTGATCGACCCCCTCGACGGCAGCACCCTCACCGCCGGGATGGCGGACTCCCCGGCTCCGTCGGAAGGGGGGTGACGCCCTCGGAAGATGACCATGAGAACTTCATGTCGGCCCGGTGACACAGGCACTGTCGGCCCTTCCCCCGGCACAGCAGACTCTTTCTCGTCAGCAAGCCGAAACCCATCGGGAAGGGCCGACATGAACCTCGACATCGCCACCGCCGTCACCGCCATAGCCGAGGACCTGGTCATCGAGGACTTCTTCGGTACGGGCGCCGAGCCGTACCAGCCCGGCACCTGCATCTGCTGGACGGGCGACCCGCTCGCCGAGTAGTCCACCCCGTACGACACGCACGGCACGGCTCGCAGCACGTGAGACAGGTACGGCACGGCTCGCACGGCACGTGAGACACGCACGACACGCACAGCGCTCAGGACGCGCACGGGACGACGGGCACACGCACCTCCGCACCCGCACATCCCAGCGCACGGCACGGGCACCGCACAGGCACCGCACGACACGCACCCGAGCAAGGTCCACAGGCCGCACACCAGAGGAGGAATCGGTGGCACAGCGCCAGGGCACCACGCACGGACTCGGATTCAAGGCCCACCTGAGGGCCGAAGTCGTCCCGGGAGAAGGCGTGTTCCTCATCTCCGAACGCGGAGTCACCGCGCTGCGCGGATCCTGCGTCACCACCCTGGCCCCCCTGCTCGACGGCACCCGCACCCTCGACCGGCTCGTCACCGACGCCGGTACCCTCCCCGCCGACCAGGTCCGCCAGGTCGTCACCCGGCTCCTGGACTCCGGACTCCTCACCCACCGCGCCCCCGGCGCCCCCGCCGCGAGCACCGCGGGCGAGGCCTTCTGGGAACTCGCCGGAGTGGACGGGGACGAGGCCACCCGCCGCACCGGCAGCGGAACCGTCGCCGCCACCGGGCGCGGCGGCGAAGCGGGCGCCGGCGCCGAGGAACTCGTCGCCGCGCTGGGCTCCGCCGGACTGCGGGTCCACCGGCCCGGCCAGGGCAGCGGGACACCCGACCTGGCGCTCGTCCTGTGCGACACCTACCTCGACCCCGCGCTGGCCGAACTGGACGCCGCCTACCGCGCCACGGGCACTCCCTGGCTGCCCGTCCGCCTGAGCGGTGAACAGCCCTGGATCGGACCGGTGTTCCAGCCCGGCGACGGCCCCTGCTGGCACTGCCTGGCCGAACCCCTGCGCCGCAACCGCCCGGCGGAGACCTACCTGGGCCGGGCCCTCGGCCGCCCCGTCAGCGTCCCGCCCTCCAGCCTCGCGGCGGGCCGCGCCGTCGGACTCCACCTCGCCTGCCTCGAAGCCGTCAAATGGATGGCGGGTCACCGTCACCCGGGCCAGAACGCCCTGTGGACCATGGACACCCTGACCCTCGCGGGCCGCCACCACCCCGTGCGCCCCCGCCCCCAGTGCCCGTCCTGCGGCGACCCCGGCGTGACGGCCCGCCGCATCTGGGCACCCGTCCGTCCGGCCAGCCGCCCCAAATCCGCCACCGGCACCGGCGAACGCTCCCTGACCCCCGAGGAGATGCTCGAACGGTACGGACACCTCGTCGACGAACTGACCGGCGTGGTCAAGGAGGTCCGCCGCGACCGGCGCGACCCCGGATTCCTCAACTGCTACCACTCCGGGCACAACCCGGCCTCCTCGGTGACCGGACTCGCCTCGGTGCGCGCCGGGCTGCGCAGCCACAGCTCCGGCAAGGGCACCACCCCCCTCCAGGCCCGGGTCAGCGCCCTGTGCGAGGCCGTCGAACGGCACAGCGGCTACCGTCAGGGCGACGAGCCCACCCTGAGAGCCACCTACCGCGAGGTCGCCGACCGCGCCGTCCACCCCGACACCGTCCAGCTCTTCGACCCGCGCCAGTTCGTCGGCCGGGAGGTCTGGAACGCCGAACACGCCCCGGCCCACCGGATCTGCACGCCCTTCGAGGAGGACACCCCGGTCGACTGGACCCCCGTGTGGTCCCTGACCGCGGGCCGCCACCGGCTGCTGCCCACCTCCATGCTCTACTACGACGCCCCCTGCCCCACGGGCTCCTTCTCGGCCCACTCCAACGGCACCGCCGCGGGCAGCTCCCGCGAGGACGCCATCGTCCAGGGCTTCCTGGAGCTCGTCGAACGCGACGCCGTCGCCCTGTGGTGGTACAACCGCACCCGCCAGCCCGGCGTCGACCTCACCTCCTTCGGCGACCACTGGATCGAGGAGATGCGCACGGCCCACCTCGGACTCGACCGCGACCTGTGGGTCCTCGACCTGACCAGCGACCTCGGCATCCCCGTGTTCGCCGCGCTCTCCCGGCGCACCGACAAACCGGCCCAGGACATCACCCTCGGCTTCGGCGCCCACTTCGACCCCCGGGTCGCGCTGCGGCGGGCCGTGGCCGAGGTCAACCAGATGCTCCCGCCGGTCGTCGCCGCCACCGCCGACGGCGACGGCTACACCTGCGACGAACCCGTCCCGCTGTACTGGTGGCAGACCGCCACCACCGACAACCAGCCCTATCTGGTGCCCGACCCCGGCGGCCCGCACCGCACCGCCGCCGACTTCCCGTACACCCCCCGCTCCGACCTCGCGGCCGACGTGGCGGCGGCCGAGGCACTGGCCCGCGGCCTCGGCAGCGAACTGCTGGTGCTCGACCAGACCAGAGCGGACGTGGGACTGCCCGTCGTCAAGGTGATCGTGCCCGGACTGCGCACCTTCTGGACCCGCTTCGCCCCCGGCCGCCTGTACGACGTCCCGGTACGCCTGGGCCGCCTGGCCGCCCCCACCCGATACGAGGACCTCAACCCGGTCCCCCTCTTCCTGTGACACCGTCGCCGTACCATCCGTGAGGTCCCCGCCATGAAGTCTTCCGCCCCGCCCGCGCCGCGGGACACCCGACTGATCGAACTGTGGTCGCTCCGCGAGGACACCAAGGTGCGGACGGCGGCGGACGAAGCCGGGACCGGCCTGGTCAGCACCCTCTGGGAGGACATCCGGCTGCCGCTGTCCGACCCGGTGGTCCAGCGGGCGCTCGAACGCATGACGTACGGCCCGGTGTCGCTGGACAACGTCCTGCCCGGCTTCAGCGCGACCGGCGCCGTCTCCCGCGATCCGCGCCGCGCCGCCCTGCGCTCCACCCTCGACGCGGTCCGCCAGGCCGTGATCCGCACCCTCGCCCTGACCGACGGCACCGAGCAGCTCTCCGTGGTCCCGATCGTGCGCGAGGCCCGCTTCACCCCCCGCATGCCCGCCCCGGAGACCACGCACCGGCTGTCCCGGTTCGCCACCCTGCGCGCCGGCGGCGGGGACATGGTCCTCGAATCCCCGCTCAGCACCCACCGGGTGGTGCTGCACACCCCCCAGGCCATGTGGCTGGTCAGCTGCTACGTCCGGCCCGCCTCCGTCCGCGACACGGCCCGGCTCCTCGACATCCCCCTCGACGTGGTGCGCAAGGCGGTCGGCTATCTGGAGGCGTCCGGGATGCTGGTCCCCGGCTCCGACGGCCCGGACGAGGGCCACTCCTTCGCCGAGGACCGGGACCCCGCACTGGAGCACTGGTCGCCGCGCGAACTGATGCTGCACAACCGCAGCAGGCCCGGACTCCACGACGAACCGCTCGGCCTGGCCCGCAGGTCCGCCGAGGACCCCGGCGACCCGGGGGAGCGCCGCCGGGAGGGCGGCGGGGCGCCGCTGCCGCTGCCGGTGCCCGACCTCGACCGGGTCCTCGCCACCGACCCCCGTCTGACCACCGCGCTCGAAACCCGCCGCTCGGTCCGCGCGGACGACGGACTGCCGCTCTCCCTCGCGCAGTTGGGCGAGCTGCTGTACCGCGCGGCCCGCGCCCGCCCGGCCGGCGGACGGCCCTACCCGAGCGTCGGCTCCGTCTACCCGCTGGAGCTGTACGTCACCGTGGTCGGCTCCGCCGAACTCCCGCGCGGCTCCTACCACTACGACCCGGCGGCCCACGCCCTCCACCCGCTGGACGCCCGGCCCGCCCTGGTGGACGCCCTGCTCGGCGAAGCGGGCGCCACCGCGGGCCTGAGCGCCGAACCCCCCGTCCTGATCAGCATGACGGCCCGCTTCCGGCGGATCAGCGCCGCCTACCCGGGCATCGCCTACAGCGCGCTGCTCAAAGAGGTCGGCGCCCTCCAGCAGACGCTCTACCTGGTCTCCACGGCCATGGGCATCGGACCGTGCGCGCTGGCCTTCGGCGACACCGCGACCTCCGCCCGGGCCTTCGGCCTCGACTGGCGCGCGGAGTCGGGCGTGGGGGAGTTCGTGCTGGCCGCACTGCCCGGCGGGGCACCTTCCACCGATCACGGCCGAACCGGTACGAGATACCCCTGAACGAAAAATACCGAACACCCCCGGCTCCGTCTATGCTGCACTCCACTTCCGTGCGGCACCGAAGTCGAGTAGGGGGCTCCTGTGGGATGGTCTCGGCCCGCCGGTCCAGACATTGTTCGCACTCCCCGTCCCGTCGAGGGAGGTGATCTGGCGCCGAAGGTCGCCGGTACGATCACGCTCGTCGTCATCCTCTGCTTCTTCGCGGTGGGCCTCACCTACGCGGTCGGCGCGGGGATGGGAGCGGGCCAACTGGCCCTCTGCGGCGTCCTGATGCTGACGCTGCTGTTCCTCCAGCTGAACCATTCGTTCCCGTTGTGGATACCCAGAGCGGCCCGCCACCGCGCGCTGACCCTGGCGCTCCAGGCGGTGCTCACCTTCGCCCCCTTCACCCTGTTCGGCGCCGCCTGGCTCGGGATGCCGGGCTTCCTCGCCGCCTCCGCCCTGCTCGTCCTGCGGTCGGCCTGGGGCTGGACGGTCTTCGCCGGGGTCGTCGTCGCCACCGGCTTCGTCCAGTTCGCCGTGGGCTACGGAATGGGCCACCTCGCCTACAACAGCCTGGCCACCATCCTGACCGGACTGGTCGTGTACGGCCTCAGCCGCCTCTCCGGACTGGTCCGCGAAGTACAGATGGCCCGCGAGGAACTGGTCCGGCTCGCCGTGACGCAGGAACGTCTCCGCTTCGCCCGCGACCTGCACGACCTGCTCGGCTTCAGCCTCTCCACCATCACCCTGAAGTGCGAACTCGCCCACCGGCTCATCCGGGTCCAGCCGGAGCGCGCCGAGATGGAACTCACCGAGATCGTCCAGACCGCCCGGCAGGCACTCACCGACGTCCGGTCCGTGGCCAGCAGCTACGTCCAGATGGCCCTGAACCGCGAGGTGGCGTCCGCCGCCTCGCTGCTGCGAGCGGTGGGCATCCGCACCGACATCCAGGTCACCGAGACCCCGCTGCACGCCTCCGTGGACACCGTCCTCGCCACCGTGCTGCGCGAGGGCGTCACCAACCTGCTCCGTCACAGCAAGGCGCAGAACTGCACGATCACGGCGTACGCGGACGAGAGCACCGTCCGGTTCTCCATCGCCAACGACGGTCTGAGCGAGACGGACGCCGCCCACTACGACAGCGACCGCTCGGGCGCCACGGGCGGTGTCGGCCTGCGCAGCCTGACCATCCGCGCCGAGGCGGTCGGCGGACGGCTCGGCTGGAGCGTACGCCAGGACGGCTGGTTCGAACTCGTCGCCGAACTCCCGCTCCGCCCGGCCACGGACACCTCCCGGAACCCCGGTGGTGGCCCCGGGACGACCGGGGCCACCGACTAGCCGGGCCGGTCCGGTCTCACAGCCAGCCGGCGTCCCGCGCGATCCGTACGGCGTCCATGCGGTTGCGGGCGTTGAGCTTGGTCACCACCGTGGTCAGGTAGTTGCGGACGGTCCCTGCGGACAGGAACAGCTTCGTGGCGATCTCAGGAGCGTCCATGCCCCGGGCCGCCAGCCGCAGCACCTCGTTCTCCCGGGCGCTCAGCGGACTGCTCCCCGCCTGGAGCGTGGCCAGCGCCAACTGCGGGTCCACGACCTGCTCCCCGGCGACCACCTGACGGATCGCGGCGGCCAGCCGGGTGGGGTCGGTGTCCTTCAGCAGGAACCCGGACACCTTCGCCTCCAGCGCCCGGCGCAGGTTCCCCGGGCGGCCCAGACTGGTCAGGATGATCGTCCGGCAGGCGGGCAGCTCCCGGCTCAGCAGTTCCGCGGCCCGGATGCCGTCGATGCCGGGCATGTCGATGTCCAGTACGGCCACGTCCGGCCGTGTCTCCAGGGCGACGGGCAGCACCTGGTCACCGTTGCCCGCCTCACCCACCACCTCCAGGTCCTCCTCCAGTTCGAGGAGCGAGACCAAGGCCCGTCGGAGCATCACCATGTCGTCCGCGAGCAGCACTCTGATCACAACAGTCCCCCCTGACGTGCCCCCCCATAGGGCCCGTTTGTAGGGTGAATCCTACGGGGGACAAGCGGAGTTGGCGGGTTTCCGACGGTCGCGCACGGCCCCGGACGGCCCCGGGAACCGGTCCGGCGCGGTCGCCACGGCCGCGGCGTACCCCTCGGGAGCCGACACGTCCGCCACCGCCCAGCCGTCCGGTCCCGCCGCCGGAACGGGCCCCGTCCCCAGGTAGTCCAGGGCCGCCGAGCGCCCGAGACCCGTCCCGATGCCCTTGAGGTACGCCTCCTTGCGCGTCCACGCGCGGGCGAAGGCCACCGGCCGCGACGCCTCGTCCAGGGCGGCCAGTTCCGCCCCCTCCCGGGGATGCAGGGCCGACGCGGTCTCCGCGACCGTCGCCGCGTCCGGCACCCGCTCCACGTCCACGCCGAGCGGCACGGGACCGATCCCGAGCAGCACCAGCGGGCCGGTGTGCGACAGGGAGAAGTGCGCGCCCCCGCCGAGGACCACCGGACGGCCGTGCGGCCCGCCGCAGCACGGGCACGCGTCCCGTCCCAGGCGGACCGCCTCCGGCGCGATCCCCAGCAGATCACCCAGCAGGGTCCGCAGCAGCACCCGGGAGACCAGATGGTTGCGCCGGTCCCCCGGGCGCCGCAGCTCCTGCGCGCGCCGCAGCTCCCCGGCGTCGAGCAGCCGGGGAGCGAGCCGGCCGGCCCAGCCGGCCAGCGTCTCCGCCTCGACCAGCCGCACCGTCACCGGCCGCGCCGCCGTCCCCGGCGCGCGCGGGCCGAGCAGCGCGGACGTCACGGACTCTTCCGGGGCCCGGTCGGCGGATCGCCCGCCGTCAGCCGCTCCACGTACCCGGCGATCCTGCGCGCCCGGGTCTCCGGCCGCACCGCCTTCGCCACGGTGAGCAGGATCTGGTACCTGTTGCTCCGGCTCAGCGCCTCGAACGCGGTCGCGGCGGCGGGGGAGGCGTCGAGCGCCACCCGCAGATCGGGCGGCACCTCCGCCGTGCTCTGCGGCGCGTACGCGGCCTCCCAGCGCCCGTCGGCCCTGGCCAGCTCGATCTGCGCCAGACCGGACGGCCGCATCCGGCCCGCTCCGATCAGCTTCTCCACCTTGGCGCAGTTGATCCTCGACCAGGGGCTGCGCCGCTTGCGGGGCGAGAACCGCTGCGCCCACCAGCCCTCCGGCACGTCCCCGGAGTAGGCCTTGCCGTCGATCCAGCCGTAGCACAGGGCGACGTCCAGGGCCTCGTCCCGGCTGATCGACGGCACCGGCGTGCCCTTCTTCGGCAGGGCGATCCACACCTCGTCGGCGCCCTCGTGGTGCTCCTCCAGCCAGGCGGCGAACTCCGCCACGGAGACGCAGTGCAGATGGCGCTCCGGCAGTGTCACGACCACGCTCACGCGGCCGTCTCCACTTCCACCGGCTCGGCGGTCCGCACGCCCGGACGGGCCGCCTCCGCGCCGCGCACCGGGACGGGCGCGTCAGCGCCCAGCGCCTCGGCGGCGGCCTTGACGCGCTCCAGCGTGACGCGGATGCCGTCGCGCAGCTCCGCCGTGTGGTTCTCGAAGCCGCCGAGCATCGAGTTGGCGAAGGACGCGGTCCGCTTGCTCTGGCCCGCGTTCTGCCCGGAGACGTCCCAGGTCTCGGTGAGCAGGGTGCCGCCCGCGCCGTCCGGCGCCAGCCGGTAGCCCCAGCGCACCCCGTTGGTGGTGGTGCGGAAGGCGAAGGACCTGCCCCGCTCCGACCGCTCCACCGTGTTGGAGGTGACCCACCAGACCCAGCCGCGCCGGTTGAACCCGATGAAGCGCGCGCCGACCCCGCGCTCGCGCCCGCGCCAGCGGCAACTGCGGCACTCCGGGCTCCACTCGCCGATCCGCGTCACATCGCTGACGAGGTCCCAGACCGTCTCGGGGGAGGCGTCGATCCGGATCGACAGCTCCTCCGGCGCGGCGGGCGCCGCCGCGACCGGTGTCCCGCCCCCCTTGCGCGCCAGCTTGGCGCCCGCGCGCCGGGCACCGCGCAGCTCGGCCAGGTACGGGTAGTGGTCCACCTGCATGGTGTGGCGCTTGGACGTCACGTACCGCTTGACGAGCTTCTCCCGGTACCGGGAGATCTCCCGCAGCATCGCCTCCTTCGAGGGCAGCGCGGCCTTGCCCTGGAGCAGGTCCGCCACCCAGTGCGACTGGGCCTCGGCGAGGACCGTGGTCGCGCCCAGGGGCTGGAAGAGGCCCACGAAGTACAGCCCGGGATGCTGGGGGTCGACGACCCGGTGGAAGAGGGACACGTCGTTGTCGGTGGGGGCGATCACGGACTCGTCAAGGAACGGGAAACTGACCTTGTAGCCCGTGCTGTAGATGACCGCGTCGATCTCCTCGCTGCTGCCGTCGGTGAAGTGCACCGTGCCGCCGTCGAAGCGGGAGATGTTCGGCTTGACCGCGAGCCCGCCGTGACCCAGGCGCGGCAGCAGGGTCTCCGAGACGGTCGGGTGGGAGCCGAACAGCTTGGCCTCCGGCTTCGGCAGACCGAAGTCGGTGACCTTCCCGATCGACATCCGCAGCAGGGCGGCCATGACCCAGCGCTGCGTCGCGCGCGGCATCACCCGGGTGATGAACGGGCTGATCATGTCGTCGCCGGGCTTCCCGAACATGAACTTGGGGAACACGTACCCGCCGGTGCGCACGGACAGGAAGGTGCGCTCGGAGACGGCGGAGGTCTCCACCGCGATGTCCGACGCCGAGTTGCCGAAGCCGAGGACGAGGACCCGCTTGCCCGCGTACTCGTCGGGGACCCGGTAGTGGTGGGAGTGGATCTGCGTGCCGGTGAAGGTGTCGGCGCCGGGGAACGCGGGCTCGGGGTCCCGGGGGTCCCAGTGGTGGCCGTTGGCCACGATCACCGAGCCGTAGTGGCGGGTGGTCTCCTCGCCGGTGTCGCGGTGGCGCACCGTCACGTTCCAGCCGCCGCCCTGGGCGGGTTCCACATGGG
The DNA here is from genome assembly GCF_044767145.1 of Streptomyces sp. NPDC101490. Lineage (NCBI taxonomy): Bacteria > Bacillati > Actinomycetota > Actinomycetes > Kitasatosporales > Streptomycetaceae > Streptomyces > Streptomyces sp. NPDC101490. The sequence continues at coordinate 275,658 of NZ_JBIWNI010000004.1, forward strand.
AGACCAGGGTGCGGAACGTGATGGACCGGCGGAAGCCGAAGTGGTCCACGTAGTCGTCGAGGTACTGGGCGATCTTCGCGTGGCCGGGGTAGTGCGGGTAGTCGGCCGGCATGGGGTAGGCGCGGTACTCGGACAGCTTCTTGGACGTGTTGATGTGCAGGGACTGGTAGCCCGAGGACATCCCGTTGTCGTTCTGGTAGCGCCAGTTGCCGCCGACCTCGGAACCGGCCTCGTAGCAGTCGAAGTCGATGCCGCGTTCGTGCAGGACCTGGCAGGAGGCGAGCCCCGACCAGCCCGCTCCGATGATGCAGACGTTCTCCATGGTGTCCTTCTCCTTGGGGGGATGCTCAGGGCTGCCGGACGTACGCGGACGGGTCACCCAGCCAGTGGCCACCGGCGGTGACGCGGACCTCGCCGCCCGCGACGGCGGAGAGGACCCGGTGGGCGGTGCGGACCAGGACGACGCCGACGGCGGAGTCGATCGCACCGGCGAGGTGGGGGACGCTCGTGCGGAAGTCGACCCGGAAGGCGATCTCGCTGCCGCCGGGGACCTCGGTGGCCGTCCAACTGCCCCCGAACTCCTGGAAGTCCCCGCTGACCTGCTCGAACTCGACGCGGTACGGGGCCTGCCCGTCGCCCGTGCGCTCGGTGCGCTGCACCCAGCGGGCCGAGCCGCCCCGGAAGGCCAGCTCCCACGCCTGGTGGCCGTCGCCGGTGTTGGACACGGACCGGACGTCCTCGGCGTGGGCGGGGAACGCGCCGCCGTCCGCGAGGAGTTCGATCACCTCGGCGGCCGGTGCCGGGACCGTGGCCTTCAGCACGCGGGTCGTCATGACGTGGGCTCCTTGTCGGTGGCCGGGCGGAGGATGCTGACGGCCTGCAGCCGTGTGGTGCGCAGCATGGGGTGGCTCGCCTCTCCGAAGGCGCCGCCGGTGAGTCCGGGGCCGCCCTGGTTGGGCAGGAAGGGCAGGAAACCGCTGTGCGAGTCGTTGATCTTGAGGTTGCCCGCGTTGGTGACGCCTTCGAGGAACCGGTCGGCCGTCGGGGCGTCCTGGGTCCAGACGGAGTTGCGCAGCCCGTACGCGTTGGAGTTCACGAAGGCCAGCACCTCCCGCAGGAGGTCCTCGTCCGAAGCGCCCGCCTCGGGCACGATGATCGGCAGCAGCGGGAAGAAGGTCTCGTCACGGACGACGGAGAACGACCGGGCGTCCCGGAGCCCTTCGACGCGGACGATGCTCGGTTCGACGAAGAACCCGGTCTCCGAGGGCGTGCCGTCCACTTCGAGCCGCCGACCGCCGTGGACGAGCTTCGCGCCCCGGGCGAGCGCCTCGCCGAGGCAGCCGTAGAACCAGTCGATCCCGAGGACGGGGGTGAGGACCACCTCGGGGTCGTCGGGGTAACCGGGCTTGATCTCGCGGGTGGCGACGACGAGCCGCTCGATGAGCTCGTCGGCGATGGCGGGGTGGGCGACGACCTGGTTGGGCACGTTGCAGATCTGGCCGGAGTTCAGGAAGAACTGGGTGATGGTCTCCACGGCGGCGTCGAGGTCGGCGTCGTGCCACACCACGCAGCAGTCGTTGCCGGCCAGTTCCAGGACGGGCTTCTTGCCCGCGGCGACGGCGTCGGCCTCGAACTCCAGGCCCTTCTTGCTGCCGCCGAAGTAGAGGACGTCGTCGACGTGCTCACTGGCCAGCCAGGTCTCCAGCGCGGGCGGTCCGCAGAACGCGTTGACCGTCCCGGCGGGCGCGCCCATCTCCTCCAGGACCGGGGCGACGACCTCCCGCATCGCGTACATGCAGCTGAGCGCGACCCCGCGCGGTGCCCGGACCACGACGGTGTTCCCGGCGAGTAGGGCGGTGAGCCCGTTGAGCGCGTTCACCGTCGCCGCGTTCTGCGGGGGATTGATGCAGACGACCCCGTCGGGGATCCGGCGCAGGATCATCTCCCGGTCGCCGTCCCGGCGCCGGAACTCCAGCTGCTCGGCACACCATTCGAGGGTCTCCGGGCTCCAGCTGGTGTACGGGATCCCCGTGAGCATCCCCTCGGCGGCGGACCGGGGTGTTCCCTCCGCGACCAGGATCTCGACGAGCGGCTCCCGGTGCTGGAGCAGCCGCTCCCCGATCCGCCGCCCGATCTCCAGGCGCCGGGCCAGCGGAACCCGCCGCCACTCGTCGGCGGCCCGCGCGGCCGACTCCAGGGCGAGCGCCGCCATCTCCTCGTCGGCGACGACACAGGCTCCGACGACGCTGTCCCCGGCGGTGCCGGGATCGACGAGGCCCCGGTCGAGATCCTGTTTGAGACGCAGACCGGTGAACGTGTCCTCGATGAGGGAACGCGCGGTGACGGTGTGCACGTACTGCGGATCGTCACCGACGATGTCCCGGCCGCCGATGTAGGCCGGATAAACCCCGAACTTCATTTCGCCCCCTTCGGTCAGTCCGATACGGCTGACGTGTGTCCTCACACGCTAGGACGGCGACTTCACCGCCCCCATGAGTCCACGATCAAACCTGCTTATCGGACCGATGCGGGGCCGCGTCCGGGGCGAGGCTTCTACGGGGAGAAAGCCATGGTCCCCGACCTGTAGGGGGCTTCGGGGCGGAGCGGCCACCGGAATTTGTCCGTGACGGCTCTTCGGCTCCCGGTAACTCGGAGCCCTGGGTTCTTTCGTCGAAAGCGATGAGCCCCGGAGCGGAATGCGCGACCCGATCCACGGGAGCGGAACGCGATTCGGCCATTCGCCGGACGGGTGCATCCAGCGGTCGCCCGCTGCCGCATTCTCCTGCGATCGAATTCCTGTTCGTGATTCTTTGTCCTTAGCCCTCAGCCCTCAGCCCTCAGCCCTCAGCCCTCAGCCCTCAGCCCTCAGCCCTCAGCCGTCGGCCGTCGGCCCTCAGTCGTCGGCCGGGGAGAGCCTGACGCCGGGTGGGTGGTCCCGTGCCAGGCCCTCCGGGTCGAAGCGGTCCATCAGCACACGGACTTCGTTCCCCCGCCGGAGCCGGAGCCGGAGCCGGAGCCGGAGCCGGAGCCGGAGCCGGAGCTGGTGGCCGGAGCGAGGGCCCGGGTCGGGGCCGTCGGTCGACCTGTGACCTGGGACCCGGGCTGATCAGGCCATCAGGTCCCGAGGGCGTCCCCTGGGGAGAGGTCCGCCGGTGCCGGTCGGCGGCGGGTCAGTGCCCGGGGCCCGGGGGCTGGCCGGAGACCAAGCCCTCCAGGAGGGAGCCGTCGAGCAGTCGGCCCTCGACGCGGACCAGGACCGGTTTCGGGGACCTGACCGCCTGGGCGGGTCCCCTGGTCGTCGTGGTGGTGGAGCCCCGGGTCGTGATGCTTCCGACGTGCCTGCTGCCCGCGGACAGGAGATAGCGCGTGCCCGAGGGCGAGACCCACGAGGTGGCGGCCAGGACGTGCTGGCCGAAACGGCTGCACATCGCCGAGTCACCGAGGGCCGCCACCCGCTGGGGCGGGCGGGCACCCGGGGGTTCGAAGGCGATCGTGGTGCGGCCCGGACCCTCCCAGGTGTCCGCCCGGGAGCAGACCCACACCGCCGTGCCCGCCCGCTCCGGCAGGGCCTGGACCGCGTACTCCCAGCGGTTGACCGCACGCACACCCGCGAGCCGCAACGGTGGCAGCGAGCAGGCGGACCGGGCCCAGGCCGCCAGGCCCCGGGGCCCCGCCGCCTCGCGGGGCGAACGGGCCCGCACATCAAGTCCCGGCGCCGGGGTCCAGGTCAGATGTGCCGGGACAAGCTCACCGAGGTCCGCGAGCAGAAAGGCGTGGTCCTCGACGATCCGCTTTGACGAGGTCAGCTGAAGCACCGGAACCCGTTCGCACCCGCCCCCGCTCGCGTACGGCACCGGGGCCGTGACCCCCTCGGCCGTCACAGCCAGCGGAGCCGCCGCGGCGTCCGGCGCCCGGAGGTCCCGTACCTCCGCGCGGGCGATCCACGGGGCGAGGAGGAAACGAGCCCGCCCGTCGCGCCGGGTGAGGACGACCGCCGCGCCCGTCGTGACGTCGCTGTCGTCCGCGCGCGTCACCTGGAGGGAGGCTCCGCTCCGGCCGTCGGCGGCTTCGGAGTACCGGGCGAGCCGCCGTCCGTCGTGGAGGAGGACCACCCCGGAGCCGTCGACCGTTCCCGCGAAGAGCAGAGCGGGCGGCTCTCCCGGCGGCGCCGTGGCCGTGCCGCGCGCCGCCGTCACCCGTACACCGGTGTCCGTACGCCCCGACCAGGAGTCCAGGGCGCGCCGGAGGAGCGCCGTGTCACCGGTGCGGGCGCCGCGCGGGGGCCAGGCGGTGAGGTCGACGCGGGAGGTGTCCGCCCAGCGTTCGGCGGGGGCCCGTACCAGGGCGGTGGCGGTGAGGGCGTTCGAGGCCGCGACCGGCTCCGGGCGCGCTTCCGGTCCGGTACGGAGTCCAGCCGTGGCGACGACGGCGGCGAGCACCGCCGCCCCGGCGAGAACGGCCAGACGGCCGTGGCGACGGCGGCGCAGAAGGTCCGTGGGGCGGGTGTGGACGATGCAGGGATCGAACTCGCCGCCGGAGAGCAGCGCGGCGACATCGGTGCCGGTCCCCGCGCCGAGCCGGTCGGCGGCGCGTACGGCGGCCTCGGGCTCGGGGACGCCCGCCGACGCCAGCAGTTCGAGGACCGCGTCGGCGGGGAGCTGTTCGAGGGCCCGCAGGGCGATCGCCGCCCGGACCTCCGCGCCGACTCCGGCCAGCGCGCGGTCGAGGGAGAGTTCGTCGGAGCCCCCGGCGCGGGGGAACAGCCGCAGACCGAGGACGAGGGGCAGGAACGGGCCGGGGCGGCGCAACGGATGCCGGGGCCTGAGCGCCGTCCGCACGACCGTCGCCCGCAGCCAGGAGGCCACCGGACGCTCGGCGCTCCGCTGCCCGGGGAGCGGCGGCCCGGAGCGGGGAGCCGGGCCGGACCCGCCGGGCTCCCGGCCGGGCCCGCCGGGAGCCGCCGCCCCGGCGGGCCCGTTCCCCGGCCACGGGCCGGGGAGGCTCGTGGCGTCCGACAGGGTCCGCTGGACCAGGGCGTGGGCGGTGAGGACGCGGCGGTGGCGGCCGAGGGACGGCGGCAGGATCAGATAGGCGAGCCGGACGAGTCGCGGGTAGTTCTCGACGAGGGCCGCCTCGGCGGCCTCACGGGCCGGGCGCCCGGCCGGTATCGAGGTGCCTGCGGTGACATGACGGGACAACATGACCGGCCAACGAGCCCCCGGGCGGTGCCGTCACCTCGGACCTGTGACCGTACGGTTCCCCGGGAGCGGGACCACACATCCGGACAAGAGCCGCTAAGGCTCGATCAGACCCACCCTGATCGCGTACCGCGTCAGCTCCAGACGGTCCCTCAGGCCCAGCTTCTGGAGGAGGTTCGCGCGGTGCCGCTCCACCGTCTTGGGGCTGATGACCAGGAGGTCGCCGATCTCCTTCGAGCTGTGGCCCTCCGCCACGAGCTTCAGGATCTCCTCCTCGCGTTCCGTGACCGCCTTGGCGGGCAGGGGTCTGCCCCGCTCCGCCCGGTCGAGGTAGGTGCGGATCAGGGCCGTCTCGGCACCCGGATAGATGAACGGCTCGTCGCGCACGGCGGCCCGGCACGCCTCCACCAGATCGCGGTCCGCCACCGACTTCGGCACGTAGCCGCTCGCGCCCGCCTTCAGCGCCTCGAAGAAGTACTGCTCGTTGTCGTACATCGTGAGCATCAGGATGCGCAGCTCGGGCCGCAGCCTGCTCAGCTCGCGGGCCGCCTGGAGGCCGGTCCTGCGGGGCATCGAGATGTCCAGGACGGCCAGGTCGATCCGCTCGGAACGCGCCAGGGCCACCGCCTCCGCCCCGTCCGCCGCCTCGGCGACCACCGTCAGGTCCGGTTCCGCGTCGAGGATCAGACGCACCCCTCCGCGCACCAGCGCGTGGTCGTCCGCCAGCAGGATGCGGGTGGGTGTCTTCCGTTCCGTCATGACCCTGTCCTCGTGCCCTGTGTGTCCAGGCGGACCTGAGTTCCGCCGCCGTCGCCTTCGCGGACGGTCAGCTCCGCGCCGATCAGCAGGGCCCGCTCCCGCATCCCGAGGAGCCCCGCTCCGTCCGGCGCCCCACCGAGCCCCCGCCCGTCGTCCTCGACCAGGAGCCCGACCCCGCCGTGCGGGAGGCGGCGCAACCGGATGTCGACCTGACCGGCGGCCGCGTGCCGCGCCGTGTTCGTCACGCCTTCCTGCGCCACCCGGTACAGCACCAGCTCGGTGGCGTCGTCGAGCTTCGGCAGACCGGGCTCGATGTGCGCCCGTACGGTCAGGGAGCGCGTGGAGAACTCGGAGGCCAGCGACCGGAGCGCACTGTGCAGCCCCAGCTCCTCCAGGACTCCGGGGCGCAGACGGCGGGCGATGCGGCGGATCTCCTCCAGGCCCGCCCGTGTCGTCTCCTGCGCCTGGTGGAGTTCGTTCCGCAGTCCGGCGGGCGCGTGGTCCGCCGCGTGCTTCAGCTGGAGCAGCACGGCCGTCAGGGTCTGCCCGACCTCGTCGTGGAGCTCCCGCGCGATCCGCCGCCGTTCCTCCTCCTGCGCCGACAGGGCCCGTGCGGTGCTCGTGGCCCGCTCGGCCTCCAGCCGGTCCAGCATCGTGTTGAACGTACGGGTCAGCTCGGCGATCTCACCGTGCCCCGACACCTCCGGACGCCGTCCCGGCCGCAGCAGGTCCGCCGTCCGCATCGCCCGGGTGAGGCGCTGGAGCGGCGCCAGCGCGACCCGCAGCAGGAATCCGTTGGCGAGGAGCATCGCCGTCAGGCCTGCCATCAGCACGATCGCCTCGCCGAAGAGCACGGGCGAGGAGACGGTCACCGGGCCGAACAGCAACAGGACGGCCGTGACCAGGACGGACGCGTTGAGAAGGAAGATGCGCCAGTACAGCGACACTGCTCCGGCTCTCCCGTCGAATCGTGCACCGGGGTCCCGACGGACCCCTGACCTGCGAAAGGACCTGGGTCCCCGCCCCATCCTGACCAGCTCCGCGGGGTCTTGTCCATCCGTGCCGACACCCATGTCCGCCTCCTTCCGCCAGATGGCACGATGGCCCGCGCACCACGACCATCCACCCCACCACCCCAAGGAAGGGACGGGCCCGTGCCTGCTCCGCGGATGAGAACGACACCCCTGCCCGGCATCGGAGTCCAGTACGACTTCACGACCCGGGAACACCGGCAGCTGTCGGTCATCGCCCACCGCGACGGGACCCGGACCGTGAACGTGTACAGGGGCGACGACCCCGACGCCTGCGCGCAGTCGCTGCACCTCACCGAGGCCGAGACGGCCTCCCTGATCGACGCGCTGCTGCCCGCGCACCACAGCCCGAACGTCCTGCACACCACCGACCTGGGCCTCGTCGCCGAACGCATCGAACTGTCCGCGCACGCGTACTGGAACGGGCGCGTGCTCGGCGACACCCGGATGCGCACCGAGGCGGGCGCCTCCGTCGTCGCCGTACTGCGCCGCTCCGGGGCGATACCGTCCCCGACGCCCGACTTCCGGCTCGCGGGCGGTGACACGCTCATCGTCATCGGCACCCGCGAGGGCGTCGACGCCGCCGCCGCGATCCTCGGCCGGGAGTGAGGGCCCGGTGCACTCCGCGGTCTTCCTGATCGAATTCGGCGCGATCATCCTCGGGCTCGGCCTCCTCGGCCGGCTCGCCGGACGGTTCCAGTTCTCTCCCATACCCCTCTACCTCCTCGCGGGGCTCGCCTTCGGCAAGGGCGGCCTGCTGCCGTTCGACGCCAGTGACGAGTTCGTCGCCATCGGCGCCGAGATCGGCGTCATCCTGCTGCTCCTCATGCTGGGCCTCGAATACACGGCCAGCGATCTCGTCTCCAACCTCAAGACCCAGTACCCCGCCGGGCTCGTCGACTTCGCCCTGAACGCCCTGCCCGGCGCCGCCGCCGCGCTGCTGCTCGGCTGGGGCCCGGTCGCCGCCGTCGTCCTCGCCGGAGTCACCTGGATCTCCTCCTCCGGGGTCATCGCCAAGGTCCTCGGTGACCTCGGACGGCTCGGCAACCGCGAGACCCCGGTGATCCTCAGCATCCTGGTCCTCGAAGACCTCGCCATGGCCGTCTACCTGCCGATCATCACGGCTCTGCTCGCCGGGGTCGGCCTCGCGGCCGGCAGCGCCACCCTCGCCATCGCCCTCGGCGTGGCCGGTGCGGTGCTGTTCGTCGCCGTCCGCTACGGGCGGCTGATCTCCCGGTTCGTCTCCAGCGACGACCCGGAGAAGCTCCTCCTCGTGGTCCTCGGCCTGACCCTGCTGGTCGCCGGGATCGCCCAGCAGCTCCAGGTGTCCGCCGCCGTCGGCGCGTTCCTCGTGGGCATCGCCCTCTCCGGTGAGGTCGCCGAGGGCGCCCACACCCTGCTGAGCCCGCTGCGGGACCTGTTCGCCGCCGTGTTCTTCGTCTTCTTCGGACTGCACACCGACCCGAACAGCATCCCCCCGGTGATCCTCCCGGCGCTCGCGCTGGCCGTCGTCACCACCTTCACCAAGATCGCCACCGGTCACTGGGCCGCCCGCCGAGCCGGGATCGGGGTCAAGGGACGCTGGCGGGCGGGCGGCACCCTGGTGGCACGCGGTGAGTTCTCCATCGTCATCGCCGGACTCGCCGTCACCGCCGGGGTCCAGCCCCAACTGGGCCCCTTCGCCACCGCCTATGTGCTCATCCTCGTGGTGATCGGCCCGCTCACCGCCCGGTACACCGAGCCGGTCGCCTCCTACTTCATCCGCCGCCGGACCCCGGCGGCCCCCGACCCGCAGTCGGCCACCGTCCTGGAGTCGGCTGCCGTCCTGGAATCCGCCTCCCTCCCGATGTCGACCGCCGTCCCGGTCGCCCTCCCGGAGCCCGAGCCGGTCCGGACGCAGGAACCGCAGAGGAACCCGGAACCGCCGAGAAACCCGGATTCCCCGAAGAACCCCAGTCCCGTGAAGCGGCCGGAACCGGTGAAGGAGCCGGGCTCGGCCACGGACCCGCTCGACGAGAGCGTCCCCGTGCCGGAAGCCCTTCCCTGACCCACCCGAGCCCCGGAGCCCGCCGACCGCGCCTGAACGAGCCGGGTTGCACCAGTCCGGTCGAACCAGTCCGGTCGAACCGGGCGGGAAGGACCGGTCGGGATGGACCGGTCGGGTCGACGGGTCCGGTCGAACGGGTCCGGACGGACCAGGCGCGTCGGTCCAGCCGAGCGCGGCCGGGTGAACCGGGTGAGGCGAACCGCCCCAACCTGTCCGCCCCTGCCGACCCGTCCCGCGCCACCCGCCCCTGACTGTCCGCCCCCGCCGACCCGCCCCGGTCGACCCGTCCCCGGCAGAACCGTCCACGGCCGAACGGTAAGGACGGCGAGCGGGTGCCATTGGACCGAGCGGGTCGACACGGTTGCCGGAGAGGGGCCGTCGGGTGCGGGTGCGGGTGCCGGGGCCAGGGCCGGGGCCGGGGCCGGGGAACGGTGCCGGTGACCGGCCCCGAGAGCGTGCGTCGGTGAACAGCGGGCGACGAACGCGGGAGGGCGGACACAGCCCACGGAGGCGCGTCGACGAACAAGGACCGACGCATTCGTGTCGCCGAACGCTCCCGGAGCGAGCTGTCCGGACGTGCCGCCGGTGAGCGGGGCCGTGCGCCTCAGCCCGCTATCTCAATCGTCTCCTGCTTGACCGGTTCCCCCTTCGCCGGTTCACGCCCGCCGTCCTTCCGGGTCATGCCCTGGAGGAGCGCCGCGAGGTCCACTCCGGTGGTGGAGGACAGCAGTTCCATACCCTGGGCGACGTTGTCGGTGACCGTACGGGACAGTCGGCTCGCCCCGTCGGTGGAGATGACCGTCAACTTGTCCACCGCGGACAGCGGCTCGGACGCCTTCGCCACCACCTGCGGCAGCACCTCGACCAGCATCTGCAGCACGGCCGCGTCGCCGTACCCGTCGAAGGCGTCGGCCTTCTTCCGCATCGCCTCGGCCTCGGCCGTGCCCTTCGCGGCGATCGCCGCGGCCTGGGCCTCACCCTCGATCCGTACGGCGTCGGCGAGGGCCGCGCGGTGGGCCTTCTCGCCCTCACCGGTGAGCCTGGCCCGCTGCGCGTCCGCCTCCGCCTCCTTCACCAGAGCGATCCGGCGGGCCTCCGCCTCCTGCTCGGCCTGGTAGCGGGCCGCGTCGGCCGGCTTGCGGACCTGGGTGTCGAGCTGCCGGTCGGTGAGCTCGGCCTGCCGTGCGGCGACCTTCTCCTGCTCGGTCAGGATGTCCTGCTGCCGGGCGGCCTCGGCCAGCGGTCCCGCCGCGTTCGCCTGGGCGGCCGCCTCATCGGTCTGGGCCTTGATCTCCGCCTGCTTCAGGTACAGCGTCCGCTGCGCGATGGCGATCTCCTCCTCCGCCTTCAGCCGCGCCTGCTCGGCGGCGCGCCGGGCGACGGCCTCGGCGATGTCCGCCTCCTGCTTGGCGCGGGCGGCCTCGGGACGGCCCAGGTCCTCCAGGTAGGAACCCTCGGTGGTGATGTCCTGGATCTGGAAGGCGTCCAGGACCAGGCCCTGCCCGGACAGGCTGGCCTCCGCCTCCTCGGCGACCTGCCCGGCGAAGGCGGCACGGTCCCGGATGATGTCCTCGACCGACATACGGCCCACGATGGAACGCAGCGCGCCGGACAGCACCTCCTGGGTGAACCCCACGATGCCGTTCTGCTGCATCAGGAAGCGCTGCGCCGCCGCCCGTATCGAGTCCTCGGTGCCGCCGACCTTGACGATCGCGACCCCCTCCAGATTCGCCTTCACCCCGCGCAGGGTCACCGCGCCGCGCACCGCCACCGGGATGTGACGGCTCGACAGGTCGAGGGTGAACTTCTGCTGGACGAACGGGACGACGAACACGCCGCCACCCACCACGACCTTCTGGCCGCTGTTGTCGGTGAACACCCGGCCGGTGGCCGGATCGGTGGCCTTCTTCCCTCGTCGGCCGGTGATGATGAACGCCTCGCTGGGACCGGCGACCTTGTAGCGCGTGACGACGACGAGGCCGAGCAGCACGACGAGGACGACGATTCCCACCACGGCGGTGAGGACAGGGCTCATGAAGAAATCCCCTTGAAGGAAATGAACGGAAGAAAAGGCGTGAACGGGGAAGGGGGTGGGCGAGAGGACGGGGAACCGAATTCCACGCGGCAACCGCTACCGGATGGGCGCGCCAGGAAGAGACGCCCCGGAACGGCGGTGCCGTCAGCGGTCCACCGGACGGACGGTGACCGACGTCGGCGACAGAACGGAATCCACCCAGACCTCGGCGCCCCGCGCGACCGGCCCGGCCGACTTCGCCGCGTACTTCACCGGCTGGCCCGCGAGATACAGCAGCACCTCGCCGTACCCGTCGACGGGAATCGCGGTGACGACCGCCCCCGACGTACCCGCCAGGTCTTCTCCCCGGGGCGCCGGGACCTCCCCGCTCCGTATCAGAGCGCGGCTGAACCACCAGGTCGACCAGCCCACGACGACACCCGCGACGACCCCGGCGAGGGTCGCGACGAGCGGCCCGGCGCCAGCCGCGCCCCTCACGACGGCGCCGGTGAAACCGAGGGCCGAGACGAAGCCGGCGATCACCGGGAGTGAGAGGAATCCGTCGAGGCCGCCTATGCTTTCCAGGAGCCCGTCGAAGACGAGCGCGAGCGCCAGGACGACCAGTCCCGCGATGCCGAATCCCAGAAACCATCCCATGCGAACCGGTCCCCCTCGTTCTTTCTCGTGCCCTCTCGGTCCCCTTGATCCCTTTCCTATTCCAAATTGTTCCACGTGGAAGTCCTGGGGGATATGGGTGTTACCACCCATTGACTCCCCTAGGGGATCGGCAGCCGTTCAGTACGATGAGTCGCTGATCCGAAGCGGAGGAGGGGCCACATGACGGACCTGAGCGAGGACGGGGCCGAGTTCCCCGCCCGCAGACGCGGCCAGGGCGAACTGGAGATCCAGGTGCTCGCCGTGCTGCGCGAGGCCTCGGAGCCCGTCCCGGTGGCCTGGGTGCGGGAACGGCTCGGCGGTGGTCTCGCGTACACCACTGTCATCACCATCCTCACGCGTCTCCGGGCGAAGGGTGCCGTCGAACGCGAGCGCGCCGGACGATCCTTCCGGTGGACGGCCGTCGCCGACGAGGCGGGGCTGGCCGCCCTGCGGATGCGGAAGGTCCTGGACGCGGAGGCCGACCGGCAGGCGGTCCTGGCCAGTTTCGTGACCGCACTCCCGCCGAACGAAGAGCGACTCCTTCGTGAACTCCTCGCCCAGAACGCCGAGGAGGAGGAAGGCTGACCGTCATGGGAGTCTTCGTCTTCCTTCCCCTGGTCCTTCCGCTCACCGCGTGGCCGGTCGCCCGCCTCGCCGCACAGCGGCTCCATCCGCGTACCGCCACCCGGCTGCTCTCCGCCGTCGCCGGGGTCTGCGCCGTGTGCAGCACGCTCTGCCTCGGCCTGCTCATGATCGTCGGCACCGCCCAGCTGCCGGGCAACCCCCTCCCCGACAGCTGGTCCGACCCCGATGTGCGCGCCGCCGTCCCCTACGACGAGATCGCGGGGCGTGCCGCCATCCCCGCGCTCCTCGCCGTCCTCGCCTCCTGCGGTGTGGCCGCCTGGCGCCAGCTCAGGGTGCGCCGCCGGGCCACTGGCGCACTCGCCGGGCTGCCGCCGACGTCCGTCGCGGTGCTGCCGGACCGTACCCCCTACGCGTACGCGCTGCCCGGCGGGCGGGGCCGGGTCGTCGTCAGCACCGGCATGCTCGCCGGGCTGACCTCGGCCGAGCGCCGCGCCCTCTTCGCCCATGAGCGCGCCCATCTGGCCGGGCGGCACCACCGTCACCTCCTGACGGTCCACCTGGCGGCGCGGGCGAACCCGTTCCTCCGGCCGCTGCGTACCGCCGTGTCGTACACCGCCGAACGCTGGGCCGACGAGGAGGCCGCCGCCGAGGTCGGCAGCCGTCGCGTGGTCGCCCGCGCCATCGGGAAGGCGGCGCTGCTGGCACCCCGGGCTCCCGCGGCCACGCTGCCCGCGCTCGCGGGCGCCGGGCCCGTACCCCGCAGGGTCGCGGCCCTGATGCGCCCGGCCCCGGCCGGTCACGCCTGGCCGCCCGCCTGGACGGCCGTCGGCCTCGCCGCCTGGTGCGCCGCGTTCGGCGCGACCGTGTCGGCCCTGTCGTCCGCCAACTCGGCGGTCGCGCTGTTCCTCGTCCTGCGCGAGGTCGCCGCGCCGGTGTGAGCCGCCGCGCGAGAGGCGGTGCGGGGCCCGCCCCCGACCCGATTCGTCCTCACTACAGGTCGAATTCGTGCGGGGGTGGGTCCGTCAGAGGCCCGCGAGTCGGAGCGAGGCCCACAGGGCCACCGTCGAGGCCGCGAGGGCGGCCGGAACCGTCAGGAGGCCCAGCCTGGTGAACTCCCCGAGGCTCACCGGATGCTCGTGCTCCCGGGCGATCCGGCGCCAGAGGAGCGTCGCGAGGGACCCGGCGTACGTGAGGTTCGGCCCGATGTTCACCCCGAGCAGGACCGCGAGCACCGCCCCCGGGCCCGAGGCCGCCACCAGCGGGACCAGGGCGAGGGTCGCGGGCAGGTTGTTGATGAGATTGGCGAGCACGGCGGCGACCACGGCGATCCCGAGCAGCGCCGGAAGGGAGGTGCCGTCCGGCAGGACGTGGTCGAGGAGAGCCCCGAGGCCGTTGTCGACGACGGCCCGTACGACGACGCCGAGGGCCAGGACGAACGCCAGGAACGGCAGCGCGGCCGAACGCGCCAGCGCGCGCGGGGTCGTGTGCCGCCGCGCCAGGGCCCGTACGGCCAGGACGGCGGCGCCCGCCGCCGCTGCCCACGCGGGGTCGATCCCGGTCGCCGACGCGACGGCGAAGCCGACCAGGGTCGCGGCCACGGTCAGCAGGGCGAACAGGGGAACGGGGGCGGGCGGCGGAAGTTCGACCGGAGTCGCGGGAGCGGCCAGATCGCGCGCGAAGAAACGCCGGAAGACCACGTACTCGATCGCGATCGCGGTCAGCCAGGGGAGCAGCATCAGCAGCGCGAACCGGGTGAAGCCGAGGCCGCTGGCCGTGAACGCGAGCAGGTTCGTCAGGTTGGACACGGGCAGCAGCAGTGAGGCGGTGTTCGAGAGGTGGGCGCTCGCGTAGGCGTGCGGTGCGGGACGGGCTCCCATCCTCGCGGCGGTCACGAACACCACCGGAGTGAGCAGGACGACCGTCGCGTCCAGACTGAGGACGGCGGTGATCAGCGAGGCCAGGGCGAACACGGCGCCGAGCAGCCGCCGCGGGCGACGGTCGGCCCAGCGGGCCGTCCAGGTGCCGCACGCCCGGAAGAGCCCTTCGTCGTCGCAGAGCTTGGCGAGAACGAGGATGGCGGCCAGGAAACCGATGACCGGACCGAGGCGTTCCGCCTCCTGGAGCGCCACCTCTGGAGTGATCGCGCCCACGGCGAGGACGGCGCCCGCGGCGGGTACGGCGAAGACCGCCTCGGGCAGCCGGAACGGACGGACGACGGCGCAGACCAGCACCACGGCGAGGGCGAGTGCGGACACGGACGTGACGAGCATGTGCCCGATCATCCGGGGTGCCCGAAGTCGGCGGGTCGGCGGGTACGGCCAGGGGTGCGCGGCCCGGCCGGAGGGCGTTCGGCTACGGGGCGATCCACGGCGGAGGTCCGCCCGGCGGCGGATTCGGGGAATCCGGTACGGGGAAGCGGCCGGTCCGACGGTTACGGGGAAGTGGTCGGCCAGGCGGTCGGAAGGTGTCCGTACCCCCGACTTCTGCAACGTGACATTGTACAATGCGACCTCGGTAACTTCCCGGAGGGCGCACGATGGGTGACCTGAGACAGTACGGCCTGGTCAGGGCGCAGGAACGGCTCCGCGACCAGGTCGGCCACGCCCTCCGTGCCGCGCTCATCGCGGGTGAACTGCGCCCCGGTCAGATCTACTCCGCACCCGGACTCGCGGGCGACCTCGGCGTCTCCGCCACCCCGGTCCGCGAGGCCATGCTCGACCTGGCGCGGGAAGGGCTCGTCGAACCCGTCCGCAACAAGGGCTTCCGCATCACCGAGGTCAGCGAACGGGACCTCGACCAGTACACCGAACTGCGCACCCTCATCGAGGTCCCCACCGTCGGGCGCGTCACGCGGACGGCCGACCGGGAGCAGTTGGAGGCGCTGCGGCCGGTCGCCGAGGAGATCGTCGCCCGCGCCCGGCAGCACGACCTCATCGGCTATCTGGAGGCGGACCGCCGCTTCCATCTGGCGGTCCTCGCCCTCTCCGGCAACAGCCGCCTGGTCGAGACCGTGGGCGACCTGCGCAAGCGCTCCCGTCTCTACGGTCTGAACGGGCTCGACGAGGCGGGCAGGCTCGTCTCCTCCGCCGAGGAGCACCTCGAACTCCTCGACCTGATGATCGCCGGGGACGTGGCGGGCGCCCAGGCGTGCATGACGCGCCACCTCGGTCACGTCCGTTCCCTGTGGGCCGTCGCCCACGACGAACCGGCCGTCGCACGCGAACCGGGTCGAGCCGCCGCGCGTGAACCGGATCACGCCCTCACGGACGGACCGGGCCGTCCCGCCGCGAGCGCACCCGGCCGGGCCGCCGCCCGGGGTCTGGAACCGGCCGGGCGCCCCGGCTGACGGAGCGGCGGGCAAACACCCAGGGAACCCCGAGACGTCCCGGACCCCGCGACGACGTCGGGCCCCGGAAACACCTCGGGGACCCGAAAGAGACCCGGACATGAACCCGGACATGAACCCGGACGTGCCCCGGAGGCGAACCCGGACGGTCCCCGGACGCGCCTCCGACGCGAACCCGGAAGCGACCCGGATCCCAGGAGTCCGGAGACGCCCCGGAAACATCCGGCGGGCACCCCAGGGGCACCCCCGGGAGCGCCCCGGAGCGCCCGGGGAACCCGCTCCTCCCGCACGCTCCGGAATCCCCAACTCGCCCGGGGCGGGCGGGAATCCCACCATCTGGACAGCATCTTGAAGCTCTATATGCTGACACCATGCTTTCTGCCGCCTCCGCGCCCGTGAACGCCACCCCTCCCTTCCCCGTCGCGCCCGTCCCGGCCACCGCCGCCCGGCTGGCCGACGTCGGCTCGTCGCCGGTACGGGAGATCCTGGCGCTCACCGCACGGCCCGAGGTGATCTCCTTCGCGGGCGGCCTCCCGGCGCCGGAACTGTTCGACGTCGAGGGCATCCGGGCGGCCTACGACCGGGTTCTGACGGACAACCCGGAGTACGCGCTCCAGTACTCCACGACCGAGGGCGACCCGGAACTGCGCGCGACCGTCGCCGACCGGCTCACCGCCCGCGAACTGCCCACCGGGCCCGACGACCTGCTCGTCACCACCGGCTCGCAGCAGGCCCTCACCCTCCTCACCACCGCGCTCGTCGAGCCCGGCTCCGTCGTCCTCGTCGAAGACCCCTGCTACCTCGCCGCCCTGCAGACCTTCGGCTTCGCCGGTGCCCGGGTCGTCCCCGTGCCCACCGACGACCAGGGCATCGTCCCGGCCGCCCTGGAGGAGATCGCCGCCCGCGAGAAGCCCACCCTCCTCTACCTCGTCCCCACCTTCCAGAACCCGACGGGCCGCACCCTGCCCGCCGAGCGCCGCCACGCCGTCGCCGAGGCCGCCGCCCGGTACGGCTTCTGGATCGTCGAGGACGACCCGTACGGCGAACTGCGCTACGAGGGCGAGCACGTCCCCTTCGTCGCCGCCGACCCCGCCGCCGCCGACCGCACCGTGCTGCTCGGCTCCTTCTCCAAGGTGATGGCCCCGGGTCTGCGGCTCGGCTACCTGCGCGCGCCCGCCGGACTACGGCGCGCCTGCGTGATCACCAAGCAGGCCGCCGACCTGCACACCTCCACCGTCGACCAGGCGGCCGCCGCGCGCTACCTGCGGGACAGCGACCTCGACGCGCACGTCGAGGTGATCCGGGCCGCCTACCGGGAGCGCCGGGACGCGATGCTCGAAGGACTGCCGGGAGCCCTGCCCGAGGGCAGCGGGTGGAACAGGCCGGAGGGCGGCATGTTCATCTGGGCGACCCTGCCCGAGGGGCACGACGCGACGGCGCTGCTCACCACCGCGATCGGCCACGAGGTGGCGTACGTGCCCGGTGCGCCGTTCTTCTGCGGCGAGCCGGACCCGGGCGCGATGCGCCTCTCGTTCACCACGCACTCGCCGGACGAGATCAGGGAAGGGCTCCGGAGACTGGCGAAGAGCTTCACGTAGGGCCCATCCACCGCACCCCTCCACGCGAGGCCCGTGGAGAGCCGAACAGCATGACCCGGTACGACCTGGACATCCTCCGCCCCGACCTCGCGGGGCTTCCCCACCGGGACGTTCGGCGGCTTCCGGCGCGGAGGAGCGCGGGTCGTACCGCCCAGGACGACCCTCTGGCCCATGAGGCGGCGGCGGCAGACCGGACCTGACAGAAGCACGCTCCGGCCATCAGGACACCGAGACCCGTGCCGTCGCCCTCCGGGGCGGCACCAGGATCGTGGTCCCGAGGACAGCGACGTCCAGGTGCGCGGCCTCGGGCCGTTCGGCGTCTTCGACGGGTGCGCCGCCGGAACGACCGGCACCCCGGGAGTTCCACGCGCCGTCATCAAGGGACTTGCACTCCTCGGCCCGGTGCCGACCCGCACCGAGAAGTGACGGCCCAGCCGTGGAGCACCGTGATCCGGACCCGGCTCCACCCGTCCTCCGCGCGTGCGGGCGAGGAGGCGCCCGCACCCGGGCCGACCGGCCCTCCGACCCCAGCACGGTCTCCTCTCACGTCATCACCTCGTGTCGTTGTTGGGCCGAACGGGTGAGGAGCGGGAGGATGGGCCCATGAGTAGGTACGAGAGGTACGACGTCACCGACGAGCAGTGGGAGGGCCTCGCCCAGGTCGTGCCCCTGCGCGGTCGCGACGAATGGCCGTCCAGGGTCGACCACCGCACGATGCCCGAGCAGTACGAATCCGCCGAACAGCGCCGCATGGTCGTGCTCCGCGTGCAGGTGTTCGCCGACGCCCGCGAGGTCGCCGAGTACCTCACCGCACAGATCCCGGTGCTCCTCGATCTCACCAGCGCCGACACCGAGGTCGCCAAGCGCATCCTCGACTTCAGCAGCGGCGTCGTCTTCGGACTCGGCAGCGGAATGCACCGCGTCGACCGGAACGTCTTCCTCCTCGCCCCCGCCGGCACCGAGGTCGAGGGCGCCGAAGGCGAAGGAGAGGACGAGGAGGACGTCATGAGCGGCAGGACCGCCGGAGTCCCCCGAAGGTAGGAAGGTCATCTAGACGTAACGGTTCGTCAGGGAATGGACTGCGTACGGTCCGGGCATGGATCTCACCGGCCGCCCCGCGCTCGCCCGCACCCCAGACGCCCCTTTCCCCGCCGCCTCCGCCCCCGGCCCTGCCGCAGCCGTCGCCCCTCCGGCATCGGCCGCCACCGGCCCGGCCGCCGACGCACCGGTCCCGGCCCAGGCCGGTCCGGTTCCACGCGTCCCGGCCCCCGCCGCTCCTGTCGCCGCCGCCTCCGCCTCACCAGGGCGGCGGGGCGGGAGCGGCGGGCAGCTCCACGCCCGGCCCGCCGTCACCGAGCTGCGCCTGTCCGCCTTCGCGGGCCACCGTTCCGCCGTCCTCCCCCTGGGGCCCGTCACGCTCTTCGCCGGACCCAGCGGCAGCGGCAAGTCCACCACCCTGAGGGCGTACGAGGCGCTCGCCCGGCTCGGCGCGGGCGACCCGCTCGAAGAGGTCTTCCCCGACGCCGCCGACCTCGTCCCCGAGCGCGCCAGGCCCGACGCCCAGGGCAGGCGCGGCTTCCGCATCGGATGTACCGTCGACGGGCCCGAGGGCCCTGTCCACCTCGACCTCGCGGTCCAGGCCGAACCCGAGCTCCGCATCGTCGGCGAACGGCTCACCGGCCGCGGCCGCACGCTGCTCTCCACCGCACTGCGCGATCCCGGCCGCTCCAGCGTCCAGGCCGAATGGCACACCGCGGGCACCACCCCCGTCACCCGCGCCCCGCTCCCCGACGACCTCCTCGGCACGGCCCTGTTGCCGTTGAGGGTCGCGGGCAAGACCAAGGGACAGCTGGAAGTCCTCGCCGCCGCCGAACAGGTCGTCATCGGCCTCCGGTCGGCCTTCTCCTGCGACCCCCGGCCGGAGGGGATGCGGGCGCCCGTACCCTTGGGCGAGGGACGCCTGCGGCGCGGCTGCGACAATCTCGCCGAGGTCCTGCACCGCACCCACAACGACTGCCCGCGCCGCCACCAGCGCTTCGCCGCCGTGGCGGGGGCGGGCTGCGTCGGCGCCGTCACGGGCGTCGCCGTCCAGGAACTGCCCGAGGGCACCGTCCGTGCGGTCCTCGAACGGGGCGGTCGTCCCGTCACCCCGCTCAGCCGCCTCGGCGACGGCGAACTGCGCTACCTGGCACTCGCGCTGACACTGCTCACCGGCCCCGGGGTCCTCGCGATGGACCGGATCGCGGAGGTCCCCGACGCCATGCAGTCCCTGACACTGCTCGCGGACGGCCTGGACCGGGGGCTCGACGAGCGCCAGGCGCGCGGACTGCTCGACCTGGCCGTGGACATCGCCGCCGACGGACACATCCGGCTCGCGGGCACGGCCGGAGCGCGGACGGGGGCGACGGCACGCGCGATGCCGGGGGTGACCGTGGTGGACCTGGAGCCATGAGGGGCGCTCCTGCCCGCCCGGCCCGTGACGAGTGGGGGAGGAGAAGGGTGGTAGACCTGGGCGGATGACGGACAACGACGTAGCGGGACTCCAGCGCAGGCTGGCCGCATTCGCGGCCGCCCGCGACTGGCAGCCCTTCCACACACCCAAGAACCTGGCCGTGGCCCTCAGCGTGGAGGCGTCCGAACTCCTGGAGATCTTCCAGTGGTTGACGCCCGAGCAGGCCGGACGGGTGATGGAGGAACCCGATTCCGCGCACCGGGTGGCGGACGAGGTGGCGGACGTGCTCGCCTACCTCCTCCAGTTCTGCGCGGTGCTCGGGGTCGATCCGCTGGAGGCACTCGCGGCCAAGATCGACCGGAACGAAGTCCGCTTTCCGGTGCGGAAGAGCGGCGAAGAGACGGAGAAGGCCCCGGCGACGCCCCCGGGAGCCGTCGCGGAAGAGACCTCCAGGACGGCTCCGGATGGAGATCGTCACTCTTCGGAGTGATCGACTTGTCCCCGTCGGGCCGCCTGTCCACAGATTTCCGAATTCCCCTGCCGTTGGGGCTCAGGCTGCCTCACTCTGGGTAATGGAATGAATGAGTGGACAGGTCGTTCGAACGGGGGCGGTGTTGATGGAGGCGGAACGGCTCATCGGGCTCGGCCGACAGGCGTTGGCGGAGAGCGGCACGGCACAGGACATCGTGGCGGAAGCCTGGCAGGCCCAGGCCCTCGCCCAGGCCATAGGGAACCGGCTCGCGCTCTGCGGACCGCAGGAACTGCGGGGCGAGGCGCGGGGACTGAGCGAGACCGGCGACTCCCCGGCCTGGGGACCCGGCGGACCGAGGGCGGCCCGGCTCACGGAAGTGGCCGACCCCCAGGGGGCGTTGACCGCACTGGGGGCACTGCTCGGAGAGGTGGGGATCGCCCTCGTCGGGGTGGCGTGTGCCACCGATGAGGAAGGGCTCTACTGGGCGTGCATCGAGGCCATCGACGCGGCGGACGAGTCGAGCGACCGGGTACGGGGAATGCTGCACCGCCTCGCGGTGCGCGACGGGGAGCGGGCCCGCCCTCCCGACCCGGTGCGCGGCCGGGCGGGCCCCGGGCGGGGGCCGTCATGAGGGGACCGGTGTGTGGTGACCGGCGCCTCCTGCGGACCGGTCCCCTTTCGGACCGCGCTCCTCCGGGCGAAGCTCCGTAGTGCGGTGTTCCGCCTCCTGGCGGTCGGTGGCGGACCGGCGGTCTGCGTCCGACCGGGTGAGGCCAGGCGGAGAGCGGCACACCGGCATCGGCCGTCGGCACGCGGGCCGGGCGGTCCGGCTCCGCCTGAGCTGGCGACCGGCGCCGGGCCACGGTCACTGAACGGGGCGGACGCAGCCCACCCGGGGCGCGATGTTCACCCGACCGGGCCGGGCCACCAGCGGACTGACGGAGAGGTTGACACGCACCGGGCGGTGCAGGATGGAGGCATGGACCTTCGCATCTTCACGGAGCCCCAGCAGGGGGCCGACTACGACACCCTCCTCGCGGTGGCCCGCGCCACCGAGGAACTCGGATTCGACGCCTTCTTCCGGTCGGACCACTATCTCCGGATGGGTTCCGCCGACGGGCTTCCGGGACCGACGGACGCCTGGATCACCCTGGCCGGGCTCGCCCGGGAGACCCGGCGGATCAGGCTCGGCACACTGATGACGGCCGGTACGTTCCGGCTGCCCGGTGTCCTCGCCATCCAGGTCGCCCAGGTGGACCGGATGTCCGGAGGCCGGGTCGAACTGGGACTCGGCGCGGGCTGGTTCGAGGAGGAACACAAGGCCTACGGCATTCCGTTCCCGAAGGAGAAGTTCGCCCGGCTGGAGGAGCAGCTGGCGATCGTCACCGGTCTGTGGGAGACCGAGGTCGGCGAGACCTTCAGCTACGACGGCACGTACTACCAGCTCAGCGATTCGCCCGCACTGCCCAAGCCCGCGCAGGGCCGTGTCCCGGTCCTCATCGGCGGACACGGAGCGAGTCGCACACCGCGTCTGGCTGCGCGGTACGCGGACGAGTTCAACATTCCGTTCGCCTCCCTGGAGGACACCGAGCGGCAGTTCGGCCGGGTCCGGGCCGCCGCCGAGACCGCCGGACGTGCACCCGGTGACCTCGTGTACTCCAACGCGCTGGTCGTCTGTGTCGGCAAGGACGACGCCGAAGTGGCCCGGCGTGCCGAAGCCATCGGGCGGGAGGTGGACGAACTGAAGGCCAACGGGCTCGCGGGCTCGCCCGCCGAAGTCGTCGACAAACTGGGGCGGTACGCGGATGTCGGCTCCTCCCGGGTCTACCTCCAGATCCTCGACCTGGACGACCTGGAACACCTGGAGCTGATCTCCTCCCAGGTCCAGTCGCAGCTGGGATGAGCGGGACAACCGGATGAAACCGGCCCGCACGCTGGCCGAAGCCCTCAGGACGGGCGTCCTCGTCCTCGACGGCGGACTCTCCAACCAACTGGAGGCGCAGGGATGCGACCTCTCGGACGCGCTCTGGTCCGCCCGGCTCCTCGCGGACGGTCCCGAGGAGATCGAGGCGGCCCACACGGCGTACGTGCGGGGCGGAGCGCGGGTGCTGATCAGCGCCGGCTACCAGGCGACCTTCGAAGGCTTTGCCGAGCGGGGCACGGACAGGAGGGAAGCGGCACGGCTGTTCGCCCGGAGCGTGGACCTGGCGAGGGCGGCCGGTGAACGAACGGGTGAGGAGGTGTGGGTCGCCGCGTCGGTCGGACCGTACGGCGCGATGCTCGCGGACGGTAGCGAGTACCGGGGACGGTACGGGCTGTCCGTACGGGAACTGGAGGCGTTCCACCGCCCACGGATCGAGGCGCTCGTCGCGGCCGGGCCCGACGTGCTGGCGCTGGAGACCGTGCCGGACATGGAGGAGGCCGAGGCCCTGCTGCGGGCCGCCGAGGGGTGCGGGGTGCCGGTGTGGCTCTCGTACACGGTGGATGGCGGCCGGACCCGGGCCGGACAGGACCTCGCGGAGGCCTTCGCGGTCGCCGCCGGGAACGAACAGGTCGTGGCAGTCGGAGTGAACTGCTGCGACCCGGCCGGGGCGAGGGACGCCGTGGCACTTGCCGTCGCCGTGACCGGGCGGCCGGGCGTGGTCTACCCGAACAGCGGGGAACGCTGGGACGCCGCCGCGCGTGACTGGCATGGCGGCCCCACCTTCGACCCGGCCCACGCCATCGACTGGGCCACGGCGGGCGCCCGCCTGATCGGCGGCTGCTGCCGAGTGGGCCCGAACGTGATCAGGGACGTCGATGTGGCTTTGTCGACGTATTGGGCCTGAGGGGAGAGGGGGGAGGGGAGGGAGGGAGGGAGGGTGGGGCGGGGGGATGGGGGGGCGGGGATCCCCCCATTCCCCCTCTGCGGGGGCCCACTGGAAACAGCACCCCAGAGTGAGCCCTCAGGGGACGCACCCCCGAAGGGGAGACCCCAGAGGAAGACCCAGAGGGTGGCCAGAGGAAGACCCCAGAGGGCCCCAGGGAAGTAGGGCCCTCAGGCGAGAGTCTCCTGAGGGAAGCGCCCGAGGGAAGAACAGAAGAGCCTCGGAAGGCTTCCGCCCGGACAGGCTTCCGGGCGGAAGCCGCCGGAGGGAAGCCTCCGAGGGGAAGCCGCCGAGGCAAGCCCTGAGTGGAGCCCGCAGGCCAAGCGGCTCTCCGCTCTCCCGCACCGCCCTCCCCTCCCGCACTGCCCTTCCGTCTCCCGTATCTCCCTCCCTTCCCGTCGGCGTCTTCCTCCCGCACCTCCTTCCTGCCCCTCCCTTCCTCCGGTCCTCCCTCTCCGGCCTCTCCGAAAATGCCTGGTCGCCGTAGGTGGCGGTCGACATACTCGACAGGGTGTTCCTGACGATCAGTACGACCGGCAATCCGGAGAGTCCTGCGACCGATCTCGGTTTTCTGCTGCACAAGCATCCTGAGCGGGCGCAGGCGTTCTCGACTTCTCACGGCACGGCGCACGTCTTCTATCCGGAGGCGGGCGTCGAGCGGTGTACGGCGGCGCTCCTTCTGGAGGTGGACCCCGTGGCGCTGGTGCGCCGGGGGAAGGGCAAGGGCAGGGGTGGCGCGCCCGACTCCGCGCTGGCGCAGTATGTGAACGACCGGCCCTATGCGGCGTCCTCGTTGCTGGCGGTGGCGTTGGCGAAGGTCTTCAAGACGGCGTTGCACGGGGTGTGCGGGGCGCTGCCGGAGCGGGCGGCGGCGCCTTTGCCGCTGCGGGTGGAGGTGCCCGTACTGCCCGCGAGGGGCGGGCCCAGGCTGGTGCGGGCGTTGTTCGGGCCGTTGGGCTGGGACACGGTGGAGGCCGAGCCGCTGGCCTTGGACGGGCGGTTCCCCGAGTGGGGCGACTCGCGGTACGTGCGGCTGGTCCTGGAGGGGGAGCTGCGGCTCGCGGACGCCCTCAACCATCTGTACGTCCTGCTGCCGGTGCTCGACGACGCCAAGCACTACTGGGTCGCGCCCGACGAGGTCGACAAGCTGCTGCGGGCCGGTGACGGCTGGCTCGCCGGGCATCCCGAGCGGGAGCTGATCACCGCCCGGTACCTGTCCCGGCGCCGGGGTCTGGCGCGGGAGGCGACGGAGCGGCTGGAGCTGCTGCGGCTCGCTGAGGCCGAGGGGCTGGACGTGGACGACGTGGACAACGCCGTCGACGAGACGGAGGACACCGAGGAGCGGCCGGTGCCGCTGGCCGAGCGGCGGCGGGCTGCGATCCTCGCCGCGCTGACGTCGGCGGGTGCGGCCCGTGTCCTTGATCTGGGCTGCGGTCAGGGGCAGTTGGTGCAGGCGCTGCTCAAGGACGTCCGGTTCACGGAGGTCGTCGGCGTCGACGTGTCGGTCCGCGCGCTGACGGTGGCCGCGCGGCGGCTGCGGCTCGACCGGATGGGGGAGCGGCAGGCGGCCCGTGTGCAGTTGATGCAGGGTTCGCTCGCGTACACCGACAAACGACTCGGCGGTTATGACGCGGCCGTGCTCAGTGAGGTGATCGAGCACCTGGACCTGCCGAGGCTGCCTGCCCTGGAGTACGCCGTGTTCGGTGCGGCGAAGCCGCGCACGGTGGTGGTGACGACGCCGAACGTCGAGTACAACGTGCGCTGGGAGTCACTGCCCGCCGGGCACGTCCGGCACGGCGACCACCGTTTCGAGTGGACCCGCGAGGAGTTCCGGAGCTGGGCGGAGACGGTCGCCGGGCGGTACGGGTACGGCGTCGGGTTCACCCCCGTCGGCCCGGACGACCCGGAGGTCGGGCCGCCCACCCAGATGGCCGTCTTCACCCGTACCGCCGACCTGCCCGTGGAGAAGGAGGGACAGGCATGACCGTTCCCGTAGAGCGCCGGGAGCTTCCCGTCCCCGATCTGTCCCTGGTGGTGCTCGTCGGGGCCACGGGTTCCGGCAAGTCCACTTTCGCGCGGCGGCACTTCAAGCCGACCGAGATCATGTCCTCCGACTTCTGCCGGGGGCTCGTCGCCGACGACGAGAACGACCAGTCGGCGAGCGGGGACGCCTTCGACGTCCTCCACTACATCGCGGGCAAGCGCCTCGCGGCGGGGCGACTGACGGTCGTCGACGCGACCAATGTGCAGCAGGAGGCGCGGCGGCAGCTGGTCCGGCTGGCCCGGGAGCACGACGTGCTGCCCGTCGCGATCGTCCTCGATCTGCCCGAGGCGGTGTGCCGGGAGCGCAACGAGGGCCGTCCCGACCGGGCGGGCATGCCCGCGCACGTCATCGGACGGCACCGGCGCGAGCTGCGCCGCTCGCTGCGCGGCCTGGAGCGGGAGGGCTTCCGGAAGGTCCATGTGCTGCGTTCCGTCGAGGAGGTCGAGGCGGCCGAGGTCGTCATGGAGCGCCGGTTCAACGATCTGCGCCATCTGACAGGGCCGTTCGACGTGATCGGTGACGTGCACGGCTGCCGTTCCGAGCTGGAGACCCTGCTCGTGCGGCTCGGCTACGCCGACGGCCGCCACCCCGAGGGGCGTACGGCGGTCTTCGTCGGCGACCTCGTGGACCGGGGGCCCGATTCGCCGGGGGTGCTGCGCCGGGTGATGGGGATGGTCGCCTCGGGCGACGCGCTGTGCGTCCCCGGGAACCACGAGAACAAGCTCGGCCGTTGGCTGAAGGGCAAAAAAGTGCGGGAGACCCACGGTCTCGCCGAGACGATCGAGCAGCTGGGGCGGGAGAGCGAGGAGTTCAGGGCCGAGGTCGGACGGTTCATCGAGGGGCTCGTCAGCCACTACGTCCTCGACGGCGGCGACCTCGTCGTCTGTCACGCCGGGCTGCCGGAGAAGTACCACGGCCGCACGTCCGGGCGGGTGCGGGCGCACGCGCTGTACGGGGACACCACGGGCGAGACCGACGAGTTCGGGCTGCCGGTGCGCTACCCGTGGGCGGAGGATTACCGGGGGCGGGCCGCCGTCGTCTACGGGCACACGCCCGTGCCCGACACCTCGTGGATCAACAACACCCTCTGTCTCGACACCGGGGTCGTCTTCGGCGGGAAGATGACCGCGCTGCGCTGGCCCGAGCGGGAACTCGTCGACGTACCGGCCGAACGGGTCTGGTACGAGCCGGCGCGGCCGCTCACCACCGAGGTGCCCGGCGGGCACCAGGGGCGTCCCCTCGACCTGGCCGACGTGCACGGGCGGCGGACCGTGGAGACCCGGCACCTCGGGAACGTCGCCGTGCGGGAGGAGAACGCGGCGGCGGCCCTGGAGGTGATGAGCCGGTTCGCGGTCGATCCCCGGCTGCTCGCCCATCTGCCGCCGACGATGGCGCCCACCGCGACCTCGAAGGAGGACGGCTATCTGGAGCACCCCGCCGAGGCCTTCGCCCAGTACCGGGCGGACGGCGTCGAGCGGGTCGTGTGCGAGGAGAAGCACATGGGCTCCCGGGCCGTGGCCCTGGTCTGCCGGGACGCGGCGGCGGCCCGCGAGCGGTTCGGCGTCGAGGAGGAAGGGGTGACCGGCGCGCTCCACACGCGTACCGGACGGCCCTTCTTCAACGACCGGGAGGTCACCGAGCAGGTCCTCGACCGGCTGCGGACCGCGATCGGGGCCGCCGGGCTGTGGGAAGAACTGGACACGGACTGGCTGCTGCTCGACGGCGAGCTGATGCCGTGGTCGCTCAAGTCGATGGGGCTGCTGCGCGCGCAGTACGCGGCGGTCGGCGCGGCCTCGGGGGCGGTCCTGCCCGAAGCGGTCTCCGCGCTCGAACGTGCGGTGGCGCGCGGGGTCGACGGTGTGGAGGGGCTGCTCGGGCGGCAGCGGGAGCGGGCGGTGGACGCGGCGGCGTTCACGGAGGCGTACCGGGGGTACTGCTGGCCGACGGAGGAGCTGGACGGTGTGCGGTTCGCGCCCTTCCAGGTGCTCGCGGCGCGCGGGCGTTCGCTGGCGGCCGTGCCGCACGACGAGCAGCTCTCCTGGCTCGACCGGCTGGTGGAGCACGACCCGACGGGTCTCCTCCAGGTCACCCGCAGGCTGGTCGTCGACACGGGCGACGAGGAGTCGGTCCGTGCGGGCACGGACTGGTGGCTGGAGCTGACCGGTGCGGGCGGCGAGGGCATGGTGGTCAAGCCGCTGGCCGCACTCGTCCGCGACCGGAAGGGGCGGCTCGCGCAGCCGGGCGTGAAGGTGCGCGGCCGGGAGTACCTGCGGATCATCTACGGCCCCGAGTACACGCGGCCGGAGAACCTGGAGCGGCTGCGGCAGCGTTTCCTCGGGCACAAGCGTTCGCTCGCGCTCCGTGAGTACGCGCTCGGCCTCGAAGCGCTCGACCGGCTCGCTGATGGGGAGCCGCTCTGGCGGGTCCACGAGACCGTCTTCGCGGTCCTCGCCCTGGAGTCGGAGCCGGTGGACCCGAGGCTCTGAGAGGCCGGGCGAAGCCACCCCGGGTCTTCGGGCCCGGGCTCTTGGGCTCAGGCTCTCGGGCCCGGGCTCTCGGGCCTCGGCACCTGGGCCTCGGCTTTCGTGCCCCGGGTGAAGCCGTAGGCGGGTGGTTCGAGGCCGGGCGGGCGGGGCCGGGCGGACGGACAGACCGGACAGCGAGACCGGACACGGGGACCGGACGGGGACAGGCGGCGATTCGTCCGTTCCTCGTGGAGTGCCCGGTGGAGGTGCCCGGTGAGGGGTGCCCGGTGAGGGGTGTGCGGTGGGGGTGTCCCGTGAGGGTGTCCCGTGGGGGTATGCGCGGGCTCCGGGGGGTTTTCGTGGGCGTTCCGCGGGCACGTCGCGGGGGCGCAGGGGTGTCGGGGGTGGCGCTCCCCTGCGCCCCCCGTGCCGGTTGACGCGTTTCTCCCGTACCTCTAGCGTTCTTCACCCCGTGGCGTGACACAGCGTCAACAACGTTGCGTGACAAGGCGCATGGGGCGAAAACGTACGCGCGAACGCGCCGGTCGATCACCGGCAGGCGGTCTTCCCCGGAGGGCCCGAGGACGGTACGGGGGTGAGCGCGGTGAGTCTCTTCGGCCAGGACCGGTCGTTCCTCCATGCCCTCCCGCCCGCCGACCGCAGGGCGCTGCTCGCCGAGGGCGCCCGGCGGGTCTTCGCCCCCGGGGAGGTGATGATCCGCGAACGGGACACCAGCGCCTACGTCCTCGCGCTCCTCTCCGGCTGGGCCGTCGTCTCGGTCGGCACCGAGCGCGGCTCGCGGCTCATCCTCGCGCTCCGGGGCGAGGGCGAGGTCGTCGGGGACCTCGCCGCCGTGGACCGGCGCCCGCGCAGCGCCAGCGTCACCGCCCTGGGCACGGTCGAGGCGGTGGCGATCTCCGGCGACCGGTTCCGGCGCTTCCTCGCCGCCCGGCCGCACGCCACCTCGCTGATCCTGCGGCAGCTCGCCACCCGGCTGCGCAGCGCCGACGTCGAGCGCCGCTCGCTCGCCTCCGAGACCGTCCTCCAGCGTCTCGCGGCCCGGCTCGTCGAGCTGGCCGAACGCGCCGGACGGCGGGGCGATACCGGGACCGTACTGGAACTCCCGCTTCCGCAGCACGATCTGGCCGCCGCCGTCGGGGCCACCCGGGAGGCGGTGGCCAAGGCCCTGCGGCTGCTGCGGGAACAGGGCGTGGTCCGTACCGCGCACCGCACCGTCGTCGTCCTCGACATGCGGGTGCTCGTGCTGCTCGCGGAGGGGCGCGCCCGCCCCGGCGGGAGTTCGGCCGACGAATCTCCGCCAGGTGTGTAAACGGCTACATCGCCGACCGCGGAACGCGGTCAGTCTGGACGCACGGCATCACGGCACGAACGGCACCGGGGCATCACACAGGGAGTCCGAGAGTGAGCACTGCGGGACGGAACGGGCAAGCGGGTGGCGAACCGGCCGGGATCCACCGGTTCGTCGTCTTCGGAGACATCTGCGGCTCCGGTTCGCTGGACCTGGCGGAGAAGAAGCTCCAGCGGACGGCGATGTACGAGGCGTTCGACGAGGCGTTCGGCTCGGTCGGCGTCGAGCCCGGCACCTTCCACCAGGAGGACCGGGGGGACGGCATCCTCGCCGCGCTGCGGCCCGACGTGCCGCCGACCCTGATGGTCGGCCGGTGGATCGACACCCTGTACGAGAGCCTGCGCGACCACAACCAGGGGCGCGGGGTGCCGCTGCGGCTGCGGATCGGGATGAACGCGGGGCTCGTCGTCCAGGACCGGCACGGGCTCGTGGGCCGCGCGGTGGACCTTGCCGCCCGGCTCTGCGACAGCGCCCCGGCCAAGCGGATCATGAACGAGGTCCCCGGGATCGACCTGCTGGTCGTCGTCTCGGACTGGCTGTACGTGAGCGTGGTCTCCGAGGGCGGGCGATACGTGGAGCCCGGTCACTACCGGGCGGCCCGGGTCCGCGCCAAGGAGACCGACGAGACCGCCTGGTTCCATGTGCCGCGCCTGCCCGCGCCGCCGCTCCTCGGGGCGGACGGGGACCTGGCGCGGGGGGACGAGGGGGCGCCGCCGACGCCGTCCGCCGAGGGGGAGCGGGCGGCGGAGGGGTCACGGACCGGCGTTGGGCCGTCGCGGGGGGACGGCCCAACGCCCCGGACCGGGGGAGGGAACCGCACGTACCACGTCGGGGGGGATCTGCTCGACGTCCACGGCAACACCATCCACGGCGGGTTCACCGGCATCCGGAAGGACGCGCGCCCCGAGCCGGGCGCGGGCCGGGGTGGGGCCAGGGGTACGGGCGGGGCCCAGGGTGCGGGCGGGGGTGCGGCGGCGGCCCCCGCCGCGGACCCGGCGGCGGAGGCCGCGCCCACGGCGGGTGAGGCGCGGTGAGCGACGAGGACGAGGGCGCGCCGCACGGCGACCCGGACTCCGGGCCGGGGTACGGCGACCGGGGCGGCGCCGAGGACCGGGGGTCCGACCGGGGCGGGGACCGCGGCTCCGACCGTAGCTCTGACCGCAGCTCCGACCGTGGCTCCGACCGCGGTGACAGGAGTGACCGGGGCGGTCGAGGGGATCGGGGCGACCGGAACGACAGAGGCGGTCGCGGTGACCGGGGCGAGAGGGGTGACCGGGGCGAGCGCGGGGGCCGGGACGGCGATTCCCGTCGGGACGGGGCCGACGGCGGCGACCAGCCGCCCCGTGAGCCCAGCGTCTTCGCCGCCGCCGACCGGGGGCCCCTCGGGGGCGAGGGCGACACCGGCGGCGCCGCCACGGCCCGCCGGGCCGTCCGCACCTGGGCGGGCGGCGGGGCCGACCGGCTCACCACCATCCACGGCGACGGCACGGTCTTCGAGGGCAACCAGATCTTCGCCCTGTACGGCTCCGACCGCGCCGCGCACTTCGTCCAGGGCCCCGTGCCGCCGGAGACCCTCGACCACCTGGGGCGGGTGTACTGCGCGACCGCCGCGTACCCCCGGATGCGGGACCGGCTCCGCGACCACCGGGTGCTCGTCCTGTGCGGCGAGCCCGGCAGCGGCCGGAAGGCCACCGCGCTCGCCCTCCTCGACGAGCTGACCGGCGGGAGGGTCTTCCGGCTCGACCCGCGCCACGGCGTCGACGAGATCACCGAGGACGCCCTCCAGGAGGGCGGGGGCCACCTCCTGGAACTGCTCGCCGAGGACGTGCGCGCCGAGCTCGAACCCTCCGGCGGCCGGGGCGAGGGGAACACCCCCCGGAGCCGCCGCCGTCCCACCCCCCGGCTCAGCGAACTGCACCTGGACCGCTTCGGGGACCTGCTGCGCGGCCGGGACGCGTACGGGGTCGTCCTCGTCGAGGACGGAGAGCTAGCCGACCGGCTGCTGCGCGGCCGCTACGGGATGTACTGCGCGCCGCCGCCCGCCGAAGAGGTCCTCCAGCGGCACCTCTGGCACCGGCTGCGCGCCGAGTCCGACGAGGCCGTCGGAGAGGCGCGGGCGCACGCCGGACGGCGGGAGGTCGTCGCCGCGCTCGGTCTGGAGGAGCTCCGCCCCCGCGAGGCCGCCCGGCTCGCCGACCACCTCGCCGGGCACTGGCGGGGGGAGATGTCGGACGAGCGGCTCCTCGTGGAGTGCCGGTCGTTCGTGCGGTCGCAGGCCCGCGAGTGGTTCGCCGGGGCCGACCGGCCGGGGGCGCTCCCGGAGGCACTGCCCGCGCTGAACGCCGGGGCGTTCCGCATCGCCGTCGCCGTCTTCGACGGCTCCGCCTACAGTCTCGCCGCCGAGGCCGCCGAACTCCTCTCCTGGGAACTCGCTGTCACCCTCGACCCCGAACACGCCCCGGGACGCCGCCTGTTCGGCACCCACGCCGAACACCGCCCGGTGCAGGCCCGCGCCGTCCTGGAGGACGGCGAGCTGGACCTCGGACCGGCCAAGGTCCCGGTGCGGGCCGTCCGCTTCCAGGGCGAGGCCCTCGCCGGGGCCGTCCTCGGGGAGGTGTGGCACGGCTACCACAACGTGCGCGGCCCGGTCGCCCGCTGGCTGCGCGCCCTGTGCGACGACCCCCGCCCCGAGGTGTGGGTGAGGGCGTCCATCGCGGCCGGAGTGCTCTGCTCCTGGGACTGGATCCACGGCTTCCGCGAACTGGTCGTGCCGCTGGCCGTCACCGACGAGCCGGTCGCCCGCATGGCCGCCGCCACCGCCCTCGCCGAGGCCGCCCGCGACCCGCGCGTCCGGCCCGCCGTCGCCGCCGTGCTCAAGGACTGGGCGGGATCGGGCGAGGACTCCCTCGTCAGGACCGCCCTGCTCGCCCACGGCTATGTCCTGGCCGCCGGGAGCGTCCCCGGCTCCCTCGACGCGCTGGCCCGGACCGTCAGGGCCCGCGAGGCGACCGACATCGAGGTCCTCGTGCCCGCCTCCTTCAGCGTGGCCCGGCTGCTGGCCTCCGGTGAACCCGGGCCGGTGCTCCGCAGGCTCCGGCACTGGCTGGAGGACGGACGGCTCAATCTGGCCAACCTCGTGCACCTCTCAGTCATCCGGACGCTCACCACCCGCACCACCCATCTGTGGGGGCTGCGCGAGGTGCCCGAACTCGACGGACACGCGGCCCGTCCGCTGCTCGTCGCCCTGCTCGCCACCCGGCCGGAACTCGCCCCTCCGCTGGCTTGGCTGCTGCGCCACGCACTGACCACGGCCCGATCCGGGGAAGCTGCCCTGGAGGCGCTCGGCGGTCTGCTCCGGCGGGCCGCGAAGGACCCGGAGTCGCTCGGGCACGTCGGTGGCTTCCTGCCGCTCCTCGCGGTGGACCGCCGCGACCGCGACCGGCTCAGGGGCCTGCTGAACGAACTGGTCAGGGACCGCGACCGGCCCCTGGACCGTGAAGCGGCGCGCCGTATGTGGGACGCCGTGACGGAAGGAGCGAACCGATGACCGGGCCCGAACAGGACAGGAACCCGCGGCGGGACGAGCGGGCGCGCCCGCAGGACGGGGAGCGGGCGTACGACCCGGACCGCGACGGCCGCGACCGTGCCCGTGCCCGTGACGAGCGGGCCCGTGCCGGGGACGGCCGGGAACGGCAGCGGCACGAAGGGCAGAACGGCGGCCGTCGGGGTGGCCACGACGACGCGGAGGACACCGACCGGGACGCGGACGCCCGGGACGGGGAGCGGGACGGCGCGGCGCGGGGGCGGTCGGCCGGTGACCCGTACGACGGCCCCGGCGGGGGCTCCGAATCCGGTTCCGCTTCCGGCCAGGCCGGCCGGCCGCGCGGCCCGCTGGTCGGTGAGTACGCGCCCCCGTACCGGCGCCGGAGCGGCCGGGTCGCCGCTGTGCTCCTCTACCGCAACGGCGGCCATCGGATCATCTGGCCGGACCGCACCGAGGACGTGAACAAGCCGATGTTCGGCACCCCCTACACCGTCTTCGAGGTGCGGCTGGGGCGCAACGTGACCGAGTTCAGGCTCCAGCTCCCGGCCGCCGGGGACGGCGTCTTCTTCGAAGCCGTCGCCAAGGTCCAGTGGGTGGTGACCGACCCGCACCTGGTCGTCCGCGAACAGGTCGAGGACGTCGCCGAACTCCTCCACGACGAACTGCTCGACGGTCTGCGCAGGCTCTCCAGGAGATTCCGGATCACCGAGGCGCAGCGCGCCGACGAAGCCGTGCGGGAGGAACTGGCGGCCGGGCGGCTCAGCTTCGGCCGGGACATGGGCCTGCGCACCCGGGTCCTCGTCTTCATCGACCTCGACGACTCCGTCAAGGCGGAGGTCTCCCGGCGGGACCGGGTCGGCGTCACGATGGAGGCGGACGAGCGCGTCGCCGAGGCCGAGCGGCGCCGGGAGGCCGCCGAGCGGGCCCTGATCGCCGACCGGGCCCGCGAGATGGAGGCCCTTTTCCGGCGCGGCGACCTCGCGCAGATCGCCCACCACATGGCGATGAACCCCGACAAGCAGTGGGAGATCCGCACCCAGCTCCAGCGGGAGCGGCGGGAGAGCCAGGAGGACTACCTGGCCGTCTTCAACCGGCTCCTGGACACCGGTGTCCTCGAACGGCACGACATCGGCGAGCAGATGTACCAGGTGCTCATGTATCTGCGGACCCAGACCGGCAGCGTCCTCGGCGGCATCACCGACCGGGTGCTCAACCCGCCGGGCGACACCGGGCGCCGACGCCTCGACCCGGGGCCCGCGCACCCCGAACCGAGCTTCCCCGACTGGGACGACGAGCACGGGGAGCACGGGGACGCGCCCCGCGAACCCCGGGTGTACGAGCCGACCCGCGTCGAGTCGGGCTCCGAACGGGAGCGGGAGCGGGAGCGGGGGAGGGGGCGCGACCGCGAGCGGTCGCGGTCCCGTGACGACGACACCCGTGAGGGGCGCGGTGACGGCCCCCGGGAGGAGACACCCGCCGACCGCCGTGACGGGGGCCACGACCGGTACGACCCGGACGACCCCTACGGGCGGACCGACCGGGACGACCGCTACGACCGCGACGACCCCTACGACCGGTCCCGGCGGACCACCCGCCCCGGCAGGGCCAGTTCCGCCTTCGACGACTGGGACGAGACATGACCGCGCCGGTCCCGATACCGGACCCGGAGCCCCCACCGGACGCCGTACGGGGGCCCCGGACCGGTCCCGTACGGGGGCCGGGGGACGGGCCCGTAAGGGAATCCGCCCCCGGTCCCGTAGGGGAGCCCACCGGTCCCGTACGGGTTCCGGCGCCCGGCCCCGGACGGCGCCCCGCACCCCGTCCCGTACGGGAGCCCCCGGCCGGGACCGGGCCGCACCCGGTCCCCGTACTCAGGGAGGAGGAGCTGAGGTTCATGGCGGAGCACCTGCTCTCCACCGTCCGCGAGGACATCGGGCGGGCCGACACCAAGGCCGCGATCCTGCTCTCCGGCGCGCTCGCCTTCCTCGCCGTCGTCTTCTCGGGGGAGCGCTCCCTCCTGCCCACCACCGGGACGGGACTCGTGTTCCTGCTGGTCGCGGGCGGGCTGTGGACGGCCGGTGTGGTGATGCTCGTCTCCGTGGTGCTGCCGCGCACCCGGATCGGCGCCGACCGCACGCTGCTGCGCGAGCTGACGGCCGGCCCGACCGGGCCCGCGCTGCGCGCCCGGCTCACCGCCACCGGCACGGACGCCACCGGCTGGCTCCTCGAACAGGCCGGTGTGCACGGCCTCGTGCTCGCCGCGAAGTACCGGTGGCTGCGCCTGGGCGTCTGCGCGCTCGCGCTCGGCGCCCTTCTGGCCCTCTTCAGCGAACTGTGGTGAGAGTGAACATGCAGTGGACCACCAGGGGCAGTGTCCTGCTCCTCGCCGGAGCGCTCGTCGCCCTCTCCGGACCGTTCGCGGCGACCGCCGCCCCGGGCGCACCCGGGGCGCCCGCGCGCCCGGCCGCCCCGACGGTGTTCCCGTACGCCCCGGCCGCGTCAGCGGTGTTCCCGTACGCCCCGGCCGTCCCCCACGCCCAGGCCGCCCCGCACCTGCCGGGCACCCCGTACGCCCGGGTCGCCCTTCGTGTCCCCGCCGCCCCGCTCGCCCCCGCCGATCCCACCGACGGGCCCGACCCCATCGACTTCGCCGTCGTCGTCGACCAGTCGGCCAGCCTCGCCGACAAGGACCTCGCGCGCGAGACCGAGGCGGCGGCGCTCATCAGCCAGGGCGAGATATCGGAACGCTCACGGGCCACCGTCATCGGCTTCGGCAGCTCCGAGAAGCCCGGCCAGTCACCCGTCCGCGAGGTCTGCCCGCTCATCGCCGTCGACGCGGCGGGACGCCAGCGGCTCAGCGACTGCGTCCAGCTCCTCAACGACCGCGACGCCGCCCGCACCGGCCCCGGCACCGACTTCCCCGCCGCCGTCCGGCAGGCCGTCACCCGCCTCACCGGGAGCAGGCCGCCCACCGGCGCCGGGACGCCCGCCGTCCCCAAGGTCGTCTTCCTGCTCACCGACGGGCGGCTCGACGTCGCCGACAGCCCCGAGTACGGCACCGACCGCGACAGCCGCCAGGCCAACGGCGCCCGCAGGCTCACCGAGGAACTCGCCCGCGCCCGCGCCGCGGGCGTCCAGATCTGGCCCCTCGGCTTCGGCGGCGAGATCGACCGCGCCGCCCTCACCGCCATGGCCGAGGGCGGCTACCGGGGCGCCTGCTCCGGAATTCCCGGCTCCGTCCCGCGGATGCGGGTCGTCGGCACCTCCGCCGGGATCGACACGGCACTCCAGGAGACCTTCGCCGCCGCCCGCTGCGCCCGGATCGCCCACGGCACCGTCGGCAAGCCCCCCGCCGACCTGACCGTCACCATCCCGCCCATCGCCACCGACGGTTCCCTGACCGTCGCCAAGCACGATCCGAAGGTACGGGTCACCTACTACGACCCGGCGGGCCGCAAGGTCCCCGCCCAGGGCGAGCTCGACGGCTCCGTCTTCGAGGTGAGCGGCCAGAACGGCCCCGTCGAGGCGCTCCGCGTCACCAACCCGCTGCCCGGCCGCTGGCGGGTCCACATCGAGGCCCCGGAGGGCCACGGGGACCGCGAGGTCGCCGTCCGGGCCATCTGGCAGGGCCGGCTCCGCTCCATGGTCGTCCTCGACCCCGCGTCCCCGCGCCCCGGGGAGAAGGTGACGGTGGAGGTACGGATGCAGACCCGGCGCGGAGTCGTCATCACCGACCCGGGCCAGCTCGCCGGGCTCGCCGTGACGGCCGACCTCAGCGGCGACGGCTTCGGCCCCGTCTCCTTCCGGCTCGCGGACGACGGCAGGGCCCCCGACGCCAGGGCCGGGGACGTGCGGTTCACCGGTACGTTCACGCTGCCCGCCGGAGCCACCGGCGACCTGGAACTCCTCACCAGGATGGCCGCCCCCGGCATCGTCTCCGACCGGCGCCCGCTGCACGCCCGCGCCGCCGACGGCGTCCCCCTGGTGACCGCCGGGCTCGTCACCGACTCCGTCACCGTCCACCCCGGCGGCACCGTCCACGGCACCCTCGACGTCACCAACAACGACACCGCGCCGCACACCCTGCGCCTCGCCCTGGCGGACCAGGTCCCCGGCGCGGAACTCGCCGTCACCCCGGCGACCGTCACCGCCCCGCCGAACAAGGCCGTCCGCGTCCCCTTCACCGTCACCGTCGGTCCGGGCACGCCCCTCGGCGAACTCGGCGGCCGGATCACCGCCGTGGACACCGGAGACGGCGACCGGGCCCTGCGCAGCGCCTTCCTGAACGTCCGGGTGGTGGCCCCGCCGACCTGGTGGGACCGGTGGTGGTGGGCCGTGGCCGCGGGCGCCACCGTCGTCCTCCTCGCGGGCGCCTTCGCCGGAATCCGGCTCGCCGCCCGCCGGCGCCGCCGCGACCTGACCGGTGTCACCCTCGAACTGTGCCAGGACGGAAGGCCGTTGGACTCGCTGACCGTGCGCAGGGGACAGTGCCCCGGCGGCGCCTTCGCCTTCACCGTGGACGAGCCCTACGGGGCGCCCCCGACCCTCCGCCGTGTCCCCGGCGGCTCCGCCTCCAGCGCCCACGTGCTGCGCCGCGACGGCGCGGGTGAACTGCTGCTGCGCCTCCGGGGCGGTGGCCAGGCCCCGCTCAGGTCCGGCGAACCGACCGGCATCGGCGACCACGAACTGGTCGTACGGAGCGGCCGCACGGCCCCGCGCGGCGACGGGGACCGTACGGGCGTCGGAAGCCGTACCGGTGCCGGGCGCCAGAACCGCGGGTCCCGCACCGGCCGGGCGGCCTGGTGGCCCGGCGCGGCCCGGCGCACCGAGCCCGTCGGCGCCCCCGGAGCACGGAGGGGAGGCCGTACGGACTCCGAGGGCCGACCCGGCGACCCGGGCGCGGGCACCTCACCCGACCCGGGCGGTGGCTACGACGACAACTTCTGAACGGACCGGCACCCGACCGATTCCGGACGGACCTCATCCGGCTCACCGGATCGGTCGGCCCCGAACGCGTGAGCTCTGAACGGGGCAGCGAGGAGAAGGACATGAAGATCTACCAGCCGATGCTGTTCGTCGGGCTCGGCGGCACCGGCGGACGCATCGGCAGCGAACTGGAGCGCGGCCTGCGCCGGGAACTGTGCGGACCCGACGGCACCGACCTGGTCGACGGCGGCCGTCGGCTGCCCTTCCAGCTGCCCGACTGCCTCCAGTTCGTCTACGCCGACTTCAGCGAGGGCGAACTGCTCAACCAGCCGCAGTTCCGCGCCAAGGGCGCCGAGGGCGCCGCCTTCGCCCGTACCTCCCGCATGGTCCGCGACCTGCTCCCCACCGACCTGGAGAGCTCGCCCGACGTGACCCGCATGCTGCGGGTCTCCCTCCCCGAGGAGACCCGGCTGTGGCTGCCGCCGCAGGCCCGCCAGCCGCGCGTCGCCCCGCTCAACGCGGGCGCGGGCCAGCTCCCGACCGTCGGCCGCGCCGCCCTCTTCGCGACCCTGCGCTCCGGCCTCGAACCCGTCCTCCGTCAGCTCCGCGAGGCCATCGGCGCCATCGGCCAGGCAGCCGGGGACCTCCGGCGGGTCGGCGGCGGCCGGATCAGGGGCTGTGACGTCTTCGTCGCCTTCTCCGTCGCCGGAGGAACGGGCGCCGGGATCTTCTACGACTTCATCCACCTCATCGGCCACGAGTTCCGCAACGCCCGGGTCCCCGGGGTGAAGATCTACCCGCTGGTCGTCATGCCGTCCGCCTTCCCGCCCGAGGCGGGCGGCGGACGCGAAGCCGAACTCAACTCGGCCCGCGCCCTCGTGGACCTCTCACGGCTCGTCGACGACCAGAACGTGCCCGACGCCCTCGACCAGGTCGGCGACGTCGAGGACCGGGGCAGGCTGAGCGTCACCTACCCCGGCGACGGCGTCGTCGCGCTGCGCCCGGCCACCATGCAGACCGCGTTCCTGTTCTCCAAACCCGCCGTCATCGGCAGCGAGGACCTGCGCCGCTCCATCGCCGCCATGGTGATGTCGCTGATCGGCACCGACATCGGCGACGACAGCGGTTCGGCCACCCGCGCCGACGAGGACTACCAGTCCTTCGCCGCCAGCTTCATCAACAAGAGCGTCGAACGCTCGACGCCCGCCCGCACCGGCATCGGCTACCGGGGCATGTCCACCAGCCTCGCCGCCTCCCTGACCGTGCCCGTCGACGACCTCGCCGAGATCGTCGCCGCCCGCCTCCTCGCCCAGGCCGTGAGCGGCATGGCCGAGCGTGCCGCACGGCCCGACCGGGAGGGCCAGAACCACGTGCGGGACCTGTTCACCCGCTCCGGCGTCGGCCGCCTCTGGAGCCGTGAGGCCCCCGACGTGCCCGCGCCCGAGCAACTCCCCCGGGGCCGCAACCGGATCACCCAGGAACTCCGGAACCGGCTCGGGGACATGGAGGAGGCCCTGCGCCGCCTCGACAGCGGTCTCGCCCGCGAGATGCCCCGCCTCACCGAGGACTTCCGGCCCAGCGCCGGAGTCCGTGAACTCCTGGGCCGGATGGACCCGTTCCAGGTCGAGGTGGTCCTCGCAGGACTGCCCGGCCACCCCGACCGGGTGGCCAGGGAGGGCTTCACCGGAATGCTCGACAACCGGCGCAACGAACCCGAACGGCCGCCGGACGTGGGGACCTCCGCGCCCGCCATCCCCGCCGTCCGGGGCAGCGTCGGCGGAGTCGTACCGGCCCGGTGGAGCGATCCCGACGTCCAGGACGCGCTCGCCGCCCAGGAAGCCTGGTACCAGTGGCGGGCCCGCACCCTCTGGCACCGGGGCTGGCAGGCGGGCGAGGCCCAGTGGCGGCCCTCCCTCAACCGGGTCACCGTCGAGGTCGCCGAACTCGCCAAGGCGCTGCGCGCGCACGAGCACGACGAGGCGAAGTCCTTCGCCGAACGCCGCCGCGACCTCTACCGCGACGACCGCGCGGGCATCGCCTACCTGCTGCCCCCGCAGAACACCCTGCGCGCCTTCTACGACGACGTCGTGGACCGGCTCGCCGAGAGCCTGGGCCTGCCGGAGACCGCCGACCCCGCCGCCATCCTCGGCAGGCTCGTCGGCCCCGACGATTGGCGGCGGGCCCTCGACACCGTCCGGCGGTCCGCGGGGGCGGCCGTGAAGGAGATCAAGCAGGTCGTCGAGCGCCGGGTCAAACGTCTTTTCGGCGAGGCCAACGACGACGTCTTCGCCCGCCCCCTGCTGCCCTCCATGGAACTGCTCCTGCGGGCCGCGTCCGGCGACGAGTCCGCCGAGGCCAAGGTCGATCCGCGCTGGCTCGACCAGTTCCGCGCCCGGCTCGCCGGGCTGATCCCGGTGGGGTTCGTCCCCGACGGCAGCGGGCCGCTGAAGATCCTCATCGTGCACCCGGCGAGCGAGGCGGACGGCCGGGCCCGCGACTTCCTCGAACAGGAACTCAACCTGCCCGCCCGGGTCACCCCGGAGAGCCGCGCGGGCGACACCGACTCCATCACCGTCGTCTTCTTCCGCAGCGGCATGAACCTCACCGACATCTCCGAGGTCCGCGGTGTCCTCAGCGTCTGGTCCGAGGCGCGCGACGCGGGCGGCGAGGACGACTTCCTGCACTGGCGCCAGCGCCTCGGCTACCAGGACGACTGGCTGGTCTCCACCGAACACGACCGGCAGCGCATCCTGCACCGGCTGCTCTGCGCGATGTGGAACGGGCACGTCGACGCCGAGGGCCCGGCGGACTCGCCCCACCGGGTGCGCATCCGGCTCCAGGACGGCGAGTCCGCGACCATGTCGCTGCGCCTGGAGGACTTCGACGGCTCCCTCTCCAGCTGGGCCGGGCTGCTGCGCGCGTACGAGCGCTGGGCACTGCTCGACGAGGGGCAGATCATCGAGCAGTTCTGCGAACGCCTCATGCAGGCCCTGCCGAAGGGGCTCGCACAGGTGCCGGTGCCGCCCTCGCCGCTCTTCGCACGGTTCGTGGAAGAGGTCGCCCCGCGCCAGCTCGACCTCATCGACGGGCTGGTCGAGGAGTTCGGCCCGGCGGACAGCGAATGGCTCGCCCCGCTGCGCCACTTCTGGTCCGTCACCTACCCCGGCGCCCTGGCCATGCGCTTCCCGAAGGCGGCCCGCGCGACCAAGTCGAGCCTGCGCGCCCTGTACGACCGGCACACCCCGCGCCCGGCACCCGGCCGGGGCCCCCGCCCGCAGGGGACGGGGGAGCGGGGCGGGTACGGGAGCGGGGGCGGACCACGTGCCCCGTACGGGAACGACGAGCAGGGCCCCTACGGGACCGGCGACGGCCCGGGGCCCGACCCCCGCGTCCCCTACGGGGACAGGGACACCCGGGGCCCCGGCCCTGGCGGACGGACGCCCCGGCACCGGTCCGCCTACGACGGCGAGTGGGAGTTCGACCCCGAGCCGGACCCCGCGCCCGACCCCGAGCCGGACCTCGCCCCGTACGACGACGAGCCGTACGAGAACCCGTACGAGGAGCCGCACGGACACCAGGACGGACGTCGGGACGGATACCAGGACGGACTTCGGGGGCGAACACGGGAGGGAGACCGGCGTGGAGACAGGCGCGGGGCCCGGGAGGAACAGTGGGACGAACAGCGGAACGGACACCCGAACCGACACCGGGACGGCCGCGGGGACGGCCGCGGGGACGGCCGCCGGGAGGGAAACCCGTACGGGACCCCGTACGCCGACCCGTTCGATGAGCCGTTCGAGGACCGCGACCCCGGACGCGACCCTGTGAGGGATCCCGTAGGAGATCCCGGCCCCGGACGTGGGACCGACCGCGAGCCCGGCCGTCGGCCCGGCCGGGATCCGGACCGCGACCCGGGTCGTCACCCCGGGCCCGGCCCCGCGCGGGGCCACGGTCGGGGCTCCGGTCAGGGTTCCGGCGGCTCCGGCTCCGGCTCCGGCTCCGGTGTCCGTGGTGACGGCGGGGCCGGGCGGGACGACCGGAGGGCACCCCGCCGCGACCCGGAGAAGGAGGCCGAGTGAGCCCGCGCGTCCTTCCCGAACGGCCCCTCCCGGGGCACGCCGTCTGCCTGGACCTGAGGACGGCGACGGCACACGACCCCGACGACGCCGTCCGGGCCGCCCTCGACGCACAACGACCCGGCGGCGAACGCCGCTTCCTCGTGCTCGACACGGCCGACCGGCTCGTCGCCCACCAGCGGCTCTACGAGCGCCTCTCCTCGTACGGCCCCGCCCGCGTCGTCTGCCTCGCGGTCGGCGACCGGAACGGGCGGACCGTGCGCCGCACCCTCACCCTGCGCCCGCCCGCCGCGGGCGTCCTCTGGCTCTTCGACGGCGTCGAGGACGAGGTGCCCGGCGATGCCGTACTGCGCCCGCTCGTCGACGTCCTGGCCACCCCGGAGGTCTTCGACGCGGTCCTGCGCGCGCTCGGCGAGGTCGTGCACGGGGTCGCCGTGCCCGCCGTGCGCGTCCTGGAGCACGACCTCACCGACGAGGCACGGGAGCGCGCCTGGCGGCAGGCGGTCGAGGGGCTCGTTGGCCAGGAGGTGCCCTCGGGCGCGTCCGCCGCCGAGCGGGTGCCCGGCGCGCCGGCGCTGCTCCTCGACGAGGGCGTGCCGCGTTCCCTGGCCGGTCACCAGTGGCTGCCGCCCGGGGGCAGGACCGGGGCCGCGCTCGCCGCCTGCGAGGAGGCCGTCGCGGACGCCGTCGACGGACACCAGCGGGTCCGGGGCGCGGCCGGACTCCTCACCCGGGCGGGCGTGGACGTCGATCTGCCGGGGGACATCGAGCGGGTGGTACGGGAGCTGGGCCGGGTCCGGGCCGTCGTCGCGGACGCGTTCGGCGCCGCGGGCGGCAGCCGCCCCACCGTCGAGCACCGGGCCGTCCTCCGGGACCGGGGCGTCGAACTCCCCGAGATGCCACGGGAGATCACCCGTGCCGGGATCGTCCCGGCCCTGCGCGACCACACCCACGAACTGATCGGCCGGGGTCTCCCGCTGCGTTCGGTCGCGGCCAGGCTCTCCGCGCTGTCCGCGCGCACCGCGCCCGTCGGCAGCACCGCCCGGCTCGCCCGGCTCGACGCGCTCTGCGGCCCCGAGCGGCTGCGGCGGCTCGACGGCCGGTACGCCTTCACGGCCGGGGGCCCGCGTCCCACGGCCTTCGCGGTCACCGGGCTCCTCGCCCTGCTCGCCGGGGTGTGGCCGGTCCTCGGCTGGGTCCTCGGCCCGGCCGTCGGCGCCGTCGCCGCCGGACTCGCCCGGCTGGCGCTGCGACGCAGGCCCAACCGGTCGCCGGACGGCCGGACCGACGGCGGCGGGTCGACGGGGGCCGCGCCCCGGCTGCTCGGCGGCCTCCTCGGTGGCCTGGCCGGGGCGGCCCTGGGGCTGTTCCTCGGCC
Organism: Streptomyces sp. NPDC101490; assembly: GCF_044767145.1. Lineage (NCBI taxonomy): Bacteria > Bacillati > Actinomycetota > Actinomycetes > Kitasatosporales > Streptomycetaceae > Streptomyces > Streptomyces sp. NPDC101490. The sequence continues at coordinate 318,485 of NZ_JBIWNI010000004.1, forward strand.
CGCCGCCGTGGGCGGGGGCCCTGGCGCTCGCCGTGTCCCTCACGGCCGTCGTCCTCCTCGCGCTGCGGGACTGGACCCGGGGCGTGGACGACTGGTGGGCGCGGGCGGACCCGGAGGAGGCCTGGCGCGTCCTCGGGGAGGTCCGGAACCTCGTCGTCACGACCGCCGTGCACGACTGGCTCTTCGCCGAGGTGCGCCACCACTGCTCGGCGGGCGCGGGCGCGGTGTCCCGGCTGCTCGGTGACCTCGCGGACACGGCCGACAGGCACAGGTCCGGCACCGCCGTCCCGCCGGGCGCGGACTTCCGCGCGGCGACCCGGAACCGGGAGGACCGGAGCCGGGAGGACCGGAGCCGGGAGGGCCGGGGAGGCGGCGAGTGGGATGGCGGCGAGTGGGGCGGCGGCGAGTGGGGCGAGAGCCTCCCGCCGCCGTCGGCCCGCTCCTCCGACGCCTCCCGTCCGCTGGACCCGTACGGGAACCCGCGCGGGGACACCTACGGGGGCCCGTACGGGAACGCGCACAGGGGTTCGTACGACCCCCACGGAGACTCGTTCGGGGACACCTTCGGGGACACGTTCGGGGACAGGGGTGACGACCACTACGGAGACCCGTACGGGGACACCTTCGGGAACCGGGACGACCTCCACGGGAGGAGCCCCTACGGGGGCCGGGACAACCCGTACGGGAGCCCCTACGGAGCCGGAGACGGGGACGGGGACGGGGATGACCGGGACCCCTACGGGTCTTCCGGCAGGTCCACCGCCGGGGTCCCGGGCTTCTCCGCCCGGGACCCCGAGGACCGCCATGGAGGGTCCTCGGCACCGCCCGCGCCCGCCTGGCTGGAACGGCGGCACGGGGACGGCGGCCCGTTCCTCGTCGACACCCTCGTCGGCGACCTGGTCGCGGGTACCCTCCTGATCCTCGACCGCTGCTGGGCGGGCGTCGAGCGCGACCCCGGCGCCCCCGCCTCCCCGGTCCACGCGCAGCGGCTCACGGAACTCCTGGACGACACCCGGCTGCGCCTGGAGCGGGACGTGGCCGCCTCGCCGCCGTCCCGCCCCGACGGGCCGCGCGACCCCGGGGGCCCCACCGGGCTCACCACCGCCCCCGTCGACCGGCCCGACGCCGCCCGGCTCAGCGGGGTCGCCCCCGACGCGGTGGCCCGGCTGCTCCTCGCCGGGGACGACCCCGGACTCACGGTCGCGCTCTGCGGGCCCGAGCACCTGCGGCTGCTCTCGCACGACCCCCTCGCCGCCCGGCAGATCCGGTTCGTACCGGAGGCCATGCGGCGTGGGGCGGCCGGCGACGACATCTGGCGGGGCACTCCCGAGGACGTCGTCTGGACCGGCGCGGGGCGCCACGCGGGAATCCTCCGTCTCGTCCCGCTCCGCGCGGACGTCGTGCACACCGTCCGCGCCGAGGAGGCGGAAGACCAGTGACCGACCCGAACCGTCCGAACCACGGGAACGACCCCGGGGACCCGAACGACCCCGGGGCCCCGGACGAACCGTGGGATCCGGACGACCCGGCGGGCCCGGGGCGTCCGGAACCGTACCGCCCGAAGATCTGGCGTCCCGCCGACAGGTCCCTCCCGCCGCCCGCGCGCCCGTACCGCCCGACCGGCCCCGGCCTTCCGGGCGACGCCGATTCCCCGGGCGGTACGGGCCGTCCGGCCGAGACGGCGTTCCCGGGCGACCCCGGGCACCGGACCGGTCAGGCCCGCGCCGACGGCCCGGCCCGCAGACCCGAACCGGCCCGCCCGGACGGACTGTTCGGCCCGAACGGCCCGGTGTACCCGAACGGCCCGGTCCATCCGGACGACCCCGCACGCCATGAGAGTGCAGGCCGCTGGGGCGATCCGTACGCCCCGCCCGCCGCTGCCTTCCCCGGGCCTCCCGGATCTCTGACCGGGCCCGGATCCCCGACCGGTCCCCGGGCGCCGCGTGACCCCGCCCGCCCGGAGGCGTTCGGGTCTCCGTCCGGCGGCGGGCGTCCCCGGGAGGCCGGGGCGGGGCCGCCGGGCGGTGGCGGAGCACCTGGTGGCGGACCGGAGTTCCCGGTCGAGGTGGGCCGGATGACCGCCGACCCCGGCCGCTCCCTCGGGCCGGAGGACCCGGACCATCTCCGGGTGCCGACCCCGCCACCCCACCCGTACTACCAGGAGGTGGAGTTCCTCACCCACGGCGAGGCGCCGGTGCGCTTCGCCGTGCGGTACGGCGAGGACCACCAGGCCCCGGGCCGCCCCGGCTTCCTGGCGCGCCGGGCGTTCCTCGGGACCGCGGCGCAGCCCGTCGTCCAGTACCGGCTGGCCTCCCCGGCGCTCGCCGACCCGTACGCGTACGGCCGTCTGGAGCGCGAGGTGGCCGCCGCCGTCGCCCTCGAACGGCGTTACGGCGGGGCCAGGTTCGGGGCCGTCCTCACTCGGACCGTCGGCTTCGACCTCACCTCGGCGGAGCCCTTCGTGCTGTACCGGCCGCCGACCGGCCGTCCGCTCGCCGACTGGGCGGGCCGCCTCGCCGCCGAGGAACAGGAGCGGATCATCGGCCAACTCGCCACGGCCGTCAGGCTGCTGGCCGACGCCGGTCTCGTCCACCGGGCCATCGATCCCGGCACCGTACGGTGGGACGGCACCCGGGTGCGGCTGTGCGAGCCGTACGCGGCGCTGCGCGCCGGGGAGCCGCGCGAGCCCTACGGGGCCGCCCCCTGGGCCTCGCCCGAGCAGCGCGCGGGCCACGGGACCGCCGACCCCCGCGACGACCTGTGGTCCGTCGCCGAGATCGCCTACTTCCTGCTCGCCGGACACCCCGACAGGGGTGAGGGACCGCCCCGGGACCTCGCCGACTACCGGCGGCTCGCCGCCCTCGAACACAGCGGTCTCTTCTCGCCCAGAGCGTCCGAACGGCCCTGGCCCGAGGACCTGTTGAGGCTCCTCCACGTCCCCGACCCGCTCGCCTCCGGGATCGGTACGGCTGATCCGCTGGACCGGTGGCGCGCCGCGTACGACCACCAGCTCGCCCGCAAGCGCGCCCTCACCGGGGCGGGCCGCCCGGACGGCGGGGCCGCCCCCCGCGCCGCCGCCCACGAGCCGCGCGCGCCCCGCTCCTCCCTCTTCGGACGGATCTTCGGCGGCGGTGACCCGGCCCGGCCCACCGGTGCCGACCGGCACCCGGACGAGGACCGCGGGACGGGTCGCGGCCAACCAGCCGACGGGGAGCGGAGGTTCACGTCCGACGCGCGCGGCGGTCCGGCGGTACCCTCCGGCCCCGCCGCCTTCGTGCCGCCGTCCGAGCCCCTGTCGGCGGCCCTCTCGCGGGGCCGCATGTGCCCGCACTGCCTGCTGCCCGTCACCTACGACGAACGGCTGCTCGTCACCATCGACGCCAAGGGCAATCGCATCCCGCTGGACCTCGCCGCCGAACGGCGGCCCGGACACCGCGCGGACGCCCTCCGCAAGGCGTACCACCTCTGCCCCCACACCGGCGCGGGCGACGAGGAACACGAACTGCCCGTGCCCTACCTCACCAACGGCGAGCCGCTCACCGTCGCGCTCGTCGGCAGTTCCTCCGTCGGCAAGACCCATCTGCTCGCCGCGATGCTCGGCGAGGTCGAACTGGGCGGGCTCGAACCGTACGGACTGAAGTGCCGCCCGCTGAACCCCGAGGCCCACCGCACCTATCTGCGGGAACGGGTGCAGAGCCTCCAGCAGGGCAGACAGCTGGGCCGCACCGGACAGCAGACGTTCGCCCGGTTCGCCGACGGGCTGCTCGTGTCGGCGGGCGGCGCCACGCCCCGGCCCGTGGTCTTCTTCGACCTGGCGGGGGAGGACCTCGCCCAGGACAGCGAGGTCGGCCGCTTCCTCATGGGGGTCGACGCGTTCGTCTTCGTCCTGGACCCGCTGCGCGCGCTCCGGCTCACCTCCCTCGACCCCGTACGGCAGCAGAGCGGTCTGCGACGGCGCGAACTCGGCGACGAGGCCTTCGCCACGGTCCTCAACCGCATCCCCCGGGAGCGCGGCGGGCTCGTCGCCGCCCCGGTGGCGCTCGCCGTCAACAAGAGCGACCTGGTCCGCTTCGAACCCGTCGTGGACCGCTGGCTGGGCCGCGCTCTGACGGGTCGTCATGATCCGGTCGCCGTCGGCGCCGAGAGCCGTGACGCGTACGCCTTCCTCGCCCACCACGCCAGCCCCGCCTGGCTCAAGCCCTTCGACGACTGCGCGGACTGCACCCTGCACTTCGTGGCCGCCACCGGAGGGCAGGCGCGCGGCGACCGGTTCCCGCACGGGGCCCGGCCGCGCCGGGTGCTCGCGCCACTGCTTTCGCTCTTCGCCTCGTGCGGGCTGCTGCCCGGGGTGGACACCGCCGGACCCCTGGGGCCCGGAGAGGGGAACGTCCGATGACATGGCCGGATGACCGGCAGCGCGAAGTCGACCAGATCGTCTTCCGCTGGGACAGCGAGAACCTCTCCGGCAGCACCGGCTTCGGCCCGGTCGCCTGGTCCGGATCCCGTGAGGAGGCCGAGACCCTCTTCCGGCTCGCCGGACCCGTCCTGCGCGCCAGCGGCGAGGAGACCCGGCCCGCCCTGGTCCGGATCGAGCGGCGCGCCGACGTGATGCTGATCCGGCGCGTCCCGTTCACGGGGGCGGACGGCGGCGCCTCCGTGTTCTGCCACGCCCTGGTCGGTCCCCCCGCCCTCCTCGACCCCGTGACCTGTCTCGGGCTCCACGCCTGGGACTGGGAGGGTGCCGGTCTCGACCCGGCCGTCCGGGGGCCGCTGCCGTGCGTCACGGACTCCGCCCTCGACCGGGCGGCCCGCCGGGGACACGACGGACTCGACCGGGAGCTGGCCCGCGTCCCCGGGGAACTCATCGGAACCGTCGCGGAGTTGCTGCGCCACCCCGATGACCGCTTCACCGTCCTCGACGCGCACGGCGACACCGCCGCCCCGGTGCTCTGGGGCCTGTACGGGATGTTCGGCGAGGTCACGGAACGCCGGTGGACCTTCGCCACCCATGACACCGTCGAGGTCCCGGCGGTCCGCTTCGTCTTCGTCGGCCGCTGGTCCGGGGCGGCGAGCGGCAACACCGGTTGCCGCCGGGTGGATCCCCGCGAACGGACCGGCGACCGGGCGGAGGCCGTCGCCGCCCGCCTCGTCGCCCACCACCTGCGGGACGTGGCGGAGGGGGAGGGCGGCAGCTACGCGGTCGCGGCCGCGCTCCTCGCCGTCCGCTCCGCCCGGGCCACCCTCCTGGAGACGGCCGCGCGGGCCCTGGACGGACTGGAGCGGCACGGCGGGTCCGGGGAACGGGGGCCCGCCGGGCCCCGGAAGGGAGGTCCCCCACGGGACTTTCCGGACGGGGGCCGGGGCGGTGGCGCCACCGGCCGGGACACCGCCCGCCGCGCCCCCACCTCACCCTGGGACGCCCCTGCCGATCCTTCCGGAGCCGCTGCTCCGGAAGGGCCCTGGGACGCCCCGGACCGCTGGTTCCGTCCGGCCCCGTCCCCGCACGGCACTCCACGGGAGGTACCGGGACCCACGCATGGGGAACACCCGGACACACTCCCCGGACGTCCGGGGGACCCCGAGAACCCGGGGAAGGCGTACGGGCCCTCCCGTCCGCAGCACCCGCAGCCCCCGGACCACTCTGACCGTTCTGACCGTCCGGTCGGTCCGGACGGTCCGGACCGGCAGGATCGCCCTGACCGCTTCGATCGTCCTGACCGTCCGGATCAGCCCACGGTCCGGCCAGGCCAGGACCGCCGGGGGGACCGTCCCCAGCCTCCTGACCGCCCCGACCGCCCGGCAGGCCCGTCCCATCCGGACCGGCGAGTGGAGGCGGGGCGCCCGGAGCGCCCGCAGCCGCTCACCGGGGCCGACCGTCCGGAACGGCCCCCGGGCGCCGACGCGTGGAACCGCCCGGCGGAGGCGGAGGACCGCGCCGACTCCGCACCGAAGGCGCCCGACCGTCCGACCCGGCCCGACCGTCCGTCCGTGCCTGACCGTCCGTCCGTGCCTGACCGTCCGTCCGGCCCCGACCGTCCGACCCGGGCCGGCCGCGAGGACCCTCCGGAGTCCCCGGGGAATCCCCAGGGGACCCCCCGACCCGCACTCGACAAGTCCCCGCAACCCCGACACCCTCACCAGCCCCCACAGCGTCCACGGCCTCCACAGTCCCCACAGCGCAATGAACCGCACCAGCCCCACGAACACCCCGATTCCCCTCTTTCGGATCCCTCCGATCCCTTCGATCCCTCCGACGGCCCCGCGACCGTCACCTTGACCCTCAGGGACCCCGACCCCTACCCAGACCCCTACCCCGACCCGCCCGCCGACCCCTCCCCGCGCCCCGACCCCGACGCCTCCCCGGCCGGGCCTCCCGTCCGTGATCCGTACCCCCGGCCCGTCCTGACCCTGAACGCGCCCCAGTGGACCGGGCCCGACGCCACCGGGCGGGTGCGGCTCCGGGGGCGGGGCCGGGAGCGGGACGCCGAGACCGGGCTCGTGCACAAGCTGGCCGACGCCCGCTCGGTGGACGAGGCCCGCGAACTCGTCGAGCGGGGCGGGGGCCGCGAACTGCTCGACGCGCTGCGGCGCCAGCAGGTGTACGCCGTGCTCACCGTCCTGCTCGCCGAGGTGGCCCGCCGTCTGCCGTCCTGGGACCACGGGCGGCGCCGGGAGCTGTGCGAGATCGCCATCGCCCGGGAACTGTGGGCGGTCCGGCCGCCGGGCGCGGACGCCGACCCCTCGGACCCTCCGGAGGAGCAGCGCGCGGCGAACTCCGCCGCACTGCACCGCTGGGCCGTCCGTCCCCTCCTCGGCGGCGGCGACGCCCCCGTCGGCACGGTCGCCGAACTGCTCTCCCGGCTCCGTACGGCCCCGGAACCGTCCGCCCGCGAGACCTTCTGGCAGATCGTCGACGGCGAGCGGCCGGGGCTGCCGGACGCGGTGTGGCTGGCGCTGCTCAAGGAGGCGTACGGGCTGCCGCGTTCGGCCCCGCGCCCGGTGGCGGCGTCCTGGCACGGGGCCGGTCAGGACGTCCCCGAGGACCCGGGCGACCCGGGTGACGGCTACACCCGGCGCTTCCTGTTCCGCGCCGGGCTGTTCCTGGGGGGCCTGGTGTCCGTGATCCTCCTGATCATGGTCTTCTTCTGAGCCCCGGCCCCCCGACCCCCCGGCCCCCCGGCCCCCGCACCCGGGGCCCGGCCCCCGCCCGCCGCGCCCCCGCCTGTCGTGTGCCCGTCCGCCGTGCCCCCGCCCGCCGCGCCCCGGCCCGCCCATGAGGAAAGGCGGGCCGGGGGCCCTTCGCTCCGTCAGGATGGCCGTATGGGATTCCACGTCGACTCCGAGACCGGGCGGCTGCGCCGCGTCATCCTGCACCGGCCCGATCTGGAGCTGAAGCGGCTGACACCGACCAACAAGGACGCGCTGCTCTTCGACGACGTGCTGTGGGTGCGCCGGGCGCGGCAGGAGCACGACGGCTTCGCGGACGTGCTGAGGGACCGGGGGGTGGCGGTGCACCTCTTCGGGGACCTGCTGCGGGAGTCCCTGGAGGTGCCCGTGGCGCGCGCCCTGGTCCTGGACCGGGTCTTCGACGAGAAGGAGTACGGGCCGCTGGCCGCCGACCACATCCGGGCCGCGTTCGACTCGCTGGACGCGGGCGCGCTGGCCGAGGCGCTGGTCGGGGGGATGACGAAGCGGGAGTTCCTGGCGGCGCACCGGGAGCCGACGTCCGTGCGGTTCCACGCGCTGGACCTGGACGACTTCGTGCTGGGGCCGCTGCCGAACCACCTGTTCACCCGGGACACCTCGGCGTGGATCTACGACGGTGTGTCGATCAACGCGATGCGCTGGCCGGCGCGGCAGCGCGAGACCGTGCACTTCGAGGCGATCTACCGGCATCACCCGCTCTTCGCGGGGGAGCGGGCGGGGCCGTTCCACCAGTGGTCGCAGGGGCAGGCGGACTATCCGTCGACGATCGAGGGCGGGGACGTCCTGGTCATCGGGAACGGCGCCGTGCTGATCGGGATGAGCGAGCGGACGACCCCGCAGGCGGTGGAGATGCTGGCCCGGCGCATGTTCGAGGCCGGTTCGGCGCGGGCGATCGTCGCCCTCGACATGCCGAAGCGGCGCGCGTTCATGCATCTGGACACGGTGATGACGATGGTGGACCAGGACACGTTCACGCAGTACGCGGGGCTCGGGATGCTCCGCTCGTACACGATCGAGCCGGGGGACGAGGGGCAGTCCCTGCGGGTGACGGACCGTCCGCCGGAGCGGATGCACGGCGCGATCGCGGCGGCCCTCGGCCTTCAGGAGATCCGGGTCCTCACGGCGACGCAGGACGTGCACGCGGCGGAGCGCGAGCAGTGGGACGACGGGTGCAACGTGCTGGCGGTGGAGCCGGGGGTGGTGGTGGCGTACGAGCGGAACGTCACCACCAACACGCATCTGCGGAAGCGGGGCATCGAGGTGATCGAGATCCCCGGCAGCGAGCTGGGCCGGGGGAGGGGCGGACCGCGCTGCATGAGCTGTCCAGTGGAGCGGGACGCGGCCTGAGTACCGGGGGACGCCGAACGGGGCCGCACCTGGGCTGTATATAAATGTTGAAGTATGTATACACTTCCAGGGTCCTGATCGCCGTCGCCCCGACCCGTACCCCCAGGAGCGCGTCCCATGTCCACAGACCTCATCGGCCGCCCCTTCCTCAAGGAGCTGGACTTCACCGCCGAGGAGTTCCGCGGCCTGATCGCGCTCTCCGCCGAGCTGAAGGCGGCCAAGAAGGCGGGTGCCGAGGTACAGCGGCTGCGCGGCAGGAACATCGCCCTGATCTTCGAGAAGACCTCGACCCGCACCCGCTGCGCCTTCGAGGTGGCCGCCGCCGACCAGGGCGCCTCCACCACCTATCTCGACCCCTCCGGCTCCCAGATGGGCCACAAGGAGTCCGTCAAGGACACCGCCCGGGTCCTCGGCCGCATGTTCGACGGCATCGAGTACCGGGGTGACAGCCAGGCGGCGGTGGAGGACCTCGCGGCCTTCTCCGGCGTGCCCGTCTTCAACGGTCTCACCGACGACTGGCACCCCACCCAGATGCTCGCCGACGTCCTCACCATGACCGAGCACACCGACAAGCCGCTGGACCGGATCGCCTTCGCCTACCTCGGCGACGCCCGCTTCAACATGGGCAACTCCTATCTGATCACCGGCGCGCTGCTCGGCATGGACGTGCGGATCGTGGCCCCGGAGGCGTACTGGCCGGGCGCGGAGGTCGTCGCCCGCGCCCGGGAGCTCGCCGTGGCCAGCGGCGCCACGGTCACCCTCACCGAGGACGTGGCCGAGGGCGTCGCGGGCGCCGACTTCGTCGCCACCGACGTCTGGGTCTCCATGGGGGAGCCCAAGGAGGTGTGGGACGAGCGGATCGCCGCCCTCGCCCCGTACTCCGTGACCATGGACGTGCTGCGCGCCACCGGGAACCCGGACGTCGGCTTCCTGCACTGCCTGCCCGCCTTCCATGACCTGGGCACGGCCGTCGGGCGGGACATCCACGCCCGGCACGGACTGACCGAGCTGGAGGTCTCCGACGAGGTCTTCGAGTCGGCCCACTCGGTCGTCTTCGACGAGGCGGAGAACAGGATGCACACGATCAAGGCGGTCCTGGTCGCCACGATGGCCGGCGGCCCGCTCCCCGCGCTTCCCGCGTAACCCGGCGGTTCGGGCGGGCTTGGCTCAGAGGGGCCCGGCGGAAGGGCTCAGGGGCCCGGCCGAGGGGCCTCTGGGGTCCGCCGAAGAGCTTCGGAGACCCGACGGAGGGCCGCAGGCCCCGCCGAAGAGCTTCGGCGGCATAGTTTTACGCCCGATTGGGTGAATATGCACGACGCGGTTTACGATCGCGTTCCTCAGGGGGGTTCAGGCGGATATGCCCGAACCCCCCTCTCGCGTGCGCCACCAGAGATGAGAACCACCGCATGACCCCGTCCGCCCCACGGAGCACCACCCGCTGGAGGATCGCCTCCCCCCAGCGGATCAAGAGCCCGCAGCAGCTCCTCGCCGAATCGGGCGCCGACCTGGAGGGCCACGGCCTCAGGCGCACCATGGGCCTCTTCCAGCTCGTGTGCTTCGGCATCGGTGCGATCGTCGGCACCGGCATCTTCGTCGGGCTCTCCGACAGCGTCGCCAAGGCGGGGCCCGCAGTCGTCGTCTCCTTCGTCCTCGCCGCGATCACCTGCGTCTTCACCGCCTTCTCCTTCGCGGAGCTGGGCGGCGCGATCCCGGTGTCCGGCTCCTCCTACTCCTTCGCCTACGCGAGCCTCGGCGAGCGGACCGCCTTCCTCGTCGGCTGGTGCCTGCTCCTGGAGTACGGCGTCTCCGTCTCCGCCGTCGCCGTCGGCTGGAGCCAGTACCTCAACGAACTGCTCGACAGCCTCGTCGGCTGGCGGCTGCCCGCCGTGCTCTCCGCGGGCCCCGCCGACGGCGGAGCGGTCAACCTGCCCGCCGTGGTCGTCATCCTGCTCGCCGCCACCCTCCTCGTGCGCGGGGTGCGGGAGAGCGCGCGGGCCACCGCCGCGATGGCGATCCTCAAGATCGGCATCCTGATCGTCTTCTGCGCCATCGGCTTCTCCGCCTTCCAGGACGGCAACCTCTCGCCGTTCGCCGGAGCCGGGCTCGACGGGATCACGGCGGGCGCCTCGGTGGCCTTCTTCTCGTACATCGGCTTCGACGCGATCACCACGGCGGGGGAGGAGGTCAAGAACCCGCGCCGGAACATCCCGATCGCCATCCTCGTCTGCATCGGTGTCGTCACCCTGCTGTACTGCGCCGTCGCGCTCGCCGCGATCGGGGCCCTCGGCGCCGACGCCGTGGCCGGCCGTCCGGCCGCGCTCTCGGTCGTCGTCGACCAGGTCACCGGCTCCTCGGTCGGCGGCGGGATCATCGCCTTCGGCGCGGTCGTCGCCATCGCGTCCGTCGTCCTCGCGGTGATGTACGGGCAGACCCGCATCCTGATGTCGATGTCCCGCGACGGGCTCGTCCCCCGGGTCTTCGAGCGGGTCTCGCCGAAGTCGGCGACACCGGTCGCCAACACCTGGATCGTGGCCGCCGTCTTCGCCGTCCCGGCCGCCTTCGTACCGCTCGACGTGGTCGTCAACCTGACCACCATCGGCACCCTCGCCATCATGGTGGCCGTCAACCTCGCCGTGATGGTGCTGCGCCGCCGCGACCCGGAGCTGCCGCGCTCCTTCCGGGTGCCGCTCTTCCCCCTGAGCCCGGTCCTCGGGATCGGCTTCTGCCTCTATCTGATCTGGGGCACCGGCTGGACGACCTGGGTCCAGTTCGCGGCCTTCCTGGCCGTCGGCTCGCTCGTGTACGCGGGATACGGGCGGCGCCACTCGCGCCTCGCCGTCACCGCTCCGAGCGCGGACGCGGAGCCGGGATCGCGGGGAGCGTGAACCAGACCGCCTTGCCGCGCGCGGTGGGGCGGTGCCCGCAGTCGCTGCTGAGGGCCCGGATGAGGAGGAGGCCGCGGCCGTGCTCCTGCCAGGGGTCGACCTCGGTCTCCGGGTCGGGGCAGACGAGCTGACCGGGACGGGCGGGCTCGGCGTCGTGGACCTCGATCTGGCAGCCGCCGGGCGACGCGAACAGCTCGACGACCAGTGCGATGGGGCCCCGGCCCGCGGTGTGCTCGACGGCGTTGGCGACCAGCTCGGCGGTGAGCAGTTCGGCCGTGTCGCGGTCGGGGCGGCCGGTGGCGGCGGGGTCGATGTCGGCGAGCGCGGTACGGATCAGCGCGCGGGCGAGCGGCACGGCGGCGGTCGTGTGGGGCAGCTCGACGCGCCAGGACGCGACGGCGTCGGTTCCCGGGCCGTCCGGGAATCCGGCCGGTCCGGGGACGTCGTCGGCCCCGGTGCTGATGGTGCTGGTGGTGTCGTCGATGGCGGCGTGGACGGACGGTCCGTCGGCCTCGGGCATGGTGCGGGCTCCCTTCGCCGGAGGGGCGGGTGGGCGATGACCTCCCAGACGTCCCGGTTTCAACCTTACGAGGTGCAATCCGCAAGTCCAGAGGCGCCTCTCCCGCCCCGGGGAGGACCTCGGTCGCGGGCCGGGGGACCTCGGTCGCCCCCCTACGACTGCCGTCGGGCTCTATCGCGTACTCATGACGACAGTCACAGGTGAGTGATACCCTCCGGGAGGAGGAAGGAGGCCGTTCCGGATGAGCCCCTTTACCGGTTCCGCGCCCCGCACCGAGGAATGGCGGCATCTGCGCCTCACCGTCGACCGGGGCGTCGCCACCGTCACCCTCGCCCGCCCCGCGAAGCTCAACGCCCTCACCTTCGGCGCCTACGCCGACCTGCGCGACCTCCTCGCCGAGCTGTCCCGCGAGCGGTCCGTGCGCGCCCTCGTCCTCGACGGCGAAGGCCGGGGCTTCTGCTCCGGCGGCGACGTCGACGAGATCATCGGCGCCACCCTCGCCCTCGACACGGCCCAGCTCCTCGACTTCAACCGGATGACCGGCCAGGTCGTCCGGGCCCTGCGCGAATGCCCCTTCCCCGTCGTCGCCGCCCTCCACGGAGTCGCCGCCGGAGCCGGGGCCGTCCTCGCCCTCGCCGCCGACTTCCGGGTCGCCGACCCCACCACCCGCTTCGCCTTCCTCTTCACCCGCGTCGGACTCTCCGGCGGCGACATGGGCGCCGCCTATCTGCTCCCCCGGGTCGTCGGGCTCGGCCACGCCACCCGCCTCCTCATGCTGGGCGAACCCGTCCACGCCGCCGAGGCCGACCGCATCGGGCTGCTCTCCGAGCTGACCGAGCCGGGCAGGGCGGGCGAGCGGGCCGCCGCGCTGGCCCGGCGCCTCGCCGACGGCCCCGCCCTGGCCCTCGCCCAGACCAAGGCCCTGCTCACCGCCGAACTCGACATGCCGCTCGCCGCCTCCGTCGAACTGGACGCGGCGACCCAGGCGCTCCTGATGAACGGCGCGGACTACGCCGAGTTCCACGCCGCCTTCACCGAGAAGCGCCCCCCGAACTGGCGGGGGTGCTGACGGTGCCGCCCCCCGAAGGCACCACCAGCACCACCGCCCCCACCGGTGCCACCGATCCCCGCGCCCCTTCCCGTACGGCCCCGGGAGACGACGGAGCCCCCTCCCGCACGGGAGACGACGGAGCCCCCTCCCGTATCGCCCGGGGCGGCGACGCCCCTTCCCGTACGGGCCCCGCCGACGAAGGCGGCGAAGGCCGCGAAGGCGCCCCCGCGCGGACCACCGCCGCCTCCCGTCCCGGCCCCGCCTCCCGTCCCGGCCCCGCCTCCCGTCCCGGCCCCGCGGACCGGCCCGGCCCCTCCCGGATCGCCGTGGTCGGCGGCGGGCCCGGCGGGCTCTACGCCGCCGCCCTGCTCAAACGGTCCGACCCCGCCCGCGAGGTCACCGTCTGGGAGCGGAACGCGCCCTCCGACACCTTCGGCTTCGGAGTCGTCCTCTCCGACGAGACCCTCGGCGGCATCGGCGACGCCGACCCCGCCGTCCACGAGGCACTCACCCGCGACCTCGTCCGCTGGGACGACATCGACGTCGTCCACCGGGGCCACCGCACCACCTCCACCGGCCACGGCTTCGCCGCCCTCGGCCGCCGCAGACTCCTGGAGATCCTCCGGACCCGCTGCGCCGAGCTGGACGTACGCCTCCGCTTCCGCACCGAGGCCCCTCCCGCCGCCGACCTCGCCGCCACCCACGACCTGGTCGTCGCCGCCGACGGCGTCCACAGCCGCACCCGCGAAGCCCACGCCGAGCACTTCCGGCCCCGGATCACCACCCACCGCTGCCGGTACGTCTGGCTCGCCGCCGACTTCCCCTTCGAGGCGTTCCGCTTCGAGATCGCGGAGACCCGGCACGGCGTGATGCAACTGCACGCCTACCCGTACGAGGCGGACGCCTCCACCGTCATCGTGGAGATGCGCGAGGAGGTCTGGCGGGCGGCGGGCTTCGACATGATGGACGAGGCCGAATCGGCCGCCCGCTGCGCCAGGATCTTCACCGAGGCGCTCGGCGGCCGGACCCTGCGCTCCCACCGCTCCGCCTGGACCGCCTTCCGTACCGTCGTCAACACCCACTGGTCGTACGGGAACACCGTCCTCATCGGCGACGCCGCCCACACCGCGCACTTCTCCATCGGCTCCGGCACCAAACTCGCCGTCGAGGACGCCGTCTCCCTCGTCCGCGCGCTCGACACGCACCCCGCGCTCCCCGAGGCCCTCACCGCCTACGAGACCGAGCGCCGTCCCCTCGTCGAGTCCACCCAGCGCGCCGCCGCCGCCAGCCTGCGCTGGTTCGAGGACCTCGCCGAGCACGTGGACCGCCCGCCCCGGCGCTTCGCCTTCGACCTGCTCACCCGCAGCCGCCGGGTCACCCACGCCAACCTCAGGCTCCGCGACCCCTCCTTCACGGCCACCGTCGAACGCGACTTCGGCTGCCCGCCCGGCACCCCGCCCATGTTCACCCCGCTCAGACTGCGCGGACTGACCCTCCGCAACCGGATCGTCGTGTCCCCCATGGATATGTACGTCGCCGAGGACGGCGTCCCCGGCGACTTCCACCTCGTCCACCTCGGCTCCCGCGCCCTCGGCGGCGCCGGACTCGTCATGACCGAGATGGTCTGTGTCAGCCCCGAGGGCCGCATCACCCCCGGCTGCACCGGCCTGTGGAACGACGGACAGGCCGACGCCTGGGCCCGGATCACCGCCTTCGTCCACGAACGGGCCCCCGGCACCGCCCTCGGAGTCCAGCTCGGCCACGCGGGCCGCAAGGGCTCCACCCGGCGCATGTGGGAGGGCATCGACCAGCCCCTGCCCACCGGCAACTGGCCGCTCGTCGCCGCCTCGCCCCTGCCGTACCGGCCCGGCGTCAACCAGGTGCCGCGCGCCCTCGACCGCACCGGACTCACCGCCGTCCGCGAGGAGTTCACCGCCGCCGCCCGCCGCGCCGCCCGCAGCGGCTTCGACCTCCTCGAACTGCACTGCGCCCACGGCTATCTGCTGTCCGGCTTCCTCTCCCCGCTCACCAACCACCGCACCGACCGCTACGGCGGCGACCTCCACGGCAGGCTCCGCTTCCCGCTCGAAGTCTTCGACGCGGTACGGGAGGTCTGGCCCGAGGACCGCCCGGCGACCGTCCGGATCTCGGCCACCGACTGGGCCGAGGGCGGCACCACGGAGGAGGAGGCCGTCGCCGTCGCCCGCGCCTTCGCCGAGCACGGCGCCGACGCCGTGGACGTCTCCACCGGCCAGGTCGTCCCCCACGAGACCCCCGCCTACGGACGCTCGTACCAGACCCCCCACGCCGACCGGATACGCAACGGGGCGGGCGTCCCCGTGATCGCCGTCGGCGCGATCTCCTCCTGGGACGACGTCAACTCCCTGCTCCTGGCGGGCCGCGCCGACCTGTGCGCCCTGGCCCGTCCCCACCTCTACGACCCGCACTGGACCCTGCACGCGGCGGCCGAACAGGGCTACGAGGGCCCCGCCGCGCCCTGGCCCGCCCCCTACCGGGCAGGCAACCGGCCGCCCCCGACAGGCCGCAGGGCGTAGGGGCGCCTGCCCGGATGTACTTCCCCCGATGCCGTCGGGCGTCGTCCCCCGGACCCGCCGAAACGGTAGGGCGGTCGGGGACGGTCCTGGCCTTCGTCGCGTCCGTGCCGGCCCCTCGGAGGACGGGCGCTCAGGGCCCGGTGGAGTCCTCCCCCTGCCGGGGCGCCCCGGCGGACGGAGCGGTACCCCCTCCGGGTCCCCCGTCCGCGTCCCCGGTCAGGAACGGGCGTACGTACTCCGCGCCCCGGGCCCGCAGCAGTTCGTGCAGCGCGGCGAAGACCTCGGCCGAGCGGCGGCCCGGCCAGTCGTCAGGGAGCAGCTCCGCCGGGAGGACCGGGTCGGCGTACGGCAGCCTGCGCCAGGAGTCGAGGGCCAGCAGATGGTCCCGGTAGGCGTCCTCGGGTCCCGCCGGAGCGGTCCGCCAGGCCCGTAGCACCGGCTCGTGCGCGGCCAGGAACTCCTCGTGGAGCCCGGCGACGGCGGGCAGGTCCCACCAGCGGGCCACCGCCCCGGCGGTCGCCGCGTACCCCAGGTGGTCGCCCCGGAAGAGGTCCACGTAGGGGGAGAGCCCGAGCCGTTCCAGGGCGTTGCGGGTCTCCTCGTGGAGACGCGCGGGCGCGATCCAGACGCCCGGTGCCGCCGTGCCGAAGCCGAGCCTGCCCAGCCGGGAGCGCAGCAGGTGCCGCTTGTGCCGTTCGGCCTCGGGGACGGAGAAGACGGCGAGCACCCAGCCATCGGACAGCTTGGGCTCGGTGCGGGCGTAGATGCGCCGGTCGCCGTCGTCGAGGAGCCTGCGGGCGTCCTCGGAGAGGGCGTATCCGGCGGCCCCGTCGGCGGTCCTGCCCGGCAGCAGCAGTCCGCGCCGCTTCAGCCGGGACACCGAGGAGCGCACCGAGGGCGCGTCCACGCCGAGGACCCCGAGCAGCCTGATGAGCCCGGCCACCGGCAGGGGGGAGCCGTCGGGGGTACGGCCGTAGGCGCCGTAGAGGGAGACGATCAGGGATCGGGGGGTGTGCTGCTCGGCCACGTGATCACTTTAGGGGGTGTCGTGGCGGACGCGCCCGGCCGAGGCGGGCCCCGGGGAGCGGATCGGGGCCGGTCAGGCGGGGTCGCGCAGCCGGAAGCGCTGGAGCTTGCCGGTCGCGGTGCGGGGCAGCGCGTCCACGAAGACGATCTCGCGGGGGGACTTGTACGGGGCGAGCCGGGCGCGGACGAAGGCCCGCAGGGCGGCGGCGGTGGCCGCGTCGCGCGGCACCCCGTCCCGTATCACCGTGTAGGCCACGACGACCTGCCCGCGCAGTTCGTCGGGGCGGCCCACGACGGCGGTCTCGACCACGTCGGGGTGGTCCAGGAGGACCTCCTCCACCTGGGTTCCCGCGATGTTGTAGCCCGCCGAGATGATCATGTCGTCGGCGCGTGAGACGTACCGGAAGTAGCCGTCGGGATCGCGGACGTAGGTGTCTCCCGTGACGTTCCAGCCGTTCCGTACGTACTCCGTCTGGCGGGGGTCGCCCAGATAGCGGCAGCCCACCGGGCCGCGCACGGCCAGCAGCCCCTCCTCGCCGTCCGGGACGCCCCGGCCCTCGTGGTCGACGATCCTGGCCCGCCAGCCGGGGACCGGGCGGCCGGTGGTGCCGGGGCGGATGTCGCCGTCGGCGGCCGAGATGAAGATGTGCAGGAGTTCCGTGGCGCCGATGCCGTTGATGAGGCGGATTCCGGTGCGGGCGTACCAGGACTTCCAGGTGGCCTCCGGCAGGTTCTCCCCGGCGGAGACGCAGCGGCGCAGCGAGCCCAGGTCGGGCGCGGTGCCCTCGGCCAGCTCGTCCAGCATGACCCGGTAGGCGGTGGGGGCCGTGAAGAGCACCGACACCCGGTGCCGTTCGACCGCCGCGAGGAGTTGTTTCGGTCCGGCCTGTTCGAGGAGGACCGTGCTCGCCCCGGCCCGCAGGGGGAAGACGACGAGCCCGCCGAGGCCGAAGGTGAAGGCGAGCGGCGGCGAACCGGCGAACACGTCGTCGGGCACCGGGCGCAGGACGTGCGCGGAGAAGGTGTCGGCGACGGCCAGGACGTCCCGGTGGAAGTGGACGCACCCCTTGGGGCGGCCGGTGGTGCCGGAGGTGAAGGCGATGAGGGCCACGTCGTCGGCGGCGGTGGGCACGGCCCGGTAGCGGCCGGGGCGGCGGGCGGCGAGGGCGAGCAGGTCGTCCGGCCCGTCCCCGCCGAAGGGGGTGACGCGGAGCCCGGGGATCCGGGCGGCGAGGAGTTCGTCGACGGTGTGGGCGTCACAGAGGGCGTGGGTGCAGCGGGCTGCTTCGGCCATCGCGGCGAGTTCGGGGGCGCGCTGCTGGGCGAGGACGGTCACCGCGACCGCCCCCGCCTTCATCACGGCGAGCCAGCAGGCGGCCAGCCAGGGGGTGGTGGGGCCCCGGAGCAGGACCCGGTTGCCGGGCAGGACCCGCAGGTCGGAGGTGAGGACGTGGGCGATGCGGTCGACGTGGTCGCTGAGCCGGCCGTAGCTCCAGACGCCGCCGTCGCCGTCGCGGAAGGCCGGCCGGTCGGGGCCGAAGCGTTCCACCGTGCGGTCGAGGAGTTCCGTCCCGCAGTTGAGCCGGTCGGGGTACGCCAGCTCGGGGAGGTCGAAGACGAGGCGCGGCCACCGGTCGGGCGGGGGGAGCCGGTCGCGGGCGAAGGTGTCGAGGTGGGCCGAGGGCGTCAGCTCCATGAGTCCGTCCCCCTGTCGTGGTGGGGTCGCACATCGCTCCACGAGCGTATCGTGTCGGTGACGACAGTCAACGGTTCGCTACAGATGGGCTGGACCGGGCCCGTGCCACCGCCCCGCCGGGGGCGCGCGCGGAACCCCGGACCACCCCGACGGAGGAGCCGTCCGGCGCCCGGAGGAGAGCGCCGGACGGCACGGGGACGGAGACGCCCGAGGGCGTCGGAGAGGGCCCACATGCCCGCATTCTCGCTCGATCCCGCACAGATCACCTGGTGTGCGGAGCTCCGTGCGCTCACGGACACGCATCTGCGGCCCCTCGCCGAGGGCGGCGAACCCGGCCGGGTCAACCGCCCCCTCCTCGCCGCCCTCGGCGACCTCGGACTGCTCGCCCGGCTCTTCGACTCCGGCGCCCTCGGGCTCTGCCTCCTCCGGGAGAGCCTCGCCCGCGTCTGCACCGAGGCGGAGACCGCCCTCGCCCTCCAGGGCCTCGGCGGCCACCCCGTCGCCGCCTTCGGCAGCCCCGCCCAGCGGGCCCGCTGGCTCCCCGGGATCACCTCGGGCCGGGCCGTCGCCGCCTTCGCACTCTCCGAACCGGGCGCGGGCTCCGACGCCGCCGCCCTCGCCCTCGACGCCGTCCCCGACGGGCACGGCGGCTGGCGCCTGCACGGGGAGAAGCGGTGGATCTCCAACGCCCCCGAGGCCGACTTCGCCACCGTCTTCGCCCGCACCACCCGGGGCGCCGGGGCCCGGGGGGTCACCGCCTTCCTCGTCCCCGCCGACCGGCCGGGGCTCGGCGGCGAACCGCTCGACATGCTCGCCCCGCACGCCCTCGGCACCCTCACCTTCGACGGCGTCCCCGTCGGCCCCGAGGACCTCCTCGGCGACCCCGACCGGGGCTTCCGGGTCGCCATGGGCACCCTCAACCTCTTCCGCCCCAGCGTCGGCGCCTTCGCCGTCGGGATGGCCCAGGCCGCCCTGGACGCGACCCTCGCCCACACCGCCGCCCGCCCCGCCTTCGGCGGTGTCCTGCGCGACCTCCAGTCCGTCGCCCACCAGGTCGCCGAGATGGCCACCCGGACCGAGGCCGCCCGCCTCCTCGTCTACGCGGCGGCCACCGCGTACGACGAGGGCGACCCCGACGTCCCCCGGCGCTCCGCCATGGCCAAGCTCCTGGCCACCGAGACCGCGCAGTACGTCGTCGACGCCGCCGTCCAGCTCCACGGCGCCCGCGCCCTGCAACGCGGCCACCTCCTCGAACACCTCTACCGGGAGGTCCGCGCACCCCGGATCTACGAGGGCGCCACCGAGGTCCAGCGCACGATCATCGCGAAGGAGCTGTACGGGTCCCTGGCGGGGACGACCGCGCGCGGCCGGGTCGCCGGGACACCCGCCCCCACCGGACCCGCCACCCCTGACGAGGTCCCGAACTCTGCCCAGGTCACGGCCACCCCTGCCCAGGCCGTGACCGGCCCCGCCCGGATCACGACCGCCCCCGACCCGGCCGCAGCCGCCCCCGGGCGCCGTCCGCCCGCACCCCACCGCCGCCAGGAGGAGCCGTCCCCATGAGCCTGCACCGGCACAATCCCGCCGAGCTGTCCCCGCCCGCCGGGTTCTCGCACGCGGTCACCGCGACCGGCACCCGGCTCGTCTTCCTCGCCGGACAGACCGCGCTCGACCAGCAGGGGAAGATCGTCGGGGACACCCTCGCCGAACAGTTCACCACCGCCCTCGGCAACCTCCTCACCGCGCTCCGCCACGCCGGAGGCGCCCCCGCCGACCTCGCCCGCGTCACCGTCTACACCACCGACGTCGACGACTACCGCGCCCACGCCCCCGAACTCGGCCGGACCTGGCGCCGGTTGGCGGGCCGCGACTATCCGGCGATGGCCGTGATCGGAGTCGTACGGCTCTGGGACGAACAGGCCAGGGTCGAGCTGGACGGCTTCGCGGTCCTGGACGGACCCGCCCCCGCTTGATCGACTGGTCCGCCCTCCGGGGCGGGCTTAGGGTCGAGAGGTGGACCGACCGGCCCACGGCTCCCTCCCCGAGGGCGCGATGCGCCATGACCAGCGATGACCAGCAGTAGCCCCGCACCGAAGACAGCCGCCGCCCGACCCCGGCGCGGCGGGGACGGCAAGGGCATCGCCCTGTTCGTCATCGCCTCCTGCCAGCTGATGGTGGTCCTGGACATCACCATCGTGAACATCGCGCTCCCGCACATCCAGAGCGCCCTGAACTTCTCCACCACCAACCTCTCCTGGGTCGTCAACGCCTACACCCTCACCTTCGGCGGACTGCTGCTCCTCGGCGGACGCGCGGGTGACATCCTCGGCCGCCGCCGGGTCTTCGTCTTCGGCGTGCTGCTCTTCGGACTCGCCTCCCTGCTCGGCGGGTTCTCCCAGACCTCCTGGCAACTCCTCGCGGCCCGCGCGGTGCAGGGCGTGGGCGGCGCGATCGCCTCGCCGACGGCGCTCTCCCTGATCACCACCACCTTCGAGGAGGGCCCCGAACGCAACCGGGCGTTCGGCGTCTTCGCGGGCGTCTCCGCGGCGGGAAGCGCGATCGGCCTCCTCGCGGGAGGCGTCCTCGTCGAATGGCTCGACTGGCGCTGGGTGTTCTTCGTGAACGTCCCGATCGCCCTGCTCATCGCCTTCCTGACACCACGCCACGTCAAGGAGTCCGAGCGCCGTCCCGGCAACTTCGACCTCACCGGCGCGCTCACCTCGACCCTCGGCATGGTGTCCCTGGTGTACGGCTTCATCCGCGCCGCCCAGCGGGGCTGGAGCGACCCCTACACGATCGGCTCCTTCGTGGCGGCGGTCGTCCTGCTGACCGCCTTCGTCCTGGTGGAACGCCGATCCCGGCAGCCGATCACCCCGCTGCACATGTTCGCCGACCGCAACAGGGCGGGCACCTACGGCATCATGCTCTGTCTGTCCGCGTCCATCTTCGGCATGTTCTTCTTCCTGACGCTCTTCGTCCAGACCGTCCTCGGCTTCAGCCCGCTGCGGGCCGGTCTCGCCTTCCTCCCGGTCAGCGCCGTGATCGCGGTCCTCGCCGGGATCACCTCCCAACTGCTGCCCCGGTACGGTCCGAAGCCCTTCATGGTGGTGGGCTCGGTCTTCCTCGCGGCCGGCCTCTCCTGGCTGACCCAGACCGATGTCCACTCCACGTACCTGGGCAGCATCCTCGGACCGATGCTGGTCCTCAGCGCGGGCATGGGCATGATGTTCGTCTCGCTGACCCTGATGGCGCTCTCCGGGATCGCCCCCAAGGAGGCGGGCGCGGGCTCCGGACTCCTCAACGCGACGCAGCAGGTGGGTGGTTCACTGGGCCTGTCCATCCTGGTCACGGTCTTCGGCACCGCCAGCCGCAACGAGGCCGACCGGCAGGTGCCCGCCTTCCTCGCCCAGGCGGACCCCCTGGAGAAGGCCCGGTTCGCCAGGACCGGCCAACTCCCCCCGGAGTGGGGCAACCAGATCCTCACCTCCGGCGTCTCGGCGGGCTTCGTCGTGGCGGCGGTCTTCGCGGCCGTGGCCCTCCTGGTCGCCCTCTTCGTCATCCAGGTCCGCCCCTCCGACCTCGAACGGCTGAAGGGCGGCGGACCGATGCCGGGCGGCTGACCGCACGGAAGGGACGGCGATGCCGGGCGACCGCGCGGAAGGGACGGCGATGCCGGGCGGCTGACCGCGCGGAAGGACGGCGGGGACGCGCGGAGGCCCCGCGCGAAAAAACCGCCCCGACCCGTACAACCATGATCCGTTCCCAGGGGTCTTGATCACGCGCGCTCTGTGACGCGCGCGGGACCACGACCGAAGGAACGCATGAGAACTGCCCGTCGGACCACGGCGGCCACCGCCCTGGTACTCGCCACCGCCGGTGGACTGCTCACCACCGCGCCCGCCGCCGAAGCCGCGGTGAGCTGCGCCTCCCCGCTCTTCAAGCGGGAGTACTTCGCCAACACCACCCTCACCGGCGCCCCCAGGCGCACCGACTGCGACAGCGCGGTCAACGAGCACTGGACCGGCGCCCCGGCCACCGGTCTGCCCCGCGACCGGTTCGGCGTCCGCTGGACCCTCACCCGTGACTTCGGCTCCGGCGGCCCCTTCGCGCTGTCGGTCCAGGCCAGGGACGGTGTGCGCGTGTACCTCGACGGCGTCCGCAAGTACGACGCCTGGAGCGATCTCACCGCCGTCCGCAAGGGCACGGTGAACCTCTCCGTCCCCAAGGGCCGTCACACCCTGCGGATCGACTTCGTGAACTGGACAGGACCCGCCGACGTCACGTTCACCTACGCGCCCCGCACCTCCGCCACCGTCGACAAGGTCAAGCCGCTGGCCCCGGCGGGCTTCGGCGTCGCCCACGACCGCGCCACCGCCCGGACCAAGCTGAGCTGGGTCCGGAACAAGGAGATGGACCTCGGCGGCTACCGCGTCTACCGGCGCCTGGCGGGCCAGCCGTTCCCCGCCCGCCCGCTGGCGGTCACCACCGGCGCCGCGTACACCGACGCCACGCCCGCCACCGGCCAGACCTTCCTCTACGAGCTCCGCGCCCACGACCGCGCGGGCAACGAGTCGCCGGGCACCTCGGACCTCGCCGTCACCACCGCCGACCGGACCGCGCCCGCCGCCCCGACCGCTCCCCGGGCCACCGTCGCGGCCGGTGCGGTGAAGGTCGGCTGGCAGGCCGTGACCGGGGCGGACCGCTACCGGGTGCTGCGCGCCCCCGGCACGAGCGGCCCGTGGACCACGGCCGTCGACCGTGTGACCGCCGTGTCCTGGCAGGACACCGGGGCCGACATCAGGAAGCAGTGGTACTACCGGATCGCCGCGATCGACGCGGCGGGCAACGTCTCCGCGCCCTCAGCCACCGGCACCACCGGCGCCCCCGACACGACCGCGCCGCAGCCCGTCGCGGGGATCGCCGGACAGGGCACCACCGCGGGGAACCGGATCACCTGGACGGCGCCCGTCTCCACCGACACCGCCGGGTACCAGGTGTTCGCCGCACCGGCCGGGGGAGCGGACCCGGACGGCCCCACGCACGTCACGGGAACCAGCTTCCACGACGACCTCGCGGAGACCGGCGCCGAGACCGTGTACCGGGTCCAGGCCGTGGACCACTACGGGAACCTGTCGCCGTCCGCCGAGGTCCGCGTCACCCGCCCGGCGCCCGCCGCACTGCCCGCCCCCGAGATCGACCGGGCCCGCCCCGGCGACCTCGGCAACCAGATCTCCTTCGGCCCGGTCGGCCCGGAGGCCACCGGCTACCGCCTCTACCGCCGCACGGACTCCACCTCCGCGTGGACCGTGGCCGACACCACCGGAGCGGACGCCTACGAGGGCATCGACCGCGGGGCCCCGCTGGGCCGCTCCTTCTACTACGTGGTCGCCCTCGACGCCCAGGGAGCCGAGGGCCCGCCCTCGGCCACGGCGGAGGTGCGCCGCGACCGCCCGGTCCTGACGGCCCCGCTGAGCGCCCCGAAGCTGACGGTCGTCCAGGACGTCCGGATCGCCGTGAAGGTCGACGTGAAGCCCGCCGACGCGGACCGGGGCAAGGGCGTCGCCGGCTACGAGTGGAGCTTCTCCTGCACGAACGGCGTCTGGCAGTGGTCCGCGGGCGAGACCGTCCGCATCGAGAAGAGCATCGGCACGGCGGGCCCCTGCACCCTCATGGTCCGCGCGATCGGCCACTACGGCAGCGAGGGCGACATCGCGTCCCACGACTTCTTCTGGCTGAGGTGACCTGCTGAGGGCCGCCCGACCGACCCCCTCATGACGACGAGGGCCCGCACTCCCCTTCCGGGGAGCACGGGCCCTCGTCCGTTTCGGTGGCGGGCCCGGCCCTAGAAGATGGTTCCCTGCCCTTCCTCGTCCGACTCCAGGTCCACGGTGTACAGGGGCCGCTCCTCGATTCCCAGGGCCCGCATCAACGCGGTGGTCGGCACCCGGTACCTACCGCCGACCCGGAGCACGGGGCAGGGGAACTGCCCCAGTCGGTTCAGCCGGTACGCGGTCCCCAGACAGATGCCGAGCGCACGCGCCGCCGTCCGCAGGTCGGTCGCGACGGGCAACTCGAACATCTCGGTGAAGCCGAGACCACGGTCCACCGGCCGTGTCACGCCCGCCTCGCGGTGGGCCGGATCGGGAGGGTGCCGACACGACGCCCGGTCCGGCGCCTGCGGGAACACCGTCCCGGCGGGATCCTTCCTTCGGCGTCGGAGGCATCGTCGACGGCCGGGCCCCGCAGGTGTTCGGCGTTCACACGGAAGCGCAAGGAGGCCCGCAGCCCCTCCGGTCCATCGGGACGGTCCACCCGCACGTCCAGTCCGCCCGGGGACGCCGGGGAGTCGGGGGCGTCGTACACGGACCTGACGGCGTGCTCCTCGGTCATGCGCTCGACGCGGGTCGAGGGGATCTCCCGGATCGCCGAACGGGCGTACCTCCAGGCCCTGTTGCGGGCAGCCCCGAGAATGAGCGGGACGGAGGCGGGGTCGGCGGACCCGAGGGCTGCGAGTTCCTCGAACAGGGCCAGTGCCATCTCCGACTCCACGTCGCCCGGTTCGGCCCGCATGCGCCTGCTGATGTGATGCGCCGTGCGGGTCAGCGGGGGCAGGGCGAGCCAGAGCACCAGCAGGCGGGCCGTTCCGTGCGAGCCGCGGTCGGCCAGGGCGGAGCCGAGCGCCGCGGCCCAGACGGCGTCGGAGAGTTGCGAGGTGCTGCCCGCCCCGTACAGGGCGTCGTGGGCCTCGTCAGGGGTGAGTTCGACCGGCTGGACGCCGAAGGCCCCGGCGGGAACCTTCACCAGCGCCGATTCCTTGATCCGAGGATCGGCGAAGTGCTGCCTGACAGAGGTGAAGACACTTGCGGAGGGTGCATATGTCATGAAGATCCTCTTGATGGCTGAAGGGGTGCTGTCGGACGGAATGAGGGGAGGCGGTGGTCATCTCTTCGGGTGGACAAATCGGTCAGCTGTCACAGGGGCCCCACTTTTGTCCATGCGTGCACGTGGGGGACGAAGCTGACGAGGGAGTGGTGTCAGGAGCCCCGAGTACGAAGTCGGGCGTGCGCGGCTGTCCGCGTGGTGGTCCGACCGGTTGACGGGTGGAGATCGGGGCTCGGAGGGCGCCCTGAGCCAGAGGTCGGGGCGCCCTCCTGTCCCGGGGTGCGGGCCCCGGGTGATGGGTGTCAGGCGGAGTCGGAGGAGCTCGCGGTCGGGTTCTCGGTCTGGGGGGTCGTCGGGGTCGTTCCCTCGGCGGGGGTGGCCGGCTGGCGGCGACGGCTCGGGGGGAAGCCGGGGGACTTGCGGAGGCGGCTGAGGCGCTGGCTGCGCTGGCGGCTGTTCAAGGGCTGACGCTCCTTCTCGGATGGATTGCGCCGTTCTCTCACCGTTTGGTGAGCGGCTGATGCCATGGTGCCCCGATCGCAACGAGTCCCGCAGAGCCAAAACTGAGCGAAAACTGAGCGCGAGGGGGCGTGAAGGCGCATACGTGTGTGAAGGGAGGTGCCGCCGTGTACAGAGGTGTTGATGGGGAGAGGAGCAGCAGTTCCGGCGCCCCGCCGCACAGGGAGGGAGTGAGCGTGATGGATGGGCGAGTGCTGGGCCCGATCGGCTTCGAGGTGGGGGGACGGAAGGAGGTCCTCGGCACGAGGAAGGAGGCCGAACTCCTCGCCCTGCTGGTCACGTCCGAGGGGCTCAGCCGCAGCAGGGAGGAGATCATCGAGATCCTCTGGCCCGAGGAGAAGGATGAGAAGAAGCGCAAGGACCTGATCAACTCGGTGGTGCGGGAACTTCGGAAGAGACTGGGCAAGGAGTTCGTGCCGCACGCCGGACGGACGAGGCGCTGCACGCTCCTGTTACCGAGCGGGAGCTTCGACTACCTCCGCTTTCTCGAAGGGCGCCGGCGCGCCGAGGGACTTCCGCCGTCCGCGCGCTTCGAGTGCCTTCGCGTCGCTCTGGGTGAATGGGGGAGCGGTGAACCGCTGCTGGGACTCCTCGGGCCTCACTTCGAGCTTCTCCGGGAGAAGCTGAGGAGGGAGCGGATCGATGCCGTGTGCGAGCTGCTGCGAGCGGCGTGGGAGGACCGGCCCGGGACGTTCCTCCTGGAGGAGGCGCGGAAGTGGTTCGAGTTGTTCCCCGAGAACCACCATGTCTTCGCCTACTACCTGCTCGCACACGAACACCAGCAGATGGACAAGAGCCTCGAACGGACCGTCGCCCAGTGGATCGAACGTCACGGGGAGCCGGGAGAGTTCCTCCAGACGGTCATCGACAGGCTACGCGGAGAAGAGCCGCGGGAGGGCCGGTCGAGGTTCCTCTCCGTACCGGACCAGCTGCCTCCCGAGAAGCGGGTTCCCGTCGGGCAGGAGAAGCTCCTCGGCGAGCTCGTCGATCTCGTCGAGGAGGCGCAGTCCGCCGGAAGGGGACTGATCCTGCTCCTCAGCGGAATGGCGGGGGTGGGGAAGAGCACGGTGGCCCTCCATCTCGCCCATCGGCTGCGGGGCAGGTTCCCCGACGGGGCGCTCTACGGTGAGCTGAACGGGCACACCGACGGTGCTTCCCCCGCTGATCCGGAAATCATCCTGGACGGTTTCCTGGCGGCTCTTCCGCCCTATCCCACGGTGAGGTCACTGGAGGCGAAGGGCAAGGAGCTGCGTTCCGCTCTGGCCCATCGCTCGGCGCTGATCTTTCTCGACAACGCGTTGAACGTGAAGCAGGTGAAGGAGCTGCTTCCGGGAACCGGCGCCTGTGTGGCGATCGTCACCAGCCGCAACGAGTTGGGCGCCCTCTACTCGTGGAGAGGGGTGCATCCGCGCAGGGTGGAACTGCTCGGGGACGATGACGCGCTGAGAGTTCTCCAGGAGAATGTGGCCGAGAAGGAATGGTCGAATTGTGCCCAGGCGTTCGCGCAACTGATCAGACACTGTGGAAATCTGCCACTCGCGCTCACGGTCGTGGGGCGACGGCTGGCTCATCGTTCGGCGAACACGATTCACGCCCTGGTGAAGGAGATGGATGAGGAGAGGAGAAGGCTGGAGTCCTTGCATCTTCCGGAGGAGGAACTCTCGGTCCGTGTGGCACTGAATTGCTCGGTACGGGATCTCAGTGCGGAAGCAGTTCTGCTGCTCTGGCAACTGGCCGTCCATCCGGGGCCGGGGATCTCCTGGGAAGCGGTGATGGACCTCGGTATGGCGGCGGAGGAGCAGCACACGGACAAGGCCCTGGGGGAACTCCAGCGAGCCAATCTGGTGGAGCTGCGATCGGACCGGTATCGCCTCCACGACCTGGTGCGCACCTTCGCTCGGCACCACCTGACTCCCGTATCGCCGGAGGAGAGGGACGCGGTCGAAGCGGCGACTCTCCGCCAGGTGATGGAGCATCAGTTGCACAACGTCAGGGCCTGTGACCGTGTCCTGGACAGTCAGCGCGCCCTCCCCATCGGCGACCCGGAGGGAGTGAGGGTCTTCTCCCCCGAGGACCCGGCCCAGGCCATGGAGTGGATGGACAAGGAGTATGAGACCACCCGGCAATGCCTGGAACTGGCCAGGAGGAAGGAAATGGACCGGTACGCGTGGCTGCTGCCCACGGCGCTGGTCACCTATCAATGGCGTCGCAGCCTGTTCCGAAGCATGGAGAGCGACCTCCGTGAAGCCGCTGAGACCGCGGAACGGGCGGGAGCGTCTCCCGTGGAATGCGCCATGGTCCACCGGATGCTGGCGGGCACGCAATGGCGCCTGTCGGAATTCGAGAAGGCGGCGGCCACTCTCGCCCGGGCGGTCCTCCTGAGCCGGGAGGACGACAGCGGGAGCGGGCGGCTCAGCCTCGCCCGCTCTCTTTACGCGCTCGGCATCACCCACCGGAAGAAGGGTGAGGAGACAGCGGCGGAGGAGCGTCTCCGGCAGGCTCTCGACCTGTACCAGGAACTGGGCGAACCGGTGGGCGAGGCGATGGCGCGGAACGCCATCGGTGTGCTCCATCTGGATGAGGGGGACTGCGACCAGGCGCTTCAGTGGTGCGAGGGCGCCCTTCAGTTGATCGCGCAGACCGCTGATCACAGTGGCCAGGCCGATGTCCTGTTCACCCTGGCGAAGGTGCGCCTCGCGCGGGCGGAACGGGAGGAGGGCATCGCCCTGTACACCGAGGCGTGCGCCATCTACCAGGCGCAGGAATGCTGGACGGACGAGGACAAGACCCGTCGGCTCTTCGCGGAGGTGCTGGTGTCCGCCGGCCGAGCGGAGGAAGCGGTACGGGAACTGGAACGGGTCCTTGTGCTGCGCGAGCAGATGGATACGGACACGAACGAGATCCGGGATCTTCTCGAGACCCTGAGGTGACGCTGCCCGCGCGGTCGGGAGCGTGCGCCGTCACAGCCGTGGCAGGCTGCGCCGGTAGTACTCCGTGGGATCCGGCCGCAGCGGTTTGGCGGGCCGTGGGGAGTGGGGTGGGGGGAGGTGGCGGCGGATCCTGTCGAGTACCTCGAGGGCATCGTGCGGGCGTTCCTCGGGCTCCCATTTCACCATCTGCAGAGCGAGGTCGCGGAAGGCCTCCGGGATCAGGGCGCTGAGCCCGTCCGGGAGCACGGGGTACCCCTTGTGGACATGCTTGTTCAGTCCACCGTAGGGGAGTCGGTGCACGGTCATCTCCAGCAGCATGCAGCCGAGGCCGAAGATGTCCGCGTGGGGCGTCAGCCCTCGCTCGCTCCCTTCGAGTTGGGGCGCCGAGGCGTATCCGGTCGAGCCGTGCCCAGGGTCGGTCGGAACGTCGGCGCGGACGGACAGCCCCATGTCGATGAGGCGCAGACGGCCGTCCGGCTCCACGATGACGTTCTCCGGCTTCAGGTCGCAGTGCACGAAGCCACTCTCGTGCACCTCGTGCAGAACCTCGCAGAGCTGACCGATCACCGATGCCACCGTCCCCTGGTCCTTGATCGGGACCCGCTCCGTCAGGCACTCCCGCAGTGATCGCCCCTCGATGTACTCCATGACGATGCAGCGGTCGTTCTCGTAGGTGCCGATCCCGATGACCTTCGGAATTGCTTTGATTCCGCTGAGATCGTGCATGAGACTTCCTTCGCGGCCTAGATCTACTCCTTGCTGTTTGTGCTGGATGTAGGGGCCTTCTCGCCATGGCTTTTGTTTCTTCACGGCTACGGTCTGCCCGGACTTACGGTCACGGGCGACGTAAAGGTCACCGAATCCTCCATCACCGAAGAATCGAAGGACCTGGTAGGACTCCTCGATCCTGCCGATGTCCCTGACTTCACTCATAGCTTCTCCCGTGCTTTCTGCTCCGAAGACCGGAATGTCGGACCACAAGAAAGGACATGTCATGTCTCAGCCCTGGCTACCCCCTGACGGAGTGCGGCGAACGTCCCGCACCATCACGGTGTCCGCCGCCATGTTCAAGAAGGGGGAGCTGCGCTGCCCGGCCGCCGACGCGCTCACAGCGCGCGGCTATCTGGCGACGCACACCGTGCCCCGTCGTGGCGAGCGTCTCGAGCACTTCACCCTCGGTCCGTTCATGGAGGCGTGCGACGCGCGCCGATCGGCCTCCTCGTCCGGTGAACCCCCACGCGGAAGGCGAACCCATCGGGTCCACGACGCGCTCCGCGTATGGACGGAGCACGGGCTGGAGAACTACGCGGTGGCCTTCCCCGAGGACCAGGAACTGAGGGAGGTCGACCCCCGGTGGACCTATCGCCATCGGCCCTCCGGACCCGACACGAGAGCCGCCGACGAGTACAGGTTCACCGTGTGGGGCCGCTGTCTGGCCTCGGTGGACGGAAGCCTCCGTGAACTCCGCCTTCCCGTCCACCGGATCGGACCCGGGCTGCCGCCGGCGGAGTTCGTCGCCGCGGCGGCCCTCGTCCTGGCGGAGGGGGCACCGGGACCTCCGCCCGAGCGGGTGCGGATCGTGGAGTTCGCACTGTTCGACGGGCGGACGCGTCAGCTCTTCGACGGGAGCCGGGCGGAAGCACTCGCCCTCTACCGGGCGAGCGGGCGAGCGGCGCTGACCACTCTGCTGGACAGCCAGGAGTACCGGCCGGGGCCCTCGTGCGGCGGCTGCGTCTTCGCGCAGGTGTGTCCCGCCCTGCGAAGTGCCCCGGGACTGCTGGGAGTCACCTCGACGAATCGCCCGCGACGCACCTGGTCGGTGACCAACGGGCGTAACTACCGCGACTGCCCGGCACGCGACCACATGCGCCGTCTGCGGCTGCCCGCCGCCGACGCCATCGAGCGCGATGCCCCGGCCGAGCGGGGCAGGGCCTTGCACGCGTATCTCGCCGACCGCCACGCCCAGAGCCCCCTGCGGCCGTGCACGGCCGATGTCCCCGATCACTGGGTGCCGACCGGGTTCGACCTGCCGGAGCACGAACGCGCCCTCGGAGTGACCCTGCTGCGCCGGCACGCGGAGGTGTGCCCGCTCAGCCGCGTCGCAGACGGTACGGACGTCCGTACCGAACCCAGAGTGGTCCGGCACGACACCGCGGCCGACGTCGTGGTGGTCGCGGCACCGGATCTGCTCTACCGGGACGGGGAGTCCTGGGTGTGGCGGGAGACGAAGACGTCGGCCAGTGACCACGTCTCCACGCGACCGCTGCTCGACCGGTACCCGCAATTGGCCCTCGCGGTCCTGCTGGTCGCACGTGGTGACCTCGGAGGCACGCGCGCGCGGGCCAGGGTCGAACTGGAGTTGCTGCGTCCCGGTGGCGCGGACCTGGAGGTCATCGACCCGTTCGTTCCCGCCAACCTGAACGCGTCGGAGAAGGTCCTGCGGGCGATGGTGGCCGACTGGCACGACGACGACGCCTTCGCGCCCGCCCCGGGCCGTTCCTGCGCGCGGTGCGAGATGTCCCGTTGGTGTTCGGCGAAGGCAGCCGTGGAGGAGGCCGCATGACGACAGGGACGGCTGAGCGGGAGAGCGGTCGTACGGGAACCCCCGGGAGGGACAGGGCGGGCACGACTCTCTTCCGGGACCTCGCCCGCATGGTGGTGGCGCTGTCCGAGGAGGAGGGGCTTCGTTCCTTCAGCCTGCCCTACTCGGGGCTGGCGCAGTACGCGTTGGACCGGACGGTCGCGCACTGCATCGGCATCGGGGAGACTCCGCCGACGAGCCTTCCGGAGCTCTGGGAGTGGTGCCGGCTCAGGAGCGCGGACGACCCCCTCTTCGGAGTTCCGGTCTCCTTCGTCACGCCCGGGACGACGCTGGTGCATCCCGTCGGCCGGATGCCCACCCGAGCGTGCCTGGAGATCGCCTCGCACGGGCCGATCGGTGGCATGGCGGGAGAGGCACGGATGGTCCTGAACGATCTGGAGGCGCGCGCCGGATCGACCGAGCGCTACCGGAGGTGCCGACGCTTCCTGGCAGGCCACCCCCTGGTGCGGCAGGGGGACCGAGGGCTCGGGTGGAGCAGTACGGTGTGGAGTCACGTCAGGGACCTCTACCGTCCGCTGCCCGAGTTCCTGACGGTCGGCGGAGCCTTCCCGTTCTGTCCGGAGTGCCGGCTCCCGGCCAGGCCGCGTGACCCGGCCACCGACCTTCCGGGGCAGCCCTCCTCGCACGAGGCGCTCTGGTGCGAGGGGGAGGAGTGCCCCCGGGACCAGGGTTTCCAGCTGGTCCGGGACCCCGGTCGCGCCGTGGTCCTCCGGCGTTCCCTGCGCGCGTTCCTGGTGCTCCCGCATCGGGTCGAGGAGGCCGCACTGGACGCGCTCCGGAGCGCGGACGTCGAACACACGCCCGTATCGGGGAGGCTGGCTGCCTATCGGCTGCTGGGCACCGGATCGTCCGGAACGCT
Organism: Streptomyces sp. NPDC101490; assembly: GCF_044767145.1. Lineage (NCBI taxonomy): Bacteria > Bacillati > Actinomycetota > Actinomycetes > Kitasatosporales > Streptomycetaceae > Streptomyces > Streptomyces sp. NPDC101490. The sequence continues at coordinate 350,563 of NZ_JBIWNI010000004.1, forward strand.
CGAGATCCAGATGCACGACCGGGTACAGCCCGCCCTGCTCGCTGCCCACGTCGCCGACGACACGGACCTCGCGGACCGCACGCTCGTCGTGGTGCCCCAGCGAGCCGCCGACCGCGTCGACTACCGGCGTGGATTCGCCGAGGGACTGCCCCAGGCCCTGCGGGGGCGGGTGGCCCTGACGACACCGACCGAACTCGTGCGTGACCTCGGAACGCCCGTCAGCACTCAGGCCGGAGCGGCACCGGGCCGGAGCGGCCCGGCACCGACGCCAAGGGGGAAGGACAACGATGCGTAGCATCACACCACCGCTCAACGACACGATCGGCGCCCTTCAGGCCTTCCTGGGGGATGCCGTGCGCAGACCCGCGATCGAAGCCTTCTGCCAGGTGGAACTCGGGCTGTACCTGCAGGAGAAGCTTCTGCCGGGGACTCCCGCGGGCAGTGCCTGGGTCCTGTTCAGCGGCTACGGGTTCGCGCAGGCGTACGGGGTGCCCCTGCCGCCCGATGGGGAACGGACGCTGAGGGTCGCCCGGTACTCGCTGTGGACGCTGCGCCGGAGCAGGGTCTGGCGGGAGGCCCTCGACCGCTATCAGCGGGTCGCCGTGGCGGCACGTGCCTACGACGTGCCGGACACCGAAGCGCCGGCGGCCGTCCGGGACCCCTCCGTCGCGAGTGATCGGTTCCAGGTCTACGAAGGGCTGCTGAAGGTGGCCCCGCCGCTGGCCGGTCGGAGGCTCCCGGTGGCGGGTCCGGGCCCGCACGCCTTCGCCGTCAGTCGTTCCCTGGCGGTGGTCGACCTTCCGGTGGTCCCCTCCGCACCGGTCGTCGCGCACGACCTGGACATGGTTCCGGCAGGGGGCGGCGCGCCCTTGCGCTTCACCAGGAAGGCGCTGGAGCGGACGGCGGCGGACATGGACGCCACGCACGCCCGTGCGGGAAAGGGAAAACCGCCGCGATGGGTGGACCGGCTCAGGGCGTTCGAGCTGTCCGTGAAAGAGGACGGTGTCTTCCACAAGAAGTACGACTTCGCGTTCACGATCGACGAGATGCAGCACCTGCTGGGCATCGTGGGCGCGGGCAAGAGCACCCTCCGCGACATCATCGCCGTCCACCTCGCGAAGCGGGGCCTGCGCACCACGATCGTGGTCACGGACGTGGCGGAGGTGCTCAAACTGGTCCAGCTCTACAACCTGTACACGGACGGTGCCGCCGCTCCCGTACTCGGTTCCTCGGGCCGGGAACGGCATGCCCAGCGTCTGCACCGAAGGCTGGCCGGACGGGGCGAGCACCGGTTGCTGGCCCATGACGACCCCGCCTTCGCGTACCTCGGAACCTCCTGTGTGCTGAACACCTTGCGGCAGGAAGCCGACACGCTGGGGGAGCCACTGGCCTTCGGCGAGGCCCCCTGCGTCCGGCTGAGGCCATCGAGGGAGTCGCGCAGGGGCGGCGCGGGCCGGTCCCCGTGGCGGAAGGACCTGGCGAGTTGCCCCTATTGGTCCTTCTGTCCCCGCCATCACGGTTCCCGCGTCCTGGTCGACGCGAGCATCTGGGTGACCACACCGGGTGGACTGATCGACGCGTCGCCGCCCCGGCCGCAGAACGGCGAGCGCATCCGCTACCTCGAACTCGCCTGCCGCCGCAGCGATCTCGTGATCATCGACGAGGCCGACCGCGTTCAGATGCAGCTGGACCAGATCTTCGCACCCTCCACCGTGCTCGCCAGCGACGAGGACAAGGGGCTGGTCGACGAACTCGTCCGGCACAAGACCAGGGAGCTGGCGGAGAGCGGGCGCACCCAGCTCTCCGAGCGGGACGTGGAGACCTTCTCCGCCGCGCTGAACACGGTGACCGCGGCCACCGACCGGCTGTACGCGATGCTCGTGTCCGACTTCCAGCTCCGTTCCTGGGTCCGAACCGGCCACTTCAGTTCCTGGACCCTGCAGGCCGGTCTTCTCGACGAGCGTTATCCGCTGCCCGAGGAGAGCGGTCCCGACCACGAGAACCACGCGCCGAGGGAGGCGCTGGGCAAACTCATCGGTGCCTTCAGGGACAACCCCTTCGGTGACCGGGCCCGACGCGCGGACACGGACTCCAGCCGCCTCACCGTTCTGCTCAACGAGCTGCTGCACACCGGGAGTCCCGAGGTCACACGGCAGCGGTTGACCCAGGTCATGGACGAGGTCTTCCAGCTCGACGAGAGCTGCATGGAAGCCCGGCGGAAGGAGTACGAGGACGAACTCGCCGAGTGGCGGAGGCGACAGGAGGAGTCCGCGAGGAGGAAGGGAACGCGTGAGGGCGACGGCTCACGGTCCCGCGGCCGGTCCGCACCGCGTTCCCCCGAGGCCTGGCGCAAAGAACTGGCCACACACTTCGAGTTCACTCTGCTGCTGAGCGCTCTCGAACCCCGGCTCGCGATGATCAACGCGATGTGGCCGCGGGTCGAGGCGGCTCTCAGCCTCGGGTACAACGAGATGTACCGCAGACCCCTCGACTACGGACCGATGGTCCCCGAGGCCCCCATGGGCAATGTACTGGGGTTCCAGTTCAAGGTCCCCGGTGAGGACGAGGGCGGGGTGCGCAGCGGGGAGCTGACGTTCTTCCGTTGCAGCGGGGTCGGCCGTGAACTGCTCCGATCCATCCCCCACCTCGCCTCCGTGGACGACCGGCCCGGCGCGCACCTGCTGCTGATGTCCGCGAGCAGTTGGGCGGGTGAGTCCAGTCGCTATCACGTCTCCGTTCCGGTGGGGGTGGTCATCGAGCCGCCGTCCGACGTGACGGAGCGCATCGCCACCGGGAGTGAGATGCGCTTCGAGTTCATCGACGACGGCGACGAGAAGCTGCGCATGTCCGGCACCGCCCCCGAACAGCGGCCCGAGAAGCTGCGTCGTATCGCCCGGTACCTGGGGGGCGAGGACGACGGCACCAGCGGTCCGCTCCAGCAGGAGCTGCTGTCCCTTCCCGAAGGAAGGGACCACATCCTGTTGCTGGTCGGCAGTTACGCCGAGGCGCGCGTCGTCGCCGACGAACTGCACAACCTCCAGGCCCGGTGGCACAACAACGTCCTCTGCCTGGTGTCGGACGACGAGGACCTCGGCCCCGAAGAGGAGTTCCCCTCCGTCCACCAGGCACGAGCGCTACGGCGGGGAGACGTCGAGCGACTCAAGGACCTCGAAGCCGATGTCCTCGTGGCTCCCCTCCTCGCGGTGGAACGCGGCCACAACATCCTCAACAAAGGAGACGAGGCCGCGATCGGGACCGTCTACTTCCTCGCCCGGCCCAACCCGCATCCGGACGACCTCTACCAGGCCGTCCACGCGGTCAACGACTGGATCGTCCGGGCGACCACCGGCGAGACCTTCAGCACGCTGGTACGACGGGCCCCCAGCGTCGAGAAGGGGGCCGAAGAGGTCCGGAGCGCGGCTCGTTCGCGCTGGCACCAAGTACTGAAGCGGTCCCTGGCCTGGAGCCGTCTCGGTGACGAACGGCACCGTGTCACCTGGGACATGCTCGTCCTGATGTGGCAGGTGATCGGACGTCTCGTACGTGGCGGCGTGCCCGCGAGGGTCGTCTTCGTCGACGCCGCCTTCGCCCCGAACCGCGGAGCCGCGACGCGCGGTCCCGGAACTCCGGAGAACGAGGTCCTGGTGTGGCGCCCGGACACCCCCGAGACCAGCCTCCTGCACAGCATGCTCGAGGTGCTGGATCCCTACTTCGAGCCCGACACGAAGCCCGCCGAGGAGCGGTTCATCGCCCAGGCCCTCTACGGGCCGCTGCGGAGCATGCTCATGCGCGTCCTCGCGGACCCGCCCGCCGGACACCGCCCCGACGGCACGGCCCAGGTCTCGGACGGCACAGCCCAAGTCTCGTAGGAGGAGCACCGTGTATCCCACCATTCGATCAGCGGCGTACGAACCCGACCCCCGGCACGGGCCGTGGCAGCAGGACCTCCACGTCCTGCGGCTCGGAGAGGAGCTCCACACGGAACTCACCCGGATCAACGGGGGGTCCGAGGGGCCTGGGGGCCGCCCCGATCAACTGCCGACCCGTCGGCTCGACTCCCTTCTCCAGGCCGTGGCGCCGGGAGTGATCGCGACCGGACGGAACGCGGGTACCGACGGCCGACTGCCCTGGCTCTACGCGCGGGAGCCCGTGCCGCCGGAGGTCCTGGCCCCCGTCATCGGGACCTGGGCGGCGAGTCTGGCACCCGACCGGGAGGACGACGACGAACCGGAACTGGAGGAGAGGCTGCTGGCGGACCAGCCCGCCGAGCCCGTCCTGCTGCCGCGCTGGGAGACCGAGCGGGCCGACCTCACCGAGTCGGCCGGATCGGCGGGCGGCACGGTGGAACCGGTGCCCCGGCTCTACGGGCTGCTGCCGGAATGGATCGCCTTCCGGCTCGCGGCCCGCCCCTTCCACGCACGCGGCGCGACCCTTCACTTCCGTGTCGAGAGCTCGGCGAACGGAGCCCGCCTGGTCTCCTGGCCGCCCCGGCGGTACGAGCACCGCAAGAAGACCTGGTACTACTCGGCGTGCCTGGGCATCACCGTCCACACCGTTCCGTTCGCGGAGCGGTTCCGTGTCCACGTCTCCTCCCATGTGCGCCGGTGGGCGACCCACCTGGACGTGCGCCCGCACCAGGTCAAGGGGGCGACCGTCCTCCTGGACGCACCCCTGCCCTGGCCCGAGGGACCCGACAGGGGATACCGGATCACGGCCAACACCCTCGGCCGCGATCCGCGCACCAGGGAGCTCGTCTGGCGTCGGCACAGCCCGGCGCCCTTGCTGCCGGACCTGGACATCGTGCGTCGCTACCCGCGGCCCCAGGAGCTCTTCGACCATCCGGAACGCTGGATCAACGGATGCGGCGACGTGGCGGCGGGCATCGTCCACCACCCGGCGCTGGGTCCCCACGCGGTCGGCAGCGGACTGATGCCCCGGGAGAGGGCCGATCTGGACGCCTGGGTCGAGGAGGGGCTGGGCCCGATGCTGCGCCGGGTCCCCGACCTCACCCGGGTGACACGGCGCAACACCCCGTCCCTGCTGCCGAGGTCGGGCGGGAAGAGCACACCGGAGGCGCGAGAGGCACAGCTGGTCCTGCGGCGCCGGGAGACGCTGGCGCACGTCCTCGGGGGCCGTGCCCTGGAGGTCGAGGTCCTCTGGCAGTCCCCCGAGACCCGCGCCGCGCTCCTCGCTGAACTCCCGGAACTCATCGGCCTGCCGCCCGCCGAACGGGTGGGGGAGGAGGCGGACGACACCTGGCGGTGGCAGGGCGGCGGGCTGGACATCCGGCTCCGCGCCAGGCCCGCCGGTGCCGTGGCCGACGCGCTGAAGATCTCCCGTGACCGCACGCGCACCAAGGGAGCGCGCTTCGCGGAGGCCGTCGAGGAGCGCTGTGGGGTGGTGGCGGACCGCCTGGCGGCACCGGGCGACGCCCTCGGTGTCGTCATCGCCGAGATCGCCGGAAAGGAGCGATTCACGGCGGTCCCCGACTCCGACCCCAAGCACGCCCTGCGGATCGCCTGGGCGAGGCAGGGGTGGCTCAGCCAGTTCGTCAACCTCGCGGACGACGCCGGGACCACCCTGGAGCACCGCGCTCGGTGGACCTGGCTGGACGTCTTCCGGCAGCTCGGCGCGACCAGGCCGCCCGCCCACCGGGTGGGGGAGGCGATCCCCGCCGACCTCCAGTACGCCGCGCTCTGGCTCGTACGGCACACGCGGAAGGGGCCGACGCGCCGCCCGGTGCACCGTCTGGTGGCCGTCCGGGTCCGTCCCGGGGAGGGTTCCGGCGGGATCGAGGGGTGGGATGCCGAGCGAGCCGAGTGGGTGCCCTACCCGCGACTGATGGTTCTGCTCGCCGGGGCACGTGAACAGGCCGTCGGGACCCCGGACACGGCCGGTCCCGGATCCGCCGACGCCTCCCCGCCGGTCAGCCGGTCCATCGGACGCGCCACGGGTACGGCGCAGCGCAGGCGGCAGGAGATGGAGCGGCAGATCCGGACCCTGCTCTTCCAGCTGCGGGACCGGCCCACGCTCCTGCTGGTGGACTCGGCCAATCTCCGGCAGTGCTGGCCACGGCTGCGCAACGGCTCGCTGAGCCGCGACATGCTCGGCTTCGGCTCGGGGCCCGACCAGCGCCTCGCCACCTACGGCGGTGATCTGCGCGTGGTGTGCCTGCGGGACGCGAACGGACGCGGCGAGGTCGCCGAGTGGTACGCGCACGACGGCCGGGGCAAGGTCGGTTTCGCCGAGGGGGTGTGGGGCGCCGACGAGCCGGACGGCCGGGTGTTCTCCAGTACGGTTCCCACCCCCCACACCGCCGCGAAGCTCCCGAAGGGCCTGATGAAGCTGGTGCCCACGGCGGAAGGGAGGACGGCCCCCGGAAAGACGGCCTGGAACCCGGGCCAGCTGGAGATCACCGTCCTCGGCTGTCTCTCCGGGAAGGCACTGGCGGACGCCGGGCGGGAGGGCGAGACTCCCGATCGTCCGGCGGAGTGGGCGACGCTGACGCACCAGCTGCGCCACCACGACGACTATCCGCCGCTGGCCCGCCCGCTCCCGCTGCACCTGGCGCGCCTCGCGGGAGAGTACGTGCTCCCTCTCGCGGGACCGGTGACGATCCGGGCAGCCGCCCAGGGGTCCGATGAGGCGGCGGCGGAGCCATGCGGGCTCGCCGCGGCGGGAACGGCGACGCGTCTCCCACGGGTGGCCACGGAGAGCGGTGCCCAGGTCTGAGGCCCGAGCGCGCCCATGGTGGCCCGGCGAGGGCACTCCCCGCCGGGCCACCCGCCCCTCACCCCCCGTCCAGCACCTCCCCCACCCCCCGCGCCAGCGCCTCGTACTCCGCCGGGTGGTTGTAGATCTGGGCGGAGACGCGGAGGCCGCCGCCGGTCGGCCAGGGCCAGACGGCCACCCGGCAGCCGAGGCGGGTCATCAGTTCCTCGCGCAGGGCCTCCGCCTCCGGTTTCGTACGGGCGAACCGTTCCGGCAGGCGCAGGGAGCGCATCGCGAGCCGGTCGTCGAAGGGCAGCGGGCGCACCCCGGGCAGCGCCGCGAGAAGTGCGGCGCCGTACGTGACCAGGGCCGCGTTGTGCCGTCGTACGGCCGGGGCGCCGAGCCGTTCCAGCAGGTCCAGGCCCTCGGGGGCGGCGAGCGGGCCGGTGTAGTCGGCGGTGGCCCGGTACTCCACCGAGCGGGGGAAGCCCCGGTGGTCCTCCCAGGACGGCACGGGCGCCGGGACCCGGTCGCGGAGCGCGGGCGCGACCACCAGGACGGCGCTGCCCGGGGGCGCGTACGCCCACTTGTGCAGGTTGCCGAACCACAGGTCGGGCCGTCCGGCGAGCGGTTCGGCCAGCATCCCGGGCGCGTGCGCCCCGTCCACGACCGTGGTCACGCCCCGCGCGGCGAGGTCGCCGAGCAGCCCGGGTCCCGCGACGATCCGGGCCGTCGGCGAGCTGATCTGGTCGAGCAGCGCCACTCTCGTACGGGGGGTCAGCGAGGCCAGGACCGCTTTCCGCACGGCCTCCTCGTCGGGCAGTTCCGGGTCGAGCGGGACGGTGACGAGCCGGGCCCGCCGGGCGGCGGCGGCCGTGACCGTGCCGTACCCGTGGTCGGTGACCAGCACCTCGTCGTCCGGGCCCAGGTCCAGCGCGTCCAGGGCCAGGTGCGCCGCCTCGGTGGCGTTGGTGACGAGCGCGGTGCCGTCCGGGTCGGTGCCCAGGCGGGCGGCGATCCGTGTCCGGGCGGCGGCGAGCCGGTCCGGGGCGCCGAGGAAGAAGGCGTCCGGGTCGGCCGCCGCCTCGGCGGCGATCCGCCGCTGCTCCAGGGCCACGGGCAGCGGGACGGCCCCGTAGGAGCCGTGGTTGAGGTGCGCGGTCCGCCGGTCGAGCCGGAAGAGCTCCGCTCCGCCGGGGAAGACGCCGGGCCCGGTCATGGCGGTGCCGTCCTCGCCGCTCATCGGAGTTCCGCCGTCACTGTGCGGCCCGGCGCCACGTTCACCCGGACCGTCGTGGTCGTGACGCCGTCGAGCACCTCGACCCGGGCCGGGCGGGCCACGCCGTCGACGAGGACCGTGCGGTGGGCGCCGGGGAACCGGGCCTGCCAGGTGTACGGGGCGGAGCCCGTGGTGTGGGTCAGGGTGGAGCGGCGGGTCCCGTCGTGGCGGAGCGCGAAGGAGGAGTCGCCGGTCCGCAGGTCCTCGATGCCGAGCCAGGCCATGCCGGCGGGCAGTGCGGACCGGGTGGTGAGGGTGCGGGCCGGGGCGTCCGGGGTGACCCCGAGGAGGCCCCGTACGGTCTGGCCGACCAGGGTGAAGGAGACCTCCGGGTAGTCACCGTTGGTGCCCTGACGGGTGTTCACGTGCGGGACGTCCTTCTGGGCGTAGACGTGCCGCATCCACTTCCAGGCGGTGCCGGGGCGCCCGTTGGCGAAGAAGGTGTCGGGCAGATAGGTGAGGGCCTCGATGTTGTCGGGGCGGCCCGCGCCCTCCGCCTGGGCGTCGATGTAGTCGAGGTAGGCCTCGCGGCGGGCGCCCGGGGCGACGATCCCCTTCATCGGCATGAACCAGCTGTTCTCCTTGCCCCAGCCGGTCAGCGGCTGTCCGTCGGTGGTGTAGCCGCGGACCATGTCGGCGCCCGAACCGGTGCCGCTCCACTCGGAGTTGAAGTACCGCTTGAGCTCGCGGGCGCGGCGGGCGAAGTCGGCGGCCAGGCGTCCGTCGCCCTTGGCGCGGGCCAGCGCCGACATGGCCAGGTACGCCTGGTACTGGGAGCCGATGGCGTCGCCCGCCTCGGCGAGCGGCTCGTCGCTCTGCTCGTTGTAGCTGGCCACGCCCTGGAAGATGCCCTTGCCGGTGCCCTCGGCCACCTCCACCCGGCGCCCGTTGTCCTTGCGGCCGTCGTGGAGGGTGACGAACTCCTCGGTGGCGTGCCGGTAGAAGTCCCAGAGCGCCGGGTCGTCGAGATAGCTCCGGTCGCCGGTCCAGCGGTACGCCTCCTCGGCCTTCTGCACCAGTTCGAAGACGGCGGGGACCTCGCGGACGAAGAGGTCGGGGCGGCGGTAGTCGATGGACAGATAGGTGCGGTTGTCGAAGTTGAGGGCCCACACCGGGTAATAGGCGTGCTCGGCGGTGGCGGAGGCGGCGAACGCGCGGAGCATGGCCTTGTTCTCGGCGTGCAGCCCGAGGGCGCCCGCGCCCGCCAGCTGGTGGGCCATGTCCCGGGAGTAGTAGCCGCTGCGGTTGGCGTAACCGGCCCAGTAGGAGGGGGCGTAGACGCCGGTGCCGTCGCCGCCGGTCTGCCGCTCGTCGGCGTTCAGGGGGCCCTCGGTGCCGGGGAGGTGGACCCAGCTGTTCGCCTTGCGGGCCGCCCAGTCGAACATGGCCGTCAGTTCCGGGTCGCTGGAGGTCACCCGGGGCGCGGCGGTCGCGGGGGAGACCATCACGTCGTCGGCGTTGACCCAGCCGCGGCCGGACTCGAAGGCGATCTCCAGCCGGTCGCCGGGGGCGAGTGCGACCGGACCCAGCGTGTAGCGGCGGTAGTCGGCCGCCGAGGGCAGGTCCAGGGCTGCGGCGGGGGAGCCGTTGACGCGGAGCGCGTACCGGCCGCCGGTGCCGCCGGTGGCGATCCAGGCGGAGACGACGTACCGGCCCCGGCCGGTGGCGGTGACGGTCTGGGAGACCTTCATGCCGTCGCCCTCGTCGAGGTAGGCGAGCCGGGAACCGGCGTGCGGCCGGTTGGTGGCCGTGCCGGTGCCGGAGGTGAACTCCCAGCCGGTGCCGCCCGCTTCGAAGCCGGGATCGGAGACGGTGAGCGGGGCGGACGTCCCGGCGGCGCGAGCCGTCGCGGGGAGCGCGGAGGCGGCCGGGGCAGCCGGGGCGACGGCGAGCGGGGCGAGGGCGGCGAGCAGGGCGACCGCGGATCTGAGAGCCAGGCGGGAACGCGTCATCGGATTCTCCCGGTGAGGGCGGACGGGATCGGCGCGCGGCACGCTAGCAACCCTGACGCAGGCTTGCAATGATTCTGCCGCTCTTGAGCAGACAGATGAACTGAAAGTTTTCGCAGAAGGATTGCAAGTGAAGGAGGGGCGCTTGTACTGTCCGGCCCCATGACCGACACCGCCCGCGACGACGCGGACAGATCGACCCCCGGACGCAGAGGCGTCCTGCGCATGGGCGGCGGCGCCCTCGCCGCCGCGTTCGGCGGACTCGCCCTCACCGCCTGCTCCGGCACCGGCGCCACGGCGGGCGCCGGAAGCGAGGGTGACCCGGAGAAGGGCCGCATCACCGTCTGGTCCTGGCAGGGGCCCGCCGCCGAACTCAAGGCCCTGATACCGGAGTTCAACAAGGCCCACCCCGGCATCCAGGTCACCGTCGAGGACATCGGCAACCCCGCCATCTGGGAGAAGATCACCGCCGGTCTCGCCGCCGGGGGCCAGGGACTCGCCGACGTCCTGCACATCGGCGTCGACTACCTCCCCGGCTACGTCGAACGCTTCCCCGGCGGCCTCGCCGACCTCGCCCCGCTCGGCGCCACCGCCCACGAGGACGCCTTCGCCGCCGGTCTCTGGGGCACGGTCTGCCCCGACGGCAAGCGGGTGAACGCCCTTCCCTGGGAGGCTAATTCGGGCGGCTTCTACTACCGCTCCGACCTCTTCGAGAAGGCGGGCGTCGACGCCGGGGCCCTCCAGACCTGGGACGAGACCATCGAGGCGGGCAAGGCCCTCAAGGCGAAGACCGGCGCCCACCTCCTCGGCCTCGACAAGCCCGCCTCACAGCCCGACGCCGCCAACTTCTTCCAGCTCCTGCTCCAGCTCCAGGGCGCCTTCTACTTCGACCTCGAAGGCCGCGTCACCCTCGACTCGCCCGAGGCGGTCAAGGCCATGACCCTGATCAAGACCATGAACGACGCCGGTCTCGTCAGCGACCTCTCCGGCGGCTGGAACGCCCTGATGAGCTCCCTCAAGAAGGGCACCAACGCCGTCGTGCCCTGGCCCACCTGGTTCGGCGGCGTCATCGAGGAGCAGGTCCCCGAGGAGGCCGGACGGTGGAAGGTCCGGCTGCCCCCGGCCGTCCGCCGGGGCGGCCCCACCGCCGCCACCGTCAACTCCACCCACCTCGCCGTCGCGGGCGCCAGCCAGCACCGGGCCGCCGCCTGGACCTTCGTCGAGTACGCCCTCACCCGGCCCGCCTCCCAGGTGCGGATCTACCGGGGCAAGGGCATCGCCCCCGCCCTCATGAAGGCGTACGACGACGCCGTCTTCCACGAGCCGTCCGCCTTCTTCGGCGGCCAGAAGAAGGGCGAGGTCTTCCTCGGGGCCCTCAAGGCGCCGTCCCCGCCGGTCAATTACACCGCCGACTACGCCCGCGCCCTCAAGCTCGTCACCGACGCCCAGTCCAAGGTCCTCCTCAAGGGCGCGGACCCCGCCGCCGTACTCCGCGACGCCGCCACCGAACTCGTCCGGCAGACCGGCCGGAAGGCCGCCCGGTGAGCCTGGCCGTCACCCGCCCGGCCGCCCGGCGGAAGACGCCCGGCTCCCTCCCGGCCGCCGCCCGTCCCAGGCGGCGGCGCGGCCGGGCGGCCCCGTACCTCTTCGTCCTGCCCGCCCTGCTGCTCTTCGGCGCCTTCAAGCTCTACCCCATCGGCTGGTCCTTCGTCCTCAGCCTGCACCGCACCGTCGCGGGCGTCGACACCTTCGTCGGCCTCGACAACTACGCCCGGCTGGTCGAGGACCCGCTGATGTGGACCGCGCTCCGCAACACCGCCGTCATCCTCGTCGTCCAGGTCCCGCTCATGCTGGCCCTCGCCACCGGCCTCGCCGTCGCGCTGAACTCCACTCTCCTCAAAGGCCGTTCCGTCTTCCGCCTCGGCTTCTTCCTGCCGATGGTCACCGGCCTCGTCGCGTACGGCATCGTCTTCTCCGTCCTCCTCAACAAGGACTACGGGCTCGTCAACTGGGCCCTCGGCCTCCTCGGTCTCGACCCCGTGCCCTGGCTCACCGACGGCACCTGGGCGCGGATCTCCCTCGGCCTCGCCCTCACCTGGCACTACACCGGCTACAACGCCGTCATCCTGCTCGCCCGCCTCCAGACCGTGCCCCGCGAGCTGTACGACGCCGCCGCCGTCGACGGAGCGGGCGCCTTCACTGCCTTCCGGCACGTCACCCTGCCCGGACTTCGCCCGGCGCTGCTGCTCACCACGGTCCTGTCGACGATCGGCACCCTCCAGCTCTTCGACGAACCGACCGTCCTCACCGGCGGCGGCCCCGACAACGCCACCCTCACCCTCGGCATGTACCTCTACCGCAACGCCTTCACCTACTTCGACTTCGGTTACGCCTCCGCCGTCGGCTACGCCCTCACCGTCCTCATCGGACTCCTGGGCCTGCTCCAGTTCCGCCTCCTGGGAGACAAGTCGTGAGACCAGCCGAGACATCCGACGGCCCGGCCGACAGGTCCACGGGCCCGGCCGACGACTCCACGGGCCCGGCCGCGAAGAGCACCGGACCGGCAGGGAGCAGCACCGGACCGGCAGGGAACAGCACCGGACCGGCAGGGAAGAGCCCGGGTCCGGCAGGGAGGGCCGCCGGACGACGAACCGGGCGCACGGCCGCCGAGGGAGCGCCGGGGACGACCGTACGAGCTGCCGCCCGCCCCGCCCCTCCCACACCCGGCCGCACCACGCGCCCCACCCGGACCGGCCGCTCGATCCTCCTCACCTCCGGCCTGGCCATCGTCCTCGCCGCCGTCGTGGTCCCCTTCTACTGGCTCACGGTCGGAGCGACCCACAGCTCTCAGGAGCTGTTCTCCAGCCCGCCGCCGGTGCTGCCCGGCGGCCACCTCGCCGAGAACCTCGCCACCCTCCAGGAGACCGCCCACTTCGGCCGGGTCGTCCTCAACTCCCTCGGCATCGCCACCGTCTACACCCTGCTCGCCGGGACGGTCTGCACCCTCGCCGGATACGGCTTCGCCACCTACCGCTTCCGTGGCCGGGAGGCCCTCTTCGGCCTGCTCATGCTGGGCCTGGTCGTCCCCGCCCAGATCACCCTGGTCCCGCTCTTCCGGATGATGGCGGAGCTCCACTGGCTGGGCACCTACCAGGCCGTCATCGCCCCCAACCTCGCGCTGCCCTTCGGGATCTTCCTCATGCGCCAGTCCATGGGCGCGCTCCCGCAGGAACTCCTCGACTCCGGGCGGATGGACGGCTGCGGCGAACTGAGGCTCTTCCTCCGGGTCGCGCTGCCGCCGATGCGGCCCGCCCTCGCCGCCCTCGCGATCTTCCTCTTCCTCTACCAGTGGAACGACTTCATCTGGCCGCTCATCGTGCTCCGCGACGAGCTGACCTTCACCATCCCGGTCGCCCTCGCCTCCCTCCAGGGACTCGACGAGACCGACTACGGCGCCATCCTCGCCGGCACCTCGATCGCCGCCGTCCCGATGGCGGTCGTCTTCCTCCTCCTCCAGCGCCACTTCGTCTCCGGCCTCCTCGCGGGAGCGGTGAAGGAATGACCATGAACCCCCACCCGTCGACCGAACCCGCGTCCGAGCCTGAGACCGGGGCCGCGCCCCACCCCGCGACCGGACGCGCGCACGCGACCGTCCCCGGGCAGGCGACCGGGCCCGCCACCGCCATCGAGGCCCCGGCCCCCGCCGAACCCCTCATCACCGCCCACCGGGCCCCGGCCCCCGCCGAACCCCTCACCACCGCCCACCAGGCCCCGGCCGCCCCCGAACCCCTCACCACCGCCCACGACGTCCCCGCCCCCGCCGAACCCCTCCTCGACCAGGTGTCGATCGCCCTCGTCGCCCCCGGCGCGGACCCGCGCTGGACCCTCACCGACCTCACCGACCTCACCGGGCCCGGCGGTCTGCGCGCCCTCGACGTCCACGCCCCCGGCGCCCCCGTCGAGATCCGGCTCTCCGTCCCCCTCGGCGACGCCACCGGCTACTGGCACCCCCAGGGCGGCTGGCGCCGCACCCTCGTCCCCGACTGGGCGGGCCGCACCACCACCTGCCTGGTCGACGGCCCCGCCGCGGGCAGCCTCTACGAGCACTCCGGCGCCACCCTCCTCACCTGGGCCGCCGCCGACCCCGTCACCGAGGCCACCGTCCGCTACGGGGTGTCCGAGGAGAACGACACCCATGTCGTCCACCTCCGCCTGCCCGCCGCCGACCGCCCCCACCGACTGCTCCTCGCGCCCCGCGCCCCGTCCGTCGCCGCCGCCCTGCGGCCCCTGCGCGCCCACTTCGCCGCCGCGCACCCGCCCATGCCCGTCCCCGAGGCCGCCCGCGTCCCCGTCTACTCCACCTGGTACGCCTTCAACCAGGACGTCACCGCCGAAGCCGTCGAGACCCAGGCCGCCCTCGCCGCCGGACTCGGCTGCGGCGCCCTGATCCTGGACGACGGCTGGCAGCGGTACGGCTCCGGCCGGGGCTACTCCGGCGTCGGCGACTGGACGCCCGACCCGGCCAAGTTCCCCGACCTCACCGCCCATGTGGCCCGCGTCCGGGAGCACGGCCTGCGCTACCTCCTGTGGGCCGCGCCCCTCCTCCTCGGCCCCGGCGCCGACTGCCACCCCCGCTGGGCCGCCGCCGCGCCCCGCCCCGCCACCGTCCCCGGCGCCCACGTCCTCGACCCGCGCCTCCCCGAGGTCCGCGCGCACGTCGTCGGACTGTGCGTCCGGCTGGTCGCGGAGCACGGACTCGACGGGCTCAAGCTCGACTTCCTCGACGAGGCCGCCGTCTACGCGGGCGACGGAGGCGGCGATGTCGGCCACGCCATGACCACGCTCCTGGCCGAACTGCGCGCGGCCCTCGAAGCCGTACGGCCCGATGTCCTGATCGAGCTGCGCCAGCCGTACACCGGACCCGGCATGGCCCCGTACGGGAACATGCTGCGGTCCTTCGACTGCCCCGCCGACGCCACCGCCAACCGGGTCCGCACCCTGGACACCGCGCTCCTCGCGGTCGGCGGCGCCGTCCACTCGGACATGCTCCTGTGGTCCGCCGACGCCCCGCCCGAGGCCGTCGCCCGGCAGCTGATCGGCGCCCTCCACTCCGTACCGCAGATCTCCGTCCGTCTGGACCGGGTGCCCGAGGCGCACCGCGAGACCGTACGGTTCTGGCTCGGCTGGTGGCGGGCGCACCGGGAGCTGATCCTCGACGGGGAGACCGAACCCGGCAGGCCGGACGACCTCTACCCGCTGGTCACCGCCGTCCGGGGCGAGGAGTGCCTGATCAGTGTGCACGGTGACCGGGTCGTCCCGCTCGACACCGCCACCCACCGGGTCTTCCACCTCGTCAACGGCACCGGCGGGGACCGGCTCGTGGTCGACGTCACCGGCGGCGGGGGTACGGTCTCGGCCCGGGTCCACGGACCCGACGGACGTATGATGGGCGACCGTCCGACGCCGCTGCCGGAGGGGCCGGGGCCGCTGAACGTCCCACGCGGCGGCCTGGTGTCGCTCACTCTCACGGAAGGACCGCGATGAAGGTCGGCATCACCGACCTCGCAGCCCACGCACAGGTCAGCGAGGCCACCGTCAGCCGGGTGATCAACCGGCGCCAGGGGGTGTCCCGCAAGACCCGCGAGGCCGTCGAGCGGGCCATGGTCGAGCTGGGGTACGAGCGGGCCACTCAGGGTCAACTGGTCGCGGTCGTCACCGAGTTCGTGTCGAACCCGTTCTTCGCGGACGTCGCCGAACGCATCGAGTCGGCCCTCGCCCCGCACGGCCTGAAGACCGTGCTCTGCCCGGTCTTCCCCGGTGGCGTACAGGAACTGGACTTCCTCACGGCGCTCGTCGACAAGGGCGTCGCCGCCGTCGTCTTCCTCTCCGCGTCCAACACCGTCGAGGGCGCCGACACCGAGAGCTACGAACTGCTGCGCCAGCGCCGGGTGCCGTACGTCGGTGTCAACGGCGAGTTCGCCGACGGGGTGCCCGTGCCCGTGTACTCCACGGACGACGCCCTCGCCGCCGAACTCGCCGTCGACCATCTGCACCGGCTCGGCCACCGCCGCATCGGCATGGCCTCGGGCCCGGCCGGGAACCGGCCCGCCGACCGGCGGGTGCGGGGCTTCGTCGAGTCGATGGCCCGCCGGGGCGTCACCGACGCCGAGCGCTGGGTGGTCCGCCAGTCCTACACCGTCGAGGGCGGTCAGGCGGCCTCCTCCGTCCTCGTCGCCCTGGGCGTCACCGCGATCGTCGCCGCCAGCGACTACATGGCGCTGGGCGCCGTCCGGGGGCTGCGGCGGCAGGGCCTGTCGGTGCCCGACGACGTCTCCGTGGTCGGCTACGACGGCACCTCGGTCACCGAGTTCACCGATCCCGCGCTCACCACGGTCCGCCAGCCGGCCGACCGCCTGGCCCTGGAGGTCGGCCGCTCGGTCCTGGCTCTGGTCAGCAACCGGGACGTGCCGACCGGGGAGCTCCTCTTCGACCCGGAGCTGGTGATCCGCGCGTCGACCGGCCCGGCGAAGGACTGACGAGGGGGCGGAGGTACGGGACCGTGCCCGCACGGGACGGGGTTTCCGTACCAGGGCCGTACGGGGCCGGGCTTCCGTACCCGGGTCGTACCGGACCGGGCGTACGGAGCCGGGGCCCGGGGGCTCCCCGCAGGTTCCGCCCCCACACCCGTCCGGCGGTGCGCGGACCCCCGTGCGCGGGAATTCCGGCCCCCGGATCGAACCTCTTTACGCACTCCACAGCCGCGTCGGCCATACTGCGGCCGTGGAGCAGCAGAGCACAGGACCCAGCACCCAGCCCCTGCCCGGCGCCTCGGCGGACCCGGGATTCATACCGGGCATCATGGCGGCGCCCGTCCCGGTGGTGACACCGAAGGCCGAGGAGGAACCGCCCGAGGACGCGCGCCCGGCAGCCGCCGACGCGCCCGCCGAGGCCGAATCCGAACCCGGCCCCGGACCCGGACCCGCCGACGCCGAGGCGGACACGGACGCGGACGAACCGGCCGAGGAGGAACCCGAGGACGCCGCCCCCGAGGCGGCCGACGGCCCCGTCTTCGAGGCGGCGGACCGGCGGGGCCGCATCGTCGCCGACGCCGACGGCGTCCGGCTGAGCTACGACGAGGAGGCGTGCGAGTTCCGCTGGGACGAGATCAACGCGGTCGAGTCGGAGACGAAGCGCTTCGGCCGCCGCTTCCTCGTCACCGTGCACACCCCCGGCCCCCGCTGGTACCCCATCGAGATCATCGCCCCGGACCGCAACCAGCTCCCCGTCTGGGAGAAGGAACTGGACGCGGCCCTGGACGCGTACTTCGAGGACGAGGCCGAGGACGGCGAGTAGCCGCCGGAATCCGTCAGACCGGGCCGCCCCCAGGAGGGGGCGGCCCTTCGGTTTCCCCCGGAGCCAGCCCGAGTGGCGGCCCGTTGCCGCCGTTGCGGCGACTGCGGGCGTTGGCCTCGGCGACGAGGGTGCTCAGCAGCTCCGCGCCGGTGAGGCGGTGGAGCTGCGCCGCCGTGACGTCCCACTCGCGGCCGCCGCCGAGGGGACGGAGCTGGAGGTAAGGGCCCTCGGAGCCCATGACACGGCCCACGCGGTTGCGGGCGGTGTCGAGGACGACCGCGTCCACGAGGGGCGGCCCGTCGCCTTCCTCCGTCACCGGGCGAGCCCGTTGAGGATCACGGTGGCGAGCGCGTGGGCGACCGGCGCGGAGCAGACCCCGAGATGAACGAGGGCGTACCGGGTCTCGCCCTCGCGGTCGTCCTGCCACGGGGTGCGGATGTCCATGGCGGGAAGCTGGACACCGGCCCGGCTGAGGGCGGCGGCGAGCGCGTCCCGCGCGTCCAGGGCCTCCTGGATCTTGAGGGAGGGGGTGTCCGGTTCGTCGGGGGTGAATACCATGGGTCGGCTCCTCGTGGGGGTCGATTACGCGGATTCCCGGACTCGCTGACAATGCGGTGAATTACGCTGCGTAGTCCGGATGTGACGAGGATGTGCCCGACTGTGCGGGGGCCGGACGTGGACGGGGAGCGTGCTTCCCCGGGCGTGCCGCCGGTTCCACACCTTCCACGGCCTGTCCCGTCCTCCGCCCGCGCGAGCGATTCGGAAGGAAGCACCATGCCGCAGCGACGAGTGGTCAGCGGTCGCAGCCAGGAGCCACGTCAGCGGTTCGCGGAGGAACTGCGCAGACTGCGGGTGGAGCGGAAGCTGAGCCTGCGGCAGCTCGGGGAACGGGTCGGCTGGGACTGGTCGCTCTTCGGCAAGATGGAGAAGGGCGAGACGATCAGCAGCCCGGACGTCGTCCGGGCCCTGGACACCTTCTACGGAACGCCGGAACTGCTGCTGGCCCTCTGGGAACTGGCGGCGGGGGACAAGTCGCAGTTCAAGGAACGCTACCGGCGGTACATGACGCTGGAGGCCGAGGCGGTGAGCCTGTGGCACTTCGCGGTGAGCGTGCTGCCGGGGCTGCTGCAGACGCCGGGGTACGCGCGGGAACTGCTGTCGCTGGGCGGGTTCAAAGGAAAGCAGCTGGAGCAGCAGGTCGAGGCGCGGATGGAGCGGCGGGAACTACTGGAGGGTGAGGACCCGCCTCCCTTCCGGACGATCCTGTCGGAGGTGGCCTTGCGGACGGCCTTGAGGGACGCGGCGGCGTGGCGGGAGCAGCTCAAGTACTTGTACGAGGTGGCCGAGCGGCCGAACGTGACGCTCCAAGTGCTGCCGCAAGAGGCGGGACTGCACGGCTTGTCGAGCACGGACGTCTGGTTCCTACGTCTGCCGGGCTGGCGCACCGTGGCATATACGGAGCACGGATACGGCGGCGAACTCTTCGAGGACAACGCTGTAGTGGAGCGTATGCAGCGTGCGTACGATGCGATGCGTGACCTGGCGCTTTCCCCTGCCGAGTCGCGGAAAACCGTCCTGTGCATGTTGGAGGAACTACCGTGCGATCCATCGACCTGAGCGCTGTGAACTGGCGCAAGAGCAGTTACAGCAACCAGGACGGTGGGGCGTGCGTCGAGATCTCCGACGACTTCACCCCCCTCGTCCCGGTACGGGACAGCAAGGTTCCGGGCGGCCCGGTGCTCGTGTTCCCGGTGGGTGACTGGTCGTCCTTCGTGACGGCTGTCAAGGCGGGGCGGCTGAACGGCTGAGTACGAGGCAGAGGCCCCGCGAACCATCGGGACCGCAGGTCTCGCTGGAAGGCGTCGGAGGTCCCGGGCAGGTCGCGGAGAACGGGTAAGGGGAACGACCACGGTGTGGCCGTTCCCCTTACCCTTCGCCGTCGTGTCGGCCGGTCAGCCGATGGCGCGGTTGGTGGTCCAGCCCACGTCGCTGGCCATGAAGCGGATGCCGTGCTCGGTCTGCTTGCCGGGGTAGAAGTACAGCTTGCCGTCGGAGGCGGCCGCCCAGATGTCGGGGACGGTGTCGCCGTTGGCGTCGGGGGTGCCCATGAGCATGGGCATGGAGGCCTTGTTCCAGCCACCGGTGCCGTAGACCTCGTCCTGGCCGGTCTTGGAGTTCGCGGCGATGGCGAGAGACGTGAGGTCGACTCCGCCGTTCGCGCCGGGCTTGCCGTGTCGCAGGAGCAGACCGCGTCCGGACTCCTCGGTGCGGAAGAGCAGGTCGGGCACGCCGTCCCCGCCGATGTCGGCGACGCTGACGAGGTCGCGTGCGGCCCAGGGGGCGCTGGTCAGCATGCGGGCTTCGGAGAAGGAGGCTCCGTTGTAGCCGGTGAAGGCCCAGAGCTGGTCGCCCGCGGTGGCGAACAGGTCGGGCAGGCCGTCACCGGTGACGTCACCGGTGGCGAGGATCTGGGTGTAGACGAAGGTGGAGGGAACGGGCGCGTTGGGAGGCAGAAGGATCTCACGGCGTTTGGTGATGTTGATGGCCCCGTAGCCGTCGCCGGGGTAGACCCACCACTTGCCGCCCACGCCCGCGATGACGTCCTGCAGGCCGTCGCCGCCGTAGAAGTCTCCGTTGTGGGTGATCAGCGCGCCGCTGAAGTAGCCCGAGGGCGGGCCGATGAGTTTGGGCAGCTTGTCCGTGCCGTTGGGATCCCTGGCGGGGTTCTCCTGGTACGCGCCGGACATGGAGTAGTCGATGTCACCGGTGGGCTTGAGGTTCTTGTCGGCCTGTGAGGGGTAGAGGCGGAGGTTGCCGCCCGCGGTGATGGTCAGCATGTCGGGGAGTCGGTCGCCGGTGAAGTCGCCTGCGGCGTCCGCCTGGTCCCGTGGCGTGATGTAGAAGAAGTACTTCGTGGGCTGGGAGTAGTTGTCGGCGCCGTCGACGGTTCTCACATAGAGCACGTTGGGACCGGCCGCGGGGGGCTTCACGTCGTCGAGGGTGGCGGGGACCGAGGTGGCGGTGCCGGCGGTGCGCTTCAGGACGTGGGGGTAGCTGCCGGCGTTGAAGCCGTACTCGTAGCGGACGACATCTGTCTCTAGAGCCCGGAAGGTGAAGGAGCCCGGGGTGCCGAACTTCTTCTTCGACCAGGTGGAGTCCTCGGGCGCGTTGCCGAAGGAGTTGTCGTTGTCCTCGCCGTCGGCGTCGGGGAAGTCGACGGAGCTGACCCTGGGAGGGCTGGGCTCGGCACTGTCGAAGACGAACCGGCAAGGAACCTTGGGCGTGTAGACGGACGAGGCACCGGCGGCGTCGATCGCCCGGACGTTCCACGAGTAGGTGACGTTGTTGGTCAGGGTACTGGTGGAGAAACCAGAGGTGGTGCGCTTGGCATCGCTGGTGTCCGCCCCGACGGAGACGGTTCCGGTGGACTTCAGCAGGTTGCCGGTGGTGGACCACTTGTTGGTGGGCCACAGGGCGAAGTTGAGGGAGGCGAGGTTCTTGTCCTTGTCGGTGGCGCGTGCGGTGAAGGCGATGCTGGAGGCGCCGACGCGGACGTAGGGAGGTGTGGTGGTGCACCTGGCGTCGGGGCTGAGGTCGTGGCCCGTCGGGGCCGTCGGGGGACTGTTGAAGGTCAGTTCGAGGACGGGGCCGTTGTCACCGTTGGCCGAGAACTTCTTCCAGGCGAACTGGCTCTTCTCGTCCCTGGCACGCATGCCGAAGGTGATCAGGTCCTTGCCCCTGTCGGCCGTCTTCTGCGCGGCGGCCCTCACGTCGAAGGTCTCGTAGTCGTCCCTGCAGCCCGTCTTGTATCCGTGGGCGAAGCTCCTTGGCGCGGCGGCCAGGTTCGCGTCGGTCAGGGCGGGGGCGTTCTTCCAGTTGGTCCGCCCGTTGATGGGACCGGTGAGGTGGACGGACATGGACCTCGGGCTGCAGGACCAGGAATAGGTCTCCAGCACCCGCAGGGTGGCCGTCTCGATCTTGGCGTCCTTCAGGTCCCTGCCGAAGGCGATGTTGAAGTACGAACGGGAGGTTCCCCAGGTGTCGGACTCGAACCCGACGCGGGCCTCGTGGGTACCGCCCTTGTTGAAGTCCTTGCCGTTGAAGAAGGTGGCGTTCGGATGACGGCTGTAGGCGGTCGTCCAGTCCTGGGTGTGCTTCTTCACCGTCGGGTCGATGAAGACCGGGAAGACCGTGGCCGGGTCGTTCAGGAAGTCCAGATCCGGCGTGAGAAGCCAGCTGTCTTCACCCAGGTCGCTCTCCACCACGTCGCCACGCGACTCGGGCGAGGGCCCGTTGAGCAGCGGCAGGCTCAACGTGGCCGCGGAGCCCGTCTGTGAGGGCGCCGGTAGGGGCTCGGCGGGGACCGTGGGCAGCGGGGCGCCGGTGAGCGTGGGAGCCGGCTCGTCCGTGGCGGTGGGCAGCACCTCGGCCTCGGGGTCGACGTTGTCGTCGGCCAGCCCCTCGGTGCTCGTGCTGGGGCTGGGTTCCGGAGCGGAGGTCGTGGTGACCGGCTCGACGGACTCGGGAGCGGTCGGCTGCGAGGACGCGCCGAGCTGACCGTCGGTGACGGCGGGAGCGCCACTGCTGTCCCACATCAGAGGGGTCGGCGACAGCGCCACCCCCTGGCCGTC
Source organism: Streptomyces sp. NPDC101490 (assembly GCF_044767145.1). NCBI lineage: Bacteria > Bacillati > Actinomycetota > Actinomycetes > Kitasatosporales > Streptomycetaceae > Streptomyces > Streptomyces sp. NPDC101490. Next base: position 372,486 of record NZ_JBIWNI010000004.1, read on the forward strand.
GGCGTCCTCGGCCCCGACGATGCCCGACACCGGGTCGAGACGGAAGTTCAGCGTGGGCGAGGTCAGTCCGTACGTCAGCTGCGCGACGTGCGGGTCCGCCGCGGCCTGACGGTTCTTCAGGACGACGAGCTGGGCGAAGCCGTCGTCCTCTGCCGTCAGCACCAGGTCGGCGCCGGGGAAGATCTCCGGGTACAGCGCCCTCGATCCGTCGATGATCGGCGTGGGCACCGGCCCGGGCCAGGTCAGCTGGATGTCGTGGAGGTCCGGAACCTCCGCCGTGCCGCCGACGGTGAGCGTGACCAGCGGGGTTCCCGTACCGGCCTCGGTCTTGAAGCCCTTCACGAGGGCCTTGTGGTCCTTCACGAGGGAGACACGGCTCACCCGTGCGCGCGACGCCCGCTCGGAGCGCCCGGCCTCGCCGCCGGCGGAGAACACCACGCGGGTGTTGGTCGCCGCGGGTGCCCAGCCTCGGTCCGTCCGCCGCAGTGTCGTGTCGATCGCCTTCCACTCCTGGCCGACCTTGGCCCGGATCGGCGAGGCGTAGAGCTTCTTCGTCATCCGCCCGTCCGGACGGGCCCACGTCGTCGAACGGGTCGTCCGCAGCGCCGTGACCTCCACCGGCTCACCGGTCTCGCGTGCCAGCGACACCGCGCGCGCCTGGCTCACCGTCCGAGGCGCGTTCCCGCCGCTCTGCCCCGCCTCCGGGGCGAGGGCTCCGTCAACGGGGGAGGAGGTGTGGAGGCTCGCGTAGGTGATGCCGCCCGCGGCGAGTGCCGCCGCGATCACCGCGGCGCCCAGGCGCCGGGCCGCGGGCTGCTGCCATGTCTGTCTCATCAGGAGAGAACCCCTCACTTCCCAGGATCCGGGCTCTCAGGGCACCGGCTGAAACCACGAAGCCGGCCATGACGTCATAGCGGGTGGGTCCGGGACGGAGCACCTTTCGCGCAGGCACGGCTGGGCCAGCAGATGATGTCCCATCGACCGGACGCCGTCACCTGTCTTATGGGGGACCGGTTTCGCCCCTTGAGGCCGCTTCCTGTTCCTGGTGGTGGGAGAAACCGCCCTCGACGCACGGCGCACACACGTCGAGGGGCAGGGCGGAAGGGTGGAAATCGCCTGAAGCGGCTTCACAGGCGCGCCTTTTACGCACAAGACACATCAGTCGCGAATTTTGATGACCTTGGTGGCTTGGCCAACGGCTTTGCCGGTTCGATTCGCATACCGGCATCCTCGCCCGTGTCTGCGTGATTACGTTCCGTGATGATAATCACGGCGAGGATATATTCCCTGGCTTTCCTTCACGGCCTGCCCACAGAATCTGCCGAATCTGAAGTGAAATCACCTGCGGTCCGTCTCCGGTTCCCGCTTCAAGTGGTCCGGAGGGTCCCCTTGTTCGCTCGTCATTCCCGTCACCGGGCCCGCCGCGCCGTCATACCCGCGCTCGGCGCGGCACTGTTGCTGGGACTCATGCCGGCCGAGTCCCTGGCCATGCCACCCGACCCGGCGAACATCGAGACCGGCCGGGAGACCCTCGCCGACACCGAGCCCCTCGACCTTGAGGCGATCGAGGTCGAGAAGCCCCTCGACGGCCGGACGTTCGAGCAGGGTCTCGATTCGCTCAAGGTCCAGGTGCCCACCGATCTGGCGCAGGCGCCAGTGGGCACGGCGACGACCCCGGCTCCGGACACCGGGGCGCTCACCTTCGGCCCCACGGTCGGCCCCGCCTCGGCGACCTCCACCACGACAGCCGCGGAAAGCGACGGCCTCAAGCAGATCTCCGGCCTTCCCGTCCTGGCAGGGCCGGCGGAGGGTCGGCCCGCGCCCACCGGCACCTGGCAGTTCGGTGTCGTCGACCGCAGCGGCGAGACCGGCAAGGGCGTCGAGGAAGCGCTCAAGGTCGGGGCCCTCGTCACGGTCCAGGCCCCCGCCACCGGCTCCGTGCCCATCAACGTCGGCCTCAAGTACGACAAGTTCGAGAACCTCCACGGAGCCGACTGGGCCTCGCGCCTGCGGCTGGTGCAGTTCCCCGAGTGCTACCTCACCACGCCCCTCGAAGAGGCGTGCCAGGCGTACGAGGAACTTGAGACGGCCAACGACCCCGTCACCCACACCCTGACCGCAGTGGTCGACACCGCGGCCGACGGCACCGTCACGCCCGCCTCGTCCGCGGGCGCCCCCCAGTCCGGCCCGTCGATCATGCAGGCGTCCTACGCGACCGCCACCCCCGCAGCCGCGGGTGGCGACAAGGCGGTCGTCGGCGCGGTGGACTCCGGCGCGGGTCCCGGCGGCTCCTTCAAGGCCACCCCGCTCGCCTCCAGCGGCAAGTGGGGCGCGGGCGGTTCGTCCGGCGCGTTCACCTGGTCCTACCCGATGACCATGCCCGCCGCCCCGGCCGGCCCCGCACCGAGCATCACGCTCTCCTACAGCTCGCAGGCCGTCGACGGCAAGACCGCCGTCTCCTCGCCCCAGGCGTCCTGGATCGGCGAGGGCTGGGACTACAGCCCCGGCTTCATCGAACGCCGCTACCGCTCCTGCAAGGACGACACCCACAAGTTGGGCGACGAGCTCCCGAACAACACGGCCAAGGCCGACAAGACGAGCGACCTGTGCTGGGTGTCGTACAACGCCGTCATGTCCTTGGGCGGCAGCACCACCGAGCTCGTCCGTGACGCCCCCGCCACCAGCGACCCCGAGTCCGACGTCGAGATCTACCGTCCCCAGCGCGACGACGGCACCCGCATCGAGCACCGCCCCCGGAAGCTCGAAGGCAGTACCGCCAACGACGACGACAACGGCGAGTACTGGACCGTCACCACCACCGACGGCACCAAGTACCACTTCGGCCTGAACAAGGTGGGCGGCGGCCACGGCGACACCAACTCGGTCTCCACCGTCCCTGTCTTCGGCAACCACCCCGGCGAGCCCTGCCGCGCCGGCACGTTCGCCGCCTCGCGCTGTGGCGACGGCAAGCAGCAGGCGTGGCGCTGGGGCCTGGACAAGGTCGAGGACGTCCACGGCAACGTCATGATCGTCAACTGGAAGCAGGAGACGAACCACTACGCCGTCCGGGACAAGCGCAAGACCCCCGAGAAGTACGACCGCGCCGCCTACCCGGTGAGCATCGAGTACGGCATGCGCGCCTCCGACCTCACCAAGCCGTCCGCCACGGTCGAGTTCGGCGTCGAACAGCGCTGCCTGAGGTCCGTCGCCGCCTGCGCCGAGGCCAACTTCGCCAAGACCGGCGACCCCGGAGCGTACCGCCCCTGGTGGGACACGCCCGGATCCCTGAACTGCAAGAGCACGTCCAAGCTCTGCCCCGGATTCCCGTCCTTCTGGACCCAGCTGCGCCTCGACACCGTCACCACCAAGGCCGCCCGCGCCGGCCAGACCGGTCTGGGATACGTCGACGTCTACAAGTTGCACCAGTCCTTCCCGGAAGACTGGTACGACACCGCTCCCGGCCTCTGGCTCAACTCCCTCACCCGCACCGGCTACAGCCCCGGTGAGACTCCTGAGGGCGGTGGCGGCACCCGCCAGTCCGAGGACGGCGTCAGCTTCGCCCAGTACCAGGTCAAGCCGCACCACCCCCTCGCCTACCGCAAGGCGGAACCAGGAACGCCCCGCGAGCCCCACCTCCTCGACAAGCAGCTGCCGAACCTCGTCCCCACCGGCCCCCGCGACAAGCGCCCCGGCTTCACCCGGCCCCGTATCGGCATCGTCGCCACCGAAGCCGGTGGGGAGATCGAGGTCGAGTACACCGGCGGCTGCCAGACCGAGCCCACCACCGACGCGGGCAAGGCCAACGGCACCTGCTACCCGGTCCGCTGGTCCCCGGACGGTGAGGAGAAGAAGCCCGCCAAGGCCTGGTTCAACAAGTACGTCGTCGCCTCGGTCACCGAGAACGACAAAGTGGCGAACCTGTTCGGTGCTTCCATCAAGACCGAGTACACCTACTCCGGCCCCGCCTGGGCCCAGAGCGAGGACGAGTTCGTCCGCCCCGCCCTGCGTACCCACAGCGACTGGCGCGGCTACCGGCAGGTCACCGTCACCAAGGGCGGCACGTCCACGAAGACCGCGACCGCTCCGAAGTCGCTCTCCGTCACACGCTACTTCCTGGGTGCCGGAGGTGAGGTCAAGGACTCCATCGACGACACGGTCCTCCTCGCCGACGACGCACCGCAGTACGCCGGTATGACGGCCGAGACCCTCACGTACCTGAACTCCTTCAAGAAACCGGGGGAGTTCACCGCCCGCACCCGCACCTTCCCCGACACGGCCTTCAAGACCGCCGCACGCCCCCGGAAGGCCGAGGACGGCACCACGCTCCCCGATCTGGTCGCCTACCGCACCAGCGTCAAGAAGACCGACTCCATCCAGAAGATCGGTGAAACCAGCTGGCGAGGGGTGCGCAGCACCACCCTCGAACGCGATCCCACGTACAACCTCCCCACAGCGGTCGAGACGGTGGTCGTCACCCCGAAGACCAGCGGGGGAGAGACCCTCTCCGAACCCACCTGCACCAAGACGGCCTACGTCCACAACACCACCGCGTGGCTGATCGCACTGCCCACCACGGTCCGCACCACCGCCACCACCTGCGCCGGCCACGCCACGGCCAAACCGGCCACCGAACTCAAGAGCTCGGTCCGCACCCGCTACGACGGCCTCGCCCAGGGCGCCACCCCCACCAAGGGCCTGGTGACCGGCGTCGACACCATCGACGGAACCGGCACCGCCCACTCCGTCACCACGACCACCACCCACGACCCCCTCGGCCGCGTCCGCACCGTCACCAAGCCCGGAGCCGGTGAGGTGGAGGTCCAGTACCTCCCCGGCGGCGACAAGGGAGGCCCGGTCAACTCCACCAAGACCTTCAACGCCGCCGACCACGCGACCACCACGACCTTCGACGCCGGCCGCGCACTGCCCCTGACGGTCACCGACCCCAACGGCCGTGTCACCCGCACCGAGTACGACGACCTCGGCCGTCTCACCAAGGGCTGGTCCGCCTCCCGGTCGACCGGCACCCAGAGCCCCAGCGTCGAGATCGCCTACCAGCCCGCCACCGCTACGACCAAGGACACCCGCCCCGCGGCCGTCACCGTCAAGACGCTCAAGGACGACGGCACCTACGCCCGCCAGGTCACCCTCTACGACGGTCTGATGCGCCAGGTGCAGACCCAGTCCGAAGCCCACGGCCCTGGACGCATCGTCACCGACACCCACTACAACGACCACGGCCTGGTCTCCGAACAGACGGGCGGCTACCTCGTCAAGGACGAGCCGACAGCAGAACTGTTCCAGGTCAAGTCTCCGAGCATCGTCCCGAGCCGGGTCCTGACCACCTACGACGGCCTGGAGCGCCCGACCAGGCAGACCCCGTATCGCGGGAGGACGGCGCAGACGCCGACCACGACCACCTACGCGGCGGACACCAGCGTCACAGTCGACCCTGCCGGGGCCACGGTTCCCACCGTCACCACGGTCACCGACGCCCTCGGTCGTGTCACCGAGATCAAGCACCACACCGGCTCCGGCAACACCCGCACCACCAGCTACGCCTACGACCAGCGCGGCAACCGCGCAAAGGTCACCGACCCGGCCGGTAACGCCTGGACGTACATCCATGACGCACGGGGCCGGGTCACTTCCACCACCGACCCCGACACCGGCACCACCGAAACCACGTACGACAGCGCAGACCGCCCCGAGATCGTCAAGGACACTCTCAACCAGGCGACCCGTACCACCTATGACATCCTCGGCAGGATCACCGAGGTGGCCACGGGCAAAACGAGCTTCACCCCGGTCAAGAAGTTCACCTACGACGCAGAAGGAGCACTTGGCCTGCCCTACGAATCGAAGCGGATAACTGCCCTCGGTGACTACGTCGCCCGGGTGACAAATTACGACGCCGAGTACCGGCCGACCAGGCACGAAACCGTTATCCCTGAGAACGAAATGACCACGGGCCTCCACGGCACGTACACCTACGACTACACCTACACCCATACCGGCATGCCGCAGTCCGTCACCTTGCCGGCCAAGGGAGGCCTGGCAAAAGAGAAGGTCATCACTCGGTACAACGAAGATGGTTTGCCCGAATCCACCTCCGGGCTCGCCTGGTACACCTCCGACGCCACCTACTCGCCCTACGGCGAGGTCCTGCGCGCTGTCTCCAGTGCCCAGCCCTACCGCGTCTGGACGACCAACTTCATCGACGAACACACCGGCCGCCTCCAGCGCACGGTGACCGACCGGGAAACCGCTGGCCCCCATCGCCTGTCGGATACCGGATATAGCTACGACGCCTCCGGCCTGATGACCTCCAGCGCCCGGCAAACCGCCGAGACACCAACCCTCACGACCTGGGACAACCAGTGTTTCACCTATGACGCAATGGGTGAACTCGTCAACGCTTGGACCTCGAGCATCACGCCTGATGGTAAGGGGCGCGGCTGCAAGTCGGCCTCAGGAGCCGCGTGGGGCTACAGCAGTGTCGGAACTCCGTCCAACGGCCCCGTGGCTGATGCCGCCCACCAGGAGGGAATTGCGCCCGCAGGCCTCGCCAACACGGCACCCGCCACCGGCACTGTCGCCGTCGGCTCTGCAGTCACCGGCGCTGCCGCCTACCACCAGTCCTTCATTTATGACTGGCTCGGAAACCGAACCAGGAAGACCGATCACGATCCGGCTGGCGACACTTCCAAGAACACTGAATACGCATACGCCTACACCAGTGCCCAGCCTCACGCGCTGACCTCAGTGACTTCCCCTATCGCAGGCATGAGCAGCACCTACACTTATCACGAAACTGGTACCACCAAGACCCGTACCATTCTCGGCGGTACCAAGACTCAGGCCCTGCAGTGGACGCCCGAAGGGAAGCTCGATTCGAACACCGTAGGCAACGACAAGATCGTTTATGTCTACGACGCCGCAGGCAACCGCATCCTGGAGAAGACATCGACAGGCAGCACCCTGTACCTCGGCGAAACCGAACTTACGACCAACGGCGCCACCATTACCAGGGCATCCCGCTCTTACGCCCATACAGGCGCTCCGACCGTCACGCGAACCACCATGAACGGTTCCATCGCCGGTCACACGACCAGCGTTCTGATTGCTGACCATCTCGGCACAGCCAACACCTCTGTCCAAATCTCCACCGGCCAGGCCGTTAACCGCCGTTCCTTCAAGCCCTATGGCGAACTTCGCGGAACCAAGCCGACTGCCTGGCCCAACAAGCGGAGCTACCTAGGCGTTGGCATCGACGACACCGCCACCGGCCTCACTCATATCGGCGCCCGTGAGTATGACCAGAACACCGGCCGGTTCCTCTCCGCTGACCCCATCATCGACATGGCCGACCCGCTCCAAATGAATGGATACGCCTACAGTCATAACAGCCCCGTCTCGCGGAGTGATCCAACAGGTTTGATGGACGACGAGGCGTATCGCCTAGGAAACTCCAACTCGCCCACGCCGAATCCTGGTTGGGATAAGCCTCGCGCGGCGAGGCCCAATGTTCAAAATAAGGGACTGCAGGGCGTTCTCAAACAGATCTATGCGAAAGACGTGGCGAAATCCGTCAAGGGTGACGGAAAGCTGGCTACAGTTGTGATTTATGAGCTGAACAGAGGTGAGCGCCTGGAGGGTAAGGGTCAGTGGCATGTTCGGAAGGGCTGGGAAACGATGAAGGCCCTCGGGAAGGTTCTGGAGAGCGACAAGAAGGCGCGAGAAGGTCTTTTCAGGAGGCCGGGAGAGAATGATCTGCATCTGCTGTCGGATGTGGAGAGGGAATTGGCGAGGGCTGAAGCTGTCGAGTTGTGGAATGCTCTTAATGCGGATGACAAAACAGGTAATGTAGGGAAAGTTGTTGCTGCGGATCCTGAAATGAAAAGGGTGATGGTGGGTGCCAGGAATGACGTGTTGAAAATGGCATCCCTGACTGACATTACGGGACAGTTGTTCGAGAAGGTTCCGCACAAGCTTGATAAGCCCACGGGGAATCCGGAGAACTTGAGAGGATTCGGTAGGACGTTCGGTGTCGCAGGCGCAGGGGTCTCGGTACTCTCGTACCCTGCGGACGTTTGGAACTATGGATGGGAAGAGGCTTCCAAAGCTGCGGTTGACTCGCTCCTTGATCCCTTTGGGATGTACGACGATCTCAATAGCGGACGTGGCGTTCGATGTGACCTGTGGGGCGAGGGATGTCCAGCACCGGACATTGCCTGACCGAAGGGGAGTGGATTCCGGTGATCAGTTCTGATGACTTTCTCGTGCGTCTGGTGGAGGAGGTTCCCGAGGCGAAGGGGTTCGTGGAGGATAAGTACGAACTTCAGAAGGGTGAGGTGCCGCCGAGGGCGGGCACTGGGGTTGATCTTTATGAGAACCTCCTCGACATTTTGACCAGGTCAGTAATTCAGCCCGCCCTGTGTGAGGAGAATCTGAATGTCGATCTGCTAAGGCGATGCTTTCGTCTCGCAGAAGAGGTCTATAATTTCCCGGGAATGAGTTCGAAGGATGCTGTGTATTTCACGGTACTAGAGCCCCTGCTCGAGTCTCGTAGATATCTGACGGGTGCTGTTCCGTTCCTGGTGGGGAATATTCGGGTTCGTACTTCAAGGATGCTTGAGCAGTATGAGGTCGAAGGGTATGAGAGCGGTATTTCCCCTCTCTGATGCCTCATTCGTCAACGGGCTCAGCTTCTGATGGGGCCATCGACGGGATCTTCGCGTAGCCGGTCGGCGGAGCATGGCCTGCAGCCTGCCGCAGATCAAAGTCCCAGAAGTGCCGCCGTACCCCACTCTGACCGGCTGAATGCCAGGTTTGGGAAGGGTGCGGCGGCATCCTCGTATCAGATGTCCCGGAAGATCTCGATCTGCGCGCCGATCGAGTTCAGGCGCTCCGCCAGGTCCTCGTAGCCGCGGTTGATGACGTAGACGTTGCGCAGGACCGAGGTGCCCTCCGCCGCCATCATCGCGAGGAGGACGACCACCGCCGGGCGCAGGGCCGGGGGGCACATCATCTCGGCGGCGCGCCAGCGGGTGGGGCCCTCGACCAGGACGCGGTGGGGGTCCAGGAGCTGGAGGCGGCCGCCGAGGCGGTTGAGGTCCGTGAGGTAGATGGCGCGGTTGTCGTAGACCCAGTCGTGGATGAGGGTCTTGCCCTGTGCCGTGGCCGCGATGGCCGCGAAGAAGGGCACGTTGTCGATGTTCAGGCCGGGGAACGGCATCGGGTGGATCTTGTCGATCGGCGCCTCCAGCTTGGAGGGGCGGACCGTCAGGTCGACCAGGCGCGTACGTCCGTTGTCCGCCGCGTACTCCGGCGAGCGGTCGTGGTCGAGGCCCATCTCCTCCAGGACGGCCAGCTCGATCTCCATGAACTCGATCGGGACCCGGCGGATCGTCAGCTCCGACTCGGTGACGACGGCCGCGGCCAGCAGGCTCATCGCCTCGACCGGGTCCTCCGAGGGGGAGTAGTCGACGTCCACGTCGATCTGCGGCACCCCGTGCACGGTGAGCGTGGTGGTGCCGATGCCGTCCACCCGTACGCCCAGCGCCTCCAGGAAGAAGCACAGGTCCTGGACCATGTAGTTGGAGGAGGCGTTGCGGATGACGGTCGCGCCGTCGTGGCGGGCGGCGGCGAGCAGCGCGTTCTCGGTGACGGTGTCCCCGCGCTCGGTCAGCACGATCGGCCGGTCGGGGGAGACGGAACGCTCCACCTGGGCGTGGTAGATGCCCTCGGTGGCCGTGACGTCGAGACCGAAGCGGCGCAGCGCGATCATGTGCGGCTCGATCGTCCGCGTACCGAGGTCGCAGCCGCCCGCGTACGGCAGCTTGAAGCGGTCCATGCGGTGCAGCAGCGGGCCGAGGAACATGATGATCGAGCGGGTGCGGATCGCGGCCTCGGAGTCGATCGAGTCCATGTCCAGCTCGGCCGGGGGCACGATCTCCAGGTCGACGCCCTCGTTGATCCAGCGGGTGCGGACGCCGATGGAGTTCAGCACCTCAAGAAGCCGGAACACCTCCTCGATGCGGGCGACCCGGCGCAGCACCGTGCGGCCCCTGTTGAGGAGGGAGGCGCAGAGCAGCGCGACACAGGCGTTCTTGCTCGTCTTGACGTCGATGGAGCCGGAGAGCCGGCGGCGGCCCACGACCCTCAGGTGCATGGGGCCCGCGTAGCCCAGGGACACGATCTCGCTGTCGAGGGCCTCGCCGATCCGGGCGATCATCTCAAGGCTGATGTTCTGGTTGCCGCGCTCGATCCGGTTGACGGCGCTCTGGCTCGTGGCCAGTGCCTCGGCGAGCTGTGTCTGTGTCCAGCCACGGTGCTGACGGGCGTCACGGATGAGCTTGCCGATGCGTACGAGGTAGTCGTCTGCCATGGCGTCACGGTATCTCAGATATGAGATGAGCCTGACGGTTGGGGTGGGCCATCGGAGTGAAACGCCCCGCGCGGTGGGGCGGGGCGTCAGGGCGAGCCGTCGTGCGCGGTGACGTGACGCGGTTCGTACAGGGGGAGTTCGGTGCCGCTCGGCAGCCGTACGGCGGCGAGCAGTCCCCAGGACTGTTCGGTGATGGCCCGCGAGACCTCGGCGCCCCGGTCCTCCAGGGCGGTCAGGGTCCGGGCGAGGTCCTCGCACATGAGGTAGACCTCGCTGCGGGGCTCGCGCCCGGTGGGGTGCACGGCGATCTCGGCGGGCGGCAGCCGGAACACCAGCCACCCACCGCCCGCGTCCACGTGCTCGAACCCGAAGACGTCCTTCAGGAAGGCGCGGTCCGCCTCCGCGTCGCGGGTGTAGAGGACCAGGTGCGCGCCACTGAACATGCCCCGATCGTCGGCCGCGCCCCCGCCCCGGGCAATCCACGGGGGGCCGTACGGGTGGGGGCGCGGGCCGGAGCCGGGGCGGGGTCCCGGGCGGGGACGCCGACCGGAGCCGGGGCGCCCGAGGCTTGCGACCCTGCCCCCCGCCCCCCGCCCCCTGCCCCCTGCCGCTGCCCCCCGCCCCCTGCCCCTGTCCTCCGGCCGCTGTCCTATGACCCCGCCCCGGACCGGGTTTTCTTTCCGCCCCCGGCCGTCTCCTCCGTCTCCGTGCCCTCCGTCGCCTCCCTGGCCCTGCTGACCAGGGCGTCGGCGACATCGGCGGCCAGGAAGAACGGCAGCCAACGGTTCACCAGGTCCTCGTGGTCGCGGTAGCGGGCGAAGGGGAGCAGGGAGGCGAGCAGGGCCCACTGGTATTCGAGGTCGTTGAAGGCCCAGTTCGACTGCTCGCAGCCCTTGAGAATGCTCCGCAGCTCGATCACACAGGTCAGGACCCGGCGGACCGAGTCGTCCACGCCCTCCGGCACGACCGGGTTCCAGAGCCGGTCCGGACGGAGCGACGCCGCGAACCACTCACGGATGACACGCACCTGTTCCGTCGCCCACGGGAACGTCCGCGACCACAGGGCCGCTTCGAGGCGGGCGAAGTCCTTGGCGATGTGGCCGCGGTGCGTGGTCTCGAAGTCGATCACGTAGAGGTGGGGGGTGCTGGCGTCCGGACCGCTGGTGAGGATGTTCTCGCAGTGCAGGTCGCCGTGTGAGACACAGGTGAGGTAGCGGGTCGTCAGGCCGTGCTCACGGTCGTACAGCAGCCAGTCCACGAGCCGGGCGGACTCCGGGGAGGGCACGGCGACCTCGGCGATCTGCGCCACCAGCCAGAGCGGGCTGGTCCGTTTCCGGTCCGCCGCCTCGAGACCGCCGACGTCGAGGTGCTCCCCGAGCAGTTCCCCCAGGCTCCGGGGCCGCCAGGCCAGGCCGTCCGGGACGCCGAAGACGGTGCCGACCTCCGGCGAGGCGAACTTCCGGAGCTCCGATTCGGCGTTCTTGCCGGGGCGGTACCCCGCCCGCTCGAAACCGGCCGGGCGCAGGGCGGGGTACTCGCCCCGCAGGTCGCCCACGGCCCGGCTGGCGTTGCTCAGCCAGGGGCCGAGGGCCTTGACGAAGAGCTTCCTGACCACGCCCCTGAGGGTCTCGTCGCCCACGGGCTCCCGCCGCGTGAGCCAGTCGCGGAAGGTGCTCGGCTCGTCGTCCTCGCGGAAGACGTAGGAGGTGAGGATCGCCTGGTAGCGGCTGCCGTTGCTGCGGTTGACGATCGAGGTGGACGAGACCGTGCACTTGCTCGACCGGTAGAACGGCTGGAGCTGTTCGCCGAACTCGTCGAAGTTCCGCTTCTCGCGCTGGACCTTGCTCTCCTCGTCCATCTTCAGCACGCCGACCGGGCCGAAGACGTTGCGCGCGAGGAACGTCGGTACGGGCCGGCCGGCGAACAGGGCGCCCTGCACCATGAGGCCGCCGTGCCGGGGCGCCAGCTCGGCGGCGACGCCCTGGAGCAGCCGGTTGGGCAGCTGGAGCGTCTGGTCCCGTTCGGTGAGGGACATCGAGGCGGTCGCCTCCGCGGCGGTGCCGGGCTCCCAGGCGTTCTTCACGACGCTCACGTCCCTGGCCTTGTCCAGCAGGCCGACCGCGCGCCCGCGCCAGAGCCTGCGGACGTCCCGGTAGCGAGCCGACGGCTCCTCGTGCGGGTTGTGGTAGAGCCCCGTGAGCAGCCGGTCCAGCTGGTTCTCCTTCCAGCCGGAGAGGCTCAGCAGCATGAAGGCGGTGCTGTGCCGGTGCTCCGGCGCGTTGGCCCACTCGTCGAGCAGATGGGTCGCCCACCCCTCGGCGGTCGTCACGCCCCGCACCCGCTGGTCCTGGTTGCTGTACTCGGGGTCCACGGGATCGGGCCCGCCGATGAGCAGCTGGATGCCCACCGCGTGGCGCAGCCAGCGGCAGACGTCGGGCAGCCGCAGCTCCAGGTCGACGTCCTGGAGCTCGCTGACGGCGACGAGGGTGGTCGCCTCGGCGGCGGCGAGCAGCAGTTCGCGCTGATCGCTGTTGCGCCGGTGCTCGGCCTGGATGATCTGGAGGTAGCCGACGACATCGGCGACCACCTGGTAGTTGTTGGACTTCAGGTGCTCGCGCAGGCAGAAGTTGAGCAGTGCGCTCTGCAGGAACCGGTTCCGGATCTGCTGGGCCTCGGACGCGGTGCCTCCGGCCATGTAGTTGCGCATGGCGGTACGCGCCGCGTTGCGGACCGTCATCGCGCCCTCGTGCAGGGGCCAGTACTCGTCGGCCGGGACCCGGATCGGGGCGAGGCCCTCCGCCAGCATCTTCAGGTCCGCGTCCACGAGGGGCCGCAGCACCTCGGCGGCGTCGGGGGCGTGCCTCGTGAGGCATTCCACCAGCCATTTCTCGAAGCCGGAGTACAGCTTCGAGAAGGACTCCCGCCACGGCTGGTCGGACCGCCACCGGTCGAACAGGCCCAGCGCGGCCTGCCCGGCGGCGACGGGCACGCGGATCTGGCCGGGAACCCTCGCCCTGGGCGGGCTCACGGGGCTCTCCGGCTCCGTCTCGGCGGTGTCCGCGTCGCCCTCGACGGCCTCCGTGGTGTCGGCCGCCGGGCTCTCCTCCCGGACCCGGAGCGCGGGACCGAGCTGGAGGAGCCCCTTCTGGCACTCGTCGATGGACGAGTGGTATCTCTCCGGGTTCCGGGCCTCGTACAGACGGATCGCCCATTCGAAGAGGAGGCGGGCCCGTCCGGGGTCCGTCTCCGCGTAGTGCTGCTCGGCGGCGAGCTTGGCCGCGTTGGCTATCTTGAACGTGGGTCCCGCGAAGTTTCCGCTCGCGAGTTCCTCCCCGGCCGTCGCCAGGATGGCGCGCGCCTTGGCGAGGCCGCTCGGCAGGTGGCCGTCGGCCCCGGCGATGTCCTGGAGGGCCGTGGTGACGATGTCGTACGCCTCGTTGAACTCCTCCGGCGACACCGGTGAACCAACCATCATCTGTTCCTTCCGAGAGGTCACCACGGCCCCGCACGACCGGGGGCGTAGCAGGGCGAATCCGGCAGGTGGTGCACGGTCGGGTGCGGGGGAGGGCGGGGGAGGGGACGCTCCGGCGTCCCGCGCGCGGGACGGACCCGGGGTGATCAGGGCCGGGGGCGCTTCCGACGGGAGGTGATCCGGGCGGGAGAGGGTCTGGGCGATGCGCGGAAGACGGAGGCCGAGGCGGACGACGGGGACGGATGACGGAAGACGGATGGCGGAAGACGGGAGGTGCCTGAGGTCATCCGGGGGAGTGTCGCCCCGGGAGCGGTCCGGCCCGGGAGCAGTCCGGCCCGGAGCCGAAGGACCGTGCCGACCGCCTCAGGACACCGGGGCGATGTCCTCCCGCACCCGGCGGTCGCCCGCGAGGAAGGCCGACTGGGGCAGCACCACATGGGTCCGGGACCGTCCCCTGGTGATGTCGCGCCGGGTCACGCCGATGACCAGGGGATCCTCGGCGTCCGACGCCAGATCCAGTACGGCGGAACGGAGTGCGACCGCCTCCGGCCTGTCGGGCACGAGCTCGTACACCTCGAAGAAGCGGATCTGCCGGTACGTCTCCCCCGGAACCTTCAGGGGCCCGTCTATGTACCGGGCCACGGGCTGGAAACCGGCCTCCCGGGCCAGCGGGACGAGCTCCTCATGGCCCACCTCGCCCAGTTCCTCGACGAGTTCGCGGCGCAGGCACTCGGTCGGGGCCTCGCGGTCCGTGCCCCGCTGGAGCCAGCGGGCGAAGCCCAGGACCCGCAGGGCGGGCAGGAAACCGCGCAGATCGTGCCGCATCTCGGCGCGGACGCGGCCCTCGGGCTCGAACCCGAAGCGCTCGAGCCGGGGCTTGGCCGCTTCGTGGTACTTGACCACACCGCCGGGCGGGCCGAAGGCGCCCGGGCGGGTGACCGAGGAGAAGAGGACGTAGTGGTCCTCGTCGTTCACCCGCAGCAGTACGGCGACGGAGACGCGCACCCGGCCGAGCGGGGTGAGCAGGACGCGGAGCAGGGTGAGGTGCCGCCTGTTCTGCCACAGGGCCCGGCCCACGGCGGTCAGCAGGGCGACCAGGACACCACCGACGATCTTCTCCACCACGAGGGCAGCCCTCCCCATCGAGCACGCGTCATCGGGTGCCGACAATGTACCTCCAGAGTAAGCGAATTGACTGCCAGTCATACGTTTTCGGGCGTCATCTTCCCCGGGGGTACGAGAGTGGATCACCGGCTGCCCCCGGACTGCCGGATCGCCGCCGCGCCGGGGACACGGAGGCACGCCGGACGGCGTCGCGCGTGCCGAAGGCGCTCCGGGCCCCACGGTCACGTCGGTCGGTCAGTCCCCTGGTCGGACCTCGGCTGATCGACTCGGCCGCCTGTGTGCGATGTGGGGATGTGGCCCTCCGCACCGCCGGGCAGTTCAGCGACACATGCCGACGAGCAGGCGCTGACCAGCAGAGGAAGCACGTCGGTGGCCACGCGTAGCGAGATCCACACCTGATGGAGTCCGCCCTGCGCGATCGGATGGTTGCAGACACCACAGCGATGGATGGCGGTGACGCCCCACCGCCGGGGATCCAGATTCTCCGGATCGAGGTCTGCGACGGAGCCCCGGGCAGGCTGAAGTCTCGGGAAGGGCGGCCGCAGCTTCTCGTTGCCGAACAACGCGCGCGTGCTCACTGTGCTGCGGGTCAGCTTTCGGCATCGGGTGATCTCGTAGGGGAACCAGTGAAGGCGGTACGAGGTGTACGGGGTGAACTCCTCCAGGCTGGTCATGGATCCGATCTCGGGCGGGATGCGGACCATGTTGCTGCCGTAGAGCACCAGGTGTCTGACCGCCGTCAGCCCGGCGATGCTCGGCGGCAGGGTGATGACCTGCCGCCGCTCCTCCGGGCTCAGTTCGGTGAGGGGGCGGAACTCCTCGCGCCCGTCGTCGGCGGCCTCATCGACCAGCTCCAGCAGGTGTTGCCAGCCCGGGGCGGAGGTGTCCTGCCGTTCTGTGTGGAATCCGGCGCGGGCGCGCGGGCGTGGCCTGGACTGGTCGAAGCACGAGCACGTGTCCTGACGGTGCCGCTCCGGGGCTGGATCCGATGTGTCGCCCCAGCGGTTCACGTGGAGCCTCGGCTCTTCCACCTCCGTCATGGCGCCAAGATACGGGGGTCGCCGAGGGGAGAGGCGGCGTCTGGACAGGTCACGGGTGGTCGCGGTCCGGACCGGGCGGTCTCGCGGATGCGGAGGGCCGAGTCAGGGCAGTCGGCCGAGGGAGCGTTGCCGGGGTGGCGGACGTTCCGGCGGGGTGCGTCGTCGTGGCGATGCGGCGTCGGCGGAGCCCGTTCGAGCGAGCGTCCGGGGCGGCCGGAGCCTTACGGGGCGGCCGGAGACCGAGGCGAGGCGGGAGCGACCGGGTTTGCCGAACCGGTCGCGGGGAGGTGCTCCGGGAAGTACTTCAGGGTGCCGAAGACCTCGCCGTCGGGCGGCATCGGCTCCGATCATCCACGGGATCAGGGCCGAGAAGGCTGCCCGGAGCCGGTCCATGGGACGGTCCCGCTCCAGACACGATGCGCAACCGACGTCTTGCCTGGCCGTCGGCGCCCGGTACCGGCCGGAGACGTGACGCTCACCGTGCGGCCGGCGGAACGGGCGTACGGCAGCCGCGTCCTCGAACCGGGCCGTCGCACGGTCCAGCAGCGGACCGCCCACGCCCACGTACGGCATCCAGGTACGGCATCCACGTACGACAGCTCCACGTACGGCTCCGCAAGACCCGCCGACCGGTACGCCCCCCCCCGCACCCCCGGCGCGTCACCTCGTACGACCGGGTTCGTCTTCGGACGGCTCGATCGGATGGCGGCGGACGACCGGACGAGCGTGGTCAAGGGCATCCCGGCATGACCTCGCGGCGGCGATGCACTAGAGTTATCTCGACATCGAGATAACTGCTCACGGCGCACCGTGTCCGCCCCGCCGGGTAAGGGTTACCTAACTAAGTCTTACCTTAGCGGATCGGCGAGGGGTCGTGGCGGCAGCATGGCGGTAATACGCGCACTTTGATGAAGGAGACTGTCGTGTCGGCGAACAGCTTCGACGCCCGCAGCACGCTGCACGTGGGCGACGAGTCGTACGAGATCTTCAAGCTGGACAAGGTCGAGGGCTCCGCGCGCCTCCCGTACAGCCTGAAGGTTCTCCTGGAGAACCTGCTCCGCACCGAGGACGGCGCGAACATCACCGCCGACCACATCCGGGCCCTCGGCGGCTGGGACTCGCAGGCGCAGCCGAGCCAGGAGATCCAGTTCACGCCGGCCCGCGTGATCATGCAGGACTTCACGGGTGTTCCCTGTGTCGTCGACCTCGCCACCATGCGCGAGGCCGTCAAGGAGCTCGGCGGCGACCCGGCGAAGGTCAACCCGCTCTCCCCGGCCGAGCTGGTCATCGACCACTCGGTGATCGCCGACAAGTTCGGCACGAAGGACGCCTTCGGCCAGAACGTCGAGCTGGAGTACGGCCGCAACAAGGAGCGCTACCAGTTCCTGCGCTGGGGCCAGACGGCCTTCGACGACTTCAAGGTCGTCCCCCCGGGCACCGGCATCGTCCACCAGGTGAACATCGAGCACCTGGCCCGCACGGTCATGGTCCGGGGCGGCCAGGCGTACCCCGACACCCTCGTCGGCACCGACTCGCACACCACCATGGTCAACGGCCTCGGCGTGCTGGGCTGGGGCGTCGGCGGCATCGAGGCCGAGGCCGCGATGCTGGGCCAGCCGGTCTCCATGCTCATCCCGCGCGTCGTCGGCTTCAAGCTGACCGGTGAGCTCCCGGCTGGCACCACCGCCACCGACCTGGTCCTCACGATCACCGAGATGCTGCGCAAGCACGGCGTCGTCGGCAAGTTCGTCGAGTTCTACGGCCAGGGCGTCGCCGCCACCTCGCTCGCGAACCGCGCCACCATCGGCAACATGTCGCCGGAGTTCGGTTCCACCGCCGCGATCTTCCCGATCGACGACGAGACCCTGAAGTACCTGCGCCTGACCGGCCGCGACGCCCAGCAGGTCGCGCTCGTCGAGGCGTACGCCAAGGAGCAGGGCCTCTGGCTCGACCCGGCCGCCGAGCCCGACTTCTCCGAGAAGCTGGAGCTCGACCTCTCCACGGTCGTCCCCTCCATCGCCGGTCCGAAGCGCCCGCAGGACCGCATCGTCCTCGCGAACGCCGCCGAGCAGTTCGCCCTGGACGTCCGCAACTACGTGGACACCGCCGACGAGGCGGGCAAGGAGTCCTTCCCGGCCTCCGACGCCCCGGCGCAGACCAACGGCGTCCCGTCGAACCCGGTCCAGGTCACCGCCCCCGACGGCACGACCTACACGATCGACCACGGCGCCGTCACCGTCGCCGCGATCACCTCCTGCACCAACACCTCGAACCCGTACGTCATGGTCGCCGCCGCGCTCGTCGCGAAGAAGGCCGTGGAGCGTGGCCTGACCCGCAAGCCGTGGGTCAAGACCACCCTCGCTCCGGGCTCCAAGGTCGTCACCGACTACTTCGACAAGGCGGGTCTCACCCCGTACCTCGACAAGGTCGGCTTCAACCTCGTCGGCTACGGCTGCACCACCTGCATCGGCAACTCCGGCCCGCTGCCGGAGGAGGTCTCCAAGGCGGTCAACGAGCACGACCTGGCCGTGACCTCGGTCCTCTCGGGCAACCGCAACTTCGAGGGCCGCATCAACCCCGACGTCAAGATGAACTACCTGGCGTCCCCGCCGCTGGTCGTCGCGTACGCGCTCGCGGGCTCCATGAAGGTGGACATCACCAAGGACGCCCTGGGCATCGACCAGGACGGCAAGCCTGTCTACCTGGCGGACATCTGGCCGACCGAGGCCGAGGTCAACGACGTCGTCGCCAACGCCATCGGCGAGGACATGTTCAACAAGTCCTACCAGGACGTCTTCGCGGGCGACGCCCAGTGGCAGGCGCTGCCGATCCCGACCGGCAACACCTTCGAGTGGGACACCGAGTCCACCTACGTCCGCAAGCCCCCGTACTTCGAGGGCATGACGATGGAGACGACCCCGGTCAGCGACATCGTCGGCGCGCGCGTCCTGGCCAAGCTGGGCGACTCGGTCACCACCGACCACATCTCCCCGGCCGGTGCGATCAAGGCCGACACCCCGGCCGGAAAGTACCTCACCGAGCACGGTGTGGAGCGTCGTGACTTCAACTCCTACGGCTCGCGCCGTGGCAACCACGAGGTCATGATCCGCGGCACGTTCGCCAACATCCGCCTGCGCAACCAGATCGCGCCGGGCACCGAGGGCGGCTACACCCGCGACTTCACGAAGGACGGCGCCCCCGTCTCCTTCATCTACGACGCCTCGCGCAACTACATCGACCAGGGCACCCCGCTCGCGATCCTGGCGGGCAAGGAGTACGGCTCCGGCTCGTCCCGCGACTGGGCCGCCAAGGGCACCGCCCTGCTCGGCGTCAAGGCCGTCATCGCCGAGTCGTACGAGCGCATCCACCGCTCGAACCTCATCGGCATGGGCGTCCTGCCGCTCCAGTTCCCCGAGGGCCAGTCGGCCGAGACCCTGGGCCTGACCGGCGAGGAGACCTTCTCCTTCACCGGCGTCGAGGAGCTGAACAACGGCACCACCCCGCGCACGGTCAAGGTCAGCACCGACACCGGTGTCGAGTTCGACGCGGTCGTCCGCATCGACACCCCCGGTGAGGCGGACTACTACCGCAACGGCGGCATCATGCAGTACGTGCTCCGCAACCTGATCCGCGGCTGACCTGATGTGAACGAGCGCTCCGCCCCCGCCTCTCGTGCGGCGGGCGCAGCGCTTGAGCTCGACGGGGCGGAAGGTTCGCCTGTGGGCACGATCGCAGGCGATCTGTTCCCGGGGCGGATCTGAGCATCCCCCGACGACGAAGAGCCCCGCACCTGATACCAGGTGCGGGGCTCTTCGTCGTCGTGAGCGCGTGACGAACGAGCGCCGCCGGAGCAGGACTTGTCCGGGCAATCTTGGGAGCCGTGGGTGGGCTCCCGCCGGCGGCTCCCACTCCCGAACGACGTCACCTCCACCCCGGGCGAGAGTCACGGCCTGGCGCCGGCTGTGGGATTGGACCCACGCCGGCTTCTGGCCCCGCCTGCACCCCGTGCTGCTGACCGAACTGCAACGCGCGGACCTGCTGGACCTGGACGACTGCGCCGTGGATGGCTCGCATGTCCGGGCTCTCAAAGGGGGAATCATGTCTGCCCCTCGCCTGTCGACCGCGCCCGCCCTGGCTCCAAGCGCCATGTGATCGTGGACCGTTGTGGCACCCCGCTCACCGGAGGCAATCGCGACGACGTCACCCAGTTGCTGCCCCTGCTGGACGCGATACCGCCGATTCGAGGACTGCGCGGACGCCCGCGACGCAGGCTGCGGCGGCTGTTCGCTGACCGGGGCTACGGCTTCGACAAGTACCGCCGCCTGCTGTGGAAGCGCGGCATCAAGCCGATGATCGCCCGACGCGGAGTCGCCCACGGTGCGGGACTCGGCAAGTTCCGCTAGGGCGTAGAGCGCGCCTTCGCCGTCCTGGTCCTGCGGATGCGTCGACGAGATCCATCTGTAGGCTGGCCCACAGCTATGGGGCGTGCACTCGCCCTTCCGCCTCCGCGTAGCCGTTGACGGACGCGCAGAGGAGACCGTCCCCGCCACTGCGGGGCTGATCCCCATGAACTTTTGGGGTGCCCGTGCTCCCCGCGCCCGCGGGGCTGGATTGATCTTCAATCTGCGTGGCCAGTCGGCGATCCCTGCCAGTCCTCAACCATGAACATTTCGTGTGTCCCGGCCGATCACCTGAGGAGCGTGGCCCCTTGGGGGAATCGGAACCGCTCAATCTGGCGGCAGACACTCTGTGGATGCATTAAGTTACTTGCTGTGATGAGGCAGTCCCCGATCCAGGGGGATCACTCGGCCCGTCGCACGGGGGAGGTCTGCCCTCCTCCGTCCTCATCGGTGAACACCTCTACAGGAGAACAACATGGCGAACAGCCATAACCAGGGCGACGGCCGCGACTGGCGCGGGGCGATGGTCGCGCTGCTCACGGCAATGGTCGCGTCGGCGCCCCTTGCCCCCTCGCCCGTCATGGCGTGGATCTGGGGCATTGCGGTGATCGTGGTCGTGGTCGTCGTCGCTCTGGGACAGAGGGGCAGGGGCTTCGGCTCCTGCCCCTCCGCTCATGGCGTCTAGCCGATTCCCGGCTCCACAGGCGCCCTGACCCTCACCTGGTTCGACGTTTGAGCCCAGCGGCCCTCGTGCTCATCGACCGACCCGACAAGTTGGATTGTTTGGGTGGGGAGACCGCTCGGGGGTCGACCGGGGAGAGCCTCTGCGGCGAACTGCCGGGCCGGGGCGGCAGTTCGCGTGGACGTTGCCACCACCCGGCCCTCCCGGGAGCAAGACGCCCACGTGCCGGTGGCCAGCGCAAGCGACAGGGAGACCGTCGCCCGGCGGCCACGAGGTGGTTCACACCAGCCCCGGTCCAAACCCCGGTGGAACACGCTTCCCCATGTCGGCACTCGACGGCCGACGACAACCCGACCGGCATCCCGGCCTGGCCGTCCGCATCAAGCGCCGTGTCGCCGGCCGGTTGGATTCGGCGCTCGTCCCGGACGGCTACGGTCCCCCGAGGCTGTCGACGACCGAGCCCACCACGCGCGCGGGCCTTCGGAAGTGCGACCATCCAGACCCGACTTCGGTCTCTCCATGGACCCTTTGGAACACCACAGCCCGGCGGGGGTATGCAGCCATGCCACATTCATTACCGAGTTCAAACGATCCCGGCTCCGGGGCACCCTTCGATCTCCTTTCCCCCGCCGCCAGACGGGCCTGGGGAAAGCACGACAGACGGACCGAAGAGTGGCTCCCCCTATGGCGTCATATGGCGGACAGCGCCGCCGTGGCGGGGGTGTTGTGGGATGAATGGGTACCCAACCGTGTGAAGACACTTGTCGCCGAAGTGCTGCCCGGGGGCGCCGACGACGCACGTCGCCTGCTGGTCTTCCTCGCCGCCACACACGATATCGGCAAGTCGACACCGGCCTTCGCCTGCCAGGTGGAGGGTCTGGCGGATCGTATGCGGTCAGCGGGGCTGGAAATGCCGTATCAGAAGCAGTTCGGCACCGACCGGCGCATGGCTCCGCACGGGCTGGCGAGTCAACTCCTGCTCCAGGAGTGGCTTTCCGAGCGGTTCGGACTGGCCGACCGCTTCACCGGGCAGTTCGCCGTGGTGGCCGGTGGCCATCACGGTACGCCGCCGGACCACCAGCAGATCCACGATCTCCGGCTCCGCCCCCGGCTGCTCCGGACCCCGGGGACGAGCGAGGACACATGGCGTTCTGTGCAGTACGAGTTGATGGACGCCTGCGCACAAGTCGCCGGGGTCACGGACCGGTTCAGGAACTGGTCGTCGGTGCGCCTGCCGCAGACGGTGCAGGTGGCGCTGACAGGCCTGGTGATCGTCTCCGACTGGATCGCGAGTTCGACGGAGTTGTTTCCGTACGACCCCTCGTCCTGGTCGCCGCGGGGCCCGGAGGGAGAGGCCCGGCGCCTGTCGGCGGCATGGGCTGGGCTCGACCTACCGGGACCTTGGACGGCGGCGGAACCGGAAGGTACAGCGGCCGAGTTGTTCAGGAATCGCTTCGCACTCCCGGACGGTGCGGTGATCCGGCCGGTGCAGGAGGAGGCGGTACGGATGGCCCGGGTGATGCCCGCGGCCGGGCTCCTGATCATCGAGGCGCCGATGGGCGAGGGCAAGACGGAGGCGGCCTTCGCGGCGGCGGAGATCCTCGCCGCCAGGACCGGGGCCGGTGGCTGTCTGGTGGCGCTGCCGACCCGGGCCACGGGAGACGCGATGTTCCCGCGTCTGCTGAGCTGGCTTGACCGCCTTCCCCCGGACGGCCCGCGCTCCGTCGTACTGGCGCACGCGAAGTCGGCGCTCAATGAGGTCTGGTCAGGGCTGATGCGTGCCGGGGACCGTACGATCGCCGCCGTCGAGCCGGACCGTACGGATGCCGTGCCCAGTCCCGGGGCAGCCGTCCGCTCCGGCCCCTCGGGACTCCACGCGCACCAGTGGCTGCGGGGGCGGAAGAAGGGTCTGCTCTCGTCATTCGCGGTGGGGACGATCGACCAGGTGCTCTTCGCCGGGCTCAAGAGCCGGCATCTGGCGCTGCGGCATCTGGCGGTCGCGGGCAAGGTCGTCGTCATCGACGAGGTCCACGCCTATGACGCCTATATGAATGCCTACCTCGACCGGGTGCTGGAATGGCTGGCGGCGTACGGAGTACCGGTGGTGCTGCTGTCGGCGACGCTTCCCGCAGGCCGGAGGAGGGAGCTCGCGGCGGCCTACGCGGGAGAGGAAGCGGGTCACCCGGGGGGCGGCACGGACGTACCGGAGGACGCGTACCCGCTGCTCACCGCCGTGGCTCCCGGGGCGGCGGTGACGACCGCCTGCCCGGACCCGGCCACGGGCCGCCGCACCGAGGTGCTGCTGGAGAGAGTGGACGACGATCTGTCGCTCCTGGTTCGGCGGCTGGCGGACGAACTCCGGGACGGCGGCTGCGCACTGGTCGTACGGAACACCGTCGACCGGGTGCTGGAGGCCGCGGAACAGCTGAGGCTCCACTTCGGCACCGACGCCGTGACCGTGGCGCACTCCCGGTTCCTCGCGGCCGACCGGGCGGGCAAGGACACCGAGTTGCGTGAGCGTTTCGGTCCGGACGGGGAGCGTCCCACCGGGCCGCACATCGTCGTGGCCAGTCAAGTGGTCGAGCAGTCGCTCGACATCGACTTCGATCTACTCGTCACCGATCTGGCGCCGGTGGACCTGATGCTCCAGCGCATGGGGCGGCTGCACCGCCATCCACGCTCCCGCCCGCCCCGGCTGGTCCGGGCCCGGTGTCTGGTCACCGGCGCCGACTGGCGGGCCGACCCCCCCGGGCCCGTGCGCGGCTCGCTCGGCGTCTACCGGGGGCCGCACACGCTGCTGCGGGCGCTCGCGGTCCTTGGCCCGCATCTGGACGGGGCTCCGCTCGTCCTGCCCGACCACATCAGCCCGCTGGTCCAGTCCGCCTACGGGGACGGTCCGGTCGGCCCCGGGCACTGGGCTTCCGCGCTGGCCGATCACCGTCGCGCGTACCTCGACGGCCTCGCCACGAAACGGGAGAACGCCGATGCCTTCCGTCTGGGACCCGTCCGCCGGGCCGGACGCCCGGTGATCGGCTGGCTCGACGCGAACGCGGGCGACGCGGACGACACCCGCGAGGGGCGCGCTCAGGTACGCGACAGCGAGGAGAGCCTGGAGGTGCTGGTCATCCAGCGCCGCCGGGACGGCCGGCTGACCACCGTCGACTGGCTCGACGGCGGGAGGGGCGGGCTGGAGCTGCCCGAGCACGCACCTCCGACGCGCTGGGCCGCCGAGGCCGTCGCCGCGAGCGCTCTGACACTGCCCTGGCAGTTCTCCAAGCGGTGGGCGATCGACCGGACCATCGCCGAGCTGGAGCGATTCGCCGTTCCGGCCTGGCAGGTCAAGGAATGCCCCTGGCTGGCAGGGGAGTTGCTTCTCGTCCTGGACGAGGATTGTCAGACCCGTCTGGCAGGCTTCGACCTCCGATACAGCCGTGCCGACGGACTTCGGGTGACTCCCGTCGGCGCACTGGAAGCAAAGGTGCCTGATCCCGTGCCGAAATCATTCGACCTGGTCTCCCGGCCGTGGCTGCCGGTCCAGCGCCTCGACGGCACAATGGCGGAACTCTCTCTGCTGGAGGTCTTCGCGCACGCCCGTGATCTGCGGCGTCTCGTGGGTGATCTGCCCACACAGGAGTTCGCGCTTCTCCGGCTGCTGCTGGCGATCCTCCACGACGCGGTGGAAGGACCCGCGGAGATGGAGGACTGGGAGGAGCTGTGGCACGCGGCGGACCCCTTCTCCACCGTGCCCGGGTATCTCGCCCGGCATCAGGGCCGGTTCGATCTGCTCCACGCGGAGCGCCCCTTCTTCCAGACGGCGGGCCTGCACACGGAGAAGAACGAGGTCGCCTCACTGAACCGGATCGTCGCCGACGTTCCGAACGGGGACCCCTTCTTCGCCATGCGCAGGCCTGGTGCGGACCGGCTCTCTCTCGCCGAGGCCGCCCGGTGGCTGGTGCACACACACGCCTTCGACCCGTCGGGGATCAAGTCCGGTATGGCCGGTGACGACCGGACCACGGGCGGCAGGGTCTATCCCCAGGGCACCGGCTGGGCGGGCAACCTCGGTGGTGTCTTCGCCGAGGGAGCGTCCCTGCACGAGACCCTGCTGCTGAATCTGATCCCCACGGACGAGGACCTGCTCACCGTCGACCGGCGCAGGGACATGCCGGTCTGGCGCCGGGAGGAGGCGCCGGGCCCCGGCCGGATCGCGGAGGACCCCGAGGTCCGCCGGCCCTCCGGCCCCCGTGATCTCTACACCTGGCAGTCACGGCGTGTCCTCCTGCACACCGAGGACGACGCCGGCCTCACCGTCACCGGGGTCGTCCTCGGCTACGGGGACCCGCTCACCCCGCACGACCGGTGGAAGTCGGAGCCCATGTCCGGCTGGCGCCGCAGCGCCCCGCAGGAGAAGAAGCTGGGCCGTCCGCTGGTCTACATGCCGCGGCAGCACGACCCCACCCGCGCCGCGTGGCGGGGCCTCGGCAGCCTGCTGTACGCGCAGCGCTCCCCGTCGGACGGAACAGGGCGCGGCACCCCGCAGACTCTGCCTTCGGGAGTGGTGAAGTGGCTCGCCCTGCTCACCACCGAGGGAGTGCTGCCGAAGGGTTCCCTCATCCGGGTACGACTGGTGGGGGCGGTGTACGGGACTCAGCAGTCCGTGGTGGACGAGGTCGTCGACGACGGGGTCACGCTGCCCGTCGTCCTGCTCCACGAGGAGCGGCCGTTCCACGGCGCCGCGGCGGTGGACGCGGTCTCGGACGCGGAGCAGGCGGTGACCGCGCTGGGACACCTCGCGGGCAATCTCGCGCGCGCCGCAGGATCGGACCCGGTGCCGCTGACGGAGATCGCCCGCGACCTGGGGTTCGGGGCGCTGGACGGTCCCTACCGGCAGTGGCTGCGGAACCTCGGGGAGAGCGACGACCCGGTCGCCGACCGTGCCTCATGGCAGGCGACCGTGCGGCGGATCGTCCATCGCCTCGGCCGACAGCTGCTCGACACCGCGGGTCCGGCCGCGGCGGAAGGGCGGATCATCGATCTCCCGCGTACGGGCAAGCGCTGGGTGGACGACGCCCGCGCGGATCTGTGGTTCCGGACCAGGATCAACAAGATCCTTCCGGTGGGCGATCCGCTGCCGGAAGCCGGTGCTCCCCCGCGACCGCCCACCTGACAAGCCGTTCACTCGCCTGCGCACACCACCCTCACACCGACGCCACGGAGCATTCCGTATGACCACGATGAAACAAGAGCCCGCACCCCGGCAGCCCGCCGGTCCGTCCCCGGCCCGGCGGCAGCACGGGCCCGGTCCGGCGGGTGTAGCCGCTGCCCGCTGTGTCTCCCGGCTTCAGCGCGGCTACCGCCGGGACAACCCGGCCGCGGTGGCGGACCTCGCCCGGCTGCGGCGCGGTGCCGGGCAGACCGCGCACATGGTGCAGGACCACTGGGGCCTGGGAGGACTGGAGGAACTGGGCGACGCCCTCGCGGAAAGCAGCACACGCGTACGCCGGGAACACGCCGAGGAAGCGGTGTACCTGGCGGTGACGCTCTGGGCCCTGCACCAGCAGTCCGTCCGAGACGGCGACATGCACAGCCCCGGGACGACCTTGGGGGGCGCGGTCCGGACGCTCATCCAGAAGAAGACGGAGGAGAAGCCCGGCTCCGACGACTCGGAGAACGAACCGCTGCGCAAGCGGCTCGTCCGGGTCGGTACCGCCGACTCCATCGTGTCGGTGGCCGTCCGGCTGCGGGAGATCGTGCTGTTGCTGCGCGGAGGGCAGGTGCCGCTCGACTACGGGCGCCTGGCCGATCAGCTCTGCCGCTGGCAAACGCCGTCGGGACGCGCGGCGGTGCGGCGCGAGTGGGGCCGGGAGTTCCACCTCGCCGCCCCCCGCCGTGGAAGCACAGCGCGGAACGGGGACGACGGGAGCGACGCGATCGACCCGTCCCTGAGCTTCGGCGGCACGGACGACGACTACGGCCCGGGGGACTGATCACCCCCTGTCCCTGCCATCACTTTCCCTCTACCCCTTGTCCTTCCCACGTCGAGCACACA
The DNA here is from genome assembly GCF_044767145.1 of Streptomyces sp. NPDC101490. Taxonomy (NCBI): domain Bacteria; kingdom Bacillati; phylum Actinomycetota; class Actinomycetes; order Kitasatosporales; family Streptomycetaceae; genus Streptomyces; species Streptomyces sp. NPDC101490. The sequence continues at coordinate 399,644 of NZ_JBIWNI010000004.1, forward strand.
GAGGAACCGAGCGTTCATGAACCGGACCATCATCGACATCCACGTTCTCCAGACCGTGCCTCCGAGCAACCTCAACCGGGACGACACCGGTACGCCGAAGTCGGCCGTCTACGGCGGCAAGCGCCGGGCCCGGGTCTCCAGCCAGGCATGGAAGCGCGCCACCCGTACGGCCTTCTCCGAACTGCTCGACCCCTCCGAGCTGGGGGTCCGGACGAAGCGGGTGGTCGAGGTACTGGCGGAGAGGATTTCCGTCCTGGACACATCGCTCTCCCCAGCAGCGGCCGAGGAGCTGGCCGCGGAGACCCTGGCGACCGCGACGGGAGTGAAGCTCACGGTCCCCAAGCGCAGGAAGGGCGGAGGCGGCGACGAGACCGAATCCGCCCCGGAATCGACCTATCTGATGTTTCTGAGCAGCCGCCAGTTCGACGCGCTGGCCGCTCTCACGGTCGAAGGCACATCGGACGGCGATCTCAAGACGCTCAAGGAGTTCTTCAGGACCAGGGAGAACAAGGCACGCGCTCGCCGGTCGGTGGACACCGGGCACTCGGTGGACATCGCCCTCTTCGGCCGTATGGTGGCGGACTCGACCGATCTCAACGTCGACGCGGCAGCCCAGGTGGCACATGCCCTGAGTGTGCATGCGGTCGAGGTCGAGTCGGACTACTTCACGGCCGTCGACGATACGAAAACGGACGCCGAGATGGGCGCCGGCATGATCGGCACCGTCGACTTCAACTCGTCGACCCTCTACCGCTACGCGGCGGTCGACGCCAACCGGCTCCAGGAGAACCTGGGTGGTCTGAGCGAGGGCCGGACACCGTCCGCGGACCCCACCAGGCGGGCGGTGGAGGCCTTCCTCGAAGGATTCATCACCTCGCTCCCCACGGGGAAGATCAACACCTTCGGCAATCACACGTTGCCCGCGGCGGTGATCGTCAAGCTCCGTACCCGGCGCCCGATCAGTTTCGTCGGGGCCTTCGAGGAGCCCGTGGAGACGGCTGAGGAAGGCGGCTTCCTGCGCCGGAGCTGCGAACGGCTCGCCACGTACGTACCCGAGCTGGAGAAGGCGTTCGGGCTCACGGACAAGGGAGGGACCTGGGTGCTGCGGGTCGGTCAGGACACTGAAGCTCTCTCCTCCCTGGGCGAAGAGCTGGCTCTTCCCGAACTGGTGACGGCCGTGGGTGAGGCGGTGGCCGCCCGGCTGAAGGCCGGGGAGAGCGCCCAGCTGGAGACCGGAGCATGAGCGTGCTGCTGCTGCGGCTCGCGGGGCCCCTCCAGTCCTGGGGTTCGGCGGCCCGCTTCACCCGCCGCACCACCGAGAACGCGCCCACCAAGAGCGGCGTCCTCGGCCTCCTGGCCGGTGCCCAGGGGCGTTCCCGGGAGGCGGATCTTTCCGATCTCGCCGCGCTGGAGTTCGGTGTACGGATCGATCAGCCCGGCAGCCGGATGCGTGACTTCCAGACCGCGCACCACGCCGACTCGGGCAAGTCCATGCCGCTCTCCGAACGCTTCTACCTCGCGGACGCGGTCTTCGTCGCGGGTGTCGCGGGCGAGCCCGGACTCATCAGGGCGCTGTACGAGGCGCTGCTGGACCCGGTCTTCCTGCCCTATCTCGGGCGGCGCTCCTGTCCTCCGTCACGACCGATTCCGATGTCGGAGCCGCTGGAGACGAGCCTCAAGGATGCGTTGGAGAGAGCGGAATGGCAGGCGTCGGGGTGGTACCGGAATCAGTTCTCCGGCAGCAGGCGCCCGGAGAGGGCTCCGGGCACCGGACCGGAGACGCTGGAGGTTCTGCTCGACTGTCCGGCCGGAGAGACCCCAGACGTCACGCTCCGTGACCTTCCGCTGAGTTTTGATCCCCGCCACCGGCGCTACGGACTGCGCGGTGTGCGCTGGGGCGAGCCGGTGCCCGTACAGCCACCGGCCCACGATCCGACCGATGGGCTTCCGCCCGCCGCACCGAGGACCACCCGATGTATCTGACCCGCTTCCGCATCAACACCGCCCGATCCGGTGCCCGGCGGCTCCTCGGCTCACCGCATCTCCTGCACGGTGCGGTGAACATGTCCTTCCCGGTGCCTCCGCCGCGGGACGGATCGGGCCCCCGGGTGCTCTGGCGAGTGGACCACGACACCCCCGCCGAGACCCGGCTGTTCATCGTCAGTCCCACCCGCCCCGACCTGACCCATCTGGTCGAACAGGCGGGCTGGCCCACCGCCGGTGAAGCCGGCTGGGCGACTTTTGAGTACGGGCAGTTCCTCGACGCACTCGCCAAGGGGGACACCTGGGGCTTCAGGCTCACGGCGAACCCCGTGCACAACATCCGTCACCAGCACAGCGCCGAGGGCGAGGAGACGAAGCGTGCCGCGCACCGGACTCCACGGCATCAGATGCGCTGGCTCATCGAACGCCAGGAGCAGGCGGGGTTCGAGGTGGTGCGGAAGTCGGTGGAACGGCAACTCGTGGAACGGGGTGACGAACACGAACTGATCGTCCGCGATCAGCGCGCCCTCCAGTTCCGCAGGTCTCCCGACAGGTCCGGCCGTGACGACGTACGCATCACCAGGGCCACCTTCGACGGCCGGCTGCGCGTCACGGACCCGGACGTCTTCCGCCGGACACTCACCCACGGTCTGGGCAAGGCCAAGGCGTACGGCTGCGGTCTCATGACGCTCGCCCCGGTGCGGTGAACGATGGGCACCATCGGCCGACGGGGAGCCTCCTCGCCACGCGAACTCGCCAGGATCGGTGATCGCATCTCATTCGTCTATCTGGAACGGTGCACCGTGCACCGGGAATCCAACGCCATCACGGCGGAGGACGCCGACGGGGTGACGCAGATCCCGTCCGCCACCATCGGCACCCTGCTCCTCGGACCGGGAACGCGCATCACCCATCAGGCCATGTCCGTCCTCGGCGACTCCGGCGCCGGCGTGGCCTGGGTCGGCGAGCACGGGGTGCGCTACTACGCGGGCGGCCGGGCCCTCACCCGCTCCTCCGGCCTGGTCGAAGCACAGGCCACGGCCTGGGCCAACCGGCGGACCCGGCTGGACGTGGCGCGGGCCATGTACCGGCTCCGGTTCCCCGACCAGGACCCGGCCGGCCGCACCCGCCAGGAACTCCTCAGCATGGAGGGAGGGCGCGTCAAGACCTGTTACCGCGAGGAATCGGTCCGCACCGGCGTGCCCTGGGTCCGCCGCGAGTTCCACCGCGGCGACTTCTCCGCAGGTGACGCCCCCAACCAGGGCATCACCGCGGCGGCCCAGTGCATGTACGGCATAGCCCACGCCGTCGTCGCCGCGCTCGGCTGCTCACCCGGTCTCGGCTTCGTCCATTCCGGACACGAGCGCTCGTTCGTGCTGGACGTGGCCGACTTCTACCGGACCGAGATCGCCATCCCGGCCGCCTTCGACGCGGCCGTCGAAGGCGAGGAGGATGTCGCGGCCCGCACGCGACGGCTGCTCCGCGACCGCATCAACGAGACGCGCCTGCTGGATCGTTGTGTCCGGGACATCAAGGACGTCCTCGGATTCGACGGCACCCGCGACACGGGCGATGCGGCCGAGGACCGTGTCACCCTCCAGTCCGACGGGGACGTGCATGTTGAAAGTGGCCGCAACTATGGCAACGAGATCATCTGGTGACCGTCATTGTTCTCACCAATTGCCCGGTCGGCCTGAGGGGGTTTCTCACCCGCTGGCTTCTGGAGATCTCTCCGGGAGTCTTCCTCGGCTCTCCCTCAGCCCGCATCCGCGAGGCACTCTGGAACGAGGTCCGTCAATACGCCAACCAAGGCCGTGCTCTGCTCGCCTATCAGACGAACAATGAGCAGGGCTACACCTTTGAAACCCACGATCACGCGTGGCACCCCACCGATCACGAAGGGCTGACGCTGATCCATCGCCCGAACCCAGCTTCGGACCGCCCGGCACAGCGAACGCCTTCGGTTCCCCGGGAGGGGTGGAGCAAGGCGTCCAAGCGCCGCAGATTCGGCGGCAGGTAGGAGATGGCACCTTTGGCGAGGTCCGGAGCGGCGGGCATGAGCATGGAGGATGAGGGTTCATCGAAATCCGCGATGCGAGATAAGTCCTCAATGTCGCAATCTTGGGAAGTAAGTAAAAGCGGGCACCTGACGGGATAAAGTCGCTGGTCAGCTCCTGTGATCCCCGCGCACGCGGGGTTGGCCCCTGGAGTGACGTCGTCGGCGTACGTCATGTCGGGTGATCCCCGCGCACGCGGGGTTGGCCCCCAGATCCGCCCGCAGCGGACGAGACCGATGGTGTGATCCCCGCGCACGCGGGGTTGGCCCCGGGGTGATCGAGTGGCCCTTGTACTTCTTGCTGTGATCCCCGCGCACGCGGGGTTGGCCCCGTCCTTCTCGGCCGAGGCGTCGACCACCGTGGGTGATCCCCGCGCACGCGGGGTTGGCCCCCAGGCCGGAAACTTCGATGTCTCCGAATTTTGGTGATCCCCGCGCACGCGGGGTTGGCCCCGTTGTGTAGCGGTCATTCCCCAACAACCGCGCGTGATCCCCGCGCACGCGGGGTTGGCCCCGACGCCGACGAGGACCTGGACGACGAGGACGAGTGATCCCCGCGCACGCGGGGTTGGCCCCGTTCAGGTGCTTTGCAAGCGGTGCCACGTGGTGTGATCCCCGCGCACGCGGGGTTGGCCCCGGGTCGAACATCACCTGTTCTGCAGTTTCCCCGTGATCCCCGCGCACGCGGGGTTGGCCCCGACGCCCGCCGTCCGCCGTTCCGGACGAACAAGTGATCCCCGCGCACGCGGGGTTGGCCCCGAGTAACAACCGCAGGTCAGGGGGAGCAATCGGTGATCCCCGCGCACGCGGGGTTGGCCCCGGCAGCGCGGACAAGTACCTCTCGGACCTCGAGTGATCCCCGCGCACGCGGGGTTGGCCCCCGGGGATGCAGGCGGCGCAGCTCGCAGATCTCGGCCTCGACCTCGGTGGGCAGGCGCGTGGGACTGTTCCGTGGTCGGCGGGAGCGATCCAGCAGACCCGGCATACCTTCCTGCTCGAACCGCCGTCGCCAGCTGTGCAGGGACTGGCGCGAGATGCCGTATCGGGCCGCGACCTCACCGATCGCAGACCCGCCGAGCACTTCGCGGACAGCCCGATAGCGGTACTCGGCCAACCGCTGTACATCCACGACTCCGACGGAAGCACACCTCTGCCGCACCGGCAGGTGGGGACAGCAGACGTTCAGCCGAACGCGTCAACCATGTCCAGAGCACAAACGGTCAAGCGTCTCCTGAGACCTCTTACCGGCAACAGCAACAATCGCCAATGAAGCACGTTGGCTCACCCGTGTCGCGCGTTTCGAGGTGCTGCGCGAGCGGTTTGAAAGACGGTCCAGATGCGCTCTCCGTGCCCGGAAACCATGGTCATTATGGCGATCTGGTGTCAGAATCATTGTCGGAACGTCATCATCCCTCGAAATCTTGGCAGAACTACCGGGCAGTGGAAGCATGTCTCAGTACGTGCTCCGCAACCTGATCCGCGGCTGACCCACCGGATCCGGCCATAGGGAAGGGCCCCGCTCCTCTGAGAGGAGCGGGGCCCTTTCGCTGCTCCGGAGAGGTCCGGATGCGGCTCCGGAGAGGTCCGGATCAGAATCAGAAGAGGATCTTGAAGCCGTTCCAGCCGGACGTGCCGATCTTGACCTTGGAGTGGAACGCGGCGGGGGCGTTGCCGGTGCCCTTGTACAGCCACAGGGCACCCGCGCCGTCCCGGGCGATCAGGTCCGAGACGCCGTCGAAGTTGATGTCGCCGACGGAGACCAGGGTGTTGAAGCTGCTCCAGCCGCCACCGACGCGGATGCGGTCTCCGAAGGGCTTCTTGTAGTTGCCGGTGCCCTTGTACAGCCACAGCACGCCCGAGCCGTCACGCGCGACGAGGTCGGCCTTGCCGTCGTTGGTCAGGTCGCCCTTGCCGGCGATCTGGTTGTAGGCGTTCCAGCCGGAGCCCACCTTGTAGCGGGTGGTGAGCTTGCCGTTGCCGTGGCCCAGGTAGAGCCAGAGGACGCCCGCGCTGTCGCGCGCGAGGAGGTCGTCCGCCGTGCCGCCACCGAGGTTGCTCGCGGAGAGAACCTTGGTGTACGCACCCCAGCCGCCGCCGATGTCGGTCGGGGCTCCGTCGTACTTCATGTAGGCGAGACGGTTGTTCTCGACGAACCAGAGGCCGTCCGCGTAACCGTCGGAGTTCTGGTCGGCCTGCGTGATGTTCTTGCTGTACTGCCAGCCGCTGCCGCTCTTCACGGCGGCCTTCAGGCCTCCGTTGCCGTTGAGGTCGTAGCGGGAGAGGTCGCCGTTCGAGGAGGCGCCGTACAGGGAGTTGGTCGGCGTCACGACTGCGGCGGCGGTCGAGGCGAGCGCGCCCGCGCGCGCGCCCGACTCGGCGGCACCGGCGGACTGCGCGGTCCGGGGAGCGTCGGCCGCGAAGGCGGCCGTGGTGGTGCTCACGAGCGCCGCGGCGACGGCCGCGACCGTCACACGGGACAGGACGCTCGTGCGGTTCAGGCCAGAAGACTTGGCCACGTAGTACTCCAGATGAGAGGGAGACAAGACAGGTTCCACCAGGCATCCGCACAGGAGTGCGGGGGCGGTGAAGTTCCTATGATCCCGGATCGCCCTTACAGGACCTTCACCGGGCGGCCTCTCTGTGACACAACTGTTTCGATCCCGTTCATATGACCGCCTTTCCTCTCCGCTGTCCGACTTGCCCCGTTGATAGTGTTCCGAACACCTCCAGTAAGGCCTCTCCTGAGGTGGTGTCAAGAGTGTTGCAGGGCGAATCCTTGGACGAAACGCCGCAGATGCCTCGTGCTAATCCCGGAGGTCTCAACTCGGGAAAGATGGTTGTCGAAACCTGCTTACGATCTTGCTCAGGTGAAGGGAAGTGGACTATACCTGTCGGCGTCCAGCCAGTCGTATCCATCACACGACGGCCCGACGTCTGCATGACCCGGCTGCAAATGACTGCGGTGGCGGGGCCCTTCGCCTGTGGCGAGCGAGATACGGGCGACCGGTACACCGCCTGAGTCCTGAATGAAGGCGAGGACTTGAGCATGGGATCCACCTCCGCGCACACCAGTGAGGGCCTTGGCCGTCGCGATCTGATCAAGCGCTCCGCCGCTATCGGCCTGATCTCCGTCCCGACGATGGGCTTCCTCTCCGCCTGTGCGAGCAGTGACACCGGTGGTAACGGAAAGGTCGAAAAGGGTAAGAAGACCGACAAGAACCCGCTCGGCGTGAACGAGTCGGCACCGCTCGACTTCGTCCTCTTCGACGGCGGTTTCGGACAGCAGTACGCCAAGGACGCTGTCAAGATCTACGAGACGAATTACCCCAAGGCGAAGGTCAAGTTCACCCCGACCCAGAAGATCACCACCACACTCCAGCCCCGCTTCAACGGCGGCAACCCGCCGGACCTGATCGACAACTCGGGCGCCGAGCAGATGGACATGGGTGTCCTCGTCGGCCAGAAGCAGCTCACCGACCTCACCCCGCTCCTGGACTCGCCGTCCATCGACGACCCGAACAAGAAGGTCCGCGACACCCTGCGGCCGGGCATCATCGAGATGGGCCAGTTCGACGGCCAGCAGTGCTGGATCCTGAACTACGCCTACACGGTCTACGGCGTCTGGTACTCGCAGAAGCTCCTCGACTCGCTCGAAGTGAAGTACCCCGAGACCTGGGACGAGATGCTGGCCGTCTGCGAGAAGGCCAAGCGCAAGGGCATCGCGGCCTGGACGTACGCGGGCAAGCACCCGTACTACGTCCCCTTCTCGCTCTACCCGATGATCGGCAAGGTCGGCGGCCGCGACGTCCTGGACGCCATCGACAACCTGGAGCCGAAGGCCTGGGAGCACCCCGCGGTCAAGGCCTGTTTCGAGGCCTACTACGAGCTGGTCCAGAAGGGCTACATCCTCAAGGGCACCCCCGGTCTCGACCACATCCAGTCGCAGACCGCCTGGACCGAGGGCAAGGCGCTGTTCATCCCGAACGGCTCCTGGGTCGAGAACGAGGCCGCGAAGACCATGCCGGCCGACTTCGGCCTCGCGGTCTCCGGCCCGACCGGCATCGACTCCTCGGACAAGATGCCGTTCGGCACCATCTGGGCGGCCGGCGGCGAGCCCTTCATCGTTCCCGCGAAGGCCGCCAACCCCGAGGGCGGCATGGAGCAGCTGCGCATCATGCTCAGCGAGGCCTCCTCCAAGAACTTCACGCAGTCCGTGAAGTCCCTGAGCGCGCTGAACGGCGGCACCGACGGCATCGAGCTGTCCCCGGGCCTCAAGTCCGGTGTCGCGGCCCTGGCGAAGGCCGGTCAGAACGTGGTCAACCCGCGCCTCCAGGACTGGTACGTCGCCCTCCAGAAGGAGAAGATCGGCGTCGCCGGCATCGGCGAGATGATGGCGGGCCGCGCGACCCCGGCCGAGACGATCAAGAAGATCCAGAAGTACGCCGACGAGGCGGCCAAGGACTCCTCGATCAAGCACTACAAGCACCAGTGAGCTGTACCGGGGCCCCTTCCCGCCGACCGGGAGCGGGCCCCGGGCCCTTCGCGCGCGGCAGCAGCGGCGCGCCTCCGCGGGAAGATCGGGGTCGGTAGGAATGCAACACGGCAAGTACCGTTTCATCGTGGGGTTCCTGACGGCCCCCCTCGCGCTCTACGCGCTGTTCGTCATCTGGCCGTTCATCCAGTCCATCTACTACTCGTTCACGGACTGGACCGGGCTGAGTCCCGAATTCGGCATGATCGGATTCGACAACTACAGCCGCATGCTGGACGACGAGATCTTCTGGAAGTCGTTGCAGCACAGTCTGACCCTCGCGGTGGTACTGCCACTGGTGACCGTCGGGCTCGCGTTGTTCTTCGCCTTCATGCTGAATGTCGGCGGTCGGCGCCGTAGGGGCGCGGCCATCGCGGGTGTGCGCGGTTCCGCTTTCTACAAGATCGTGTATTTCTTCCCGCAGGTGCTGTCGATCGCGATCGTCGCGCTGCTCTTCCAGTTCGCGTACAACCCGAACAGCGGAGCCATCAATTCCGTTCTGAAGGGGGTCGGTCTCGGGAGTATTCAGCCGGACTGGCTGGGTGACCCCGACCTCGCCCTCATCTGTGTGATGGTGGTTCTCGTCTGGTCCACCGTCGGATTCTTCGTCGTCCTCTTCTCGGCGGGCATGGCGTCCATTCCCCGGGACTTCTACGAGGCGGCGCTGCTCGACGGCGCGAGCCGGTTCACCACCTTCTTCAAGATCACCCTGCCGCTGCTCTGGGACACCGTGCAGTCGGGCTGGATCTACATGGGCATCCTGGCGCTCGGCGCCGAGTCCTTCGCCGTCGTTCAGATCATGACCGTCGGCCCCAGCGGCGGCGGGCCGGACTACTCGACCATCGTCCTTCCGCTGTACGTGTACCAGAAGGCGTTCCGGGACGGTCAGGCCGCCTACGCAACGACCATCGGTGTCGCGCTCCTCCTCGTCACGCTCGCCTTCGCCGCGATCGTGATGAAGCTGGGCCGGCGCGAGCGGCTGGAGTTCTGATGAAGACCACCGACACGGCCACCACCGGCGTCGAGACCCCCGGCACGCCGGGCGGCTCGGGACCCACGGTCACCAGGACGGCCCCTCCCGCGGCCCGCAAGCAGTCCAAGGGCGAGGGGGCGACGCTCAACGTCTTCTCCCACGGCGTCCTGATCCTCTGGGCGATCATGGTCGTCATGCCGCTGCTCTGGGCGGTCATGACCTCCTTCAAGAACGACCGGGCGATCTTCACCTCGCCGTGGTCGCTGCCCGACAGGCTGCACTTCGAGAACTGGTCACGCGCCTGGACCGAGGCGCACATGAGCGACTACTTCCTGAACACGATCCTGGTGGTCGGCGGCTCGCTGATCGGCACCCTGCTCTTCGGTTCGATGGCGGCGTACGTCCTGGCCCGCTTCGACTTCCCGGGCAACCGCTTCATCTACTTCCTGTTCATCGGCGGGATGAGCTTCCCGATCATCCTGGCGCTCGTGCCGCTGTTCTACGTGATGCAGAACATGGCCCTGCTCAACACGCTGCCCGGCCTGATCCTGGTCTACATCGCGTACTCGCTGCCGTTCACCGTCTTCTTCCTCACCGCCTTCTTCCGCACCCTGCCGTCCTCGGTGGCGGAAGCGGCGTTCGTGGACGGCGCCTCGCACACCCGGACCTTCTTCCAGGTGATGCTGCCGATGGCCAAGCCCGGTCTCATCAGCGTCGGCATCTTCAACTTCCTCGGCCAGTGGAACCAGTACCTGCTGCCGACCGTGCTCAACACCGAGCCGGAGAAGAAGGTGCTCTCGCAGGGCCTCGTCCAGCTGGCCGTCAGCCAGGGGTACAAGGGCGACTGGTCCGGACTCTTCGCGGGACTGGTGATGGCGATGCTCCCGGTGCTCGCCGCGTACATCATCTTCCAGCGGCAGGTGGTGGCCGGTCTGACCGCCGGCGCCGTGAAGTGAACCCCCGGCCCCTCCGAGGGCCCGTCCCGTAGGAGAGATCTCCGGAGATCTCCGGGACCGCAGCACCCCGCAGGGCCCCCGGCGCACCGCGCGCCGGGGGCCCTGTCGTGTCACGTCCTGATGCGCGGCGCGTACGGTCCGCCACTCAAGGTCTTGACGGGAAGCAAGCCGAAAGCGTCCCCTTAGGGTTCACATGTTGGAGAAAACAGTGGGAGTGAGTGAGTCGATGGAGACTCCTGGGTCGCAGACGTCGCTGCACAGGGCCAATCTCGAACGGGTCGTCCGCGCGGTGCGCATGGCGGGTTCGCTGACCCAGGCGGAGATCGCCCGGGCGACGGGCCTCTCCGCCGCCACGGTCTCCAACATCGTGCGGGAACTGAAGGAAGGCGGCAGGGTCGACGTCACGCCGACCTCGGCGGGCGGGCGCCGGGCCCGCAGCGTCTCCCTCTCGGGTGACGCGGGCATCGTGATCGGAGTGGACTTCGGCCACACCCACCTGCGGGTCGCCATCGGCAACCTCGCCCATCAGGTGCTCGCCGAGGAGGCCGAACCGCTCGACGTCGACGCCTCCGCCGCCGAGGGCTTCGACCGGGCGGAGCACCTGGTCAACCGGCTGATCCTGGCCACCGGGATCAGCCGGGACAAGGTGATCGGAGTGGGGCTCGGCGTCCCCGGCCCCATCGACGTCTCGTCCGGCACGCTCGGCTCGACGTCGATCCTGCCGGGCTGGAGCGGCATCAACCCGGCCGAGGAGCTGTCCGGACGGCTGGGCGTCCCCGTGCACGTCGACAACGACGCCAACCTCGGCGCGCTCGGCGAGCTGGTCTGGGGCAGCGGCCGGGGCGTCAAGGACCTGGCGTACATCAAGGTGGCCAGCGGCGTCGGCGCCGGGCTCGTCATCGACGGGCGGGTCTACCGGGGGCCCGGCGGCACCGCGGGGGAGATCGGGCACATCACGATCGACGAGTCGGGGCCGGTCTGCCGCTGCGGCAACCGGGGCTGTCTGGAGACCTTCACCGCCGCCCGGTACGTGCTTCCGCTGCTCCGGCCCGGTCACGGGCCGGACCTGACCATGGAGCGGGTGGTCCAGCTGGCCCGCGAGGGCGACCCGGGATGCCGCCGGGTGATCGCCGACGTGGGACGGCACATCGGCAGCGGTGTCGCCAACCTTTGCAATCTCTTGAACCCGAGCCGGGTCGTGCTCGGCGGTGATCTCGCGGAGGCGGGCGAGCTGCTCCTGGCCCCCGTGAGGGAGTCCGTCTCGCGGTACGCGATCCCCAGCGCCGCCCGTCAACTCACCTTGGTCCAAGGGGCGTTGGGCGGTCGGGCCGAAGTCCTCGGGGCGCTCGCGCTGGTGCTGAGCGAGATGGGCGATTCGACCCTGTTGGAGAGTTCACCGCCGACTTCGCGCCCCTCTTCCCGGCTTGCCTTCACTTAGAGAACGAGCGCCACCGTTGTCATCTCGTTAAGGATTTACTTCTTGACGACATCGTTGCGGCCGAGTTGACTTCGTGCCACCTCGGCCGCAACGTCGCGGCCTCGTCAGGGAGGCAAGCCCACATGAACGCAGTGACGCGTCGTGCCGTCATAGCAACGGCCGCGGTCTCGATGGCCCTCACGCTCGCCGCCTGCGGCAAGGCGGGTGGCGGCGACAGCGACGGCAGTGGTGACAAGGGCGGCTCGACCAAGATCGGCCTGCTGCTGCCGGAGAACAAGACCTCGCGCTACGAGGCCCTGGACAAGCCCCAGTTCGAGAAGGCCGTCCGGGCCGCCTGTCCCGACTGCGAGGTCGTGTACAACAACGCGGTCTCCGAGGTCGTCAAGCAGAAGCAGCAGTTCGACCAGCTGATCGCCGACGGCGTCAAGGTCATCGCCCTCGACCCGGTCGACGCCACCAAGGCCGCCGCCTGGGTCAAGGACGCCAAGGCCAAGGGCGTCAAGATCGTCGCGTACGACCGTGCCGTCGCGGGCGCCGACGCCTACGTCAGCCACGACAACAACAAGGTCGGCGAGCTCCAGGGCCAGGCGCTGCTCGCCGCCCTCGGCGGCAAGGCAGCCACCGCCAACGTGGTGCTGATCAACGGCGACGAGAAGGACCCGAACGCGGCCCTGTTCAAGAAGGGCGTCCACAGCGCCCTGGACGGCAAGGTCGGCAAGATCGCGTACGAGGCGTCCGGCGAGTGGGACCCGAAGGTCGCGGGCGAGAAGATGTCCGCCGCGATCTCCTCCGTCGGCAAGGACAGGATCGGCGCCGTCTACTCGGCCAACGACGGCATGGCCGGAGGCATCATCACCGCCCTGGAGAACGCGGGCATCAAGAACATCCCGGTCGGCGGCCAGGACGCCGAGGTCGCGGGCGTCCAGCGGATCATCGCGGGCACGCAGACCTTCACCATCTACAAGTCCCCGCTCCAACTCGCCCCCGAGGCCGCCAAGTTCGCGGTGAACCTCCTCCAGGGCAAGGACGTGGGCGCCCAGGGCGCGACCGACGGCGTGCCGTCGACGCTCTTCCCGCCGGTCGTCGTCGACAAGACCAACATCCAGACCACGGTCGTCAAGGACGGCATCTACCAGGTCGCCGACCTGTGCACCTCGGACCTCGCTGCCAAGTGCACCGCCCTGGGCATCAAGTAGCAGCCACCCGGGGCCCGGAGGTGAAATCCGCCGGCCCCGGCCCGTCGGCCCCGCGCGGGGCCGGCACCACGGACCGGTCCCCGCCACCGGCCCGCGCGCGTCGCGGGCCCCGCGTACGGGGCCGCGCCCCCGTACGGACCGGAAGGCGTCCGTCCCGGTCCGTCCCCTCCGCCCGTCCGGTCCCCGGCCGACCCAGACCCCGCTGTCGGCCCGGGGGCCGGACGAGCTCCTCCCCCCCTCGAAACGTCGGCGCCGCACGGCGGCGCGACATCCCGCCGTCCCCCGGGCGGCGAAGGAGTTGGTTCACGTGTCCCAGACACCCGTGCTGGCGTTGCGCGGGATCTTCAAGCGGTTCGGAGCGGTCCAGGTCCTCTCCGGTGTCGATCTCGAAGTCCACGCAGGAGAGGTCGTCGCGCTCGTCGGCGACAACGGAGCCGGAAAGTCCACGCTGGTCAAGACCATCGCGGGCGTCCACCCGATCGACGAGGGTGTCATCGAGTGGGAGGGCGGGCGCGTCGAGATCCAGCGCCCGCAGGACTCCCAGAACCTCGGCGTCGCCACCGTCTACCAGGACCTCGCGCTCTGCGACAACCTCGACGTCGTCGCCAATCTGTTCCTCGGCCGCGAGATCAAGAAGGGCGGCGTCCTCGACGAGGTCGCCATGGAGAAGCGGGCCAAGGACCTCCTCTCCACCCTCTCCATCCGCATCCCCAGCGTCCGCATCCCCGTCGCCGCCCTCTCCGGCGGCCAGCGCCAGGTCGTCGCCATCGCACGCGCCCTGGTCGGCGACCCCCGGATCGTCATCCTCGACGAGCCGACCGCCGCCCTCGGCGTCGAGCAGACCGCCCAGGTCCTCGACCTGGTCGAGCGGCTGCGCGAGCGGGGTCTCGGCGTCATCCTCATCAGCCACAACATGGCCGATGTGAAGGCCGTCGCCGACACCGTGGCCGTACTGCGCCTGGGCCGCAACAACGGCACCTTCCCGGTGGCCACCACCACCCACGAAGAGATCATCGCCGCGATCACCGGTGCCACGGACAACGCCGTGACCCGCCGCCAGGCCCGCAACGCGGAGGTAGCGAAGTGAGCGAGACCCCTCCCACCGCGACCGAGGCCGCCGCGGTGCCCGAACCCCGCGGCGGCGGCGCCCCCGCGCCCGAGGCCCCGGCCGCCGCGGCCGTCCCCGCCGTCGACCCCCGCCTCCTCGTGCGCGAGCAGGGCTTCAAGGGGTACGCCGAGGAGTTCAAGCGCAAGATCCGCTCCGGCGAGATCGGCTCGCTGCCCGTCGTGGTCGGCCTGATCGTCATCGGAGTCGTCTTCCAGGCGCTCACCGGCAACTTCATCACCTCGTACAACCTCGACCAGATCACGCTGTACGCGGTCGGCCCCGGCATCATGGCCGTCGGCATCGTCTTCGTCCTGCTGCTCGGCGAGATCGACCTCGCGGTCGGCTCGGTCGCCGGTCTGGCCGGATCGGTCTGGGGCGTCCTCGGCACCGACATGCCCGACTCCCTCGCCATCCTCCTCGGCATCCTGTCCGGCACCCTGCTCGGCGCCTTCCACGGCCTGGTCTTCGCCAAGATCGGCGTGCCCGCCTTCGTCGTCACCCTCGCCGGGTTCCTCGGCTGGGCCGGACTCCAGACCTGGGTGATGGGCGACCGCTCCACCATCCCCACCCCGATCGGCAGCTTCGTCGGCGACCTCACCAAGTACTACTTCTCCGACGTCGCCGCCGCCTACGGCCTGGCCGTCGTGGTGATCGCCGCCTTCTGGTACGCCCAGTTCCGCGACGCGCGCCGCCGCAGGGCCGCCGAGCTGCCGCACCGCCCGCAGAGCGAGATCGCGCTGCGCACCGGCGTCCTCGCGGTCCTGGTGCTCGTCGCCGCGTACGGCTTCAACCAGGAGCAGGGCCTGCCGCTCTCCCTGGTGATCTTCCTGGCGATCCTGCTCGTCACCGACTTCGTGCTGCGCCGCACCACGTACGGCCGTCAGGTCTTCGCGGTCGGCGGCGGCATCGAGGCCGCCCGGCGCGCGGGCGTCAACGTGTCCTGGATCCGGATCTCGGTCTTCATGATCTCCGGCACGACGGGCGCCGTCGGCGGCCTGTTCCTCGCCTCCGCGACCGGCGGCGCCGACCGCTCCCTCGGCGGCGGCAACCAGCTGATGATGTGCATCGCGGCCGCCGTCATCGGCGGTACGTCCCTGTTCGGCGGGCGCGGCAAGGTCTGGTCGGCGCTGCTCGGCATCCTGGTCATCCAGTCGATCGTCCAGGGCCTCAACCAGATGAACCTGTCCTCGAACGCCATCCAGTACATGATCACCGGCGCCGTCCTGCTGATCGCCGTGATCATCGACTCGGTCTCCCGCCGCACCCAGAAAACAGCGGGCCGCGCCTGATCACGCTCCCACCCGGAAGAGCCGGAAGAGCCGACGAGGGGCGCCCACCCCGTGCACACGCACGGGGTGGGCGCCCCTCCGATCGCGTTCAGCGAGCGTTCTCAGTGGTGCTCTTCCAGAGTGAGGACGACTGCGGCGATTGACGTTACGCGGTGGGGATTCGCGAGGGACCGGCGGAAGACGCGCCGGGGCGTCTTCCCGGTGGCTTGTTCCGGGTGCCTCTCCCTCAGATCGGCCTCAACCTAATAGCCGTGCCAGGCCTGTTGTGCTTGTGTCGATCGAGGCGGAACGGCCAACCACTCACATCTCACAGGGGGAGATTCTCATGACGTCGATCTCTCCGGAACTCGCCTTGGCAGGACACCGCCGGCTGCGGCGCGAGATTCCTCGGCGATGAAGGCAGTCTGGCCGCCATCACGGTCTTCCCGTTCTTCTCGGAGTGCATCTCCAGCGGCCCCTGCACGCCCAAGCCGTAGCAGCACCGTGTGGGGGCCGATCCTTGTGGGATCGGCCCCCACACGTGTCCGCCGGTCCCCGTCGAGTCGCACCGAGGAGCCTCCATGACAGCAGTCACCCCCCGTCCCCGTGCCGCACTGCCGTGGCTTGTCGCCGCCGCCCTCGGTCCCCTGATACTGACCGGATGCACCGGCGACGGGTCCCGGGCGGCGGCGCCCCCGCGGGGCATCGTCCTGAACCTCGGAGGAAGCATCGGCGTCCTCGACGAGATCGACTCCCCTGTGAAGATCGCGGCAGAGCGCCCGGCAGGTGCCGGGCCGGGCGAGGACATCCACGCACTGAGCGAGCAGAGCCAGCTGTCCTCCGGTGAGATCGTCGGCATCGACGACGGCAGCCTGGTCTCACTGGAGCCGGACCGCCCCGAACGCGCCACCGTCCTCGGGCCCGCCGTGACCTGGTTCCCCTCTCAGCGGGAGCGCAAGGCCTGGGCCGTCACCGAACAGCCGGCACCGACAGCGTGCGGGGGCGAGGAACTGCCCGAATCGGTGACCGCTCGCTACGCGGTACGACCGTACGACCTCTCCGGACGGCCCGGACCGCAGGGCTACGCGCTTCCCTGCGGGATCCGGCCCCTGGCCGACAGCGCTCAGGGTCTGATCGGGCTGCTCACCACCACGGACGACTCCAGCGTGGGCAACGCGAAGAAAGCACGGACCGACATCGTCCTGCTCGATGCGAAGACCCATCTCCCCACTCGCACGCTGGCGAAGAATGCCTCTGTCGTCAGCACCGGGCCAGCGCGCGTCATCTGGCGGCAGGAGGACTGTGGGAAGAGCGGCTGCATCACCGCCTACGACACCACGGCGAACAAGAAGACGCAGTTGCCCGACTGCGCGGCCGGCACCCCTGCCGGCCGTGGTGTGATCTCCGCTGACGGACGGTGGTACGCCACGGTGCTCACCACCACCACAGCCGCCGACCACCTGGCGGTCCTGGACCTCGCCGAAGGCGGCTGCGAGGACCTGGGGCAGCAGGCGAACCTGTCGGGGGTGGACCTGGACGGGCCTCTTGAGGTGGCCTGGTCGCAGTCCGACCTCCTCGTCCTCGACACGACGAACGGCGCCCTGACGAACTTCGACGCCGTCTCCGGCCGGAGGACAGACCGCAAGTCGAACCTGCCGATCACCGGCACAGCACAGATCTGGGGCACTCGCCTGAACTGATACCAGACCCACACCAGGGCGCCGCCTCCCTCCGCTCCCGTTCAGTGATGTACGGGCGCGGGCGCGGGTTCGGTGGTTGCCGGGGCGGGGGCCGGGGTGTGGCGTTCCAGGGCGGCTGACCAGAGGGCGAGGAGCAGGGCGGAGGCCGCGAGGGCGGCGCCGACCCAGTTGGGGGCGGTGTAGCCGAGGCCCGCGGTGATGACGAGGCCGCCGAGCCAGGCGGCCAGCGCGTTGCCGAGGTTGAAGGCGCCGATGTTGACCGCGGAGGCCAGCGTGGGGGCGCCGTGGGCCTGGTCGAGGACGCGTTTCTGCAGCGGCGGCACGGTGGCGAAGCCGAGGGCTCCGACGAGGAGGACGGCGAGCGCGGCGAGGACCCTGTGGTGGGCGGCCACGGTGAACAGCGCGAGCACGACCGCGAGGCCGCCGAGGGCGACGTACAGCAGGGGCATCGGGGCCCGGTCGGCGTAGCGTCCGCCGAGCAGGTTGCCGAGGAACATGCCGACGCCGAAGAGGACGAGGAGCCAGGTGACCGCTCCCTCGGAGTATCCGGCGGTCTCGGTCATCATCGGGGCGATGTAGGTGATCGCGGCGAAGACCCCGCCGAAGCCGAGGACGGTCATCGCCATGGCGAGCAGCACCTGGGGGTTGCGGAACGCGGTGAGTTCGCCGCGCAGCCGGGTCCCCTCCGGGCGGGGGAGTTCGGGGACGAGCCGGGCGATGCCGAGCAGCCCGAGCACCCCGAGCGCGGCGACGGCGGCGAAGGTGGCGCGCCAGCCGGCCGTCTGCCCGACGAGGGTGCCCAGCGGGACGCCCACCACGTTGGCCAGGGTCAGTCCGGTGAACATGGTGGCGATGGCTCCGGCCTTCCGCTCCGGGGCGACCAGTCCGGCGGCGACGACGGAGCCGATGCCGAAGAACGTGCCGTGCGCGAGTGAGGCGACCACGCGCCCGGCGAGCATCGTCCCGAAGTCCGGGGCGAGGGCGGAGAGCAGGTTCCCGGCGACGAAGAGCCCCATCAGCAGCATGAGCATCCGCTTGCGGCCGACCCGGGAGCCGAGGACGGTGAGCAGCGGGGCGCCGACGACGACGCCGAGCGCGTAGCCGGTGACGAGGAGTCCGGCGGTGGGGACGGTGACCCCGTAGTCGGCGGCGATCCCGGGCAGCAGACCCATGATCACGAATTCTGTGGTGCCGATCCCGAAGGCCCCTACGGCCAGCGCGAGGAGTGCGAGAGGCATGGGTCCGTCCCTTCTCCGAGTGTGTGAGTGGGCCCTTGATGAGACTCGACAATAATTGCAGACGCGCTCTAATTGCAAACGCCGATAATCGCCGTAGTCGCATAGGGGTCGATCGCCGGGAGTCTTCGACTTTCACCGGGGGTGGATCGGCTCCTAAAATCGAACAGTGAACGAGAACCTCCCCCCGTGCCCCCAGTGCTCCGGCGCCTACGCCTACGAGACCGGCGCCCTGCTCGTCTGCCCCGAATGCGGCCACGAGTGGTCGGCGACGACGGACCCCGAGGGCCCGGCCGACGGCGGCGGCGCGCAGGTCGTCAAGGACGCCGTGGGCAACGTGCTCGCCGACGGCGACACCGTGACCGTCGTCAAGGCGCTCAAGGTCAAGGGCAGCCCCGGCGGTATCAAGGCGGGCACCAAGGTCCGCAACATCCGCCTCGTGGACGGCGTGGACGGCCACGACATCGACTGCAAGGTGGACGGTTTCGGCCCCATGCAGCTCAAGTCGAGCGTGGTCAAGAAGGCCTGACGGGCCCGGGGCGGCCCCCGGGGCGCGGCCCGACGGGTGCGGATGGGTGAGAGTGGCCCCCGGGGCCGAGGAGCCCGGACGGACGCGGCCGGCACCCGGCCGTACCGGCCGGGGTCGAGTCCTCGGAAGTCGCGGCCACCCCCGTACCCGCTCCGGGTCCCGCGACCGCTCGGCGCGGGGCCGAGGCCCGGGCCGCTCCGCGCGACCGCCCGGCGACACCCCCACCCGGCCCACGGCCCGCCCCCGCGCGGAGCCGTACAGATTAACGCCATGTAGGCCATACGAGTGATGCCCGACTCCCCGGCCCGATGTCCGCGATCCGGGACGGAACATTAGACTCGACAAATCGGCAAGCTCGACCAGCTCAAACGCAAGGAGGAACGGGTGGCTCTGCTGACCCGTATCAGGGGACCGCGAGATCTGGACCGGCTCTCCCCGGAACAGCTGGACCAGCTGGCCGACGAGATCAGGACGTTCCTGGTGGAGGCCGTCTCCAAGACCGGCGGGCACCTCGGGCCCAACCTCGGCGTGGTCGAGCTGACCATCGCCCTGCACCGCGTGTTCGACTCCCCGAAGGACAAGGTCCTCTGGGACACCGGCCACCAGAGCTACGTCCACAAGCTGCTCACGGGCCGCCAGGACTTCTCGAAGCTCAAGATGAAGGGCGGCCTCTCCGGCTACCCCTCGCAGGCCGAGTCCGAGCACGACGTCATCGAGAACTCGCACGCCTCCACGGTCCTCGGCTGGGCCGACGGACTCGCCAAGGCCAACGAGGTCCTGCGCAAGGACGACCACGTGGTCGCCGTCATCGGCGACGGCGCCCTCACCGGCGGCATGGCCTGGGAGGCGCTGAACAACATCGCCGCCGCCAAGGACCGCCCGCTCGTCATCGTCGTCAACGACAACGAGCGCTCCTACGCGCCGACCATCGGCGGCCTCGCCAACCATCTGGCGACCCTGCGCACCACCGACGGCTACGAGCGCTTCCTCGCCCGCGGCAAGGACATCCTGGAGCGCACCCCGGTCGTCGGGAAGCCGCTCTACGAGACCCTGCACGGCGCCAAGAAGGGCCTCAAGGACTTCATCGCCCCCCAGGGCATGTTCGAGGACCTCGGCCTCAAGTACGTCGGCCCCATCGACGGCCACGACATCGAGGCCCTGGAGTCCGCCCTGACGCGCGCCAAGCGCTTCGGCGGCCCCGTGATCGTCCACTGCCTCACCGAGAAGGGCCGCGGCTACCAGCCGGCCCTCCAGGACGAGGCCGACCGCTTCCACGCCGTCGGCAAGATCCACCCCGACACCGGCCTGCCCATCGCCTCCTCCGGCGCCGACTGGACCTCGGTCTTCGGCCAGGAGATGGTCGAGCTGGGCAAGGAGCGCGAGGACATCGTCGCCATCACGGCGGCCATGCTCCAGCCCGTCGGCCTCGACAAGTTCGCCAAGGCGTTCCCCGAGCGGGTCTTCGACGTCGGCATCGCGGAGCAGCACGCCGCGGTCTCCGCCGCGGGCCTCGCCACCGGCGGCCTCCACCCGGTCTTCGCCGTCTACGCCACCTTCCTCAACCGCGCCTTCGACCAGGTCCTGATGGACGTGGCCCTGCACCGGTGCGGCGTCACCTTCGTCCTGGACCGGGCGGGCGTCACCGGCACCGACGGCGCCTCCCACAACGGCATGTGGGACATGTCGATCCTCCAGGTCGTGCCCGGACTGCGACTCGCCGCCCCGCGCGACGCCGACCAGGTCCGCGCCCAGCTCCGCGAGGCCGTCGAGGTCACCGACGCCCCCACCGTGGTCCGCTTCTCCAAGGGCGCCGTCGGCCCCGCCGTCCCCGCGCTCCGCCGCGTCGGCGGCATGGACGTGCTCCGCGAGCCCGGCAGCGAGCGCCCCGACGTCCTGCTGGTCTCCGTCGGCGCGCTCGCCCCGATGTGCCTGGAGGTCGCCGACCTGCTCGACCGGCAGGGCATCTCCACGACCGTCGTCGACCCCCGCTGGGTCAAGCCGGTCGACGAGGCCCTCGCCCCGCTGGCCAAGGGCCACCGGGTCGTCGTCACCGTCGAGGACAACAGCCGGGTCGGCGGTGTCGGCTCCGCCGTCGCCCAGGCGCTCCGCGACGCGGACGTGGACATCCCGCTGCGCGATTTCGGCATCCCGCCGCGCTTCCTCGACCACGCCTCCCGGGGTGAGGTCATGGCGGAGATCGGCCTGACCGCCCTCGACGTCGCCCGCCAGGTCACCGGCCTGGTCTCGCGCCTCGACGGACGGTACGAGAGTGCCGAGCCCGTCGAGCCCGTCGTGGAGCCCGTGCGCGACTGACGGACCCCGTCACCCGAGGGCCGGTCGGGTTCACTCTTCGGAGTGCCGACCGGCCCTTTCGCGTGCCTTTCGGGCCCGGGGCGGGCAGCCCTCCGGCAGGAGGTACGACGATGAGCACGGACCAACAGCCGCGCGCCGGTTCGGGCATGTTCCGGACCAAGTCGATCGAGCAGTCGATCCGCGACACCGAGGCGCCCGAGCACGCACTCCGCAAGTCCCTGTCCGCCTGGGACCTGACGGTGTTCGGAGTGGGTGTCATCATCGGCACCGGCATCTTCGTCCTCACCGGCAAGGTCGCCAAGGAGAACGCGGGCCCGGCGACCGCCATCGCCTTCGTCGTCGCGGGCGTCGTCTGCGCCCTGGCCGCCCTCTGCTACGCCGAGTTCGCCTCGACGGTGCCGGTGGCGGGATCGGCGTACACCTTCGCCTACGCCTCCATCGGTGAGCTGCCCGCCTGGATCATCGGCTGGGACCTCGTCCTGGAGTTCGCCCTGGGCACGGCGGTGGTCGCCGTCGGCTGGTCGGGCTACGTCCGTTCGCTGATGGACAACATCGGCTGGCACCTGCCACCCGCGCTCGAAGGCCCCGACATCCCCGGCGGCACCTTCGACCTGCTCGCCTTCGTGCTCGTCCTCGTGCTGACCGTCGTCCTCGTCCTCGGCATGGAGCTCTCCGCCCGGATCACCGCCGTCGTCGTCGCCATCAAGGTGACCGTGGTGATGATCGTGATCGTCGCGGGCCTGTTCTTCGTCGTCGGCGACAACTACAAGCCCTTCATCCCGCCCGCCGTCACCCCGCCCGGCGGCGGCTCCGACTGGACCGAGCCACTGATCCAGCTGATGTTCGGCTACCAGCCGACCAACTTCGGCGTCATGGGCATCTTCACCGCCGCCTCCGTCGTCTTCTTCGCGTTCATCGGCTTCGACGTGGTGGCCACCGCCGCCGAGGAGACCAAACTGCCCCAGCGGGACATGCCCCGGGGCATCCTCGGCTCGCTCATCATCTGCACCGTGCTCTACGTGGCCGTCGCCCTCGTCGTCACCGGAATGCAGCACTACACGGAGCTGTCCGTCGACGCCCCGCTCGCGGACGCCTTCAAATCCGTCGGACACCCCTTCTACGCGGGCATCATCAGCTTCGGCGCCGCCGTCGGCCTCACCGTGGTCTGTCTCATCCTGCTCCTCGGCCAGACCCGGGTGTTCTTCGCGATGAGCCGCGACGGACTGCTGCCCCGCTTCTTCTCGGTCACCCACCCGAAGTTCCGGACCCCGTACCGGCCCACCATCCTGCTCGGTGTGGTCATCGCGATCGTGGCGGGCTTCACCAGCATCAACGAACTCGCCACCCTGGTGAACATCGGCACCCTCTTCGCCTTCGTGGTGGTCGCCGTGGGCGTCCTCGTGCTCCGCCGCACCCGCCCCGACCTGCCGCGCGCCTTCCGCACCCCCTGGGTCCCCGCCCTGCCGATCCTCTCCGTCGCGGCCTCGTTCTGGCTGATGCTCAACCTGCCGGCCGAGACCTGGTTCCGGTTCGCCGTCTGGATGCTGCTCGGCTTCGTCGTGTACTTCCTGTACGGCCACCGTCACAGCCGGCTCGCGCGCGAGGACGGCGAACTCCCCTCCTGACCGCCGATCCCGATGGTGGGGAGAAGGGCGTCCCGGAGGGCGACTAAAGTCGGTTCGTACCCGAACTCCTCCCGACGACCGGAGTGCTGGATCCCCCCATGGCGAATCGATCCCAGGTCCCCGCTGCCCGTTCCCACGGCTCCGCCGCCCCCCGGCTCCAGGGAGCCTGGCTGACCCGGGGGGCGGACGGCAGGTTCAGTGCCTATCTGCCGAGGAACGGAGAGGTGGTGCGCTGGACCGAGCGGCAGGACGGCGGCTGGACCGGCCCGGACTCGCTCGGCGGCGAAGGACTGACCGCCTTCCTCGCCGTCGGCCAGGGCGCCGACCGCTATGTGCACCTCGTCGGCCTGCGGCCCACCGACGGGGAGGACGGCCACGTCGAGCTGATGCACTCCGTCCAGTTCCAGACCGGCCGTCCCGCCGTGGCCTGGCGCCCCATCGGGCACTCCAACGGCAAGGGGCCCTGGACCGGCGACCCCGCCGTCGCCGTGGACGCCCAGGGCCGCGCGTACGCCTTCGTGCGCAACGGCGGCGGCGGACTGAGCGTGCGGGCCCAGAAGGACACCGGCGGCTGGCACCCCTGGTGGGACCTGATGGGCTCGAAGACCGACCCCTCGCCGGTCGCCGTCACCAACGGCTCCGGCATGGTCGAACTGTTCAGCTGCCACGCCAAGGGCCTCGTCCGCTACGTGCAGCGGGAGCCGGGCGCCAAGCCGCTCCGCGAGGAGCTGGTCCCCGCCTCGGTGGTCATGGGCACCCTGGCGGCCACCACCGGCCCCTCCGGCCACGTCACCCTCTTCTACCTCGACGAGGACGGCCGGGTCTGCGCCTGGTCCCCCGAGCGCTCCCTGGAGCCCACGCCGCTCGGCGACGCCGTCGGCACCGGGCGCCTCGCCGCCACCCGCTGCCTCATCGACGGCTTCGACTGCACGGTCCTCGCCCAGCAGTCCGCCGACGGCCGCCTCGCCCTCGCCGCCTACCCGAGCGAGCAGGAGGGCGAGGGCATCAAGTGGTCGGAGACCGGGGACGCCCAGGGCGACCTGGCCACCGTCCTCACCCGGGGCCTGGACGGGCGGCTCGTCGCGATGTCCCTGGTCGGCGGCGCCGGACTGGTCACGACCCGGCAGAAGGCGGCGGCCGAAGGCCTCCTCCTGGAGGGCTGGCGCTCCATAGGGTGACCCGAGTCCGACGACGGGAACGGCCCCGGCACCTGGAAGAGGTGCCGGGGCCGTTCGCGTACGCCCGAGGGTTACGCCGGGACGCTCGCCACGCCCTGCGGCAGGAAGCGCCTGCCGACGGCGCGCTCGGAGACGCCCTCGCGGTCCAGGTACGGCGTGATGCCGCCCAGGTGGAAGGGCCAGCCCGCACCGGTGATCAGGCAGAGGTCGATGTCCTGCGCCTCGGCGACGACACCCTCCTTCAGCATCAGACCGATCTCCTGGGCCACCGCGTCCAGGACCCGGGCCCGGACCTGCTCCTCGGTCAGGACGGAGTCGCCCTGGACGAGGAGGGCGGCGACCTCCGGGTCGAGCTCCGGCTTGAAGCCGTTCTCGGGCCGGTAGACGTAGAAGCCGCGCTTGCCCGCCTCGACGACCGCCTTCAGGTTGGGGGAGACCGTGAAGCGGTCCGGGAAGGCGCGGTTCAGGGTCTCGGAGACGTGCAGACCGATCGCCGGGCCGACCAGCTCCAGGAGGACCAGCGGGGACATCGGCAGACCCAGCGGCTCGACCGCCTTCTCCGCCGTGGCCACCGGGGTGCCCTCGTCGATGACGTTCTGGATCTCGCCCATGAAGCGGGTCAGGATGCGGTTCACGACGAACGCCGGGGCGTCCTTGGTGAGGACCGCGGTCTTCTTCAGCTTCTTCGCGACACCGAAGGCGGTGGCCAGCGAAGCCTCGTCGGTCAGCTCGCCGCGCACGATCTCCAGGAGCGGGAGGATCGCGACCGGGTTGAAGAAGTGGAAGCCGACCACGCGCTCGGGGTGCTTCAGCTGAGAGGCCATCTCCGAGACGGACAGCGAGGAGGTGTTGGTGGCGAGGATCGCGTGCGCCGGAGCGACGGCCTCGACCTCCGCGAACACCTTCTGCTTGACGCCCATCTCCTCGAACACGGCCTCGATGATGAAGTCCGCGTCCGCGAAGCCCTCGGCCTTGTCCAGGACACCGGAGACCAGGCCCTTGAGGCGGTTGGCCTTGTCCTGGTTGATGCGGCCCTTGCCGAGCAGCTTCTCGATCTCGCCGTGGACGTAGCCCACGCCCTTGTCGACGCGCTCCTGGTCGATGTCGGTCAGGACGACCGGCACCTCGAGGCGGCGCAGGAACAGCAGGGCGAGCTGGGAGGCCATCAGACCGGCACCGACGACGCCGACCTTGGTGACCGGACGGGCCAGCGACCTGTCCGGGGCACCGGCGGGGCGCTTGGCGCGCTTCTGCACCAGGTTGAAGGCGTAGATGCCGGCGCGCAGCTCGCCGCCCATGATCAGGTCGGCGAGCGCCAGGTCCTCGGCGTCGAAGCCCTTCTGGAGGTCGCCGTCCTTGGCCGCCGCGATGATGTCGAGGGCGCGGTAGGCGGCCGGGGCGGCGCCGTGCACCTTGGAGTCGGCGAGGGCGCGGCCCTTGGCGACGGCCTGGTCCCAGGCCTCGCCGCGGTCGATCTCCGGGCGCTCGACGGTGACGGAGCCGTTGAGGACCCCCGCCGTCCAGACCAGCGACCGCTCCAGGAAGTCGGCGCCCTCGAACAGGGCGTCGGCGATGCCGAGCTCGAAGACCTGCGCGCCCTTGAGCTGGCGGTTCTGGTTCAGCGAGTTCTCGATGATGACCGAGACGGCCTTCTCCGGGCCGATCAGGTTCGGCAGGAGGGCGCAGCCGCCCCAGCCGGGCACCAGACCGAGGAAGACCTCGGGCAGCGAGAAGGCCGGGAGGGCCTTCGACACGGTGCGGTAGGTGCAGTGCAGACCGACCTCGACGCCGCCGCCCATGGCCGCGCCGTTGTAGTACGCGAAGGTCGGCACGGCGAGCCCGGAGAGCCGCTTGAAGACGTCGTGGCCGCCCTTGCCGATGGCGAGCGCCTCGTCGTGCTTCCGCAGCAGTTCGACGCCCTTGAGGTCGGCGCCGACGGCGAAGATGAACGGCTTGCCGGTGAGGCCGACGCCGGTGATCTCACCGTTCGCGGCCTCGGCCTCGACCTGGTCGATCGCCGCGTTCAGGTTGGCCAGCGACTGCGGGCCGAAGGTGGTCGGCTTGGTGTGGTCGAAGCCGTTGTCCAGCGTGATCAGGGCGAACCGGCCCGCACCTGCGGGCAGTTCGAAGTGCCGTACGTGGGCGCTGGTGACGACCTCGTCGGGGAAGAGCTCGGCGGCGCCCTTCAGAAGCTCGGCGGTGGTGCTCACTTGCCCTCCCAGTGGGGGTTCTCCCAGATGACCGTCGCGCCCATGCCGAAGCCGACGCACATGGTGGTGAGGCCGTAACGGACCTGCGGCTGCTCCTCGAACTGGCGGGCCAGCTGAGTCATCAGCCGGACGCCGGAGGAGGCGAGCGGGTGACCGTAGGCGATGGCGCCGCCGTACTGGTTCACCCGGGTGTCGTCGTCGGCGATGCCGTAGTGCTCCAGGAAGGCGAGGACCTGGACGGCGAAGGCCTCGTTGATCTCGAAGAGCTGGATGTCCTCGATGGACAGGCCGGCCTTGGCGAGGGCCTTCTCGGTCGCCGGGATCGGGCCGTAACCCATGACCTCGGGCTCGACGCCCGCGAAGGCGTACGAGACGAGGCGCATCTTGACCGGGAGGCCGTTCTCGCGGGCGAACTCCTCGGAGGCGATGATCGAGGCGGTGGCGCCGTCGTTGAGACCGGCCGCGTTGCCCGCGGTCACGTTGCCGTGCACGCGGAACGGCGTCTTCAGGCCCGCGAGGGACTCCAGGGTGGTGCCGGGACGCATCGGCTCGTCGGCCGTGACCAGGCCCCAGCCGGTCTCACCGGTGGTGGCGTCGGTGCGGCGGACCGAGATCGGCACCAGGTCCTGCTGGATCCTGCCGTCGGCGTACGCCTTGGCGGCCTTCTCCTGCGAGCGCACGGCGTACTCGTCGGCACGCCGCTTGGTGATGCCCGGGTAGCGGTCGTGCAGGTTCTCGGCGGTCATGCCCATGAAGAGGGCGGACTCGTCGACGAGCTTCTCCGACACGAAGCGCGGGTTCGGGTCGACGCCCTCGCCCATGGGGTGGCGGCCCATGTGCTCGACGCCACCGGCGATGACGGCGTCGTACGCGCCGAAGGCGATCGAACCGGCGACCGAGGTCACGGCGGTCAGGGCGCCCGCGCACATGCGGTCGATGGAGTAGCCGGGCACCGACTGGGGCAGTCCGGCGAGGATGCCCGCCGTACGGCCGAGGGTCAGGCCCTGGTCGCCGATCTGGGTGGTCGCGGCGATGGCGACCTCGTCGATCTTCGCGGGGTCGAGGCCCGGGTTCCGGCGCAGCAGCTCCCGGACGGCCTTCACGACGAGGTCGTCGGCGCGGGTCTCGTGGTAGATGCCCTTCGGGCCCGCCTTGCCGAACGGGGTGCGGACGCCGTCGACGAAGACGACGTCCCTGACGGTACGAGGCACGATGGCTCTCCTCCAGGGTGCGGGATGGCACTGCTGCTGCGGCCCACGCCTAAGCGTGCGCTTGCTCCCCCATGCTACTTACGAGTAACCAGACTGCCCACCCCTTGGGCCCCAAGCGGCGAAGGTCACATCCGTCACCCTGACGCAACGGGCCGGGCGGCGCCGGGGAACCGCCCGGAAAGACACGACGGCCCCCGGCGTCCTCGCGGATGCCGGGGGCCGTTCCGTACCGGGTCAGGCGGTCGCCGTCAGGGCCTTCACCAGGAGCGGGGTCACGAGCTCCACCTGCCAGGGACGCGCGCCGTAGCCGCTCAGGGCGGCGGACACGCCCGCGGTCCCCGCCGTCGGCGGCTCCCAGCAGACCCGGCGCACGGTGTCCGGGGTGATCAGGTTCTCCTGCGGCAGGTGCAGGGTCTCCGCCAGCGCCGACACCGCCGTGCGCGCCGCCGAGAGCCGCGCCGCCGCCGCCGGGTCCTTGTCCGCCCAGGCGCGCGGCGGCGGCGGACCCGCCACCTGCGTGCCCGGCTGCGGCAGCTCGTTCTCCGGCAGCGCCCTGGCCCGGTCCACCGAGGCCTGCCACTGTTCCAGCTGACGGCGGCCCATCCGGTGCCCGAAGCCGGGCAGCACGGTCAGCGCGGCCACGTTCACCGGGACGGCGAGGGCCGCCTCCACGATCGCCGCGTCGCTCAGCACCTTGCCGGGGGAGACGTCCCGCCGCTGGGCGATCCTGTCGCGGGCCGTCCACAGCTCCCGTACGACCGCCATCTGGCGGCGCCGCCGCACCTTGTGCATCCCGGAGGTGCGCCGCCAGGGGTCCTTGCGCGGCGGGGCGGGCGGGGCGGAGGCGATGGCGTCGAACTCCTGGAGGGCCCATTCCAGCTTGCCCTGCCGGTCCAGCTCCTTCTCCAGCGCGTCGCGCAGGTCGACGAGGAGTTCCACGTCGAGCGCCGCGTACCGCAGCCAGGGCTCGGGCAGGGGCCGGGTGGACCAGTCGACGGCGGAGTGGCCCTTCTCCAGGGCGTAGCCGAGGACGGACTCGACCATCGCGCCGAGACCGACGCGCGGGAACCCCGCGAGCCGTCCGGCCAGTTCGGTGTCGAAGAGCGAGGTCGGCAGCATGCCTATGTCCCGCAGGCAGGGCAGGTCCTGGGTCGCCGCGTGCAGGATCCACTCGGTCCCGTCGAGCGCCTCGCCGAAGCCGGAGAGGTCGGGGCAGCCGACCGGGTCGATGAGCGCGGTGCCCGCGCCCTCGCGGCGGAGCTGGACGAGGTAGGCGCGCTGGCCGTAGCGGTAGCCGGAGGCGCGCTCGGCGTCCACGGCGAGCGGCCCGCGTCCGGCGGCGAAGGCGGCGATCACTTCGGCGAGGGCGTCCGCCGTCTCGACGACGGGCGGAATCCCCTCACGGGGCTCCAGCAACGGGATCGGAAGCCCAATCGCAGGGACGTCGTCGTCCGGGGGGCCGCCCCCGGTGGTGCGCAGTGCTGTGTCTGCTGCGGTCTCTTGGGCGTCGGTCACCTGTCAAGGGTATCGGTGAACGGCGGGCGCCCGCCGACGGAACGTTCCGTCGACAGGCGCCGGGTCTTTGTCGACCGGTGGGTTCAGTGGATGATCCCGGTCCGCAGGGCCACCGCGACCATGCCCGCCCGGTCTCCGGTGCCCAGCTTGCGGGCGATCCTGGCGAGGTGGCTCTTCACCGTGAGGGCGGAGAGGCCCATGGAGACGCCGATCGCCTTGTTCGACTGGCCCTCCGCGACGAGCCGGAGCACTTCGACCTCACGGCCGGAGAGCTCGCGGTAGCCGCCCGGGTGGCTCGGGGCACCCGGGGGGCGGCGGTGGCCGAGCCGGGCGGCGGCGGCACCGATGGGGGCGGCGCCCGGCCTGGTCGGATGACCGATGTTGGTCCGGGTACCGGTGACGACATAGCCCTTCACGCCGCCCGCGAGGGCGTTGCGCACGGCGCCGATGTCGTCGGCGGCCGAGAGGGCGAGGCCGTTGGGCCAGCCCGCGGCGCGGGTCTCGGACAGCAGCGTCAGACCGCTGCCGTCGGGCAGGTGGACGTCGGCAACGCAGATGTCGCGCGGGTTGCCGACGCGGGGGCGTGCCTCCGCGATGGACGAAGCCTCGATCACGTCACGTACTCCGAGGGCCCACAGGTGGCGGGTCACGGTGGAACGTACGCGCGGGTCGGCCACGACGACCATGGCCGTCGGCTTGTTCGGGCGGTAGGCGACCAGGCTTGCGGGCTGCTCGAGGAGAACGGACACCAGGCCTCCTGAAAAGGATGCGGGACGGGGCCGGCTCGGGGAAGAAGCCGGGGAGTGAACCCGTGCTGTGAAGGGGTCACTGACTCCTTCGGCAGGAGGGCCGCCCGCCTTTAGGGAAAGATCACGATTTGGTGAGTAACAATTAGGGCAATTCGGATGCGTGATCGATCATCCTACGAACGGCCCCCGCCCTGTCACTCCCACGAGGGAGCGCCGGGGCACCCGTCCGGCAGCCCTGTACCGGCCCGGCCCACGGGTCCGGGCCCGTCGCGGACCCGTGGGCCCGTCGCGGACCCCGGGCCCGCCGCGGACCGCCTCACGCCCGTGGGGCGCCCGCCCGCCGGGGGTGACGCGTCCGCCGCCGGGGCTCATGTCTGCTGCGGGCCGCGTCGCTGGGGCAACGAGACGACCCCCGCCCCCGACACCGTCCCGGCCGCACCCGGTTCCACCGCGACCGGCGGCAGCCCCGCGATCTGGCAGAGCAGATCGCACCAGGCCGCCAGGTGCGCCCCCGTGTCCGGCACCCCGCCCAGCCCCTCCCGGGGCGTCCACGACGCCCGGATCTCGATCTGGGTCGCGGGCCTGCGGTCCGCGAGCCCCCCGAAATAGTGCGAGCCCGCCATCGTCACCGTCCCGCTCGCCTCCCCGTACGAGAGCCCCCGCGCCTCCAGCGCCCCCGTCAGCCAGGACCAGCACACCTCGGGCAGCAGCGGGTCCGCCGCCATCTCCGGCTCCAGCTCCGCGCGTACGAGCGTCACCAGACGGAACGTTCCCTTCCAGGCCTCGTGCCCGTCCGGGTCGTGCAGCAGCACGAGGCGTCCGTCCGCGAGGTCCTCCTCGCCGTCCACCACGGCCGCCTCCACCGCGTACGCGTACGGCGCGAGACGCTGCGGGGGCCGCGTCGGATCGACCTCCACCTCCGGCCTCAGCCGCGCCCCCCGCAGGGCCTCCACCGCCCGCCGGAACGCGAGCGGCACCGGGTTCGTCTCCGCACTGTCCGCCGTTTCGCCCGTCCCTCGATCGCCGTCGGAATGATCGGAAAAATGTCCCTGCGCCGCAGCCATGCGGGGAAGAGTAGGCGGAACGGGCCCTCCGCGCAGGGAGGACACCCGGCCCGGCCGAGCGGCTTCCCGCCACATGCGAAGATTCGGGACGTGAGTGCCAACGACCTTTCCCTCGCCCAAGACCCCACCGGTGCCGCCGCCACCCCCGCCGCGGGCCGCCCGACGGACCCCCGGTCGCGGACGCACGACTCCGCGTTCCTCAAGGCGTGCAGGCGGGAGCCCGTGCCGCACACCCCCGTGTGGTTCATGCGGCAGGCCGGGCGCTCCCTCCCCGAGTACCTGAAGGTGCGCGAGGGCATCCCCATGCTCGAATCGTGCATGCGGCCGGAACTCGTCACCGAGATCACCCTCCAGCCCGTCCGCCGCCACAAGGTCGACGCCGCCATCTACTTCAGCGACATCGTCGTCCCGCTCAAGGCCATCGGCCTCGACCTCGACATCAAGCCCGGCGTCGGGCCCGTCGTCGCCGAGCCGATCCGCACCCGCGCCGACCTCGACCGGCTCCGCGACCTGACCCCCGAGGACGTCCACTACGTCACCGAGGCCATCGGGATGCTCACCGGGGAACTGGGCGACACCCCGCTCATCGGCTTCGCGGGCGCCCCCTTCACGCTCGCGAGCTACCTCGTCGAGGGCGGCCCCTCGCGCAGCCACGAGCGCACCAAGGCGCTCATGTACGGCGACCCGCAGCTCTGGGCCGATCTGCTCGACCGCCTCGCCGAGATCACCTCGGCCTTCCTCAAGGTCCAGATCGAGGCCGGAGCCTCCGCCGTCCAGCTCTTCGACTCCTGGGTCGGCGCCCTCGCCCCCGCCGACTACCGCCGCTCCGTGATGCCCGCCTCCACGAAGGTCTTCGACGCGGTCGCCGGATACGGCGTCCCCCGCATCCACTTCGGCGTCGGCACCGGCGAACTCCTCGGTCTCATGGGCGAGGCCGGAGCGGACGTCGTCGGCGTCGACTGGCGCGTCCCGCTGGACGAGGCCGCCCGCCGGGTCGGTCCCGGCAAGGCGCTCCAGGGCAATCTGGACCCCGCCGTGCTGTTCGCCCCCGAGCAGGTCGTCCGGGACAAGGCCGACGAGGTCCTCGCCGCCGCGAAGGACCTCGAAGGCCATGTCTTCAACCTCGGCCACGGCGTCATGCCCTCGATGGACCCGGACGCGCTGACCCGTCTCGTCGACCACGTCCACACGCGCACGGCGGTCTGAGCCGGGCCCACCACGACGACGGCACGGCCCCACGACGGCCGCCGGGGACCATCCCCGGCGGCCGTCGCCGTACCCGTACAGCCAGCCGCGCTTGTACGGGTACTCCCCGTCCCCGTGCCGCGGTCCCTGCGGCGGTGCAGCCGGAGGGAGCCCCGCCGACACCGCCGGGGCCTCAGCCCGCCGCGCGGACCGCCGCCGTCGCCTTGCGGGCCGCGACCAGGACCGGGTCCCACACCGGTGAGAACGGCGGCGCGTACCCCAGGTCCAGCGCCGTCATCGCCTCCACCGTCATTCGCACCGTCAACGCGACCGCCGCCACGTCCACCCGCTTCGCCGCGCCCTCACGGCCCACGATCTGCACCCCGAGCAGCCGCCCCGAACGCCGCTCCGCCAGCATCTTCACCGTCATCGGCGCCGCCCCCGGGTAGTACCCGGCCCGGCTCGTCGACTCCACCGTCACCGACACGAACCGCAGACCCACCGCACGGGCGTCCTTCTCCCGCAGCCCCGTCCGCGCGATCTCCAGATCGCACACCTTCGACACGGCGGTGCCCACCACCCCCGGGAACGTCGCGTACTCCCCGCCCACGTTCGTCCCGATCACCTGCCCCTGCTTGTTCGCGTGGGTCCCCAGCGGCACGTGCCGCTCCCGGTTCGCCACCAGGTCCAGCACCTCCACGCAGTCACCGCCCGCCCACACGTCCTCCTGCCCCCGCACCCGCATCGCCAGGTCCGTCAGCAGCCCGCCGCGCGCCCCCACCGGCAGGCCCGCCTCCCGCGCCAGCGACGTCTCCGGCACCACGCCCATCCCGAGCACCACCACGTCCGCCGGATACTCGGCCGCGTCCGTCGCCACCGCCCGCACCCGCCCGTCCGGGCCGGTCAGGACCTCCGTCACCTCCGCCGACGCCACCGTCCTGATCCCCAGACCGTCCATCGCCCGGTGCACCAGCCGCCCCATGTCCGGATCGAGCGTCGACATCGGCTGCTCACCCCGGTGCAGCACCGTCACCTCGTACCCCCGGTGCAGCAGCGCCTCCGCCATCTCCACCCCGATGTACCCGGCGCCCACCACCACCGCCCGCCGCCCCGGCGACCCCGCCAGCGAGTCCAGCAGCGCCTGCCCGTCCTCCAGGGTCTGCACCCCGTGCACCCCCGGCGCGTCGATGCCGGGCAGCGCCGGGCGCCGGGGCCGCGCCCCCGTCGCGATCACCAGCTTGTCGAAACCCGTCCACGACTCCGTACCCGCCGCCAGGTCCCGGGCCAGGACCCGGCGGCCCGCCAGGTCGATCGCGGTGACCTCGGTCCGCGTCCGCAGCCCGATGTCCCGCGCCCGGTGCTCCTCCGGCGAACGCGCGATCAGCTCCTCCCGCGTGGCCACCTCACCGCCGACCCAGTACGGAATCCCACAGGCCGAGTACGAAGAGAACCGGCCCCGCTCGAAAGCGACGATCTCCAGCTCCTCCGGACCCCTGAGCCTGCGTGCCTGGGACGCGGCGGACATCCCCGCCGCGTCACCTCCGATGACCACCAGTCGTTCCCTCATGCCTCCATTCTCAAGGGCCCGGTTCCCCTCCGGGGCGCTTCAGCCGTGGAACGGCCCGCGCCCCTCCGGTTCACTCGCCGGGGGTCCCGGGGGTCTCCAGCGGGCCGGGCGACGCCGGGGCCCCGGCGGCATTGCGGGGCACCGTCGGCGGTACGGGGGAGGGGGTGCCCGGTGCCGCGCGGCGCGCGGCCAGGCGCGGGCGGACCAGACGGCGCCACAGCAGGTACGCCACCAGGGCCACCGCCAGCCACGGGGCCAGCGCCGCGAGCACGATCCCGATCCAGGCGACCGCGCCCGCGAGGGCGTTCCACCCGCCCGCGAGGGCGTCACCGAGGCCCGGACGGCCCGGCTCCTCCTCCGCTCCCTCCTTCGGCTTCTCCAGCAGCGTCAGCGTGATCGTCGCCAGCGACGTCCGGTCCTTCAGCGAGGCCTGCTGCGCGAGCAGCGACTCCAGGTCCGCCTGTCGACGGCTCAGCTCGCCCTCCAGGGTCACCACGTCGGCCAGCCGCTCCGCCCGGTCCATCAGCGTCCGCACCCGGGCGACGCTCGCCCGCTGGGTCGCGATCCGGCTCTCGACGTCCACGACCTGCTCGGTCACGTCCTTGGCGTCCGACTTGCGGGCCAGCAGCTTCCCCGCACCCGCCAGTTCCCCGAGGACGGAGTCGTACCGCTCCTGCGGCACCCGGAGCACCACGGTGGACATCATGTGCGCGTCGTCGATCCGCTCCGTCGTCTCGTTCTCGACGTGCCCGCCCGCGCCCGACGCCACCCGGCGGGCCGTGGCCAGCGACTTCGCCGCGTCGGCGACCTCCACTTCCAGCGAGGCCGTCCGGATGACGTGCTGCTGGGCCGGGACCTTCGCCTTCGCCTTGTCCTTCGCCGCGTCGGCCGACGCCTCCGGCGAACCCTTCCGCGCGTCCGAGCCCGATGCGGCCCAGCCCTCCTCGTAGCTCTGCGCCGCGCTCAGGTCCCCCTTCTCCTTCGCTGAGTCCCCCTCCGCGCCGCCCGCGCAGCCGGTCAGCGCCAGTGCGGCGGTGAGCAGGACGGCCCCCGCCGCCGTACGCGTTCTCGCCGTGGTCCGTACGCTCGTCATTCGTCCCCCCAGGGATCGTGGTCAGTACCGGTCCTTCGACGTACGCACCCCGGATCGGGTTGCCGTCCGCCGATCGCGAAGTGGTCACGGTCCGGCCTCGGAACGGAAGCCCCGGGGCCCCGCCACGGCCGCCCCCGGACAAGGCACCCCGGGCGATTTGAGAGAGTGGTCCCATGAACGCGGACACCACGGGACCCCATGTCGTCGTCGCCGGAGGCGGTATCGCCGGACTCGCGGCCGCCCACCGGCTGGCCACCGCCGGTCACCGGGTGACCCTCCTCGAAGCGGGCCCCCGGCTGGGCGGCAAGCTGCTCGCCGGGGAGATCGAGGGCGCCCCCGTGGACCTCGGCGCCGAGTCGCTGCTGGCCCGCCGTCCCGAGGCCGTCGAACTGGCCCGCGCGGTCGGCCTCGGCGACCGTCTCCAGGCCCCCGCCACCACCACCGCGTCCGTCTGGTCCCGGGGCGCCCTCGTGCCCATGCCCAGGGGACACGTCATGGGCGTCCCCGGCGACGCCCGCGCCGTCGCGGAACTCCTCTCCGAGGACGGGCTGCGTCGCGTCGGCCTCGACGCCGAACTGCCCCCGACCGCCATCGGCGACGACATCGCCATCGGCGCGTACGTCGCCGCCCGGATGG
Source organism: Streptomyces sp. NPDC101490 (assembly GCF_044767145.1). Taxonomy (NCBI): domain Bacteria; kingdom Bacillati; phylum Actinomycetota; class Actinomycetes; order Kitasatosporales; family Streptomycetaceae; genus Streptomyces; species Streptomyces sp. NPDC101490. The sequence continues at coordinate 434,963 of NZ_JBIWNI010000004.1, forward strand.
GCCACGAGGTCGTCGACCGGCTCGTCGAACCCCTCCTCGGCGGCGTCTACGCCGGAGACGCCTACCGCATCTCGATGCGCGCCGCCGTCCCCGCCCTCTTCGCCGCCGCCCGCGCGCACCCCACGCTCGGCGACGCCGTCCGCGCCGTCCAGTCGGCCGGTGCCACCGTCCCCGCCGACCCGGCGGGGGCCGCCACCGGCCTCGGCGGCTCCGTCTTCGTGGGGCTCCGGGGCGGTGTCGGCACCCTGCCCGGCGCCGTCGCCGACGCCGTCCGCGCCGCGGGCGGCGAGATCCTCACCGACACCCCCGTGACCTCGCTGCGCCGCACCGGGGACGGCGGCTGGCGGGTCGAGGCCGGCGACCGCGTCCTCGACGCCGACGCCGTCGTCCTCGCCACCCCCGCCGGGCCCGCCGCCGCGCTGCTCGCCGACCACGCGCCCGCCGCCGCCACCGAACTGCGGGCCGTCGAGTACGCCTCCATGGCCCTGGTCACCCTCGCCTTCCGGCGCACCGACATGCCCCGGCTCACCGGTTCCGGCTTCCTCGTGCCGCCCGTCGACGGGCACACCGTCAAGGCGTCCACCTTCTCCTCGCAGAAGTGGCGCTGGGTCACCGAAGGAGCCCCCGGCCTCTTCGTGCTCCGCACCTCCGTCGGCCGCCACGGCGAGGAGCAGCAGACCGACCGCGAGGACTCCGACCTCGTCGCCGCCTCCCTCAAGGACCTGGCAGCCGCCACCGGCCTCGCCGCCCGGCCCGTCGCCACCACGGTCACCCGCTGGACCGGCGGTCTGCCCCAGTACCCGGTCGGCCATCTCGCCCGGGTCGCCCGGGTCCGCGAGGCGGTCGCCGCGCTCCCCGGACTGCGGGTCGCGGGAGCCGCGTACGACGGTGTCGGCATCCCCGCGTGCGTCGCCTCGGCCCACCGCGCGGCCGACGAGATCATCGCCACGTCGAAAAGGACCGACCCCGGTGCGGGGCACTCCCTGTGACGGGCGAGAATAGGCGTATGAGTGCGCCCGAAAAGATCCCGAACGCCGGTAAGAAGGCGAAGGACCTCAACGAGGTCATCCGCTACACCCTGTGGTCCGTCTTCAAGCTGCGCGACGTTCTCCCCGAGGACCGAGGCGGCTACGCCGACGAGGTCCAGGAGCTGTTCGACCAGCTCGCCGCCAAGGACGTCACCGTCCGCGGCACGTACGACCTGTCCGGTCTGCGCGCCGACGCCGACGTCATGATCTGGTGGCACGCCGAGACGAGCGACGAGCTCCAGGAGGCCTACAGCCTCTTCCGCCGCACCCGTCTGGGCCGCGCCCTGGAGCCGGTCTGGTCGAACATGGCGCTGCACCGCCCCGCCGAGTTCAACAAGTCGCACATCCCGGCCTTCCTGGCCGACGAGAACCCGCGCGACTACGTCTCGGTCTACCCCTTCGTGCGCTCCTACGACTGGTACCTGCTGCCCGACGAGGACCGTCGCCGGATGCTCGCCGACCACGGCAAGATGGCCCGCGGCTACCCGGACGTGCGCGCCAACACGGTCGCCTCCTTCTCCCTCGGCGACTACGAGTGGATCCTCGCCTTCGAGGCGGACGAGCTGCACCGCATCGTGGACCTCATGCGCCACCTGCGCGCCTCCGAGGCGCGGATGCACGTCCGCGAGGAGGTCCCGTTCTACACGGGCCGTCGCAGGAGCGTCGCCGAGCTGGTGGCGGGCCTGGCCTGACGGCCGTACGAAGACCTGGTGGCGGCCCGGCTCCCGGCCGGGTGCGCCACCCACGACCCGGAAGATCAGACGGCGGGCGGGAACGTTTCGCCCGCCGTTCCAGCGACACCGGGTCCGGCACCGGGTGCGGCGCGCCACCGCGCGCCGCACCGGCGTCCTTTCCGGGCCCTTTTGGCCCGCACCGCGCCTCAGCCGCCGCTCGATCCGCCGCACGAGCTGGAGCTCGAACTCCCGCACGAGCTGGAGGAACCGGAGCCGCCGCAGGAGGAACCGCTCCCGCCGCCGCAGCCGGAGCCCCCGCCGGAGCAGGCACCCGCCGAGCAGGAACCGCCGCCCCCGGAACTCCCGCCGCCGCACGCGCCGGCCCCCGCGCACCACACCGCCGCCGCCCCGGCGGCGTCCCCGGCCCAGGAGGCGTGTCCGGACCGCGTACGGCCCCGGCCGCCGCGCCCCCGGCGCCCGACCGGGCCGTAGAACCGGGCGGCGGCGACGAACAGCTCCCGCAGCACCGGGTCCGGCAGGGCCCCGAGTCCGTGCAGCGCCACCAGATGACCGGCGTCCCCCGAACGCGCGTGGTCACGGCCGTACGCGGAGACCGCCCGCCGCCCGGCCGGGGTGACCTGCCCGGCGCCGAGCGACCCGCAGACGACGGCCGTGAACGCGGCGGCGACCAGCGCGGGCGCCACCTTCAGGACGAACGGGAAGGACGGCTCCTCGGCGGTGGCGAAGTCCAGCACGGTGAGGACGAACGCCACCGGGAACAGCAGGAAGGTCCCCAGGCCGAGCGCCGCGCACCGCCGCAGGACGGACCGCCGCACCGCCGGGGCGACGACCAGCCCGCGCGCGGCCAGACCGTCGCCGATCTCCTGGACCGCCGGGTGCCGCATCACCGTGAGCCGCAGCTGGTGCAGCGCCCCGTGCGGGGCTTCGGCGTGCGCCTGGAACACCGCGCGCTCCACCGGGTCGTACGCGAGGGGGCGGAGCACCGACACGGTGCCGGGGCCGCCGACCGCCAGCCTGCCGTCGGCCTGGAGCGCCGCGAGGGCGGAGTCGGCGACCCTGGCGGGCCCGCCGTTGAGGAAGGCCGCCTCGTACCGGTCGTGGACGGGCCCGCCGGACCCGCGACGGGACCGGACGAGCCCGGTGACGACCAGCGCGACGCCGACGGCGGCGACCAGGTAGGAGAGCGTGACGGCGGTGTTCACGGGCACCTCATCTCCGGGCCAGGGCGTGCCGGGCGGCCCGGACGAGCCGGGTCGCGCGGCCGGGCGGACGATTGCCGGAACGGTCCTGCCACCACGCGGTCAGCTCCCGCCGCGCCTCCTCCCGCTCCGGCCGTCCGGCCACCAGCAGGTGCTCGGCGAAGTCCAGCGCGTCCCGGCGGTAGTTGCCGGTCATGGGGCGGGACCTGGCGTACGCGAGGAACGCGGGCCGGAATCCGCTGCCCAGGATCTCGGGCAGCTCGGGCGCGACCTTCGCGACGATCCCGGCCCGCTTGGCCGCGAGCGCCCGGCTCTGCACCCCGAGCCTCCGGCTGTCGAAGCCCTCGGGCGCGGGCGTCCCGGCGACGAGCGCGGAGAGCAGCGAGACCTGGGCGACGGCGAGCCGCTGCCGGGCGCCGGGAGCGGCGACGGGACCGCCGGACACGGGCGGGGCGACCGACCGCGCTTCCGGCGCCGACCCGGGCCCCGACTCCGCCCCCGCCCCCGACCCCGACTCCGACCCCGACCCGGCCCCCGACTCCGGCCCGTTCGGCATCGTGCCGCCCGAGACGCGGGCGCCCGCGCCGATGAGCAGGGGGTGGCGGTCAGGCGCGGGGTGCCGGGAGGCCCGTACCCCGTGACGGCCCGCCGCCCGCGCCCCCGCGACCGTCGCCCTGACGGCGCTCAGCTCGTCGGCGAGTTCCGACGCCGGAGGGAAGTCGTCGTCCCGTTCGAGCAGGACGCCCGGCGGCGCGACCCGGCCCGCCAGGTCCGCCAGGATGTCGAGGACGGCGCCGGGGACGGGGTGCGCGTGGGTGTCGTGCCAGACGCCGTCCCGCTCCACGCCCCCGGCCACGTGCACGTACGCGAGGGCCTCCAGGGGCAGTTCGGCCAGCGCCCGCGCCGGGTCCTCGCCCCGGTTGACGTGGTTGGTGTGCAGATTGGCGACGTCGATCAGGAGCCGCACCCCCGTGCGCTCCACCAGTTCCGCGAGGAACCGGCCCTCCGACATCTCCTCGCCCGGCCAGGAGACGAGCGCCGCTATGTTCTCCAGGGCCAGCGGGACGGGCAGCGCGTCCTGCGCGGCGCGCACGTTCTCGCAGAGCACGTCGAGCGCGTCCCGGGTCCGGGGCACCGGCAGCAGGTGGCCCGCTTCCAGGAGCGGTGTCGCGGTGAGCGGCCCCCCGGCCCGTACGAACGCGATGTGTTCGGTGACCAGCGGCGCCCCCAGCGCCACCGCCTTCTCGGCCAGCGCCGCGAGGCGCGCCGGGTCGGGCCGGTCGGCGCCGCCGAGCCCCAGCGAGACTCCGTGCGGGACGACCGTGACGCCGCGCTGCCGCAGCCTGGTCAGTGAGTCGGGCAGATGGCCGACGCAGATGTTCTCCGCGACGACCTCCACCCAGTCGATTCCGGCCAGGCCCTCGACCGCTTCCGCGATCTCGGGACGCCAGCCCATGCCGATGCCGAGTTCCGTCATGTCCCCCTCCTTCGGGTCCTCAGTCACCCACGTGATGGCCCCGCGGCGGCTGTTCGAATCCCAGAAGGGGGACGTTCAGAGCTTCATTTGAGGTTCCGGCCGGGAGTCCTTCCAGGAGTCCGGGCCGGAGGTGACGGGAGGGCCGGTCGGGGCGCCCGGTGGCCGAGAGCGGTCACCGCGAGGGCGATCAGGACGGCCGTACCCGCCGTCTCGACGTACAGCGTCGGCCGTACGAGCTCCGCGTGGACCGACTCCTCGAACCCGAACAGGCCGGTGGTGAGGCTGAGGACCAGGGCGCCCAGGGTGCCCGCGGTGAACAGCGCGGCGACCGAGGCGAGCGGGGTGAGCCCCCGTACCGGGGTGACCAGCAGTGCCACGGCGAGCAGGAGCCCGATGACGCCGTTGACGAGGAACAGCGGCCCGATGGTGGCCAGGTCCCGGTACCCCTCGCCCCACAGGTACAGATGGATGACGGCCATCGCGGCGGTCAGGCCCGCACCGGCGAGGCGCAGGACGAGCCGCGTGGCCGCCCGGTCAGTAGCCATTGCCGGGAGGGGTCGTGGGAGTGTTCACACGGTCGGTGGGCGCGGCGGCGCCGCCGACGGTGATCTGCGTCTTCATACCGAGGTCCTTATGGCCGTCGACGGGGCAGAAGACCTGATAGGTGCCGGACTTCAGGTTCACGGTGAGCGTCGCGGACCGGCCGGGCCGCAGGGTCTCGGTGCGGTTGTTCCCGCCGGGGCCGTCCAGCTCCAGGGCGTGTTCCGTGTGCCCCTTGTTCTCTGCGGTGAAGGTGTACGGGCCGGGGTGGTACGTCCGCTGCGACAACTGGATGTGGAAGTCGGTCAGCACGGCCGTGACCTGGTTCGCGGACGAGGAGACGGATGTCGCCGGGGGCGGGGTCGTGGTGGCGGCGCCGGTGGTGGTGCCGCCGCCCCCGCAGGCGGCGAGCAGTCCGACGAGGCCGCCGGTGGTCAGACCGAGGAGCACGCGCCGACGGGTGAACGGGATGGTCATGAGTCGGTCCTCCGGTTGTTTCCCCCTGCCAGGGGTACGGGCCGACCCGGCCGGGGGATTGCGGTCCGGGGAGAGGACTCCGGGCGGTCGGACCCAGGGCCGTGTCTCAGGGCGATCGGTCCGGGGCGGGGTCCGGGTCCCGGGTCAGGGTTCGGGATTCTGGGCGATCGGGCGATCGGGCGGCCGGGCTCGTGGGGGGAGAGGGGAGGAGAATGGGCGGGGCAATCCCTTCCGGGCCGCGGACCGTATCCCTGGCATGTGGCGCATGGGGCTTTCTCCCGGGCGGGTGTCCGACGAGGCACTGCTCACCGGCCTGACGACGGGCGATCCCGCGCTCGCCGTCGCGTTCGTGCGCCGCTTCCAGGGCCCGGTCTTCGGCGTGGCGCTCACGGTCCTCGGGGACGCGCAGCTCGCCGAGGACATCGCCCAGCAGACCTTCGAGCGGGCCTGGCGGCACGCGCAGGTGTACGACTCCCGGCGCGGCTCCGTACGGACCTGGCTGACGGTCATCGCGCACAACCTGGCGGTCGACGCGGCACGGGCCCGGCGGGCCCGGCCGGTCGCCCCCGAGGACCTGGACGCGCTGCTCGGCGCGGTGACCGAGACGCCCGAGCGGCGGGCCCTCGCCGACGACAGCGCGGAGCGGGTCCGGCGGGCGGTCGCGGAGCTGCCGAGGGAGCAGGCGCGGGCCCTGGTGATGGCCGGGATCTACGGGATGACCGCGCGGGAGGTCGCGGCGGCCGAGGACGTGCCGCTGGGCACGGCGAAGACGCGCATCCGGACGGGGACGCTCAAGGTCAGGGCGCTGCTCGACACGGCGGAGGGACGGTGAACGGCATGGAGTGCGAGCGGCTGCGGGAGCTGGACGCCGAGCTGGCGCTCGGGGTCCTCCCGGCCCGCGAACGGGCCGAGGCGCTGGCCCATCTGGACCGCTGCCCGGACTGCCGTGAGCACGTCGAACGGCTGACGGCGGCCGGTGACGGGCTGCTCGCGCTGCTGCCGGACGCGGAACCGCCGGTCGGTTTCGAGAGCAGGGCGGTACGGGCGATGGGCGCGGCGCCCGTACCGAAGCGCGGCCGCTACCGGCTGCGGCTCGCGGCGGCCGGTGCCGCGGCCGCCCTGGCCTGCGGGTTCGGCGGGTGGGCGGTCGGCACGGTGGTCGAGGGCGCGCCCCCGGCGGTCTCGCAGCAGACGGCCGGGGGCCTGCGGGAGGCGTCCCTGGTCGCCGACGGCCGGACGGTGGGCCGGGTCTTCGCCCACGGCGGCGACGGCGGCTGGGTGTACATGTCCGTCGACCTCGGCGGCTCCGCCCGGGGCCCGGTGCGCTGCCTCCTGGTGCGGGCCGACGGATCGACGGTCCCGGTGGGCACGTTCTCCCTCAAGGACGGTTACGGCGCCTGGGGCGCCCCCGCACCCACCGACCCGACGACGGTGACCGGCGCCCGCCTGGTCTCCCCGACCGGCACGGTCCTGGCGACGGCTTCGTTCCCGGCGGGGTAGACGGGGCGGGGAGTCTTGAGCCGGTCGGCAGGGTGTCGCCAGTCGGCCAGTCGGCCAGTCGGCCGGTCGGGCCCTTCGGGAGCCGGTCGGTCAGCCGGTCGGCCGGGCCGCCGGAAGTCCGGGAGCCGGGCCCGTCGCTCGGTCTCGCGGGCCCGTACGGCGCTCGCGGACCCGGCGGCCCGGCGGGCACTCAACCCGGTCTCCCGGCCCGCCCTACGGCAGGTCGAGCCGCAGACCGGGAGCGAATCGCTCGCTGCCCTCGGAGACGACCGTCTCGCCCGGGGCGATCTCCGTGAAACCCGCGTCCCGGACCACCGGAAGGCCGCTGGCGACCAGCGCCGCCCACCGGTCGGCCGGGGCCGTCCGCACGGCCAGCGGGAAGCCCGCGGCGCGCCAGGCCACGCGGTCCGCGTCCGGCATCGCCCACCACAGGAGCTGCGCCCCGTGGCCCGCCTGGGCCATCGACTTGCCCGCCGTCATGTCCAGATCGGGGTTGAACCAGAGCGTCACCGCCCCGTCCGGCACCGGGCCCGGCTCGGCCGGGTCGTCGAGGTGGGTGCCCGAGACCTGGAGGCGGGCCAGGTCCTTGGGCCAGCCGTCGAGCGGGACCGGCGGGAAGACCCGTACCTCCGCCTCCTTCCCGGTGACGGTGATCCCCGGGAGCGTCCCGGCGCGCCGCCACTCCGCGCCCCGCGCCCGGCGCACCACCTTGCGGATGCGGGCGTCCTCCCAGTCCGCGACGGCCCGCGCCCACTCGCCCTCGCCGAGGGAACGCTCGTCGGTGAGGATCTCCAGGACGGCGCGGGCGGCCGTCTCCAGGGCATCGGTACGGGCCGGGGGCGCGTCCCGTTCGATCCTCACCACCAGGGGGAGGACGAACTGGGTCTTCTCGTCGCGGAGGTCGGTGTCGTCGCTGCTCACCCGGCAAGTCTGCCACTGCCGGGACGGGGGCTCGTTGTGGGAACAGGAGCTTCCGGGACAGGATGCCGGTATGAAGAGCGACCTTTTCGTCGGCGAACACCTCGCCGAGACGTCCGGCCTCCCCGGGATGACCCTCCAGAACGCCAAGTCGGTCAAGTACACCGTGGACGGCGAGATGCACGCGCGCCAGGGCTCGATGATCGCCTACCGGGGCGACCTCCGCTTCGAGCGCAAGGGCCAGGGCATCGGCGGTCTCCTGAAGCGGGCCGTCACCGGCGAGGGGCTGGCGCTGATGGCCGTGCGCGGCCGGGGCGAGGTGTGGTTCGCGCACGAGGCGCAGAACTGTTTCCTCGTCGAGATCGAGCCGGGCGACGCGTTCTCCGTGAACGGCCGGAACGTGCTCTGCTTCGACCCCACCCTCCACTACGAGATCAAGACCGTGAAGGGCGCCGGGATGACCGGCGGGGGCCTCTTCAACTCCGTCTTCTCCGGGCACGGCAAGGTCGCCCTGGTCTGCGAGGGCACCCCGATCGTCATCCCCGTCACCCCGCAGGCCCCGGTGTACGTCGACACCGACGCGGTCGTCGGCTGGAGCGACCAGCTGCGGACCTCGCTCCACCGGTCGCAGTCGCTCGGTTCGATGGTGCGCGGCGGTTCCGGTGAGGCGGTGCAGCTGATGCTGGAGGGCCAGGGCTTCGTGGTCGTCCGGCCGAGCGAGCTGACCCCGCAGAAGACGTCGCATTGAGGCTGGAGGGGGTCGGGCGCAGGCACGGCCCGCGCGGGCCCTGGGTCCTTCGCGAGGTCGTCCTCGATCTCCCCGCCGCCGCTCTCGTCCGGATCGTCGGCGCCAACGGCACCGGCAAGTCCACGCTGCTCCGGCTGCTCGCGGGGGTCGACGCGCCCACCGAGGGCCGGATCGCGGGGCGGCCGGTCAGGACCGCGTACGTCCCCGAGCGCTTCCCGGCCGCGCTGCCGTTCACGGCCGTCGAGTACCTGGTCCACCTCGGCCGGCTCCAGGGGCTCGGCCGGGCCGCCGCGCGGGCCGGTGCGGGGGAGTGGCTGGAGCGCTTCGGGGCCGCCGGGCACGCCCGCACCCCGATGGCGGAACTGTCCAAGGGCACCGGCCAGAAGGTCGCCGTGGCCCAGGCGCTGCTGGCCGGACCGGGACTGCTGGTCCTCGACGAGGCCTGGACGGGCCTCGACACGGGGGCGCGTACCGCGCTGGACACGGCGGTGCGCGAGCGCCGGGCGGCGGGCGCGACGGTCGTCTTCGTCGATCACGACCCGCGCCGCCTCGCGGCGGAGGCGGACGCGGTGTTCGAGGTGGCGGCCGGACGGGTGTCGGCGCGGCCCCGGGGCGGAGCCGCGGCCCCGGAGCCCGGGGTACGGGCGCCGGGCCGGGTGCGGATCGTGGCTTCCGGCGGCCTCGGCCCGCTGCCGGGGGACCTGCCCGGCGCGCCGCTCGTCCTGCCGGGCCCCGGTTCGACCACGGTGCTCACGGTGGCCGCGCCCCACTCCGACACGCTCCTCGGGGCGCTGCTCGCGTCCTCGTGGCACATCGAACGACTGGAGGAGGCGGTGACGGCGGAGACGGACGTACCGGAGACGGACGTACCGGAGACGGACGTACCGGAGACGGACGTACCGGAGACGGACGTACGGGAGACGGACGTACAGGCGACGACGGGTGTCTCCGGCACCACAGGCATCACGAACACCACAGGCACCACGGACACCCCCACTGCCCCTGACACGGCTGCCGCCCCTGACACCCCCGACGCTTCCCCCGCCCCCGACATCACGGCCCCCACGGCGGAACGGCGGCGGACATGACCGCTCTGCTGCGCTACCAGTCGGCTCTGCTGCTGCGTTCGCAGCGCTGGCTCGCGCCGCTGATGCTGTACGCGGCCTGTCTCGTCGTCGGCATCACCCTCGGGGAGCCGGTGCTCGGCTCGCTCGGTCTCGCCGCCGCGACCCTGCTGCCGGTGACGGCCTGGTCCGTACGGATCTGTGTCACCCAGGAGCCGCCCGCCGCGCGGGGCGTGGTGGCCGCCGTCGCGGGCCGGGGGCGGGCGCACCTCGCGGCACTGGCCACCGGCACGCTCTGGCCGGTGCTGGTCGGGGCCGTCGCGGTGCTGGTGGTGACCGCGACAGCGGACCGGCGCGGAGTGCTGGTGGCCGACGCCCTGGTGACCGGGCTCCTCGCGGTGCTGGCCTGCGCGGGGACCGGCGCCGCCGTCGGCGCGCTGTCCTCACGGCCGTTCCTGTCCGCGCCGGGCTGGTCGGTCGGGGCGCTGGTGCTGGGTTCGCTGCTGGCCCTGGTGACGACCGGTTCCCCGGCGAAGCACGCGGTGACGGCGCTGGTCACCGGGGCACGGACGACGACGGCCGAGCCGCCGTGGCTCGCGTGCGGGGGCGCGCTGCTGCTCGTGGTGGCCGTGGCGGCGCTGGCCCGGGCGGCCACGGCCCGGCTGGAATGAGCCGTGGTCAGCGGCTCATCAGCTCCGACACCTTGACGAAGCGGTAGCCGCGCGCGCGGAGTTCGGGGACGATCCGGCGGATCGCGGTCTCGGTGACGGGGGCGGCGCTGCGGGTGCAGTGCATGACGACGAGGGAGCCGGGCTTCACGCCGTCGAGGACCTGTTCGGCGACGGCGTCCGCGTCCTTGGCGAAGGCGTCGCCGCTGACGACGTCCCACTGGACGGCGGTCACACCGGTGGGGGCGAGGGCGCGCCGGGCGGCGTCGTCGTAGCAGCCGCCGGGGAAGCGGAAGTAGGGGACGACGTTGACGGCCCCGGCGTTCCGGAAGGCGTCGAAGGCGCGTCGCACGTCGGCGGCCATGTCGGGTCCGGCGACGGTCGGCAGGCCGTAGCAGGGGGACGCGAAGGCGTAGTGGCTGTAGGAGTGGTTGGCGATCTCGAAGCGGGGGTCGCCGCCGATGGCCCTGGCCTGGTCGGGGTACTCCTCCGCCCAGCGGCCGGTCATGAACACGGTGGCGTCGACCTTGAGGCGGCGCAGGGTGCCGATGAGCTGCGGATTGTCGAAGTGCTCGCCCCGGGCGGCCCGGGGGCCCTGGTCGGCGGTCATGTCGGCGTCGAAGGTGAGGGCGACGACCTTCTCGGCACTTTTGGCCCGGTGGGTGTAGACGGGCGTGAGGCCGCCGGGGGCGGGGGCCAGGGTGGGCGGGGCGGTACGGGCGGGCACCGGCTTGGAGCCCGCCGCCGAGGTGGCCCCGGGCGAGGCGCTCCCGGTGCCGGTCGGGCTGGCGGTGCTGGTCGTGCTGCTCGGCCCGGTCGTGGCCGTCGCCCGTGAGGCCGGGTGCCCGCCGGTACCCCCGCCCGTGCCGCCACAGCCGACGAGGACGGCGCCCAGAATTCCGAGCGCCGCCAGCTTTCGTACAGAAATGTTCACGTCCGGAAGTTAACTGATCGAAAACGTCGGCGCGCGCGACGCGACAGCGAGAAGGGCGGAGTCCACGCGTCGGGCCGACGGAGCCCGGGTGCAGCCCGGCGGAGCCCACGTGCAGCCCGGCGGAGCCCCGGTGTCGCCCGGCGGAGTGCACGCGTCGGGCGGTGGACCGCCGTTCACGTGGCCAGCAGGCGTTCCCGGCACTCCGCCACGTCGAAGTCGCCCGGCGGATACGCGGGAGCCAGGGCCTCCAGGTGTTCGAGCAGCAGGGTGCTGATCGCCCAGTTCCGGTACCACTTGTGGTCGGCCGGGACGAGGTACCAGGGGGCGTCCTCGGTCGTGCAGCGTTCGAGGGCGAGTTCGTACGCCTCCCGGTACGCGGGCCACAGGGCCCGCTCCTCGATGTCGCCGACGTTGAACTTCCAGTGCTTCTCGGGGTTGTCCAGGCGTTCGAGCAGGCGCTCGCGCTGTTCCTCGTACGAGAGGTGGAGGAAGACCTTGACGACCGTCACGCCCTCGTCCGCGAGGGCCTTCTCGAAGCGGTTGATCTGCCCGTAGCGGTGGCCGATCCGTTTGCGCGGGACCAGCTCCCGCACCCGGGCGATCAGCACGTCCTCGTAGTGCGAGCGGTCGAAGATGCCGATCTCGCCCGCCCTGGGCAGCGCCCGCGCGATCCGCCAGAGGAACGGGTGGCTCAGCTCCTCCGGGGTCGGTGACTTGAACGCCTGGATGCGGCAGCCCGAGGGGTTGAAGAGGCCGATGACGTGCTTGACCGTGCCGCCCTTGCCGCTGGTGTCCATGCCCTGGAGGACGAGCAGCACCCGGCGCCGGTCGCCCGCCGTGCTCGCCGCGTACAGCCGTTCCTGGAGGTCGGCGAGGCGGGGTCCGAGGGCGGCGGTGGCGGCGAGCCCCGCGGCCTTGCCCGCGGGCCCGCCGGGGGTCGCGGCGGCGTCGTACGCGGTGAGGTCGATCCGCTCGCCCTCGGGGACGCGCAGCAGCTCCCGCAGGGGGGTGACCCGCCGGTCCTCCGTCCTCTTCCCGGTGCGCTTCTCTCCGGGGCCCTTCCCGCCCTTCTTCCCGGCGGTCTTCCCGTCCTTCTTCTTCCCGCCGTCCTTCTTCGCCACCTCGGCCCCTTCCGCCGCGCCGTCGGTCCTTCCCCGATCCTGCGACGGAACCCGGCCGTCCGCGAGCGCGCGGGCGGCCGGGCGCCCGGACCGTCAGCTCAGCACCACGGGCCCGTCACGGCGAACGTCGTCCCCGGCGTGTAGCAGTTGACGTACATCGTGCTCCGGTCGGGCGAGAACGCGACGCCCGCGAACTCGCCCCACTCCGGCGCCCCGGGGCCGCCGATGTCCTTCGCGTTCCGGGCGACCGCGTACACCTCGCCCCGCTCGCTCACTCCGAAGACGTGCTGCGCCCCGTCGCCGTCCTCGCAGACCATCAGGCCGCCGGTGGGCGTCAGACAGATGTTGTCCGGCGACTCGCCGGGCAGCCGGACGTCGGTGCTGGGGCCGAAGACGACGACGAGGGTGAGACGGCGCCGGTGCGGTTCGTACTTCCAGACCTGTCCGAAGTGACCGGCGCCGGAGCCGTCCTTGACGCGGGCGAAGGAGGACACGAAGTAGACGGCCCGCCCGCCCCAGTAACACCCCTCCAGCTTCTGGGCGTGGGTGATGCCCCGGGGGCCGAAGTCCTGGTGCCGGATCGGGGTCCCGGCGGCCCCAGGATCGGGTACGGGCACCCATTCGATCTTGTCGAAGCGGGTGCCGGGCTCCTGGACGACGGAGAGGTCGGGCACCCCGGGCACCCGCATGGCCTCCAGGGCGCCGCCCGCGCGCAGCGAGCCCCGGCCGCCGAGCGGCTCGTGGGGGAGGAAGCGGTAGAAGAGGCCGAAGGGGTGGTCGAAGGCGTCCTCGGTCTCGTAGACGACGCCGCTCGCCGGGTCGATCGCGACGGCCTCGTGCTGGAAGCGGCCCATCGCGGTGAGCGGGACCGCGCCGGTGCGGTGCGGGTCGGCGCCGTCGACCTCGAAGATGAAGCCGTGGTCCTTGGTGTACCCCTTGGTCCCGGCCTTGTCCTCGGTCTCCTCGCAGGTCAGCCAGGTTCCCCAGGGGGTGGGGCCGCCCGCGCAGTTGACGGCGGTCCCGGCGATGGCGACCCGTTCGCCGAGGACGTTGTTCCGCCCGTCGAGCTCCAGGGCCGTACAGCCGCCCTTCGCGGCCGGGTCGTACGTCAGACCGGGGACGGTGGGGACGCCGATCTTGCTGGTGACCTTGTTCTCGTGGTTGCGGACGAGGTGGGTCCGGCCCCGCCGTCCGGCGAAGGCGGCCATGCCGTCGGGGTTGCTGGGGACCAGGCCCTCGCCGGAGCGCAGCGGGTCGCCCTGGCGGGAGAGGACCCGGTAGCGGAATCCGGCGGGGAGGTCGAGCAGCCCGTCCGGGTCGGGGAGGAGGGGGCCGTATCCGGCCGGGCTGCCGGGCCGTCCGGGGCGGGCTCCGGACGCGGCGCCCGCGCTGCCGGCGAAGAGTTCGGAGAGCGCGCCGGTGAAGGCGATCCCGGCGACGGAGGCGCCGGTGCGGGAGAGGAGCTGACGTCGGGTCGCGGACATGGGGCAACCACTTTCCTGTTGGCGGACAGGTGGGTGTGACGCGTGACCCGCATGTGGTACCACGCACGGTGGTGGACCGTGAACCACGCGGGTCGACGCGTCGCCTCATGTGGCGCAAGAACGCCGGGGGAAGATCAGGCCAGTTCGGCGGTGAGGGTGATCGTCGTGCCGGAGAGCGCCTGGCTGACGGGGCAGTTCTTCTTGGCGTCCTCGGCGATCGACCCGAAGCCCTCGGCGTCGAGCCCGGGGACCTCGCCGCGCACGGTGAGGTGGATGCCAGTGATGCCCTCACCTGGCTGGAAAGTGACGTCCGCCTTGGTCTCCAGACGGGTCGGCACGTGACCGGCCTTGGACAGTCCGTTGGAGAAGGCCATCGAGAAGCAGGCGGAGTGCGCGGCCGCGATCAGCTCCTCGGGGCTGGTCTTGCCGTTCGGCTCCTCGGAGCGGGCGGGCCAGGAGACGTCGTACGAGCCCAGACCGGAGGAGTCCAGGGTGACGACACCCGAACCCTTGAGGAGGTCGCCCTGCCAGACGGTGTGGGCGTGACGCACGGTGGCCATGGTGAATCCCTTTCGACGGGGGTGCGGCCTCCAACCTACTGCGGTACGAGTCCCTTGGCGTCGCGGGCGAGCGCGGTGAGCCGGGAGATGGCCCGGAAGTACTTCTTGCGGTAGCCGCCGTTCAGCATCTCCTCGCTGAACAGGCGGTCGAAGGGGAGTCCGGAGGCGAGCACGGGTATCTCCCGGTCGTACAGCCGGTCCGCGAGGACGACGAGCCGCAGGGCCGTCGACTGGTCGGGCACCGGCGCGACATCGGTGAGGCAGACGGCCGTGAGGTCGTCGGTGAGCGCGCCGTACCGGCTCGGGTGAACCCTGGCCAGGTGTTCGAGCAGATGCGGGAAGTCGTCGAGGGAGGCGTCCGGGGTCGCGTACGCCGTCTCCGTGACGACCTGGTCGGTGTACGGGGCAGGGGCCTCGGGCAGCCCCCGGTGGCGGTAGTCCTCGCCGTCGATCCGCAGCGGCCGGAAGTGGGCGGACAGGCCCTGGATCTCCCGGAGGAAGTCGGCGGAGGCGAAGCGGCCCTCACCGAGCTTGCCGGGCAGCGTGTTGGAGGTGGCGGCCAGCGCCACGCCCGCCTCGACGAGCCTGCCGAGCAGACTGGAGACGAGGACGGTGTCGCCCGGGTCGTCCAGCTCGAACTCGTCGATGCAGAGGAGCCGGTGCCCGCTGAGGGTCCGCACCGTCTCCTGGAAGCCGAGCGCGCCGACCAGATTGGTCAGCTCCACGAAGGTGCCGAACGCCTTCAGCGCGGGCTCCGCCGGGGTCGCGTGCCAGAGCGAGGCGAGCAGATGGGTCTTGCCGACGCCGTACCCGCCGTCCAGGTACACCCCGCGCGGGCCCGTCGGGGCGGCCGGCTTCCGGGCGAACCAGCGGCGCCTGCCCGCACCGGAGGCGTGCGCCCCGCCCAGCCCCCCGGCGAAGGCGGCCAGCACCTCCACGGCCTCGGACTGGCTGGGCTGGTTCGGGTCCGGCAGGTACGTGTCGAAGCGCACCGAGTCGAAGCGGGGCGGTGGCACCATCTCCGCGACCAGACGGTCGGCGGGGACACGGGGCTCGCGCGAGCAGAGCGAGAGCGGGGCCGCCGCGGGAGAGGCGGCTTCGGTGAGGGCACGGGTCGACACAGTTCCCCACTGTAAGCGCCATGTCAGACTGCCAGGATGCGCCAACTGCTCCCTGTGACGGACATGACAGCCCCCGTGACCTCGGCGGGGGGCGGGGAATGGTCCCTCGACGAACTCGCCGACGCCTACGCCTATCCGGAACTCCCGTCCGGCGGAAAGTCCTGGCTGCGGGCGAACATGGTCTCCTCCCTCGACGGCGCCGGTCAGCACGACGGGCGCTCCCAGCCGCTCTCCTCGGAGACGGACATGCGGATCTTCGGCACCCTGCGCGGGCTCGCGGACGTGGTCGTCGTCGGTGCGGAAACGGTACGCCTGGAGGGGTACCGGCCCGCACGCGCGCGCGAGGCCTTCGCCGCCCGCCGCGCCGCCGCCGGGCAGGGCCCGGCCCCCGCCATCGCCGTCGTCAGCGCCTCCCTGACCCTGGACTTCACCCTGCCCCTCTTCACCTCTCCGCTGGTGCCGACCCTGCTGCTCACCGGGGCCACCGCGCCCCCGGAGCGGGTGCGGGCCGCGCGGGACGCGGGCGTCGAGGTGGTGGTGGCGGGGGACGGCGCCGGGGTGGACCCGGCGCGGGTGGTGGCGGCGCTCGCCGCGCGCGGGCTGCGGCGGCAGCTGACCGAGGGCGGCCCCCGGCTGCTGGGCCAGTTCGTCGCGGCGGACGTCCTGGACGAGCTGTGTCTGACGCTCTCGCCGACGATGACGGCGGGCGGGGCCCAGCGGATCGCCGGAGGCCCGTCCGTGACGGTCCCGACACGCTTCCAGGTGGCTTCCGTGCTGGAGCGGGACGGCTTCCTCTTCACCCGCTACCTTCGGATCTGACAATCGGCGGAATTTGTCGTTCCGCTTACCGTCCGCTGGGCACACTTACTGTCGCAGACCCCGTGCGGGCACGGGGAAGGATGGTTTCCGCAGAAGGGCTCCTGAGGTGTTCACAAGCGTTCTGATGATCGAGAAGCCCCTCACGTCCGTCGACGTGGAATTCGTCACCACCCTGCACGGCGACGAGGGCGTGTCCTTCATCGTTCTCATGCAGCCGCGTGGTGACCAGGCCGATGTACTGCTGCGTGCCATCGACGACGTCGCCATGGGCGAGCTGAAGGAGGCGGCCCGCGAGGGCGACGAACCGGAGGGCAAGGCGGCCCGGCTCCCCGCCGAGCAGGCCCTGGAGCACTCGCTCCGGGCCCTGCGGGACGCGGGCTGCGAGGCGGTGGGGCAGGTGGTCGAGGACCATCCGCTCGACAGGATGAGGGCGGTGGTCGACGAGTCGGAGGCGGATGAGGTGATCGTGCTGACCGCCCCGCACTACGTGGAGGAGTTCTTCCACCGGGACTGGGCCTCACGCGCCCGCCACAAGGTGGGGGTGCCGGTGCTGAAGCTCTTCGCGCACAGCGACTGACCTCGACGCAGACCCGTACGTGCCCGTACGTCCGTGCGAGCGGACGCCTGTACGGAGGGACTCGTGGCCGCGCCCCGTGCAGGGGGCGCGGCCACGCGCCGCGCCGCCCCGGGGCCGGTCCCGCTTCCGGTGTCACCCGCACCCCGGGGGCGCCCTCCCCGCCGGTGTCACCGCCCCGGTCCGGCGGACGGGATCGTCACTGCCCGTCACCGCCCGCCCCGCCGTGGTGTCCGCCGGAGGCAGTGCGTCGCAGCCACTACGCTGGGGGTTTCCACGCACGTCGCACCCCGGGGAGAGATCCGCATGGCACCCGCCATTCCGACCGCCATGGAACGGCCGCACTTCATCGGCATCGGCGGTGCCGGGATGTCGGGCATCGCGAAGATCCTCGCCCAGCGCGGCGCGAAGGTCGCGGGCAGTGACGCCAGGGAGTCGGCGACCGCCGAGTCCCTGCGCGCCCTGGGCGCCACCGTGCACATCGGGCACGACGCCGAGCACCTCGCCGACGACGCCTCCGCCGTCGTCGTCTCCAGCGCCATCCGCGCCGACAACCCGGAGCTGGTCCGCGCCGCCGAACTCGGCATCCCCGTGGTGCACCGCTCCGACGCGCTCGCCTCCCTGATGGACGGCCTGCGCGCGATCGCCGTCGCCGGTACGCACGGCAAGACGACGACCACTTCCATGCTGGCCGTCGCCCTCACCGAGCTGGGCCTCGACCCCTCGTATGCCATCGGCGGCGACCTCGCGGGCCCCGGCACCAACGCGCTGCACGGCGAGGGCGAGGTCTTCGTCGCGGAGGCGGACGAGAGCGACCGCAGCTTCCAGAAGTACGACCCCGAGGTGGCGATCGTCCTCAACGTGGAGCTGGACCACCACGCGAACTACGCCTCCATGGACGAGATCTACGAGTCCTTCGAGGCGTTCACGGCCAAGATCCGCCCCGGCGGCACCCTGGTCGTCGGCGAGCACGCGGGCTCCCGCGAGCTGGCCCGCCGGGTCGCGGACCGCGAGGGCCTGGAGGTCGTCACCGTCGGTGAGGGCGAGGACTCCGACGCCCGCATCCTGAAGATCGTCCCGAACGGGATGAAGAGCGAGGTGACGGTCGCCCTCGACGGAACCGAACACACGTTCACCGTCTCCGTCCCCGGCCGCCACTACGCGCACAACGCCGCCGCCGCCCTCGCCGCCGGTGCCCGCGTCGGCATCGACCCCGCCGAACTGGCCGAGGCGCTGACCGCCTACACGGGCGTCGGCCGCCGCCTCCAGCTCAAGGGCGAGGCCGGGGGCGTGCAGGTCATCGACTCGTACGCGCACCACCCCACCGAGATGACCGCCGACCTGGAGGCCATGCGGGGCGCCGCCGGGGCCTCCCGGCTCCTCGTCGTCTTCCAGCCGCACCTGTTCTCCCGCACCCAGGAACTGGGCAAGGAGATGGGGGACGCGCTGGCCCTGGCCGACGGGTCCGTTGTCCTCGACATCTACCCGGCGCGCGAGGACCCGATCCCCGGCGTCACCAGCGAGCTGATCGTCGACGCGGCCCGTGCGGCCGGGGCCGAGGTGACGCCGGTCCACGACAAGGCGACGGTCCCGGACGTGGTCGCGGGAATGGCGGGCCCCGGTGATCTCGTTCTGACCATGGGGGCGGGGGACGTCACGGACCTCGGTCCGCTGATCCTCGCCCGCCTGTCGAGCTGATCAGCCGCTGAGGAGCGAAGCCATGGCGTACGAGGTCGAGAAGTCGGACGAGGAGTGGCGGGCGGAGCTGAGCCCGTCGGAGTACCAGGTGCTCCGGCAGGCCGGCACCGAGCCCGCGTTCCGTGGCGAGTACACGGATACGAGGACCAAGGGCGTCTACTCCTGCCGGGCGTGCGGGGCTGAGCTCTTCACGTCCGGCGAGAAGTTCGAGTCGCACTGCGGCTGGCCGTCGTTCTTCGACCCGAAGGACACCGAGGCGGTCGAGCTGATCTCCGACACCTCCCACGGCATGGTCCGCACCGAGGTCCGCTGCGCCCGCTGCGGCTCGCACCTGGGCCATGTCTTCGAGGGTGAGGGGTACCCGACCCCGACGGACCAGCGGTACTGCATCAACTCGATCTCGCTGCGGCTGGAGCCGCAGGAGGGCTGACGCGGGCCCCGGGCCGGTCGGCCCGGGAGGGCGGCGAGGAGAACCACGGGCGGGGAGACGCGGGCGATGGCGCCCGGGTCTCCCCGCCCGTCCGCGTGCTACGAGGGCCTGCCCCCGTACGGCACGGTGATCAGTTCCATGAAGTGTCCGACCGGGTCCATGAAGTACACGCCCCGGCCGCCGTCGTGGTGGTTGATCGTGTTCGGCTGCCGCCGGTACGGATCGGCGTAGTGCTCGATACCGCGCCGCTCGATCCGCGCGTAGGCCGCCTCGAACTCCTCCTCGGAGACGAGGAAGGCGTAGTGCTGCGGGGTGATCCGGTCCTCGGGGACCGCGGCGAAGTCCAGGGTGACCCCGTTGCTCAGCTCGACCGCGACGAACGGGCCCCCTTCGCCGCTGATCTCAAGTCCCAGCAGCTCCGCGAAGAACCGCGCGGACTCCCGGTTGTCCCGGGCGTGGACGATGGTGTGGTTCAGCTCGACCGGCAAGGAATGCCTCCGAAGGCATCTCCCGACACCTCCATGCCTCACCGGAGCGGTGACCGGCACGCGATGCCGCCGTCCAGCGTAGTCGCGCCCCGGCCCCGCGGCCAGATGATCCGCGACGGTTCCGTCACCGCTTCCCGTTCGTGAAAGGCGCCACGCGGGCGCACGGGCGGCCGGACACCCGACGAGGACGTACGGACTCCCCGTCAGGAACACCCTGTGGTACGAATGTTCGGTATTGCGAACAGTCTGTGACGGGGGGAACGGACATGGCTGTCACGGTTCCGGGCTGGGCGGACACCCTGCTCGACCTGATCGGTGTGGCGTGGCCGAATGTGGACGAGGACGCGTACCGCGAGATGGCGGACGCGCTGCGGGAGTTCGCGGAGGACCTGGAAGACGACGGTCAGCTCGCGAACAACCACTTCGAGCGGCTGCTGTCCTCGGGCAGCGGCGAGTCGATGGACGCGCTGAACGAGCACTGGGCGAAGGTCAGGGGCAAACACATCAGGGACATCGCCGGGGCGGCCCGGACGGTGGCGGGCGGGCTGGACCTGGCGGCCGGGGCGGTCGAGGGGATGAAGCTCGCGGCCCTGGTGCAGCTGGGCTACCTCGCGGCGGAGGCGGGGATCGCGATCTCGCTGATCCCGGTGACCTTCGGCCTTTCGTCGTTGATCGGCGCGGGGGCGATGCGGGCCACCCAGGAGGTGGTCAAGCGGCTGATCAAGGAGTGCCTGGAGGAGGCCGTCGGGTACGTCGTGGCGGCGATGACCGAGCCGGCGGTGGCGGCGCTGGAGGGCATGGCGGCGGACCTGGTCGTGCAGCTGGGCGCGGTGGCGATCGGTCTGCAGGACGGGGTGGACCTGGACCGGACGAAGGACGCGGGGACGCAGGGCTTCCAGGACGGGGTGCAGTCGGGCAAGGACGCGCTCAGCCTGGCCTCCGCGGGCGGCCCCGGCGGCGGAGGGGGGAAGGGCAGCGGTCTGAAGGACCTGCACATCGAGCATGCCGAGCACTCCCACGCCTCGACCCAGCTCAACGGCGTCAGCGTGAACATCCACGGGAAGACCACGGGGAAGCTGGCGAAGGCGAGGACCGCGCACGGCAGGACACGGGGCCGGGACTCGATCGCCGACGCGATCGACCCGGTGGCCGACAAGGCGCTGGCGGCGCTGACGAAGGCCGCGAAGAACATGGGCGACCACGTGGGGAAGACCCTGCCCAAAGTCGTCCAGCAGATCTCCGTCGACCACAAGAACACCGACGACGGCCTCCGCGACCGCTACGCCCGCGAGCGCAAGGGCCACGGCGGCGACGCAGACGGCGGCGGTGGCGGCAACGGGAATCCCCCCGGAGGCAACGGCGGCAACGGCGGCAGCGGAGGCAACGGCGACGGCCACCCCGGTGGCAGGCGCATCACCCCGGCTCCGCCCTGGCACGGCAGTTCGGCGGGCTCCATGCGCCACCACCGTACGGACCCCCTCGACGTCCGCCACCTGACCCCGGAGCAGCAGCGCGCGGCCCTCGTCCAGGAGGCCCGCGACCTCGCCGACCGGGCCCGGAAGGCGGACCCCGACAACCTGGAGGACCCCAAGCACAAGATCGACCTGGCGAAGACCCACTTCCCGCCCGGCACCAACCTCCTGGACGGATCGTGCTCCGGGAGCCTGCTGCACGACGGGGTGGTCACCAGTCACAGCAGCGCCACCAAGGGGGCCGGGCAGAAGCTCCCCGACCTGCACCCCGCCGCGCAGTCGATCTACGACGAGGTCGAGCGGCAGATCAAGGAGGATGGCGGGTTCCCCGGGGCCGGGCACGGCAAGTGCGCGGAGGCGAACCTGCTCTCGGACCGGCTCCGGCAGCTGGATCCGAACGGCACCGGGATCACCTCTGCGGACGGCGTCCGTGACGCCATGAAAGGGGCACAGGTCTACAGCGTGCAGATCGGAAACCAGGTCAAACCCCACCCGCTGGGCCACGGCGAGTACAAGCCACCCTGCCGATCGTGCAGCATTGCCATGGAGATGGCCGGAATCACCGCCTACGCAGGATGAGGAACGACGGAGCACACATGCCGCGCTTGAACACGCCAGAGGACGTCGACGCCTGGTTCCGGGAGTACGGGTGGTTCCCGGGACGCGATGTGGCCGAGACCGTACCGGCGATGATCGCCGGAATCACCGAGCAGTACCGTGCAGAAGGCTTCCCGGTGGAGCCCTTCGAGGCGGCGACCGCCTTCCTCACGGAGCACGGCGGACTGCGCCTCACCCTCGACGCCGCCCGTGAGGACTACCTCTACCTCACCCCGTACCTGGGCTTCAGGTCCGCCCCCGCCGAGGTCGCCGAGCTGAGCCGTGACCTCGGCGTACGGCTCTTCCCGGTCGGGCTGGACGGCTCGGAGGGCTCGCCCGTCCTCATCGACGAACGGGGCCGGTTCTTCTACGTCCACGACACGGGCAACTACTACATGGGCGCCGACAAGCACGAGGCCGTGATCGCCCTCGCGCACGCCCCCATGCAGGACGCGGAGGACCTCCATGTCTGATCCGACCCCCGGCACGGCGGCCTCGCTGCTCATCCACGGCACGATCACCAGCCACACCGACCTCACCGGTGACGGCGATCCGGAGCTGCACCCCGCCGTGCGGGACTTCTTCGACGGGCTGCCGCCCGCCCTGCGCGAGCCGTTCCTCGGCCACTGCGCGGAGTCCACGCTGGTCTCCGACGAACTGTCCGGCTTCGACCGGAAGCGAGGCGACGGCAGGAGCGCCACCCTCGACGAGGCCGTACCGCACTTCGCGGGTGCCGCCCTCGTGGCCCGGAAGATCCGTCCGCACGGCGACCCGGAGCACGGCACGGAGGCGGAGGTGTGCCGCTCCTGCACGGCGCTCCTGGAGCGGCTCGGCATCGCGGTCCTCCACGACCAGGGGTGAGCGTGACGCTGACCGAGGCGGGCTGGTACCCGGGCCGTGACGCGGGACAGGCGGCGATGCTGGCGGTCCTCGTCGTGGCGAGCGTCGGCGCGGAGCTGTTCCCCGCCGCCGAGCGGGCCGTCCGCGCGTTCCACGGGCTGAGCGTCCCTCCCACCGCGGCCGGGGTCCGGGAGGTCGCCGCCGTGGGCAGTGTCGTCGACCCCCGGCAGGCCCGTTTCGACGTCCCGGCCCTGAACCGGCTCGGCCGCTCCCTCGGCGTCCGGCTCTTCCCCCTCGGCCGTACGGACACGGACGCGCCGCTCGCGGTCGACGAGGAGGGGCGGCTCCTGATGCTCGGTCCTGGCGGACCCTGGCTCGTGGGCGGGACGGTCCACGAGGGGCTGTCGGCCCTCGCGGGGGGTGTCGCCCCCGTGCGGCTCCGCCCGTTCTTCCGGAGCTTCCCGTTGCCCGTGCCGCCCGGCGGCCCGGGCGGGGACCTCGGCGCGGCCGTGCGGGCGGCACTCGTCGCCGTCTACGTCCTGCACAGCACGGGAATCCGCAGCGCCCGCGGGCTCCGTCTGCGGATGACGACCCTGCGCGGGGTCGGCGTGGAGGTCATGGACGAGGTGTTCCCGCTGGGCCCGGGATCGCTGGAGAGCGCGGCCGGGCGCCTTGAGGAGTCCATGAACGACCGGATCGGTTCGCTGGGCGTGCGGGCCGGAGGCTGTGAGCTGACGCTGGGCGTACCGGCCCCTCCCGGTACGGAGGGACCCCTGGCCACGGTGGAGTGCGCGGTCACGGTGGGCGGCCGTGCGGAACAACCGGTCCTCACCCTCACCGCGGGTCTCTCCGCCTCCCTGGGCCCGTCGGCGGCCGCCGTGACCGCCTGCGCGCGGGCCCTGGCCGACTGGTCGGCGACGACGGCTCCCTGAGCCGGCACCGGGGGCGCGAACCTGCCGTTCCCGGTGGCAGAATCCTTTTCTCTTCTTGTACGGCATTCGGGTGATATTCAGCATCCGCCGCGTTTGGTCCCCCCTAAGATCCACTCTTGTGACAGAAAGCCAAAACGCTTCTCCTGTAAGGGACATGGCGGGCTCCGCCGATGTCGTCATCCTCGGCGCCGGGCCCGCGGGACTGGTGCTCGCCAACCTCCTCCTCCGCGACGGGATCGACTGCGTCGTCCTGGAGCGGGCGAGCCACGCGCACATACGGCAGCGGGCGCGGGCCGGATTCCTCACTCCGGGCACCGTACGGACCCTGGCCCGGCACGGTCTCGACGAGGGACTGCGCGAGCGCGGACAGGAGCACGGTGTCTGCGAGTTCCGCACCGAGGACGGACGTTTCCGCCTCGACTACGGCCGCCTCGGCAAGGGCGAGCCGCACACCGTCTACCCGCAGCACGACCTGGTCACCGACCTCGCCGCGCTCTTCCTCGGGGCGGGCGGACGCATCCTCTTCGACACCGAGGTCCTTGATGTGACCGGCGCCGACGGGCCGCGCCCCTCGGTGGCCGTACGGGAGCCGGACGGGCGGACCGCGCGGTGGCGCGCGCGGTACGTCGCCGCCTGCGACGGACGGCACGGCGCGGGACGGCGCGCGCTGCCGCCTGGCGCGGTCCGGCGCCACCACCGGGACCACGGGGTCTCATGGCTCGGACTCCTGGCCGAGGCGCCGCCGAGCCTCGACGCCGTCGGGTACGCCACCCACCCCCGGGGGTTCGCCGGACACATGGCCCGCTCGCCCGAGGTCACCCGCTACTACCTCCAGTGCCCGCGCGGCACCGAGCCCGGCGACTGGTCCGGGGAACGCGTCTGGGAGGAGCTGGAACTGAGGCTGCGGGCAGCGGAGTTCGGACCGCTGATACGGGGCCGCATCCTGCAGAGCACGGTCGTCGACTTCGAGTCGGACGTCCTCGAACCCCTGCGCCACGGCTCGCTGTTCCTCGTCGGCGACGCCGCGAGCCTGATCAGCCCGTCCGCCGCCAAGGGGGCCAACCTCGCGGTCCTCGAAGCCGAGATCCTCGCCCGCGCCCTCGCCGACGACCTCCACCACGGAGACGCCGAGGGGCTCGACCGGTACTCGGCGCGCTGCCTCGAACACATCTGGCGCGCGCAGGAGTTCTCCCACTGGATGATCCAGCTCCTCCACCGCACACCCGGCCCCGACGGCAGCGCCTCGCCGTTCCAGGAGGGGCTCCGCCGCGCCCGTATGGCGGAGCTGCGGAACTCCCCCACCCAGCAGAACTGGTTCGCCGAGCATTACGTGGGCGTCTGACCGCTCTGGCTGCCTCGACCGCTCCGGCCGCCCCAACTGATCCGGCTGCTCTGGGTGTTCTCACCGGCATGGCGGCTCCCGGCACCTCGTCCGCCACGACGGCTGAGTGACCTGGTCCCTTCCCTGGGCCCTTCCCGGACTCCCCCCGGCCCTCCCCAGCCCTCCCCGGACTCCCCCCGGCCCTTCGCGGACCGGATCCACCCCGACCCGGGTGCGTTGCGCCGCGCCCCGATCCGGTGCGGCCCGGCCCTTCGTGCTCCGCTCCTCCGTGCCTCGACCACATGCGCCCCGGCTCCTCCTGCCGTAGGCCTTCGCGTCCCCGGGCCCTTCCGCCCGGTCCCCGCAAGCCCCTGCCAGGTGCCCCGCGTCCGTCCCCGGTCCGCCCCGGCGGAGTCTCCACTCGCCCGCCCTCCATCAACTCACCTTCCCCCAGGCGTGCTTCGCGCGCCCGTCCTCTGCTCGGCGAGCCCGGCCGTCCGGCCGTGGCTCCCTCTTCCCGACCCTCCCCGAAGGAAGTCTCCTCATGACGATCACCAGCGGCCCAGCTCCCGCCGTCGTTCTCCCGGGTCCCTCCGTTCCCGACGACACCGCCCGGCTGTCGGCCGCCGCCGCGTTCGTGCGAGAGCAGGAGACCGCCGACCTGCTGGCGCGCGTCCTGCCGGGGCTCGAAGGACCCGAGCTGCGGGCGACGGCCGGAAGGTGCCGGTTCGCCCACGCCGCTTTGCTCGTTTTCCCGGCCGACGAACCCTCCCTGCGAGCCGAGTTGGCCGCTGCCGGGCTCACCCCGGACGGTGAGGCGCGGCCCAGTGTGGTGGTACGGGACCGGCTGTCCGTCCGGTACGGCCTCGGGGCCGGGGAGCTGGACGTACGGATCCTCCGGCCGCCGGTCCACGGGCCCGGCGGTGAGGGGCGCGCGGTGGAGGTGTTCGCGCTGACCGTCCCGGAGGGTTCGGGGCTGGCGGCCGTCGCCGCCGAGGAACGGACGGCGGACCACGAGGCGCACCTCGCCTTCGACGTGGAACGCCCGGACCCCCTGGTGCTGCGCGGGCTGCGCGCGGGCTTCCTGCGGCACGGGGCCACGCCGGACGGCGGCGGCTACAACCCGCACGAGGACGGCACCGTCTTCTACTTCGCCGCGCCCGGTGAGACGAAGTCGCCGTACCGGAGGGTGGAGTTGTACGCCCGGGGCGACCACCGTGACGTCCTGGCCGAGCACTTCGCGGGGAGCCCGGAGGCGCACCCGGCGGAATCGCTCCTCCGGCTGCTGACCGGCGCCTGGACGACACAGGCGCTGGCGGCGTGCGCGGAACTGCGGCTGCCGGAGGCGATGAGCCCGACCGTCGCGGCGGGGGCCGGGGAGCTGGCGCGGGCGGTGGGCGCGCGGCCGGAGAACCTGGCGACGCTGCTGCGGTACCTCGCGATGGTGGGCGTGGTCGCCGAAGAGCCCGGCGCGCGGGGCCGGTTCCGGCTGACCGGGGCGGGCCTGCTGCTCCGCGAGGACACCGAGGGCTCGATGCGGAGCCTGGCGCTGATGTACGGCGGGCCGTTCTACGACTCCTTCGCACGGCTCGCGCACACCGTGCGCACGGGAGAACCGGGCTTCGAGGACCTCTACGGCGAGAACCACTTCGACCACTTCGCGCGCCACCCCGAACTCGCCGCCCTGTTCGACCGGTCCATGGCGGCGAGCGCCCGGATGTTCGCACCGCTGCCGGGGCACCCGGTCGTCACGGCCGCCGCGGCGGCCCCCGGAGGGCGTACCGTCGTGGACGTCGCGGGCGGCACGGGGGAACTGCTCGGGCGGCTGCTCGCCGCGCACCCGTCCCTGCGCGGGGTCCTCCTGGAGCGCCCGCAGGTCGTCGAAGCGGCGCGCGCCCGGCTCGGCGCGGTCGCGGAGCGGTGCGACGTCAGGACCGGCGACTTCGCGGACGTACCGCCGGGCGGGGACGTGTACGTGCTCTCCCGCGTCCTGCACGACTGGGACGACGAGCGGTGCCGGACGATCCTGCGGCACTGCGCGGACGCGATGCAGCCGGGGGCCGAACTCCTCATCGTGGAAAGGTTGTTGCCGGTGGACTCCGCGCCGTCCCTGGCGACCGCGTGGGACCTCCACATGATGTGCAACACGGGCGGCAGGGAGCGTACGGCCGCCGAGTACGCCCTGCTGCTCGCGGACGCGGGCCTCGACCTCGTCGGCCACGACCCGCTGCCCCTGGAGGCCCATGTGCTGCACGCCCGACGGCGGTGATCACGGGGGGCGTAGATTGGGATCATGGACGACGACTGGCGGCGGGACCGGATCGGGACCGCGCTGCGCGGGGAGAACCCGACGGTGCTGCGCAGGACGGACGCGGGATTCGCGGTGATCGGGGACGTGCAGTTCCTGCCGGGGTACGCGGTGCTGCTGGTGGACGAGCCGGGGGTGGAGCGGCTGTCGGAGCTGCCGAGGGCCCGGCGGGCCGCCTTCCTCGCCGACATGGAGCGGCTGGGTGAGGCGGTCGAGCGGGCGTGCCGCCGGGCCGATCCGGGGTTCCTGCGGGTGAACCTGGAGATCCTCGGGAACACCGACCCCTTCCTCCACGCCCATGTCTGGCCCCGCTACGCGTGGGAGCCCGCCGACCTGGTCCGCAAACCGGTGTGGCTGTACCCGCCGGACCACTGGAGCAGCCCCGAACACGCCCTGGGCGCCCGCCACGAGGAGCTGCGCCGGGCCATCGGAGAGGAACTGGACGCCCTCACCCGCGAGGGCGCCTCCTCTCCCGGGTGACGGCCGGCCGTCCGCCGTGCGCGTGCCGCGGCGCGGTCCGGAGTACGGCGGTCCCCGGCCCGCGTCAGGTGCTGACGGCCTCCCTGCGGGCCAGCACGTGGGCGTCGAGGTAGCCGCGTTCCGAAGCCGGGTCGTGGAGCAGCCGGGCGAAGGGGGTGAGTCCCGCCTCGGTGAGCAGGGCGGCGAACGGGTCCACCGGCCAGCTGTAGGCGGGGGCCACCTTGTGGTCGAAGCGGACGGGTCCGGGACCCCCGGTCCCGAAGAAGGAGACGAGCAGCAGGCCCCCGGGCGCGAGGGCCCGGGCGAGCCCGGCGAGCAGCGCGGGCAGTTCGGCGGGCGGCGTGTGGATGGTCGAGTAGTGCGCGAGGACCCCGCCGAGCTCCCCGTCCCCGACCGGCAGTTCCTCCATCCGCGCCTCGTCGAACCGCAGCTCCGGGTGGGCCCGCCGGGCATGACCGACCATGCCGGGGGAGAGATCGACCCCGAAGGCGTCGAGGCCCAGGTCGTGCAGCAGGGCCGTGAGGTGGCCGGGCCCGCATCCCACGTCGGCGGTCCGGGTGTTGCCGGTCTCGCGCACCAGCTCGGCGAACGTACCGATCATGGCCCGTGCGAACGGCCGGTCCTCCAGCCGGTCGGCGAACAGCGACGCGTACAGTTCGACGACCCCGTCGTAGGCCGCCCTGGTCTCGTTCTGGTGTTCCTCCACGGACCGATGCTAGGCCGTGTCCGTGAAGTCGCCGGACCGCCACCGCGTTCGGAGCGCGCGATCATGGACTGACGCGTATGAGCCACGGGTTGATCGCTCCGATGCCGGGCATCGGGCGGGACGTCCGGGCCCGTGCGGGCCCGTGCGGGACCGGCTCCAGGGCGTGACCGCACCAGCGACACCCCTGCCGGGCGGGTGGGCCGGAGGGGTGTCCTCCGGCCCACCCCTGAGCCATCATGGCGTTCGCGGATTCCAGGGGGGAGAAGCTCTGTGCCGAGCGGTCATGGTCGTGTCGTACGGGCCGTGGCGGGGGCGGGGAGGACGACGGTCGCCCTGGGCCTGTTCCTCATGATGCTGTCGGCCGCCGCGCCACCCGCCGCATCCGCCCCGGTGGACGAGTGCCGGTCCACGGAGCTGGCCACGGCGGGTGTCAGCACCGGCGTACTGCTGGAGCACGGGAACCGCACGTCCACGAAGGTACGGTCCGAGCTGCGCGTCGAGGTGCCCGCCGACTGGCCCTTCATCAGGCACCTGTTGCTGAGCGAGGAAAGTCCTGAGTACATCCGGGCGATGTCCTGCCTCACCCGTCCGTACCCGGGTCAGCACCGGCGCTGGTCCGAGTGGCGCGACGGCCCGCCCCTGGTGACGGCCGAGAAGGACGGCGGGGTGACGGTCGTCGACCGGGCGCACACCTGGGTCAACCTGGACGACACGGTCTACGCCGGCCTCTGGAGCGTGAGCGCGGACGGGGACCGGTGGACGGTCCGGCTTCTCTCGCCCCGCGCTCTCGCCGGTGCCCGCTGGACCGAGATCGAGGTGGACCCCGGCAGCCCCGGCGCCGAGACGGCGACGCCGTTGCCCGATGGGGGCGAGGGCGCCACGGCGCTGTTGTGGCATCCGGCGTCTTCGGACACGGTGCCGACGGCCGAGAAGGAGAAAGGGAAGCGGGCGTCCGCCGGGAAGCCGCTCACGGCCGAGCCGGTCCCCGCGGTGACCGTTCGGCTCAAGCCCTCCTGGCAACGCTCCTGGAACGCCCAGAGCAATCGGCCGGGCGCCGTGCTCCTGGACCGCAGCGGCTACATGATCTCCGGTGCCGTGACCACCGTGCTCCTCCTCTGCGGGGCGGTCCTCCACCGCAGGCGCTCCACCCCTCCCACCGGGCGGCGGGGCCGCACGCTGCGGAACCTCGTGCACTGGGCCGTGGCGTCCATGCTCCTCACCCTCCTGATGGACGGCAGAGTGGCGCTCCAGCAGTACGGAGAACAGGGGGACGGGGCCTTCTGGCGACCCGGACTCATCCTCCGCGACCACGGCTTCGCCCTCGCGTTCGTGGCCGTGCTGCTCTCCGTGGCGCGCCCGACCGGCCGTATCCGGGCAGCGCTCGTCGCCCTGACCGTGCCGCCCCTGCTGGTGGCGGTGCTGTCCGGCACCTCCACCCTGCGCCGCGGTGAATCCGGCCTCGCCCTGGCGGCCACGGCGACCGCGTCCTTCTGCCTCTTCGCCCTGTGCTCGCTCGCGCTGGCGGCCGCGGTCTGGCGCCTGGCGGCGGACGGGGGGCTGCTGCCCGGAAGCCGCCGCTTCCCGGGGAACGACCGGGTCCTGAGACTCCGGATCGCCGGACCGGCCGTCCTGGCCTGGACGATCCTCGTGTCGGCCTTCCTCGTTCTCACCGAGGAGCGCGCCTGGCAACGGGCTTCCTGGCTGAGCGACCGCACCGTCCCCTCCTACGGCCTCGACCACTGGAACGACTTCGTGGGGGAGTCCCTGTCCTCCGTGCTCGGGGCCCAGGACTGGCTCTCCTCGTACCTGTGGCTGCTGACGGCGGTCGCGGTGCTCGCCGTCCTGCGGGCCTGGCGATCGGCGACCGCCGTGTCCCCACTCGGAGAACCGGCCGACCGGCTGCTCTTCCTCACCTTCTTCGGGGTGGTGTCCGTGCTGCCCGGCGGATTCGTCGCGGGCTTCAGCACCGTCTCCGTACTGTGGCAACTGCTGGGAATGCTGGCCCTGTACGGCTTCGTGGCCCCGTTTACCGGACGCTCAGCTCTCTCCCAGCCCCTCGAACGTTCGGGGCGCCCCCTGGCGACGGTGGCGGACCCGGCCGGCCGGGCCACGCTCCTCGACAAGTCCCGGTCCTACCGTGAGATCCACGCGGAACTGCGCCGCCTCGATCAGGGCCTGTTCGGCGACGAACCTCCGAAACGCAGCGATCTCGAACAGCGCCTCGACGGCCTGCACGACTGGCCCGCGAGCCCCTCCTCGCCAGGAACCGCAGACCGGCTCCCACCGAAGATCTCCGTGGTGGACGCGGCGCTGGCGCTGGGGCCGAGGGACACGTGGTGGGCCAACGGCACCCGCTGCGCGCGCCTGTCCCTCATCCCCGCGGTGCCCGCGTCCTTCCTCATGATCTGGGTCTGGAACATCCGGGGCGAGGGCTGGACGGAGGTCCTCTCCGACCAGTTCGGTGTCCCCGGCCTCCTGCTGTCACTCGCCACCTGGACGGCGACCTGGGCCGGAGCCGCCTTCGTGCTCGGTGCCCTGTGGCGTCAGCTCCCCGGGCAGCGAGGGGCGGCGAAGGCCCTGCCGGTGACGCTCGCCTTCGCGCTGCCGGTCGCCGCCGACGCACTGGTCCTGCGGTTCACGAAGGAGAGCACAGCGGGTCTGGCGTTCGCGGTGTCGACGATGCTCTTCGTCCTGACGGTCACCGCCATCGCGATGGACTTCGACACCTTCCGCACCGAGCGACGGTACTGGCAGAGCCGCATGGGTCTCCTCCTGTCGGTCTATCAGATGCGCTACTACTCCTTGCAGTTCGCCTATCTCATCGCCCAGATCGTCGCCATGATCAGCATCTGGCAGTTCCTCGCCGATTCCGACGCCGCTCCACGGCCCTCCGAGCCGAAGGGCTGACCTGACCTGTCGTTCCGGAGGGAGGTCCGAAGGCGGCGAAAAGGGCCTGCGCTCCGGCCAGTTCGAGCCATCGTGTGACCGGCTGTGGGCTTCGCCTTCCCGGCCCCGTTCCTGGGCCGATCGTCCGCGTCCCGGGACTCTGCGGCTCCGGGACGCGGACGGTCGGCCCGTGACTCAGCTCAGTGCGCTGAGCTTCCGCCACTCCTGCCACGGCAGGTTCCAGTTGCTGTACCCGTTGCCCTGCGGGGGCAGGCCCTTGGTGTCCTTGCCGGTGACCGTGAACGGGTCGCCGACCTGGATGTCCCGGTAGAGGGAGGCCGCGTTCGCGGTGCTCATGCCGATGCAGCCGGAGCTCTTGTTGGCCTTGCCGAAGTAGGCGGAGTTCCACGGGGCGGCGTGGGCGTACGCCCCGGACCACGTCAGGTGCATCGAGTAGGCGACGTCCTTGTCGTACGCGTCGCCCAGGTTCACGCTCTGCGAGGTCATCCTGACCGTGCCCGCCTTGCGCATCAGGACCTGGGTGCCGCTCCAGGACGCCTTGTCGCCGTGGTCGGGGTCGCCGCCGGACACCGGGATCTTGCGCACGGTCTTCCCGCCGCGCCGGAAGTCGAGCTGCTTGCTGTCGAGGTCGACCTCGACCACCTGGGCGGCGCCGATGGTGAAGGAGAGGTCGTAGTCCCTGGTGAACATGCCTCCGGTCGCCCCGGAGTCGACGCCGTCGAGGAGTCCTTCCAGCCGGACCTTCGTCCCCGCCTTCCAGTACTCCCTGGGCCGCCAGTCGACACGCTCGCGTCCGTCGTGGTGCTTGATCCAGCCCCAGGACCCCTCGGTGCCGTTGTCGGTGGTCACCTTGAGCGCCTTCTCCACGGCCGCCTTGTTCGTGACGGGGTCGTCGAAGATCACGGAGACGGGGTGGGCGATGCCCACGGTCCGCTCCGTGGGCCACAGTTCCAGCTTGTTGACCTTGTCGGCCTTCGCGGTGGAGAACGAGGTCTCCCGGGTGCCAGGGGTGCCGCCGTCGCCCTTGGTCCCCGCGCTCACCCGGTACGTCTCCCCGGGCGCGGCCGGGCGTTCCGAGGTCCACACGGTGTCCTTCGCGGACAGGGTGCCCTTGAGTTTCCGGCCTTCGCCGTCGGTGACCGTGACCGAGGTCAGGGTGCCGCCGCGCGCGGTGACCTTCACCGGCGCCCCGGCGCGTGTCCCGGTGCCGCTCGGTGTCACCGCGACGGTCGCGGCGGGCCCCCCGGCCTTCGTGGGCGCCGCCGCCTTGCCGTCCACCGTGGGCGTCGGGTCGCCGGAGGCGCACGCGGTCAGGGTGAGCGGGGCGAGTACGGCGGCCACCACCGCGAGGCGCGTGGCAGGACGGCGTACGAAAGAGCGTTTCGCGTGACTTATGGGATGGGGGGAGGGCAGGGGCATCGAGAGCTCCAGCGGGTGTCGGCGGGCGGGATGGGTGAGGCGTCCGTCGTGGACGAGTCCGGGCCGGGCCCGGAGGGGGTGGAACGGTTCAGTGGGCCGGGAACGCTCCGGGCCGGACGGCTCGGGGAGCCGGGGAAGCGGGGCAGGACGACGGTCCGGTGGGCCGGGATCGAGCGGTGCCGGGCGGAGTGGCGGGCTCCGGTGGCGCGGGACCGCTAGACGGGCCGGTGGCGCGGGACCGCTCGGCGGTCCGGGAACGCGCGGGACCCCGCTCGGCGGTCCGGGAACGCGGGGGACCCCGCTCGGCGGTCCGGGAACGCGGGGGGTGGCTCAGCGGGCCAGCGACGCGCGGGGGCCCATCACGACCATGGGCTTCGCCCCGGGCTTGAGGGCGCGCAGCAGTTGCTTCATCTGCTCGCGCGGGATGCCCACGCACCCTTCGGTGCCGCCGTAGTGGCTGACGTGGAGCCAGATGCCACCCCCGCGTTCCACCCCCATCGGGCGGCCGGAGTGGTACGGCGGTTTGCCGGGGTAGCGGTTGTAGTCGATGGCCACGACGTAGTCCAGGGCCCCCGCCTTGGACTTCTTCTCGGGGTTGAGACCGGAGGCGGTGTAGACGGGGCCCCGGTTGAGGTCGTACGGCAGGTCGGTGCCGGGGTTCGGCAGCTTGCCGCCCGCGTCGGTGAGGGTGAAGGTGCCGATCGGGGTCCGCAGATCGCCCAGCATGTGCCGCTCGGACCAGCCCTTGTGGCCGTTGCGGGCGGGCCAGGCCGCGGCGGCGGGGACCCAGCCACGGGTGGTGTGGCGCTCGTAGAGGCGGACCGTGGAGTGGTCGGAGTCCTCGCCCTCGCCGGTGACGACGACGACCTGCCGGGTGTCGGCTCCGACCGTGGCCCGGGTGAGGGGCCCGAGACCGGGCAGTTCGGCGGGCGCGGTGGGGGAGGCGGAGGGAGAGGAGGGGGTGGCGGAGGCGGGGGCCGCCCGGCCGGCCGTCTGACCGGCGGGTGCGCGGCCGTCCGTGGAACGGTCCGGCTTCTCCGCCGTACAGGCCGTCAGGAGCAGCCCCGAGGCGAGGGCCACGGCGACGCCGGGCCGTATGAGCCGGGTGCGGGTCGTCGACTGGTTCATCGCTCGGTTCCGTTCTTCTTCTGCTCCGGCGGGGGCGGCAACTTCATCGGTGGGGGAGTCGGCTGACGGAACGTCGCTTCCTCGACCATCGTCAGGGCCTCCTTCAAGGTCTGTTCGGGTACGTCGTCACCGGCGCACAGGTCGACGGTGATCAGCGTGCGGGCTTCGGGGGCGCCGGGGAGTACTCCGGAGTAGGAGGTCGCCCGGGGCTGTCCCGAGCAGCCGTGGCCGCCGTCCGTGCTGGGCGCGAGCTTCCGGCCGTCGCGCCGCTCGGCGGCCGAGTAGTCGGTGCCGCGGTACCGGACGAACTGGACGATCAAGCCGTCCGGCGACAGCTGCTCGACCGGGACGCACGGGGTTGACTTCTCGCACGGCCGCGGCGGCGTTCTGAGCGGGGCCGTCGAGACGTAGCCCTCCGGGCGCATGGCCTGCTCCGGGATACTGGGCAGCAGCAGGGTGTGCCAGCCCTGGGGGACCTTGAGGACCAGACCGGCCAGCTGCTCGGCGTACAGCGTCGTGGTGACCGTGTCCTTCGGCCGGGTAGGGGTGGCGGGCGTGGCGGTGACGGCGGGCCCTGCCTCGATGTGCTCGGTCAGTACGGCACGGGGGAGCAGCGTCGCCGTCAGGGCCAGCACCGCCCCGCCGAGGACCGCGCCGCCCGCCGCCCGCCGCCTGCGGCGCCGGATCCGGTCCCGTACCTGCCCCAGCCGGTCCGCCGGGGTGGGCAGATACGGGGTGGCGCGGTCCAGGAGGACGCGCAGCTCCCGCTCGGTGGGGTCGGTGTCCGGCCCGTCCGGCGGGGTGTCGCGGTCGTCAGAGTGCCAGGAGCGCATGGCGTTCACCCGTTCCCTCGGCGGTAGGAGGGGGCAGCAGCCCCCGCAGGGTGCGCAGGGCTTTGGACGACTGGCTCTTGACCGTCCCCT
Source organism: Streptomyces sp. NPDC101490 (assembly GCF_044767145.1). Classification (NCBI taxonomy): domain Bacteria; kingdom Bacillati; phylum Actinomycetota; class Actinomycetes; order Kitasatosporales; family Streptomycetaceae; genus Streptomyces; species Streptomyces sp. NPDC101490. Next base: position 469,539 of record NZ_JBIWNI010000004.1, read on the forward strand.
GGGTGCAGCCCAGCGCCGCCGCCGTCTCCTCGACGCTCAGGTCCTCGAAGTACCGCAGCACGACCACCGCGCGCTGCCGCGCGGGCAGCGCCCGTATCGCGGTGGCCAGCACCATCTCCAGCTCGACGGAGGCGAAGGGGTCGGGGTCGTGCGCGTCCGCCGACCGCGTCCGGAGCGTCTCCGGGGGGAAGTCGCCGTGCGGCACCTCTCCCCGCCACCGTCTGCGCCACCACGAGTTGTGCGTGTTGACCAGTGCCGCGCGGATGTACGCCTCGGGGTGGTCGCGGCCGATCCGCTCCCACTTGGGCCACACCTTCGCCAGTACGGTCTGGAGCAGGTCCTCCGCCAGATGCGCGTCCCCGGTCAACAGCCAGGCGACCCGCAGCAGGCGCGGCCCCCGGGAGGCCACGAACGCCTCGAAGTCGCCGTCGTTGCTCATGGGGCCCATCCCGCTGTCCTCGTCTCACTCGTTCCACACGAGGGGAACGGGGTGGGCGGCGGATCAGGTTGCCCCCGTACGGAAATATTTCCGTACGAGTGTCCTACGGGTGTTCAGGGGGTCGCTCCTACGGCCCTGATGGGGGAGGAGGCCCCGGGGCGGCCGGTCCCGCTGACGAACGTCCGGCCTCGGCGAGGTCCTCCGACGACAAGCCCTGCGGACCCGTGCGGGTCACCGGCCGCCGCTACGGCTCGCGGACGTTCTCCACGGCCTGGCGCACGGCCGGGTCGGGGTCGGCGGCGAGGGCGTCGAGGAGTTCGGTGACCCCGGGGGTGGTCCAGTGGGAGACCGCCCACACCAGGTACTCCCGCACTTCCGGGTCGGGATGGGCGGCGAGCCGGGCGAGGCGGGGCAGCGGGCCGCGCCGCCGCATCGCGAACCAGTCCAGCGCCTCCCGCAGCACGACCGGGTCCCCGGGGTCGCCCGCCGCCTCGATCCTGGCGAGCAGCGTGGAGGACCGCGGCGGGGGTCCGTCCGCCGGATGCGTCAGGCGTTCGCGCAGGCGCCGTGCCCCGTACGCGCCCCGCACCTGGCACCCCTGGCAGACGCAGGGCCGGGTGCCGTGCGAGTCCGGCCGGTAGCGCCAGCCCGCCACCTGGGGCGCGGCGCGGATGCGGTGGATCTCGCGGGAGAGGATCGCCCGGGGGACGAACACCTCCCAGCCGCGCGGGTCGTCCAGTGCGCCGATCCGCCGTACCGCCTCGGCGGCGGGGACGGTGGCCTGGGCGTCCCGCCACCGGTCCGAGTAGTGCCCCACCAGGACGGGCTGTTCGTCGTCGAGCCGGACGTGGACGGCCACGAGGCCGCCCCGCCTGCCGAACCGGGCCAGTTCGCGCAGCCACTGGTGGGTGAGGGTGTGCGACGGCAGCACGGGGAAGCAGTACGCGCCGCGCGCCCCGCCCTGCCCGTGACTCACCGCCCGCACGCCGGACCTGCGGATGCGCGGGACGTCCGCCGCCGACGTGAGGTGTACGAGCATGGCCATGACCAAGGATGCTAGTAGTGCTTTGTTACCGGGTCTTGTTGTGTCGGGTTTTCGGTAGTTCGCTGGCTGTATGAGGGCTGGGGAGCTTGTGGCGGTGCGGGGTCGGTTGGAGGAGTTCGCCGCGGAGGTGTTCGC